>NZ_JYMS01000038.1:0-227215 GCF_000938285.1 Bradyrhizobium sp. LTSP857 | reverse complement strand
TCATTTCATCCCCTGTTGTCCTCTGTTTTTTCATGCGGAGACGGACTCCTGGCGTTGTGCGGCCAATGCGCCGGCCGCACGCCGTAGGTTGTAGGCGCAGCAGGCCAGCACGATGTGCACCTGATTGCGCTCGAAGTTGAAGAAGCGCATCCGCCGGAGACCATAATGCTCCTTGAACACGGCGTACGGACGCTCGACGGCGGCGCGCACCTTGGCGATTAGTTTGTTGCGCAGCTTCTGCCGCGGCGGCAGTTCGGGATGATGCTTGTTGGGCCGATGCATCAGGCGGTCCTTGATGCCAGCTTCTTTAAGACGCGCGTGCCGGGCATGCGTGTAGTAGGCCTGATCGCCATAGACCGCGGCCTCATCGCCGCAGAACAGACGATCCGCTGGCTCGGTATCGGTGATTGAGGCGTCCGTCACATGGACGCGACGAATGAGGGTGTGACCTGCATCCACGCCCGTGTGGATTTTATAGCCGAACACGCTCTTTTTGCCTTTCCGGCCCCAGCGAGCATCGCGATCCGCAGATGGTTTGGGTGGCGTATCCTCGCCATCCTTGCGTGCCTTGCGGGGCGGAGTGGCTCGTGCCGCGATTAACGAGGCGTCGACCAGCGTTCCCTGCTTGAGGATCAGCTTCTTGGCCTCCAACTGCCGATTGATCTCAGTGAAGATCTTCTCGATCAGACCGTCCTTGGCGAGTTCCTGCCGAAACCGCCACAATGTCGTGTGATCCGGGGTCTGATCGTGCAGGCTCAGACCAACAAAGCGGCGGAACGACAACCGGTCTGCAATGGCCGCTTCCAGCGCGGGATCAGACAGATTGTGCCAGATCCCGGCGAGCAAGCAGCGAAGCAAGACTTCCGCCGGATAGCTGCTGTTGCCGGCACCATCGCCGCCCCGCTTGCCAAGCAGCGAGCGCAGCGGCGCCCAATCCACAACAGCCTCCACCTCATCCAGGATGCTGCTTCGCGGTGCCCGAACCAGGCCATCCGCCAAGCTCATCTGACCGACATTGCGCTCAACCATGGCTCCCCTCGCTAGAATCAGCCATGATTCAAAGAATCACGTGCAGCCGATTGTGCAAAGCCCTCACAAGGGGAGAGGGTAAGAACCGCGTCCGGGACACGAGAGTTGGCTACAACCCCGCCTTCGCGATCGCATCCGCAAACGAGCGGTCGACCACCTCCGTCGCATCGAGCTTCTGCTTGATCAAGCCCCAGCGGAAATAGAGATCGATCGTGCTCTGCTCGTCCGCGACCACGCCGTCGTCGATCGGAGCGATCCGGATCTTTGCGCGCGACAGCCAGTTCTGCGGGACGGCTGTCGGGATGTTCATCAGCTTGCCCCAGGTCTCGGCATAGCCATTCACGTTCGTCAGCGACCATGCGCGTGCCACCGTGAGGCGGCGGATGAAGTCCGTCAGCTCCGCGCGCTTGTCGCGGATCGCATCCGGCCGCGCCACCTGAAAACTCAAGCCCGGTGTCAGGCCCTCCGAGGTGATGATGCGGCGTGATTTGAACAGCACCTCCTCCTGGCTCACATAGGGCTCCCAGGTCGACCAGGCATCGACCGAGCCTTGCGTGTAGGCGATCTTGGCATCCGACGGCGCCAGGAATGCGAGCTGCACGTCGTTCGCACTCCAGCCATTCTTCTCCAGCGCTGCGAGGATCAACTGATGGCCGATTGAACCGCGGCCGGTCGCGATCTTCTTGCCGCGCAGATCGGCGAAGCTTTTGATCGGCGAATTCTCCGGCACGAGAATGGCAAGCCCCTCGCCCGTCTGCCGGATCGCGGCAATCGCCTTCACAGGCGCTCCGGAGGCGGCAGCGAAGGTGAAGGGCGCATCGCCAACGAGCCCGGTCTCGATGGCGCCGGCGCTCAGCGCCTCCAGCAGCGGCGCGGCGGCGGGAAACTCCTTCCACTCGATCTTGTAGGGGACGTCCTTCAATACGCCCGCCGCTTCCATCACGGCCTGCGAATTGCCCTTCTGGTCGCCGACCCGGAGGGTGGTTTGCGCCGCCGCCAGCTCGAACGAGCCGAACAGCAGCGCACCGGCCAGCATGAGGCGGATCATTCCGCCGCCTCGCCGCGTGCGACCTGGCGCTCGGCAATGAGCTTGCGCGTCAGCGGGATCAGCTCACGGCCATATTCGATGGCGTCGGGAAGCGGATCGAAGCCGCGGATCAGGAAGTGGCTGACGCCGAGATCGTAATAGTCGGCGAAGACCTCGGCGACCTGCTCGGGCGTTCCGACCAGCGCGGTGGTGTTGCTGTTGGCGCCGGTGAGCTTTGCGATCTCGGTCCACAGCCGCTTGTCGATGCGCGTGCCCTGGTCGGCCAGCGCCAGCAACCGCTTGGCGCCGTCGGTCGCGTGATTGGGCCGGCGATAGCCGGTCTGGTCCTGGAGCGCGGTGGCCTGCTCCAGAATCGTCTCGGCCTTCTGCCAGGCCTTCTCCTCGGTGTCGGCAAGGATCGGCCGCACCGACAGGCTGAAGCGCGGGCTTGGCCGCCCGTGCTTCGCGGCCGCCGCACGCACGCGCGCGGTGACGTCGCGCACCTGGGCGTAGGATTCGCCCCACAGCGCAAACGTGTCGGCATGCTTGCCCGAGACCTCGATTGCGGCATCGGAGCCGCCGCCGACGAAGGTGTAGATGCCCCCCTTCTGGAGCGGCTTCACCTGCGAGAAGCCGTTCTCGACGTTGTAGTACTTGCCGCTGTAGTTGAACGGCTTCTCGCTGGTCCATTCCAGCCGCACCACATCGAGGAATTCGCTGGTTCGGGCGTAACGCTCGTCCTTGTCGTCGAGCGTGTTGCCATCCTGGCGCAGCTCGATCGCATTGCCACCGGTGATGACGTGCAGCGAGACGCGGCCGCCATAGAATTGGTCAAGCGTGGCAAGCTGACGTGCCAGCAGCGTCGGCGCGGTAAAGCCCGGGCGCTGCGCGATCATCACCTTGAGCTTCTTGGTGATGGTCAGCACATGCTGGGCGACCTGGAGCGCATCCGGCGTGGTCGAATGGAACGCCAGCAGCGCACGGTCGAAACCGGCAAGCTCGTGCGCCTTCGCGACCGTCTCGATATAGGCCGGATCGAGCACCGGACCCTGGCGCACGATAGTCTCTGAAGCGTTGCTGTTCGCGATAAAGCCGATGAACTCGACCGACATGATCGTCTCCCTGATTGTTTGGCGAAAACCTAAAGGCCCAATGCGGCACGGCCGAGGCCGATACGGGTGGAATCGTCCTGCGGCGTGTGCACGCGGCCGCACAGAACGTCGCGATAGTGCCGCTCCAGCGGATTGGTGCGGCTGAGGCCGTGATTGCCGGTGAGCGACAGTGCGTCCTCGACCACGGCAACGGCATTGTTGGTCACGGTCAGCTTGACGGCATTGGATTCGCCCGTGGACAGTTCGACACCATCGTCGAAATCGCCAGCGAAGGAATCAAGCAACCGCGCACTGACTGCGAGACGGGCCTCGATGGCGCCAAGAATCTCCTGCGCGCGCGGCAAGGTCGCGAGCGGCGCGCCGAGGCTGGCGGGAACGCGCTGCTTCAGGAAGGTGACCAGCCAGTCGCGCGCAGCTCGCGCGACACCGTCATAGATCGCCGCAACGAAAACCGTGTGGACGGTCGCCTGTGTAACGTCGCGTGCACTCCAATCCGCGGGCTTGCGAACATCCACCTCGGCGTCGAGCGGGATGACGACGTCGTCGAAGATGACGTCATGACTGCCGCTGGCGCGCAGGCCGTGATGGTCCCAGGTCTCGACGATGCGCGTGCCCGGCAGGACCGCCGGCACCAGGAACTGGCCGACCCGCGGCTCAGCCTCGTCGGTCCGCGCCCAGACCAGATACCATTTCAGGATCGGCGAGCCCGTCGAATAGATCTTGTGGCCGGTCAGGCGCCAGCCGGTCTCGGTGCGCCGCGCGATCGTCGCCGGCAGGCCGCCGCGCGCGGGCGAGCCGAGCTCAGGCTCGACGCGCAGCGCGTTGACGAGGGCAAGGCCCTCGACCGTCTCGCGCGCAAGCTTGCGTGACAGACGTAGCGGCCAGGTCGGGCTCCGCCCCATCACCAGATGGTTGATGTAGTGCATCGACAGCACCAGCGCGGTCGACGGATCAGCCTTACCAATGATGCCGAGGACGCGCGCGGTATATCTTGCGTCGGCGCCTGCTCCCCCATGGGCCGCCGGCACCGTCAGCGACAGCAGGCTTGCTTCCGAGAGCTCCCGAAAATTCTCGAAGGGGAAGCTGCCGGAGCGGTCGTGTTCCGCTGCGCGCGCAGCGAAGGTTTCCGCCAGCGCCTCGGCGCGCGCGATGTAGTCGGGTTCGCTATGGGCTGTGCGCCCTTTGGCTATGGACGTTACCATGTGACATCTAATCCCAGAAGGCCGAGGATCTGGCGGCGCAGATCCGCAAGATATGGATCGCCGCGATGGCGCGGATAGGGCCGATCGACACGGATGTCGGCCTTGACCCGTGCCGGGCGGTCGCTGAAGACAATGACGCGGTTGGCGAGCACGAGCGCCTCCTCGGCATCATGCGTCACCAGCAACGTGGTAAAGCCCTTGCGCTGCCACAGCGAGACGAGCTCGGCCTGCATGGTGATGCGGGTGAGCGAGTCGAGCTTGCCGAGCGGCTCGTCAAGGATCAGGATTTTGGGATCATTGACCAGCGCGCGGGCCAGCGCGACGCGCTGCGCCATGCCGCCGGAAAGCTGGTGCGGATAGGCATTGCGGAAATCCGCCAGCCCGACGAGGTCCAGCGCGGCATCGACGCGGTGACGCTGGCTCTTCAAAATGCCCTGAGCTTCCAGCCCCAGCGCGACGTTGTCCCAGACCGAGCGCCAGGGAAACAGCGTCGGATCCTGGAACACGACGACGCGCGAAGGATGCGGACTTTTGATGCGGACCTCGTCCTCGCGCAGTGCTCCCGCCCTGGGTTTGTCGAGACCTGCGACGAGCCGCAGCAACGTCGACTTGCCGCAGCCGGAAGGGCCGAGCAGCGCGACGAATTCGCCGGGCTCGACCGAGATGCTGACGTCGCTGAGCACCGGCAGCTCGGCGCCGTCGATGTCGAAGGCGTGGCTCACCTGCTCGATGTCGAGCGCGGCGCCGGCGGCCGAATGCGTGACGGCTTCGGCGAGAGCTGCTTCTACCATTTCACGGTCCCCTTCTGCCAGACCAGCAGGCGGTCGCGGATCGCGAACAGCAGCGTGATCGCGCCGGAGCAGAGCAGCGACATCACGATCAGCGCCGCATACATGTTGGCGTAGGCGGCCCAGCCCTGCGCCCATTGCAGGTACCAGCCGAGCCCAGCCTTGACGCCGATCATTTCGGCAACGACGAGCACAGCGAAGGACGAGCCGAGGCCCATGAACAGGCCGACGAAGACATGCGGCAGTGCGGCGGGGATCGCGACCTTCAGCACCAGGAAGGAGGGCTTTGCACCCAGGGTGCGCGCGACGTCGTAATAGGCGCTGCTGACGCTCGCTACGCCCGACCAGGTCAGCACCGTGACAGGAAAACCGGTCGCGAGTGCGATCAGGAAGGTCGAGGCGCTCCAGCTCGACGGAAACGTGAAGAAAGCGATCGGCAGCCAGGCGGTCGCCGGCAGCGGGCCGATGAAGCGCAGCACTGGATGCACCCAATAGCCGACCGCGCGCGACCAGCCGATCGAGACGCCGGTCAAAAAGCCGACCGCAGCGCCGATGAGATAACCGCCGAGCTGAAGCTTGACCGAGGCAAAGACGCTGTCGAGCAGCTTTGGCAGATCGTCGGTATAGACCTCGATGATCGACTGTGGCGGCGGAAAGAATGGCAGCGGCAGCCAGGCGAACTTTGCGGTCGCGAGCTCCCACAGCGTCAGGAAGGCGCCGAGCGCGACGAGCCAGGCTGCGCGCTGGCGCAAGGCACGGCCTGCCGATCCCAGATAATCGGCGCCGACGGTTCCGAACAGGGCGACCGCAGCAACGATGAAGGCGGCAATACCGAGCGAATGCGTGCGCGACCAGTCGCCGACATCCTCCCACAGCAGACACGACAGGCCGAAGGCGATCCAGGCGATGCTCGCGGCAACGCCCGCGCCGGACTCTCGCACCCACGCAAGCAAGGGCGCGCGCGAGACCCGCGGCGCGCCCGACGCGAGGCCGTCAGACAGCGAATACGTCGACATAGATGCGCTCCGCGAATTTGGCGGTATCGGTGCTCTGCTTGAAAACCTGAACGCTCTTCAGATCATCGGCATAGGCCTTGAGCTCGCGCTTCAGCACCTCGCCCGTGGGATGATGGTGGTGCGTGTGATAGCGCACCATGCCTTCGATATCGGCAAGCGATGCCGCTTTCGGCGCGTAGGGCTGGAACGATTTTGCCGCCACCGCCGGGTTCTGCGAGGTGAACATCGCAGCGTCGAGCAGCGCCTGCGTGAGAGCGCGCGCGACCTGCGGCTCCTCGCGCACCAGGCTGCCACGGAGACCCACGATGCAGCAGCTCTTGTCGCGGTAGTCTCCGTCGAGGTTGGAGGCGACCTCCTTGTACTGGGCATCCTTCAGCCAGAGATAGGCCAGTGGATCGGACGACAGGAAGGCCTGCACCTCGCCCTTCTGGACCGCGACATCGAGCAAATTGCCGGGATAGGCGCGCCAGTCGACATCCTTGTTCGGATCGATGCCGAGTTTCGCCAATTGGATCGAGAAGAAGTTCTTGTCGGGACCGGCGAGGTCGCCGACCGCGACGATCTTGCCCTTGAGATCGGCAAGCTTGCTCACGCCGGAATCAGCGCGCGACAGCACGCGCATGCAGCCGCCATGGGTGCCGGCAGCGATCTTGACGTCAAAGCCCTGCTCCAGCGGCTTCAACCAGCGCAGCGCCATGCCGAGCCCGGCGTCGCTTTTTCCCGTCGCGATCGCCTCGAGCAACTGGTCGGTCGAGCCGGAGTAGTTGACGAGCTCGACGTCGAGATTCTGCTTCTGGAAGAAGCCGTGCTCGATGGCGACCGGCAGCGGCGCGAGGCAGACCGCGCCAGCGTTCCACGACAATTTCAGCTTGCGCGGCGCACCGGTAAGCGCGGGGGCATCGGAGGCCGTCTGGCACAGCGGGAATTCCGAGAGATCGATGCCGGGCGCGACCGCGCGAGGCGCAAAAGCCTGCGCGCCCAATGCGCCGAGCGGCGCGGCGAAGGCCGCCGCAAGCCCGGCCTGGAGCAGATGGCGCCGGTCGAGGCGGGATCCGCCGTGCTTGTTGTCGTTGCTCATCGGTCCCTGCTCCTGCGCTGGCACAGCTTCGCTGTCTGCGCAACGCCCCGCGTTGCGCATGTTCCGTGCGGAGCTGCGGTGAGAGAAAAATCTTGCTGTCGGCGATCACGCGCCGCTTGATGCGATGCGCAAATCATGCGGCGCGCTGGCCGCATCGTCAATGAAATGGAATTTCGAATGTGATGCGCGGCGAAGTCATTCTCTCCACCGGTACGCTCGGGAACGATGAAACGATTTTCGCCGCCGCTTTGGCTGGTTCTCCCAGCCACGACTCCGTCACCTGCACTATTTTCGCGCAATTTCGCGCGCGTGCACGGCACGTTCTCGAAAGTGGCCATTCGTTGAAACGTCCTTGCTCGTCGTGCGCGCAATACGGATGGCCATTTCATTGACTGCGCATCGCGCACTCATAGACTTGATCATCCAGCTGCATCGTTCGCTCACGCACCGTGAGCAACGCAACATGACGGATCATATGAGCATCAACTCCCACGACTATCCCATCACACGCAGGCTTGCGGTCTCGCTCTTCGCCGCGGCCGTGACCTTGTCGACAGCGGCCGCATCGTTCGCGGCCGACACGGTCGTGCTGCGCGTCGGCGACCAGAAGGGTGGCAACCGCTCGCTGCTCGATATCTCAGGTTATGCGAAGGACCTGCCCTACAAGATCGAATGGTCGGAATTCCCCGCCGCAGCGCCCATCCTGGAAGCGCTCAACGCCGGTGCGCTCGACGTCGGCTATACCGGCGATCTCTCCTTCCTGTCGGTCTACGCGGCCGGTGCGCCGATCAAGGCGATCGGCGGCACCAAGTCGGATGCGAAGACGCAGGCGATCCTGGTGCGCCAGGATTCGCCGATCAAATCTGCCGCCGACCTCAAGGGAAAACGTCTCGCCGGCACCCGCGGCGGCTGGGGTCAGTTCCTGATCGATGCGACGCTTGAGAAAGCGCAGATCAAGCTGGAGGATGCGACCTTTGCGCCGCTGGGTCCGGTCGACGCCAAGATCGCGCTGGTCGCCGGCTCGATCGACGCGTGGGCGGTGTGGGAGCCCTACGTCTCGTTCGCGACTTTGAAAGACAAGGCGCGGGTCATCGCCGATGGCGAGGGCCTGACGCCGACCATCACCTTCATCGTCGCCTCCGACAATGCCATCGCCACCAAGCGCGCGGCGGTGCAGGACCTGTTGCAGCGGCTGAACAAGGCGCGGCTCTGGTCGCTGGATCATCTCGGCGAATACGCCAAGAGCACGGCCGAGCTGACCAAGCTGCCCGAGGACGTGTTGCTGTCGGCCTACACGGCACAGCGCACCAGCCCGATCGTGATCGATGAGAACGTGGTGAAGGAAGTCCAGGAGGCCTCGGACCGCTCGACGCGCTACGGCATCCTGACGAAGAAGCTCGACGTCAGCCAGGCCGTGGACCGCAGTTTCACCGCCGCGGCGGCCGGATCGAACTAAACGGAGGCGGCGAGATGAGCGGGCTCCGTCTCAAGGCCGGCCCGCTGCATCTCGCTGCGATCGTGCTCGCGCATTTCGCCTGCATGAGCCTGATCGTCTGGCTATCTCTCTAGTCGGTTGCCGCCGATCTCAGGCATCGAAACCGGTATCCGTGTGCTCGTCCACACTCACACCCCTTCGCAATCCATTGATCCTGATCAATGGTCTGCCATGGGAAGCGTGAGCCGATGACCTCTCACTCTGAAGACGGGAGGTTAAAATGAAACATTGCAGGCCCGGAATGCTGATACTGGCCGCGTTGGTTGCCGCTCTTGGGCTATCAGGCTCATTTGAACGCTCATCCACCGACGGCCTCTCGCTGTCGATCAGCAGCGCAGAAGCCAGGGTCGGACGGCCCTTGACACCCGTCAGCGTGGCCGGCGTTGCGCGGCGCACCACGCGGCGCGCCGTTGTCGGTGGCGCGGCCGTCGGTGCGGCGGCTGTGGGCACATGCGCTCGCGTCTACGTCAACGGAGCCTATGTCTGTCGGTGACGAACCAGCGGGCTTGCCGGACAGCCGGCAAGCCCGAAAGTCTCGAATTTGCGTGCAGCGCACAAGACGCCCGGATCTGCCTTAATTGTGATCAGCCGGCGATGCCTCCACTACGCCGATGTGACACCGGTACGACGGCGCCAGAGGGCTGAGCGCGGCGGCAAAGCGTTAAGCTTCCTGCGCGTTCGCAACCAACAAGCATCTTCCCGATTTACCATTGGTACCGTTACTATCGGTTCCAATGATGCGCGGCCGAAAGGCTTTTCGCGAAAGCCGCTTTTCGCGAAAGTCTTGGCATGTGCCAAAGTGTGGGAGGATGACATGAGTGCCGCCGGAAATGAGCCGCTTGCCCGCCAGGCGCTGGCGTTCGTCCTCGCCGGCGGACGCGGCAGCCGGCTGCTGGAGCTGACCGACCGGCGCGCCAAGCCAGCGGTCTATTTCGGCGGCAAATCCCGCATCATCGATTTCGCACTGTCGAACGCGGTGAACTCCGGCATCCGACGCATCGCGGTCGCGACCCAGTACAAGGCGCACAGCCTGATCCGGCATCTTCAGATGGGTTGGAACTTCTTCCGCCCCGAGCGCAACGAGAGTTTTGACATCCTGCCCGCGAGCCAGCGCGTGTCGGAGAGCATGTGGTATGTCGGCACGGCGGATGCGATCTACCAGAACATCGACATCATCGAGTCGCACAACGCCCGCTTCATCGTGGTGCTCGCCGGCGACCACATCTACAAGATGGATTACGAGGTGATGCTGCGGCAGCATGTCGACAGCGGCGCCGACGTCACGGTCGGCTGCCTGGAAATGCCGCGCGCGGAATCGTCCGGCTTCGGCATCATGCATATCGACGAGAACGGCTGGATCCAGGAGTTCCTGGAAAAGCCGGCCGATCCGCCGCCGATGCCGGGCAAGCCGGACGTCTCGCTCGCCAGCATGGGTATCTACGTGTTCGACACGAAATTCCTGTTCGACCAGCTCAAGCGCGACGCCGAGGACCCGCACTCCAATCACGATTTTGGTAAGGACATCATTCCCTACATCGTCAAGAACGGCCGCGCCATCGCGCATCAGTTCTCGACCTCCTGCGTGCGGACCGGTACCGAACCGCGCTCCTACTGGCGCGATGTCGGAACGGTCGATGCGTATTGGGCCGCCAACATCGACCTCACCGACGTGGTGCCGGAGCTCGATTTGTTCGACCGCGCCTGGCCGATCTGGTCTTATTCCGAGATCACGCCGCCCGCGAAATTCGTCCATGACGAGGAGAGCCGGCGCGGTTACGCCGTGAGCTCGCTGGTCTCGGGCGGCTGCATCATCTCGGGTGCCTCGCTGCGCCGTTCGCTGCTGTTCACCGGCGTGCGCATCAACTCCTACGCCAGTGTCGAGAACGCCGTGATCATGCCCTACGTGAACGTCGGGCGCGGCGCCCGGCTGAAGAATGTCGTAATCGACCGCGGCATCGAAATCCCCGAGGGGCTTGTCGTTGGTGAGGATCCCGAGCTCGACGCCAAACGCTTCCGCACCACCGAGCAGGGAATCTCGCTCATCACCCAGCCGATGATCGACAGGCTGAATACATGACGCCTGTTCGCGTCCTCGCGGTCGCTTCCGAAGTCTATCCCATTATCAAGACCGGCGGCCTTGCGGATGTCGCCGGCGCGCTGCCGATTGCGCTGAAGGCGCATGGGGTCGAGATGCGCACGCTGATGCCGGGCTATCCCGACGTGATGCGGCTGCTCTCAGGCGCGGAGGAGATCCGGCGCTGGCCGGATTATTTCGGTGGCCCGGGCCGCCTGCTCGCGGGCGCGCGCGACGGGCTCGATCTGTTCGTCCTGGACGTGCCGCATCTCTACGAGCGACCCGGCAACCCCTACGTCACCGCTGATGGCGTCGACTGGCCCGACAATGGCGTGCGCTTCGCAGCGCTGTCGCGCATCGCCGCCGATATCGGCCACGGCCTTGTCCCCGCCTTCGTGCCCGATGTCGTGCACGCTCATGATTGGCAGGCGGGGCTCGCGCCGGCCTATCTGCACTATGACAACCGCCCGCGACCCGGCACCGTGATGACCATTCACAACATGGCCTATCAGGGCAAGTTTTCGCGCGAGCTGGTCGGTTCGATCGGCCTGCCCTGGGACTCCTTCAACGTCGATGGCGTCGAATATTTCGGCGGCATCAGCTTCCTGAAAGCCGGGCTGCAACTCGCCGATCGCATCACCACGGTATCACCGACCTATGCGCGGGAGATCCAGAGCGACGAGGGTGGCATGGGGTTCGGTGGCCTCCTGCGCGAGCGCGCAAGCGTGCTGAGCGGCATCCTCAACGGCATCGACATCTCGGTCTGGAATCCGCACACCGATCCGCACATCGCCTATCGCTTCAGCGCCGAGGAGCTGCCATTCCGTTCGGCCAACAAGGCAGCGCTGCAACAACGGCTCGGCCTCGATCCGCGACCGGATGCGCTCCTGCTCGGCGTCATCAGCCGTCTGTCGTGGCAGAAGGGGCTCGATCTCCTGCTCAAGGCGATGCCCACCATCCTCGGCGATGGAATGCAACTGGCCCTGCTCGGCAGTGGCGATGCTGAGTTACAGGATCGCTACCAGGGGACCGCACGCGGGCATCCGGGCCGGATCGCGGCCGTGATCGGCTATGACGAGGCGCTCGCGCATCTGATTCAGGCCGGCTCCGATGCGCTTCTGGTGCCGTCGCGGTTCGAGCCGTGCGGCCTGACCCAGCTCTGCGCGCTGCGCTATGGCGCTGTGCCGATCGTGTCGCGCGTCGGGGGTCTCGCGGATACCGTTACCGACGCCGCGACGGGCTTCACGTTCGGACCGGTCACATCCGAAAATCTCTCGGCGGCGCTGGCACGCGCGAGCTTGGCCTTCCATGACAAGCCGGCATGGCGACAATTGCAGCTGGCTGGCCTCGCGACCGACGTCTCCTGGCGCAACCGGGCGGGCGAGTACGCCACGCTCTATCGCGACCTCGTGGCATCCCGCCGCACGGCGTGACCACCATAGAATCCATGCTATTGAGCCCGCATGGAACCCTTCGCGATCAAGCTGATCGGCTTTGCAGCCGCCACCTGCACCACCGTCGCTTATGCGCCGCAAGTCATCAAAGTCTGGAAGACCCGCTCGGCGCGCGACATTTCGCTCGGCATGTTCCTGATCATGGTGCTGGGCCTGGCGCTCTGGCTCATCTACGGCCTGCTTTCAGGTGATGCGCCTCTCGTCGCCGCCAACGCCGTCACCATGCTGCTCGCCGGCGGCATTCTGGTGATGAAGCTGCGATACGGCTGAGACTCTTCACCCAAACACGTACGACGCCATCGCGACGCTTGCGACCTCATCGACGAAAACGCGTGTGCCGACATCGCTGCCGGCAGCACCGGCCGCCACCATCAGCGGCAGCAGATGGTCCTCGCGCGGATGGGCGAGACGCGCGCTCGGCGCGTTCTGCCAATCGACAAGCATCGCGTTGCGGCGCGCCGCATCCGGCGCACCGATGGCATCGTTCAGATAGGCCTCGAAATCATACGAGACCGGCTTGGACTCGGCGCGCCCGAAACCGCGCATATTGTGATAGGTGAGCCCGCTGCCGACGATCAAAATGCCTTCATCGCGCAGCGAGGCGACCGCCTGCCCGACCCGAATGTGCTCGGCCGCATCATAAGTCGACTTCAGCGACAACAGCACGATCGGCATGTCGGCATTCGGATACATCAGGCCGAGCGGCACGAAGGTGCCGTGATCAAAGCCCTGGTTGGGATCTTCCCGACAATCGAAGCCTGCGCGCGTGAGCAACGCCTTCACCTCGGCGGCGAGCTCGGGCTTTCCCGGCGCCGGATATTTGAGGTGATAGGTGTGCTCGGGGAAACCGTAATAGTCGTACACCATCGGCGGATGCGCCGAGGTCGACACGGTGAATGCCTCGGCCTCCCAGTGGCCGGTGATGACGAGCACCGCCTTCGGCTTCTCGGTGAGAAGCTGCGGCAGCCGGCCGAACTCCGCGGCGGTCTTGGCATATTGCACCCGCCTGTCCTCCATGAACGGCCAGGGGCCACCGCCGTGGGACAGGAAGAAGGTCGGTAATCGCGTCATGGATGTCGGCTCGCCGGTTTCGCAACATGCGCGTGTAACAGTCGCGCAATCGGTGGCGAGCATAGGCAAACCCGTATGGTTAGCAAGTCGTTAACGATTTGCCTCCCACAATCAAGCGTGGCCGAAGGAATCGGCCAGAAGACAAGCGAGTCGTTGAGATGAAGAAGTTTGCGCTGGGGGACGTCGTCAACAGTGACAAGGGCCGCCGCGGCGTCGTTCGTGCCGCCTACAGGTCGAAAGAAGGCCTGCAGTTCTATGCCGTCGAGAAGGACGGCGCGATGGACTATCTGGAGGAAGACCGGCTGAGCCCGGCGCCCCGCGTCGAACTCGCGGCTTAAATCCAACTCATTTTTTGCTCTCACGCGCGAGCCGGTCCAGACGCTCTACCCAAGGGTCGTCGCCACTCGTGATGTGATCATTCGCGATCAGCAACAGGCGGTCGCGGTCTGCGGCCGCGTCCCAATGCGGCAACTCGGCGCCGTTGGGATCGCCGCTCCTGGCAAAGTTGATCCAATAGGCACGCAAGCGGTTTGCGACCTCGCGATCCCGCCGCGAGAAGATGCCCGCACCGGGCACGCCTTCCACACCGAAGATGAATTGCAACTCCCGCCCGTCCCCCCCGTCGGGATTGCCGCGCCGGGCTTCCGGCACATAGGCAAAGCGATAGCGGAAGGTCGGCGCGCCGGTTGCGGCATGAAGCCGGGCCAGCAATCGCGCCGGCTCGGAGAAGACCTTGTCCGTGTAGAAACTGGCCGCGAGGTCTGACAGCCTTGCGGCGTCGGGATAGAGCCTGCGCAGCTCGTCGATGCTCTCGCCTGAGGACGACAGCTCGTTCTTGATCTCCAACTCGCCGTCAAAGCGTGTCTCATCGTCATTCGAGCCGATGATCATGGGAATGCGGCTCTCGTGTCCTGCGGCAAATCCCGCAGCGATGTCTTCCGTCACCAGGCTTCCATCTACCGCCGGCGCAAAACTGCGCGGCCCTTTTTCCAGTAGACGTTGTTCAGCGGCAAGCAGCCGCGCCGGTTCGGCTGCGCGCAAATCTGCCCCCTGACCGAACGCTGCGACGAACTGCCGACCCGCGGCGTCTGCCTCTTGTGACGGAGGCAGGCGCGCCCGACCAGGCACCGATTGCAGAATGGCCTTCTGAAACAGATCGCGCGATTGCGCGCACAGCATCAACAGCGCGATCGAAGTCGCGCCAGCGCCATTGCCGAACAGGGTGACGTTGTTGGGGTCGCCGCCGAAGGCCGCGATGTTGTCGTGCACCCAATGCAGGGCCGCGATCTGGTCCATCAGGCCGTAATTGCCGGAGCCGCCTTCCGACAGTGCGGGATGCGTGAGCCAGCCGAACGCGCCCAGGCGATAATTCATCGTCACAACGATGAGGCCGGCCTGCGCGAGCTTTGCACCGTCGAACAGCGGATCGTTCGCAGTGCCCGTGACGAAATCGCCGCCGTGGATGAACACCATCACCGGCAACGGGCCGTCGACGCCGAACGGACGAAACACGTTGAGCGTCAGGCAGTCCTCGCTCGCGCCCCGCAGCGATGGCTGGAGGCACGGCGCACCGTAGTCGTAGACGGTGCGCATCTCCGAACTCTCGGGCATCGCCTGCGGCGGACGCCAGCGGAGTGCGCCGACCGGCGGCGCCGCATAGGCAAGCCCTTTGAAGGAGGCCACCTCGCCTTCGACGGCGCCGAGCATCTGGCCCTCGCGCGTCAAGGCGAACGGGAACTGGCCGACCGGTTGGGCCACGGCCACATCGGCGCAGCAAAGGACGACGGAAACCGCAATAAGCGCAAGCAGGGATCGCATCTTCGGGGATCTCGATGCGCGGAAAGGTTCCCCGGGAGGTTACGTCTGCGGCCAGCGGCGAAGCAAGCTTCCCGATTGCGGACCTAGCCGCCCTTGGCAATAATCTCCGCCAGCGCGTGCCGCGCGATGATGCCGAGTTCTCCGAGCGTGGAATGGCCGGATCGCGCCGCCTCGATCAGGCGCTCGGCGATGAACCGGCGGCTGTCGTGATCGCCGCCATGCGGCAATTGCCGGCACGTCTCCTCCAGGACGACGTCCATGTTGGCTTTGGTCCGCTCACTCAACTCTGTCATGACGCCCGGTCGGTACGCGTGGCTAGTAACCGCAAGCATACACAGACGGATCGTACATGATTAGCCCGGGCAATCACGGCCATTGTGCATCGCGATGCGTGCATTGAAGCAACCTTCGCGCGGCCACGATGACGCCGCAAACGGCTACCGAGGATTGCACTTGTTCTGATGACAAGCCGAGCCTGCAGCGCTAGCCTGCCGGCAAAATAAAATACACGGGAGGAATACCATGCCTGACGCAATGGTCGCCGCACGTGAGTCCAAAGCGGCGAGTGGAACAGCTCAACAAGTCGATGTTGCCGTGGTCGGCGCCGGATTTGCCGGCCTCTATCTTCTCCATCGCCTGCGCAAGGCCGGCCTCTCGGCCGTCGGTCTCGACGAAGCTGGCGATGTCGGCGGCACCTGGTACTGGAACCGCTACCCGGGCGCGCGTTGCGATATCCAGACCATCGACTACAGCTATACGTTCGATCCGGAACTCGACACAACCTGGACCTGGTCGGAGAAATACGCGGCCCAGCCCGAGATCCTGCGCTATCTCGGCTTTGTCGCGGATCGCTATGATCTGCGCCGCGACATCCGCTTCAAGACCAAGGTCACCGAAGCCAAATGGGACGAGAAGGCCGAGCGCTGGCAGCTGACTACCGACAACGGTGCACCGGTCTCCTGCCGCCACTACATCATGGCCACCGGCTGCCTCTCCGCACCGAAGCCGCCGGAGATCGACGGCGTCAAGGATTTCAAGGGCGAGGTGTATTTCACCGGACGCTGGCCGCATGGCGGCGTCAATCTCGCGGGAAAACGCGTCGCCGTGATCGGCACCGGCTCGTCGGCCATTCAGTCGATCCCGTTGATCGCAGCACAGGCCGCGCATCTGACCGTGTTCCAGCGCACGCCGAATTTCGCGTTGCCCGCGCACAACGGCCCCTCTCCGTCCGATCGCATGGATCTATTCCAGAGCGACCGCGCGGCCTATCGCGAACAGGCACGCCAATCGATGACCGGCGTGCCATATCCGCAGCAGACGGTGGTAAGCTGGCAATTGAGCGATGCCGAACGCCGCGAGCGCTTCGAACGCGCCTGGGCCGCCGGCGACCTCGTCCACATCCTGACCCAGCTCTGGGCCGACCAGGGCGTCGATTTCGACGGCAATGCACTGATCGGCGAGCTGATCCGCGAGAAGATTAGCGCTGCCGTGAAGGATCCGGAGACGGCGGCAGCACTGATGCCGCATGATCATCCGTTCGGCGCAAAGCGTCCCTGCCTCGATACCAACTACTACGCGACCTATAATCGGCCGAACGTCACGCTGGTCAATCTGCGGCAGGAGCCGATCAAGACGATCACCGCAGGTAGCATCACCACCGGCAAGCGCAGCGTCGATGTCGACGTGATCGTGTTCGCGACCGGCTTCGACGCCATGACCGGCGCGATCCGCGCCGTGCATCCGATCACCGGACGTGGCGGCAAGTCGCTGACCGACGTATGGGCGCAGGGGCCGCAGAGCTATCTCGGGCTGACGGTCGAAGGCTTCCCGAACTTCTTCATGATCACCGGGCCCGGCAGCCCGTCGGTGCTGTCGAACATGGCGGTGTCGATCGAGCAGCATGTCGACTGGGTCGTGGATCGCCTCAAAGCATTGCGTGATGCCGGCTTCACCACGATCGAGCCGACCGAGACGGCGCAGGCCGGCTGGGGCCGGCACATGACCGACTGCTCGATGGTGACGCTGCATCGGCTCGCCAACACCTGGTACACGGGCGCCAACGTGCCCGGCAAGGTGCAAGGCCTGATGCCCTACACCGGCGGCGTCGGCCCCTATCGCAGCATCTGCGACGAGGTCACGAGCCGTGGCATGCTCGGCTTCAGGCTCACCGGCCCCGACGGCGCTGCGCAGTGCAATGACGGCGAGGTAGTGCAGCTGCAACCCGATGTGCGGCTGGTGCTGAACCTGCTCGCGTCGCTGAACCTGCCGCCGATCGAGTCGATGGGCGCGCAAGGCGCGTGCGCCTTCGTCAACGAGTTCAACAAGGGCCGCCCTGCGGGACGGCCGATCGGCGACATCGTCGACGGCACGCTGCCGGGCACCGACGGACCGCTTCCCTATCGTGTCTACAAGCCCGCAGCACCGGGGCCGCATCCGGTCGTGGTCTATTTCCACGGCGGCGGCTGGGTGCTCGGCGACGAACAGTCCGACGAGCCGTTCTGCCGCGACATGGTACGGCGGACCGGCATGATCTTCGTCAGCATCGGCTATCGCCATGCGCCGGAGCATCGCTTCCCGACGGCGGCCGAGGACGGCTATGCGGCAACGCGCTGGATCGCCGAGCACGCAGCCGAGCTCGGCGGCCAGCCGGGCCCGGTGCTGGTGGCGGGCTGGAGTGCAGGCGGCAATATCGCCGCCGTCACCTGCCAGCTCGCGCGCGACCGCGGCGGCCCGGAGATCGCCGGCCAGCTCCTGCTCTGCCCGGTGACCGACTGCAGCTTCGATCGTCCCTCCTACAACGACAATGCGACCGGCTATTTCCTGACGCGTTCGCTGATGTACTGGTTCTGGGACCTCTACTGCTCACCGGCCGACCGCACCGATCCGCGCGTCTCGCCGCTGCGCGGCAAGGTGGCGGGCCTGCCGCCCGCCTTCGTGGTGACCTGCGAGTTCGATCCCTTGCGCGACGAGGGCATCGCCTATGCCGAGGCGATGGCAGCCGCGGGCGTCCCGGTCGAGCAGCTCAAGGCGCGCGGGCATTTCCACTCGTCCTTTGCCATGGTCGACGTGGTGATCACCGGCGTCCAGGGCCGGACCCAGATGGCCGAAGCCCTGCGCCGCTTTGCCGGGCTTCCGCCGGGGGTCCGGCATGGCGACGAGAACAGCCATGGGCATGCCAGCCCGGGGCACAGGATCGCGGCAGCCGCAAGCTGAGGCGCACACATCGCCGGGGAACTATTTCCCGGCCGATGCGTTGTCGCTGCGTGGCATTGAGATGCAGCGATTGGTGTGGGCCCCGGCACGCAAGCCTTGCGTGCTGGGGTTCTTTTTGCGTGAGGCGGGGACGATGGGTGGCGTATCGGTTGATTCAAAGGTCGATTTCAGCGTGCTCGCCGTGCTGCATAAATGGCCATCGCTAGCAAACCAGCGAAGGCCGGAGCGGGAATCCTACCAGGTGAGCCAAGGCACGCTCGACCAGTGCATCTCGGCTTTCATGGAGAAGCCGGCGGCAACCCGGCATCTCTATGAGATCCACACGGCGCCGCAGCCGCCGCTGGTCACGGACATCTTGTCGGCCGAGCACGTCACCGAGCTGTCACGGCTGCGGGAATTCCTCTGAAGGCGTCCGCGCGACAAGCTTCTCACTTGCTTCTTATGACTTGCCAGGAACCTTCTTCCAGTTGTTCCCGTTATCGGGGATCGGAAGCCAAGAATCCAAAGAAGGCGTGAGTGCCTGAGATGCTTGAAGCCAGTGTGTCTCGTCCGACCGTGCCCTATGGCGCAGATCAGACCCTGTTCGTGGTGATCGATCGCCGCGACAAGGGAACTGAAATCCGCGTCGAGCGCAGCGACCTCGAGGCCACGATCGGCGAGCTCGTCGCCGGTTGCTTCAACGACCCCATCAAGGTGATCTCCTTCAACACGCTCGAACACTGGATGAAGGATATCTCGACCGAGATCGCCGGCGAAATTCGCGCGCGTTGCGATATCGATGGCATCCGGCTTCCGGACTACCTCAGCGACTTCGTCGAGAGCCACACCTGATCGCGCATCGTCTTCACCGATACGCTTCAATAACGCAGGCAACAAAAAAGCGCCGCTTCCGCGGCGCTTTTCGTGTGGCAACAATATTTGTTTGAGCATGATCTTACCGGAAAACCGCTCCGCACTCTTCCGGATCATGCATCTAGTGATGCCAGAACAATGCCAGCAGCAGAACGATCGGCAGCGGCACGCCAGGCAACCAAAGCAAAGCACCTCGTCCAAAACCCATGACGTCCTCCTCTTCAATCCTATTCATGACGCAGGAGAAGAGAAGAAGTTCCGCGCTTTGAGGCGAGGGCGAATGCGTTCAGAGCATGGATCGATCGCAGGCGTTACGCGCGCCGCCTGCCGGCGATGACCTCGATCTCGCGGCGGCGTTCGCCCGCGAAGGTCAGGAGCTGTTCGATCGTCCGCGTATCCGTGATCCGTTTGGCGAGCCGCTCGGCGCGTGCGGCCTGATCTTCGAGATACTGGATCGTGTTCAAGCGCCGCCTCCCCAAAAGCTCCGAATTTGGAGCCGCGATTTGTTTGGACAGCCATGGTGCGCGAGAAGCGGCTAACAGCCGGTTAAGCGCGACGCTTCGACGTCGATCGATCGCGCCTTATCGCACGACGTCGAGCCTGACATTGGCGACGCCCCTGTCGACCATGCCGAGCGCCTCGGCCGCGGAAGGAGAGATGTCGACCACGCGCCCACGAACATAGGGCCCGCGATCGTTGACCCTGACGGTCACGAAGCGGCCGGAGGAGACATCGGTGACGCGCAGCTTTGTGCCGAACGGCAGCGTGGGATGGGCCGCGGTCAATTCGTTCTTGTCGAACTTCTCGCCGCTCGCGGTCTCCGTATCCGAATAGAAGCTGGCAACGCCCTGCGACGCTGTCTGCCTGGCACTCGCTGCATCGTCAGACGGACGCGGCCTGTGGATCGGACGCGGATGCAGCGCCGCCACCCTGTGCGGACGCTCGATCGCGGTTTGCCTCGTGGTCGGAGCAAGATCGGCTTTCTGGCGGCCGGCCGGCGATTGCGCGCACGCCGCAAGCGATGCAGCACCAACGGCGACGAGCAGCAACCGACACGAGGATGTCAGCGAAATCCGGGCAGTTTCGGCATTTGCAAAGCGAGACATGATGCGCCCTCCGAACAACCCTGAGTTTCGGTGGGCAATCGGGGCAGAACCTTGGCTGAAGGAAAGCGGCCTTGCGGCCACCATCGTTTCGCGCCGGCTGTGGCGATTCCACCACAGTTGATGTTCTGAATCGGGACAGATTCGCGAAAAATCAGCTCGATACGATGCGCCAGAGGATCGGGCGCGTCTCCGGCCGGGCCTCGCCGGTCTCGGCGTCGCCCCTCAGAAGCCGCACCAGCTCACGCCGGTAGAGCAACCGCCAGCCGGTTTTCAGGCCGGCGAGAAAGTCGAGCTCCCGTTGTGTCAGTGCGCACATCATGGACCCGATCCGGTTGCGAGGGCCGCGTCGTCAACCGACGAGGCCCCCCATCGCTTTGACGTCCGCGCTGCCGGGGAAGACCGTCTCAGCAAGAATCTTTTCCTCGACGCGCAGATGATCCCTCAGCAGGCCCTTCAGCACGGCGCGCAAATCGGTGGTCGGCTTGAGATCGCGGTCCTCGAACAGCTGCGCCGACTTCAGTCCCGGCCAGTCCGCGATCACACGACCGCCCGCGAGCGCGCCGCCGATGAGGAAGGCGACTGTGCCGGTGCCGTGGTCGGTGCCTTGCGTGCCGTTGATGCGCGCGGTGCGGCCGAACTCGGTGACGACGGCGACGACCGTCTCGCCCCACACCTCACCCATGTTGCGTTCGATCGCGGCAAAGGCGCCGTCGAGCGCACCGAGCAGATTGTAGAGCTGGCCCGAGGCAGCACCTTCGGCGATGTGCGTGTCCCAGCCGACAAAACCCATGGCGCCGACACGCGGGCCGTCAGGCTTGGCAAGATAGCGCGCCGCGGTGCCGGCGGCTTCGGCGAAGTAGGCGCGCACACGCTCGATGCCGGGCGGCATCAATGTCGGATCGTCCGACATCGGATCGCCGGTGCCGGGCGCGCCGCCGAGCGAAGCGAGCTTCATCCGCGCCTGGAGCACGGTCGCGAGCTTCGGATCGGTGTGCTGGTAGAGATCGAGCAGGCGGTTCTGCGTGTCCTCGCTCGCCGGCAGCAATTTCTGCGGCACCCATGTCATCACCGGTGCCGAGCCGCGCACCACCAGCGGCGTCACCGAGCCGATGCCGAGCGCGCGGCTGCCGCGCGGGTCGACGCGGCCGCCCGATTCCAGCGCGAGCAGCGCACGGTTGAGCCATCCCGAACTGGTGGCGCCGGGCCTGGTGAACCCGCTCTCCAGAACGTCCTGGCCGTCGAAATGCGAGCGCTCGCGATAGGGCGTCGCGGTGGCGTGGACGATCGAGGCCTTGCCGCTCTTGTAGAGCCGGTGCAGGTTCGGCATCGCCGGATTGAGCGCAAAGAACGCATCGAGCGGCAGCGCGGGCGGCTTGCCGTCCAGCGCCAGCGCGCGATCGCCGCGCAGCGAAATCCAGTCGGGATCGCCGACGGGTGCGACCGCACCAAGACCGTCGAGCGCGCCGCGCAGGACGACGACGAGCAGACGCGGATCGCGCCCTTCGGCCCGCGCAAGCCGCGGCATCTGGCTCCATGCGAACAGCGCACCGGAACCAACCAGAAGCTCGCGCCGCGTGGGCAGATGATTGACGAAGCCCATGCTCACCTCCTCTGAAAATCTGCCGACATGAACAACAACGCCAGCGCCTGCTGCCGGCTCTCGGCGCGGCCGACGGCTTGCTTCACCTCGGGCGCGATCTCGGATGCGAAGACGTCCTCGATGATCGCTTGCGGATCGGCTGTGGCCGCCACACGCTCGGAAAAATTATTGGCGAGGTCGAGCCGCCGGCCCACGCCGTCGATCCAGCTTGCCTCGTCATCTGGATAGCCCTTGGGCGCCGACGGGCGCCACAGCCCCTCGCCGAGAAGATCCTGGCCTGCGGTGAAGCGTGTGGGATCGACGTCCTTGATGCCGGTCGCGCGCACCATGCCGACGACCCATTCGCCCGGACGCTTGAGCTTTGACGGCGGCCCGCGCCAGGCCTCGTCCGACGAGACCATCGTGATCGCGACCTGCTTGAGATCGCCCTCGGTGTCGCGGAAGGTCTTTGCCATCTGCTCGACCAGTGCCGGCGGCGGCTCGTCGGCCACGAAATGCCGTGCGAGCTTGGTCGCGACATGGGTCGCGGTCGCCGGATGTGCGGCGAGATCGCGCAGCACGGCGCGGCCCTGCTCGGCGTCCTCCTGCTCGTAGCGTTTGCCGAGCACAGTCTGCCCGCCGGGCTCGTGGAGCCGCGGGTTGAAGGTGAATTCGCCGCCGTGCTCGGGATTATCTCCGGGCGGAACCAGCGTCCATCCCGTCAACACATTGGCGAAGCTGATCACGTCGTCCTGGGTATAGCCGGTGCGAACACCCAGCGTGTGCAATTCCATGATCTCGCGCGCGATGTTTTCGTTGAGGCCGCGGCTGCGGTTGATGCCGGCGATCGAGTTCGCGCCCATCGAGCCGAGATTGTCGAGATAGAACAGCATCGCCGGATGGCCCTCGACGGCCAGAAGCAGATCGACGAAATGGCCGAGCGCATTGGCGCGAACGGCCTCGCGCTCATAAGCACCCGACATGCTCTGGATCTTGTAGGCCGAGATGCAGAAATGGTTGGACCAGAACCACACCAGCCGCTCGGCGAAGCCGATGTCGGCGCCGAGCGCGGCTTCCGTGCGCAGCTTGGCTTCCTGCAAATAGATCGGACGTCCGGGATCGGGGACAGCCTCGGCGGCCTGCTTGGCCGCCATTTCGGCCGCGTCTTTCTCGGTGCCTGAACTCTGCACCTGCCCTTGCGTTTGATCTTCCGACATGACCGGCGCCGCAGCCACCTGCTGCTTCTTCGCCTGCTGCTGCGCCTGCTTGGCGCGCGCCGCCCGCCGCGCATTGGCGTCGGCCACGGTGCGAAAGGCTTTCGCACTGGAGGGAAGGCTGGCGGCGGCGCTCAACACCAGCGGCCGGTCGAGTTCGGCGATCAGCGCGCCGCGCGGGTCGGTCCCGACAGCGGCGATTGATCCCGGTCGCGGCCCCATCCCGAAACGATGAAGCGCCAGCACTGCTTCGGCCTTTGCAGAATTGCTCATGGCGAACGCCCAATTCTCCAAGCTGCCCGACGGAAGCGAAGTCGCCACCATCAAGCTACGATCCGTAATGCTACGAAGTGTAACACTAGAGCTGGATCGGCGCAAGCCGAGATTGAAAGCCCAACCGTGCTGTCCCGACCGAGCCAACGCGCATCCGCAATCCGGCGGATGCGCGTGAGAGGTCTAGAAACTCGGCCCGAGCGCGATCTTGGTGATCGTGCCGTTCCTGACGCCGATGCGCCATTCCGCCGAGCCGTTGGCGAACTGGGCGATGTAGATGTCGCTGTCGAGCGCGGTGACGCCGCGGAACGAGATTGCGCGCAGCGTGCCGAGCCGGGTCAGGATCGCCTGATCGAACGGAAGCTGCTGACGCGTGAGATCGGCAACCTCGGTCGTCATGAGATCATAGTCCGGCTGCCCCTTGCCGACGCCGTCGATATAGCGGCGCAGCATATCCTCGCCATTGGCGATCGGAACGTCGCGGCGTGCCGCACGCCCCTGCCGCGCGGCGAGGTTTGACGCCTCGACATTGTGGAAGCGCGTCTGCCGGCCCGGCATCAAGACCTCGAGGCACCGCCCGGACTTGTCGGCAATCATCCACGGATTGTTCACAGTGGTCGTGAAAGCCCAGGAGGTGGCGGGCCTGACCACGCCCTGCGTCTTGCGATTGCCTGCGGCGTCGAGATTGAAGACCTGGATGTCCTCGCCCATGTCGTTGTAGATCATGACCCTGATCGGCGAGGTGCCGGCGCGCCCGCGAACGTCCGGCTCCTCGGCACAGGAGACCATGCCTCCGATCTCGCTATTGCCATCGGGACGGAGCAGCACGTCGCCGGCCTTGCCATCGGGATCGATCAGCAGGCGGAATTCCGCCGTGCCGTTCTCGAACTTCGCGCCATAGATGTCGTAGCCGCCGGGGCCGACACCACGAAAGAAGATCGATTCCACCGCGCCGAGCGCTGCGACCGTCGCAGTCAATTCGCCGAGCTGCAGGTGCACCTTGGCGGCGAGCGGCGCGCTCATGCGGTCGTAGTTCGGCGTGCCGTGGCGCAGATCCTCGATCCCGCGCAGGATCATCTCCTTGCCGCCGTCGGCAGGGACCTGCTCCCGGAAGCGATCCGGAACCTGCGCGATACGGCGTGCGAAGTCGGCCTCGATCGCCTGCGCCACGCCTGCGTCGATCCGCGGCGCAAGTCGGGCGCCGAAGACCGCATTCTGGACCAGCACGCGCGAGACCTTGGCCTGCCCGTCGCGCAGGAAGATCAGGAGATTGCGGCCTTGAATCGAGAAGACATCGGCACCTTCGGCCAGCAGCGTGGCACCGCCCTGCACGGTTTCCTGTACCTGGAGGCGATCGCCCTCGCGCCGCACGGTGAGCACGCGGTTCGGCGCGACCCTGTACCAGCCGACATATTGGTCGCGCGACGCCGGATCGGCGGCCGGCGTCGGCGTTTCAGCGACGCGAACCGCCCGCACGTCGCGGCCATTCATGTGCAGCATCAGTTCGGAAGACCGGCGCTCCGCATTGAGCGGGAACCTGATCTCGCCGAACGACGACGCGTAGGACGCCGTGCCGTCATTGCCGACCGTGAGGCGCAGCTTGCGCTGCCCGGTGAGCTGTCCATAGAGATCGTCACCCTCGCGGAAGATCGCGAACACCGAGGCCGGGCCCATCGCGTAGAAATTGACGAACGGGCGATAATGCTCAGCCGGCACCTCGCCGAGATTTTCCGCGACGGGCGCGGGATCCGGTGTGCGATAGGCGATCATGCCGGCGGAGATGATCGTGACCGGCACGATCGCCGCCGCGATCCACAACCGCTTGCGCCAGCCGACCGCCACGGGCATGGCGGCGGCCGCGATGATGCGCTCGACGCGGGCGCGCACGGTCGAGGCCCGCGCCATCGCGAGCTCCATGGGCCGTGGCTTCACGCCGGTTGCGACGTCCAGCAGGATCTCCGCATAGGACCACCGGTCGTCGATCACCTCGATCGCCTCGGCATCGCTGATGATCTCGGCAAGCTCGGCGAGCCGCGCGAGCTGCCACCACGAGAACGGGCTGAACCAGAACACCGCACGATTGAGGGAGGCGAGCAGCAGGACGTAGAAGTCGCGATTGGCGACATGCGCGCCCTCATGCGCGAGCACCGCGAGGCGCTTCTTGGCGTCCCAGCCGGCAAATTGCGGCGGCACCAGAATGGTCGAGCCGAAAGTGACGGGACCGCCGACGTCGCGGCTGACGCGCACGTCGGCATCGATCAGCTGCCCGCCCTTCATCGGTTTTGCCGCCCGCGCCATCCGCCAGGTCAGGCCGAGGCCGATGGCCAGCCGCAGCAGCAACAGGCCGGCGACGACGGCATAGGCTATGGTGGCCACAAGCCACCAGTTGATCGACGCGATACTCCTGGCCGGCGGGGCCATGTTCGTGCCGGGCGAGATCGGCAGCGCCGGCTGCGGCGTCTCGGACATCGAGATATCGGCCGGCCACAATTCGTCCGGCACCGGCGCCGACAAGGGCAGCCGGTCGATGGTGAGCGTCGGCCAATGCATCACGAAGGGCATCGCCAGCGACGCCAACAGCACGACGACCCACGCCGTCATCTGGACGTGCGGATTGCGCACGCGAAACAGATTGAGACCGAACCAGACGACGCCTCCCAGCACGAAGGAGCGTAGCGCCGCCTCAGCCAGAGTTGCGATCATTCTTTCTTCACTCCCCTCGCCTTCTTCGCCTTGGCCACCTGGTCGGCCAGCGTGCGCAATTGCTGCTGGTCGAGCATCGCATTGTCCACCATGCCGACGAGGACCTCCTCCATCGAGCCGTTGCAGAACCAGTCGACGATGCGCTGCACCGCCTTGGCCGCAACCTGCGCACGTGGTTCGGCAGCGTGGTAGACATAGGTACGGCCGTCCACGGTGTGGTTAGCATAGCCCTTTTCTTCGAGCCGGCGCAGCACCGTGCGGACCGTCGATTCCTTCAGCCGACGCGACAGCCTTTCGCGCACGACCTCGGCCGTGACAGGACCATGGGCCCAAACCAGTTGCATGACCTCGTGCTCGAGGTCGCCCAGGTCGGGCAAACGATCGTCCATGGTGGCCTACCTAACGGCTTGAGTTCTCTTGTAACGCTACAGATCGTCGCATATACGACCGCGCCGCGCAACGGCGATTCCACCTGAAATGGTATCGCCGTGCTGACCTAATGAGCGCGTTGCGACCCGCGAGGGCGGTGCGCTCCCTCTCCCGCTTGCTTGCGGGAGAGGTGACCGAGCCAGCCGCCAGATCGAGTCAATCAGAAGTCATCAGGCGTCAGTACCGCGGCTCGTACATCTGGGATCGCACCAGGCCCGTCACGTCATTGGGCGCGGGTCCGTCGGCCAGCCCGCGCTGGTAGGCGACGTCTGCGACCGCAGCGGCAATCCCAACGGAGACCTCGCGGATTCGCGGCAATGCCGGATAGAGGCTGCCCTGTGCGAGGTCGTCCTTGCCGACGCAATTGGCGAGCGAGTGAGCGGCGGCCATGAACATCTCGTCCGTGACCAGCCGCGATCCGCTAGCGATGACGCCGAGGCCGACGCCCGGGAAGATGTAGGAGTTGTTGCCCTGCCGCGGCACGAAGGTGCGGCCGTTGAGCGTCACCGGGTCGTAGGGGCTGCCGCAGGCGAACAGCGCACGGCCTTCGGTGTAGCGATAGGCATCCTCCGCCGAACATTCGGCCTTCGAGGTCGGGTTGGACAGCGCGAACACGATCGGATGCTCGTTGAGCTCGGCCATCGCCTTCAGCACCTCGGGCGTGAACGCGCCGCCGACCGCGGCGACGCCGATGATCGCCGTTGGCTTCAGCGTGTTGATCGCGGTGAGGAAGTCGGCGATTGGCGCCTGGTCTGTATGCGCATAGCGGAGCTTGTGGCCCGACAGGCCCGCCCGACCGCTGACGACAAGGCCGCGGGAATCCACCAGCCAGTTGCGCCGAAGCGACTCGGCCTCGGAAGCGCCCTCCGCCATCATGGCGGAGACGACGAGATCGGCGATGCCTGTGGCCGCCTCGCCCGCACCGAGGAACAGGATGCGCTGGTCCCTGAGCTTGCCGCCAGAGATGCGCAGCGCTGAAAACAAGCCGGCGAGTGCCACCGCCGCGGTGCCCTGGATATCGTCGTTGAAGACGCAGGCCTCGTCGCGATATTTGTGCAGCAGCTTGAACGCCGAGTGATTGGCGAAATCCTCGAACTGGATCAGCACGCCCGGGAACGTCTTTCGCGCCGCGACCATGAATTCGTCGACGAAGCTGTCATAGGCCTCACCCGTGAGCCGCCGCTCGCGCAGGCCGAGATAATAGGGATCGTTCAACAGCTCTTCGTTGTTGGTGCCGACGTCGAGTACGATCGGGAGACAATGCTCGGGATGCACGCCGGCGCAGGCCGAATAGAGCGAGAGCTTTCCAACGGGAATGCCCATGCCATTGGCACCGAGATCGCCCAGCCCAAGGATGCGCTCACCGTCGGTCACGACGATGAGTTTTGCGGGATTGGGCCAGTTCTTCAGGATGTCCGCGATCTGGCCGCGATCGCGCGAGGAGATGAACATGCCGCGCGGCCGCTGGTAGATCAGGCCGTATTTCTGGCAGGCAAGCCCAACCGTCGGCGTGTAGATGATCGGCTGGATCTCGTCGATATTGTCGACGACGACGCGGAAGAACAGCGCTTCGTTGCGGTCATGCAGTGCGTTCAGCGCGACGAATTTTTCGAGGTCGGTCGGCAGCGTGCGCAGATTCGTGAGCACGCGCGCGACCTGTGTCTCCATCGTCAGCACACACGGCGGCAGCAGGCCGCGCAAGCCGAGCATATCGCGCTCCGCTTCCGTGAAGGCGGTGCCCTTGTTGAGCAAGGGATCGCGCAGCAGCGCCATGCCGTGAGCGGGATCGGACGATGTCGGTTGGGCCACGACCCGGGCAGGTCTATTCACGAATTCCCCCAAGGAGTTTCTTATTGAACGATCGGCATTGTCGGCCACCGCACCATCGAGATCAAGGACGTTGCCCCTCAGGCAGCGATTGTGATCTCGCACCGCAGCGAGATTTTCGTGCAGCTCGCAGGCTGCGCGCGACGCAAAGGTTAACGTCGCAAGGCTATTCCGGCTTGATGTCGGCGGCCTTGACGACCGGCCACCATTTCTCGGTCTCGGCCTTCTGAAAGGTACCGAGTGCTGCGGGCGATTGCTGGTCCGATGGTGGAATCTCCTGCCCTAGTTCGGCAAAGCGCTGCTTCACGGACGGATCGGCAAGCGCGGCAACGATGGCCGTGTTGAGCTTGGTGACAATCTCCTTCGGCGTGTTCTTCGGTGCCCAGATGCCGTGCCAATAGGAGATATAGAGGCCGGGCAGGCCCGCCTCGTCGACGGTCGGGATATCAGGCGCGGATGCGAGCCGCGTCGGCGCGGTCACCGCGAACGCCTTGATCGAACCGTTCTTGTAGTGCGGCAGCGAGTTCGACGCCTGGTCGAACATGATGTCGATCTGCCCCGCGACGAGATCGATCATCGCAGGCCCCGCGCCGCGATAGGGCACGAACTGGAAGTCGGTGCCGGTCTTTTCCTTGAAGAAGACGCCGGCGACATGCGCGCCCGTGCCGGCACCGGCTGTCCCGGCGCTGGCCTTGCCGGGGTTCTCCTTCAGCCAGGCGATCAGCTCCTTGAGATTGTCGGCCTTGAGTGACTTCCGGCCGACGATGAGCTGCGTCCCCATCGCGACCAGCGCAACCGGCTCGAAATCGGCGACCACGTCATAAGGCAGTTTGAAGATCCCGCCGTTGAGCACATGCGTGCCCCAATGGCCGATCGTGATGGTCGTGCCATCCGCGGCCGCGCGCGCGACGCGAGCCCCCGCAATGCTGCCGGAGGCACCGGCCACGTTCTCGACCACGATCGTCGCATGCAGCTCGGCCGCGATCCGTTCCGACAGGATCCGCGCCAGCGTGTCAGTCGGCCCGCCCGCCGCGAACGGCACCACGAGGGTGATGGGGCGTGACGGAAACGACTGGGCGCCGCAAGGCGCGGTCCACAGCGCAGATCCGATCAACGCACAAATGACGATCACATGACGGCGCAATCCGGCCCACAGCCCCCGCATCATTCTCTTCCACCCTTTTTGTCGCCCGCATGTCATCTGCGGGCTGGAGCCGGAGTGAACGCTGCCGGATGAGCGGAGGCAAGCCGGAAAATTTATCGAGCGGCTATCCGGCCGCCCGTCTTGGCGTCAAATTGGCCGCGCTATCAGCCTGTGGCGCGATCTGCATCAGAATCGTCTGGGTGGCGGATGCGACCTCGATGCCGTTCTGCTGGAAACGCTGCTTCATGCGGCGGTTGAACTCGCGCTGGACCGGCCAGCGGCCCGCCTCCGTGCAGCGGATCTGGCCGACGATCGACACCATCGCGCCATCGACCTTGTCGATGCCCCAAAGATCGAGATCGCCGCGGATGACACCGCGGAATTCCGGCTCGCGGCGCATGTCATCGACAATATCCTTGAGGATCTGGCCAGCGCGGTCAGTGTCTTCCTTGTAGGCGACGTTGACGCTGACGGAGGCGTTGCCGGCGCCGCGGCTGGCATTGGTGATGGTCGTCACCGCGCTGAACGGCACGATGTGCACGGCGCCGTCGCCGGCGCGGAGGCGAATGGTGCGGATCGAGACGTTCTCAACGACGCCGGAGAGGCCCGAGACGCTGACGTTGTCGCCGACCTGGACCGTATTCTCCAGCAACAAAAACAGGCCGGTAATGAGGTCTTGCACGAGCTTCTGCGAGCCGAAGCCGATGGCGATGCCGACGATGCCGGCACCCGCGAGCAGCGGCGCGACATTGACGCCGATCTCGCTCAGCGCCGTGAGGCCGACGACGGTGGCGATCACGCACAGCAGCGCGGTCCGCAGCATTGGTTGGAAGGTGCGCAGCCGCGCGGCGCGGGCATAGTGTCCGTCGCGCGACAGCGTATTGATCTGGCGATCCAGCAGAGCGTTGCTGGCTTCCCAGATGGCCGCGGCAATGAACACGGCGAGGCCGATCGTGACAACCGCCGAGATCAGCCGGCTGCCGATCTGGCCGCCATAGAACCAGACGATGGCGTCGACGCCCCAGACTTCGAGCACGGCCACAAAGCCGATGAAGGCAATGACGCCCGAGACGATTTTTCGCAGCAGCGGCAAATAGCGGTTGGCGCGGATTTCCAGCCCCGGAAAGCGCTGGAGGATCTCCGGATTGATCCGAAAACCGCGGTCGATCAGGCTCAGCGTCACCATGATGGCGACGCGCGTGACCAGCACCACCGCGATGGTGCCAACGAAATATTGCAGCAGCAGTGAATAGCCGTTGCGGATGTTGAGCGCCCACACCGCCCACAGTGCCAGATCGAGCGCGATCGCAAGATAATGCCAACCGCCGGCGATGCGGTTGCGAAGACGTGCCGCGATCCCCTGCCGCTCGGCCGGCGCGCGGATGGCGTCCGCGACCTGGCGGCGGCATTGCAGGATGATGACGACGACGAAGAGATGCACGACCAGCATCACCATGCGCAAGAGCGCCGCGTAACCGGCGCGATGCAGGCCGAGCAACAGCGCCACATTGGCAAAGGCGATGCCCGACACGCCGACGCCGACGATACGGCGCGCCCAGATCTCGATATAGGCTGCCGTTTCGGCGCGGACGGGAAACAGGCCGAACGGCCCGGCCAGCGCGCGAACGACGCAAATGAGTCCGCGCGAGAACACATAGGCGTTGACGACGGCGAGGATCACGAGTCGGACTGTCGCGGGATTGCCGATCTCCGTTCCGAGCAGCGCGCTCGCCAGACCGACAAAAGCGAACACCGGGAGCAGCTCAAGCACGAGCCGTCCGAGCACGAAGGGCAGCCGCAGCAACAATTGCCAGACACGGGCGAGGCTATGGCGATGCTTGTGCAATTCCGGCGAAGGGGTGACATCGGCCACCGATGATGGCGGATCGGCAATGGGCAGCACCTGCGCCGGCAGGCGCGCGGTTTGCGGCACGCGTCCTTCGAGGAATACCACGGGACGCCGGATCAGGCGAAAGATCACCCACTCCGCCGAGAGGGCGCAGCCGAACACCAACGCGAGCTTCCAGGCGATCTCGATCAGGAGATTATAGGCGTCGGGATCATTCGCGGTTCGCACGATCCAGTAATAGAATGCCGGGAAATGCGTGAGCGTGCGGGCCATATCGGCGACTTCGCTCGAAATCTCGCCGATCTGCTCCGACACGGTGAGCAAGAGTTGCGCGCCGAGGCCGTCGGCCGAGAGCGGGATCGGCGATTTTGGCTCGGGCGCCGGCGGCGCGGACTGTTGCGGACCCGACGCGTTCGCAATCGCGCGCAACGTATCGATCATCTGCGCACGCTTCTGGTCATCCTGGAGCGTCTCCAGTGCACGCCTGGCTTCATCAGGCGACAGCGCAGCGGCATTGTTGGAGGCCGGCGCAGCCAGCTCGGCGCGGGCGGCAGAGAGAGAAGAGATTGCGAGGAAGAGGGCTGCGAGAAATGCCTGAACAAGCTTATGCGACACGGGGATTCCCTGGAAAAATGAAATGCACCGGCGGAATCGTGACCGCGCGAAGCACTGCGTCATGCCGGATCAGCGTTATTCGCCCCGATCCTGTGTCGGAAGTTTGCCGATGAGGCGACCATCTCTTGGCATTTCTCTTGGCATTTCCTTCGGCATTTCCCGCAACGCAGCCATGATGGAACCGCGCCATAGCCAATGGCGAAAAAGCATGCGAGAAAATCGCGGGATTTCGGGGGCCCTCACATGACGCAGTTCGACCGGCGCAGGCTTGTGCTCGCGGGAGCCGCGGCCCTGCTCGGCACGCGATCCGCGATTGCGCAGAGCGGACCGACCTTCATTTATCGCGGCATCACCGTCGACACCGGCGCCGCGCAGGTCTTATCGAACCTCAAGGAGATCGTGGCGTCGTTGAAGCACCAGATCGACATCGTGGTCGAGTGCGGCGCCAAGCCCGAGATCATGGCTTTCTTCAAAAGCCAGCCGGTCTCGGTCAAGCCCGGGCAAGGCGATGGCGGCGGCCATTTCTCCTCCAAGGTCGAAGGCGTCACAGTAGATGCGGCGGTCTTCGCGCCCGAGAAGCCCGTGCTGCTGCACGAGCTGCTCCACGCCTATCATTTTCGCGTCTTGCCGGCCGCGTTGCAGAATCCGGACCTCGTGCGCTTCTACGACATCGCCAGACAGAACGAGCTCTATCCGCCGGATTCCTATGTGCTGAAGAACGTGCAGGAGTTCTTCGCGGTGACGGGGAGCCTCTACCTCTGGGGCAATGTCGACCGTCCGCCCAACGACCGCGCCACGCTGCACGACAAGCAGCCGGTCTATTATCAGTGGCTCGGCGATCTCTTCGGCGTGCAGAAGAAAGCGTAGCGGTCACCCCAAAGCGCACAGCGCCGGGCAGGTAGGGGCTATGCCACACTGATGCAGCCCTCTAAACCTTGGCCCGGCGTGCCGTTCGCGGTTTCTGCCGCTATGCGATAGTCCGAACGAGCTCCATCGCACTTAACGCGGCTGGATCTGCGGAGGTGGTGTCATAGACCTCCCCTTGCTCTTGATGTGGACGTTACGCGTCGCTTGTTTGCGACCGCACTGATGGTCCTCCCGTGACATAAAACTGTCAAGCAGGATCGCGGGCTCCGGAATCACATTTGCAGACGCGTTCCGTCCTGTTCCCGCGACGTATTGGCCGCATGAGGCAACGGAATAAATCCCTCTCCGCAGCGTTTGTGTCGAAGAGGATACCCGCTTTTCCCGCCCTCATTCTTTTCCAGAAAGCCAGAGATGAAATCATTGTTCTGCATCGCCGTTCTCGCGGCCCTCGTGACCGGATCAGCCTCGGCGCAATCCCCGCCGCAGACCTCGACCAAAAAGGTCGACGGCACCGAGAACGTCTACATCTTCCGCTATGGCGGCCATCAGTCGATGTTCGTGGTGACACCGCAGGGCGTGATCGCGACTGATCCGATCTCCTACTTGCGTCCCGCTAAGCCTTATATCGACGCGATCAAGGCGGTCACCGACAAGCCGATCAAATACGTCATCTACAGCCATCACCATTATGATCACATTGCCGGCGGCCAGCCGTTCAAGGATCTCGGCGCCACCTTCATTGCGCACCGCCGCACCAAGGAGCGGCTGCTTGAGCTGAAGAAGCAGAATGCGCTCCTGGCCGACATCGTGATGCCGGACCAGGTGGTCGACGAGAAGAAGACCATCACGCTCGGCGGCACTACGCTGGAGCTCGACTATGTCGGCCGCAACCATTCCGACAATTCGCTGGTGATGCGGCTGCCGAAGGAGAAGCTGGTCTTCGTGGTCGACTTCGCGCCGATCGAATCGGTCCAGTTCCGCAACATCCCCGACAACGCCTCGCCGCTGGAATATATCGCCTCGCTGAAGAAGCTGGCGTCCCTCGATTGGGAGCGCATGATCCCCGGACATCCCTATGCCGGCGGCCGGCTTGGCACCAAGAAGGACGTCGAGGACGACATCGCCTACATGGAAGACCTCTCCGCCGAGGTGAAGAAGGCCGCCGACGCCGGCAAATGCTTCGACACCGCGATGAAGGAAGTGAAACTGCCGAAATACGAGAAATGGGCGAACTACGAGAGCGGCCTTCCCGCCAACGTCGAGCGCTTCTGCTACTGGTGGGGCCGCGGGTATTGAGACCGGGCTTGCGCTGAATCGTAGGGTGGGCAAAGCGAAAGCGTGCCCACCAATCTTCATCCCGGGAGAGGTGGTGGGCACGGCGCAAGCGCGCCTTTGCCCACCCTACGGGATCTGAGACCTAGCTGCGACCGGTGTTACGCTTTTATTGAGGGGCACAGGGGCGATGGTGACATCATGCTCCTGTTTTGCCCGACGGAGCAAACGGATTCTCTAAATCCGAATGGCACCACGCCAGCCGTCAAGCCCTTGATTCCGTTGTCGTCGGCTACTGTGCATGGGGTTGTTTTCGAGAAATCGGTGGGTGGGCAATCTCTAGCGCGAGTGCCGTCTCGTTCTCGGCGACCGCACCGCGGATGCCCGTGAAAAATAAGGATTCATCAGGCAGGTCGCGGGACGTCCGGACGCTGCGACCTGGCACTGGGCAAAATTGGGAAAGATGCAATCCATTCGCTCGCCCTCGAGCTCGCCGAACACATGCAGGCAGACCGGGGAGCGCGGATCATAGGTCTGCGCCCGCGCGGGCACGATCGTCAGGACCAACGCAAGCGCGCACACAGCGAGAATAGTCTTGGGAATAGTCTTGGCCACATCGACCTCGAATCAGGGACCTGCTTCAGCAGCTCGACCGTAGGACAACTGCGAAAGCCGGCAAAGCCCGGCGCCGCTTGAGCACTCGGCCGGCGTCACCGCTTCCCCTTCCCTTCCCGCTCCAGCGCCTTGCGCACGTTATCGAACTCCGCCACAGAGGCCTTGTCGGCGCGGGGGAAGCGCAGGTCGAGCTTTTCGAGCGCCGCGACGATCGCCGAACCGATCACGACGCGCGCGAACCATTTGTGATCGGCCGGCACGACATACCAGGGCGCATGCGGCGTCGCCGTGTGGCGGACGATGTCCTGGTAGACCGCCTGATAGCGCGGCCACAGCGCGCGCTCCTTGATGTCGTCCATGGAGAATTTCCATTGCTTGGACGGATCCTCCAGCCGGTCAAGGAAGCGCGCGCGCTGCTCCTCCTTGGACAGATTGAGGAAGAATTTCAGCACCACGGTGCCGTTGCGGCAGAGATAGCGCTCGAAAGCGGAGATGTCCTCGAACCGCTCCTTCCAGATGTTCTTGGTCACGAGCTTTGGCGGCAGCTTCTCCTTGGCGAGGATCTCCGGATGCACGCGGGTCACCAGGCATTCCTCGTAATGCGAGCGATTGAAGATGCCGATATGGCCGCGCTCCGGCAGGGCGATCACATGGCGCCACAGGAAGTCGTGATCGAGCTCCTTGGTGCTGGGCGCCTTGAAGGAATGGACCTCACAGCCCTGCGGGTTGATGCCCTCGAAGATCGCCTTGATCGCAGAATCCTTGCCGCCGGCGTCCATGGCCTGGAATACGATCAGCACCGACCAACGGTCCTGGGCATAGAGCTTTTCCTGGAACTCGACGAGGCGCTTCTTGTTGGCGTCGAGTATGTCCTGCGCCTTCTCCTTGTCGAGGTCGCCCTTCTCGCTGGTCTTGTGCTTGTTGAGGTGAAACTTACCGGCGCCATCGTAGCGGAACGGCGTGATGTAGCGGTCAAGTTCCTGGGCGAGCGATTTGGACGGCTTCTTGCTCATGAGCGCGGGATACCTTGCGTTGCGGCTTCAATCGGTCGAGCACGCTACCAAGGATGCCCTTCGGAAGGAATATGATGAAAAGCACCAGCAGCACGCCATAGACGAGGTTGTCCCAACCGACTGCCCTGGTGCCGAAGCCGATGCGCAGGGTTTCCGCCAGCATGATGGTGATGACCGCGCCGACGGTCGGGCCGAGCGAGACGAAGAGGCCGCCGACGATCGCTGCGAACACCATCTGGAGCGACACCGCGATACCGCTGACGGTGTCGGGCGTGATGAACATCTGGTACTGGCAGTAGATCGCGCCCGCCAAGGCTGTCATCAGCGCGCTGATCAGCGTGATCTTCAATTTTTCCGCGGTGACGTCGACGCCGGCGGCAGCAGCGGCGTCCTCGTCCTCCGAGATCGCCTCCAACGCATAGCGGCTCATGCTGCGGTCGACCAGGTGCCAGACAATGATGCCCGCGAGCCAGACCCCGAGTGCGATCAGATACCAGGTCGTCTTGTCGTCGAATTGCAGCGCGAGCAGCTTGCTGCCCGAGGCGCGGTTCGGCGTATAGCCGAGCGAGCCGCCGGTATAGTCGCGCGTGGCCGTGATGACCTGAAGCACGATGCCGGAGAGCGCGAGCGTCACCAGCACGAAATAGTGTCCGGTGATGCGAAAGCGGAAGCAGGGATAGCCGACGATCAGCGCCAGCACACCGGCCGCGACCATGCCGATGGGAATGCCGATCCAGGGCGACAGGCCGAGGTGATTCCACAAGAGCGCGGTGACATAGGCACCGATCCCCATGAAGCCGCCATGTCCGAGCGAGACCAGGCCGAACCGTCCCATCATCGACCAGGACGTGTAGGCGAACGACCAGATCAGGATCAGCACCAGGATATGCAAATGATAGGGATCGCGGTAGACGAACGGCAGCGCGATCAGCGCCGCCAGCCCTACGACCCACGCCACAAGCCGGCCCCGCCCCATCATCGGCGCCTCTCAAGCAGGCCCGCGGGCCGGATGAACATCATGACGATGAAGAAGGCGAAGGCGAGCACGTAGCCCCATTCGAGATCGGAGAACAGGCCGCCGAGTGAGATGATCTCGGCGAACACGAAGGCGGCAATGAAGCCGCCGATGAAATTGCCGAGGCCACCGAGCACGCAGATCAGGAAGGTGATCGGCCCGAACGAGAGGCCGACGAAGGGATGCACGTCATATTGCAGCACCAAGAGGCACGCGGCGAGCCCGGCCAGCCCGCCGCCGATCGCGGACGTAATGAGATAGATTCTCTTCGTATCAACGCCCATCAGCGCCATGATCTGCCGGTCCTGCGAGATCGCGCGGATCGCTGTGCCAGTGAAGGTGCGCGTCATGAACAGATAAACCGCGACCATGCCAATCAGCGCGGCCGCGAACGAGAGCAGCCGCGCGTAGCTGAAATTCATCTCGCCGAACGCCAGCACCGGCAGGCGAATGCCGAGATTGCGGAAGTCGATACCGAAGGCGACGGTGGCAAAGCTCTGGAGCACGAACAGCACGCCACCGGTCGCAAGCAGCTGGTTGATCGGCGGCGCGGTCAGCAGCGGCGCGATCACAAGATAATGCAGCAAGGCGCCGAGAATCGCGACGAGCAGGATCGTCAGCGGCGCGGCGGCGAAATAGCTGATGCCGTAGTACTGGACCAGGAAATACATCGCGTACATGCCGATCATCACGAGCTCGGCATAGCAGATCCAGGTCACGTCGATGACGCCGAAGATCAAATTGAGCCCGAGCGCAAGCAGCGCCAGCACGCCGCCGAGCAGGATGCCGTTGATCACGGCCTCCAGCAGATAGATGTCGAAAATATCCAGGAACCCCTGCATGCCGCTTGTCCGTTCCCTCACACCCCGAGATAAGCTTCCTTGACCGTATCGCTTGCCAGCATCTCGGCCGAAGTGCCTGATGCCCGGATCGTTCCCGCCTCGATCAGATAGGCACGGTCGACCACGCGCAGCACCTGCTGCACATTCTGCTCGACGATCAGCACGGTCAGTCCGCGCGCGCGGATGCGTTTCACCAGCTCGAACACCTGCTGCACCACGACTGGCGCAAGCCCTGCGGACGGTTCATCGAGCAGCAGCAGCTTTGGGTTGGACATCAGCGCGCGGCCGATCGCGCACATCTGCTGCTCGCCGCCGGACATGGTGCCGGCCATCTGATGGCGACGCTCCTTCAGCCGCGGAAACAGGTCGAACACGACATCCAGCCGCTCGGCATAATGGCCGCGTGCCTCCTTCATGAAGGCACCCATCTTCAAATTGTCGTCGACCGAGAGCTGCGGAAACAGCCGACGGTTCTCCGGCACATGGGCGATGCCGAGGCTGACGATCTTGTGCGGCGGTGTCGCGACGACGTCGGCGGCTTCCATTTTGATCGAGCCGCGCGAGGGACGGATCAGGCCGGAGATGACGCGCATCAGCGTCGTCTTGCCGGCACCATTCGGGCCGATGACGCCGACGGCTTCGCCCGCTCTGACGTCGAGATTGACGTCGAACAGCGCCTGAAAGGTGCCGTAGCCGGCGTTGACGGATCGCAGCTCCAGCATCGTCTAGCCTCCCGCGCGGCGGCGCGCGGCGGCGGCCGCGGTCTGCGTGGTCTCGGCATCAGTGCCGAGATAGACCTCGATGACGCGTGGATCACCCGCGACCGCGCTCGGCAGCCCCTCCGAGATCTTCTCGCCGTGATCGAGCACCATGACGCGGTCGACCACGCGCATCAAGACACCCATGATGTGCTCGACCCAGATGATGGTGATGCCGAGCTCGTCGCGGATGTTGCGCAACATGTCGGCCGCCTGCCCCATCTCGGTCTCGTCGAGGCCGCCCAGGCTCTCGTCGGCGAGCAGCAGTTTTGGCGCGGTGGCGAGCGCTTTCGCAAGTTCGAGCTTTTTCAGGCCGGCCGCGCCGAGGCCGTCAACGCTGGCATGGCGATCGGTCGGCAAGCCGACCATCGCGAGCGATCGCTCCGCCGCCTCCTCGGCTTTGACCCGGCTGTGGCGGCCCTGGCCGTAGAAGCCTGCGAGCGCAACGTTCTCGAACAGCGTCAGGCGGCGGAACGGCCGCGGGATCTGGAAGGTACGGCCGATACCGCGGTTGATGATCCGGTGCGGCGCGAGGCCCGCGATCTCGGCCCCCGCGAACAGGATCGATCCGGAGGTCGGCGCCAGTGTGCCGGAAAGCATGTTGAAGATCGTGCTCTTGCCTGAACCGTTGGGGCCGATCAGGCCGAGAATCTCGCCTTGCTCGACCTTGAATGACACGCTGTTGACGGCGGTGAAGCCGCCAAACCGCTTCATCAGCCCACTGACCTCCAGCACCGCCGCTCTCCGTTTCCCGAGTGTTGCGCTACTGGTTGCTGTAGGTGGTGCCCTTCGGCAGCGGCAGCACGGCCTCGCGCTGCGCCTGGCTCTTGGGCCATACCACCGAGGATTTGTCGTCGATATACTGGATCACGACCGGGAACGAGCGTTCGTTCTGGCCGGCCATCGGTGTGCCCTCGCCGTAGAACTTCACGCCGAAGCCGAGCATGGTGCCGCCTTCGGGGATGTCAGTCTCAAGCGCCGCCTTGCGCAGCGCGTCGGGATCGACGCCGCCATACTTTTTGATTGCACGCGGCAGCACATCAGCCATGAAGACGTAGGTGTTGGACGCGCCGATGCCGACATGGGCCGAGCGGATGGCAACGCCCGGCCTGATCTTGTCGAACTCCTCGCCGACCATCTTGATGACCGGTGAAAGTTTCGGGTCCATGGTCTTCTGGTTGGCGAGCCAGATCGAGATCGGGTCCGTATTGAAGAGGTAGGTGGCGTCCGCACCCATGCCCTCCTTCAGCTTCTCATAGACGCCGTAGCCCGCGCCATGCCCCATCAGCGCGCCGAACTTCAGCCCTTGCTCGCGAGCCTGGCGCAATAGAAGCGTGATGTCTGGATTGTAGCCGGTGTGGAAGATCACGTCTGGCTTGGCGCGCTTCAGCTTGGTCACCAGCGCGGATAGATCCGGCGCGGTCGCCGAATAGCCTTCCTTCAGCACGACGTTGAAGCCCGCCTTCCTGGCGCCGGCCTCGTTACCCTTGGAGACGTCGACGCCATAAGCGCCGTCCTCGTGAACGATGGCGACGCGCAGGTCAGCCGGCTCCTTGCCGAACTTCTCCTTGGCGTTCTGAGCGATGAAATCCATGGTCATCATGCCGAACTGGTCGCCGCTCGCCTGCGGGCGAAACACGTATTTGTAGTTCTTATCCGCGAATACGGACGACGAGATGCAGGTCGTCATCCACATGAACTTCTTGAGCTGCTCGACGCGGGCTGCGACCGGCACGCACTGCGCCGAGGAGAAGAAGCCGAGCACCATGTCGACCTTCTCCTGCTCGAGCAGGCGGACGGATTCGTTGATCGCGATGTCGGGCTTGCTCTGCGCATCGGCGTAGACCGCCTCGACCTTGTAGCCCTCGACGCCGGTCTTGCTGAAATGATCAAGGATGATCTTGGTGCCGAGATATTCGAGCTCGGAGCCGCCGCCCGCAAGCGGACCGGTCAGGTCGAAAATCACACCGATCTTGATTTTCTTGTCTTGAGCTTTGGCTGACACGCCCAAGCCCGTCGCTGCAATCGCGATCAACAGCCCACGTACCAAGCGGGCAGCCATGCGCAGGCGCATCTAAACCTCCCTGGACGATTGTGCATTGCAATTTTGTTGCTTTTGCTTTTCCAGCCATCACATGGGCAGAGCGATGCGATGTCAAGCCTCGCGCGTCAGCGCGCGGCGAACTGCTGCGCGATGAAGGCCGTGACAAATCGCGGCATGGTTGGGGTGAGATCATCCATTCCGCGCACGAGATGGATGGCCGAAAGCTCAGGTTCGTCCTGATCAGCCAGATTGGCTTCGATCCGGGCGCGAGCCGCTTCACCCGGCATGTCCAGGTTGAGAATCTGCATCATCGCAATCGCCTGGCCGGTGACGACGCAGTGCCAGTCCGCCTCCGCCGTGTAATCGCCGGGGATCAGGCCGGTCTCCTCCTCGATCTCGCGGACGACGCTGCCGGGAATGTCGAGCATCCCATCCCTGACGTCGTCCAGGTCGGGCGTGCCGGACGGGAAATAGATGCGTCCCGCAGTGGATGTGTGCTGCGCCATCTCGCCCATCACGAAGGCGCCGTCGGATGTACGTAGCGCGCCCATGCCGAAACCGTTGAACACGGCAGAATCGGGAAAGCCCCAATCACGCCAGGCGAGGAAGCTCGCGAAATCAGTCTCGAAATAAGTCGCGGCGAGATGGCCGTCCGAGAACATGGGATCACACCCGAGCAGGATTTGGCCATTCCAGATTTTTGGCCGCTCGCGCTGCCTCTCGGCGAAATGCGCTGCGATTTCGGCGCGCCGTTGCTCCGCGAACGGCCAGACAACCGGGCGAACAGCAAGATCAAGCGTCGTGACGCGATGAATGATCGGTGAGGTCATGACGCCTGATTACCGCGGAATCGCGTCAGCTATTTGACGTTCATCCCCGTGGTCTTCTTCGCCTGTTCGACATACTTGTTGGTAAAGGTCTTGCTGACGTCGATCTTGGCGTTGGCGACCTCCGGCGAGCCGACGCTAAATACCGCGAGCACGGCGTCCGCACCTTTCGGGTCCATCTTGCCGGTCTCCGAGAACATCGGGATCGTGTTCTTCAGCGCAGCGAGATAGAGATCCTTGTTCTTGCCGACCATCTCGTCGGGCATTTTCGCCATAATCTCTTCAGGCGAATGCGAATGGATCCAGGCGATGGTGGCGAGCATTGCGTTGGTCAGTGCCTGAGTTTCCTTCTCGTGCCCATTGATCCAGGCCACGGTCGAGTACAGCGCGCCGCCCGGATATTCGCCGCCGAACGTCTCGAGCGTGTCCTTTTGGGTGCGGGTGTCACTGAGGATGCGCAGATCCGCATGGCTGCCCTGGAGCACGGTGACGGAAGGATCGAGCATCACGGCCGCGTCGATCTGCCCCTGCTCCATCGCGGCGACAGCGGTCGCGCCAAGGCCGACGCCGATCACGGCGGTGCCGGCAGGATCGAGCCCGTTCTTCTTGAGCATGTATTTGAGGAAGAAGTCGGTGGAAGAGCCGGGCGCGCTGACGCCGACCTTCTTGCCAGCGAGATCCTTGATCGACTTGATTTCGTTCGTGTGCGAGGGCGAGACCACCAGCACAAGGCCGGGATAGCGGTCATAGACCACGAAGGCTTGAAGCTCCTGCTTCTTCGCTGCCAGATTGACGCAATGGTCGAAATAGCCGGAGACCACGTCGGCACTGCCGCCGAGCACGGCCTTGAGCGCATCCGAGCCGCCCTTGAGATCAACCAGCTCGACATTGAGGCCGGCCTTGTCGTATTCGCCGAGCTGTTTTGCCAGCACCGTCGGCAAATAGCACAGGCAGGCGCCGCCGCCGATCGCGATGGTCACCTTGCTTTGCGCCGCGGCAAAACCGGTGGTGAGCGTCAGCGCGAGCAGCGCGCCGGCGAGCCTGGCAATCGTGTTCTTCATTGGTTTCCTCCGTTCGGCTGGCGGCACCATAAAGCAGCGGGAATGGCTTGAGAAGCACTGCCTAAGTGCACTGGCCATCAGCCTTTCGGCGCAATAGCATGCCCAAACAAGAACAATTCTTGATGGGGAGGATATTCCATGAATCGCCTTGCAATCGGGCTGTCGATCGCCACCGCTTTTGCCGCCGGATGCGGCGTGACCCACCTGCTCCGGCCGGCGCTCGCCGCCGAGAGCATCCCCCCGCAGATCATCCACACCGGCGAGATGGAAGGCGACGCACTGGGGGACGCCAACAAGGTCGGCTTCCGCTCCAAAACGTTCATGACCGCCGACGGCGCCACCATCTCGATCCAGCTCGGCAATGTGCCCAAGCACATGCACCCCAACACCAACGAAATCCAGTACATCCTGGACGGGACCGGGACGATCTGGCTCGGCGACAAAGAAGTCACGGTCAAGCCCGGCGACCTCGTCATCATCCCCAAGGGGACGCCACATGGCGGCACCAAGCCGATCAGCGGTCAGGTCAAGGCCATCGCGATCAAGACGCCGCCGCAGGCTCCGGACGATACCAAGCTGCTGGACTAAGTCCTTCGCAAGCGAACCGCGGTTGAATGCTCGGGCTCGCGCCGATGCGCGGGCCCGTTTCGCGAACTCAAGCGCTAGATCGCGCGTGCCTGCTTCCGAATCTCGTTCGCTATCGGCTTGAGGGTGTCCCCCGAAAGCTGGCCGACAAGCGTATAGCCCATGCCACCATCCGCCCAGGCGAAGCCCGCGACATCACCGGTCGATTGCGGCACCATCGGCGTGTTCTGCTCCCCGCGGTTCATCGGACGCGTCAGCACGACCAGGCGATCGCCGTGATCGTCATCGTACATGAACATCGCGGCCGGACCGTGCGACGTCGCAACCAGGCGTCCGCCCATCAACCGATAGCCTGAGACGGAAAGGTCCGGCACCCTGACCGGCTGCTTAAGCCGGTTGGAGACCCATTGCGTGAGCTCGACACTGTCGGACGCTCGTATCTCGACCGGCCGTACGCGGTCGGGCGCATAGACGCCATAGGAGTAGGCGGCCTCCTGTGCAAGCGCAGACAGTCCATTCGACCCCTCTTGCAGCAGGCTATGCATGGTCCAACCACCAAGACCGCCGATGCCGAGAAGCAACAGCGCCGCGACCACGCCCCACGCCCGCAGAGGACGTCGCCTCGGGTTCTCGATGATGCGCGACAGATTCAGTTCGGCCGGCAAGGGCTCGTCGGCGATTGACGCAAGCGCGCCACGCAGCTGCTCGCGCTGGGTGGCGAAGGCCGCGACGCGTCTGGCAACATCCGGATGATCGTCCAGATAACGTGCGACCCCCGCGCGACGCTCGGGCTCGAGCGCCTGATCCACATAGGCATGAAGATCGTCCTCGGTAATCGGCCGCTGGCTCATTTCACGCTCCGCAATGCCACGACGTTCCCTGGTGCAACGCCGTCCATCTCCTGCTGTAACCTTTCCCGCGCACGCGACAGGCGCGACATCACGGTCCCAACCGGAACGTTGAGGACCGCTGCGGCATCCGCGTAGGAAAGATCCTCGACTGCTACGAGCAACAAAACAGCCCGCTGCTCTTCCGGGAGCTTCGCAAGCTTGCCCAGGACATCCTGGTAGATCAGCCTGTGCTCCTGTGCAGCCGCACTGACGAGCTCCTGCTCGCCTGCATCCTCGATTGGCATATGTCTGCCCCGGGCTGTGGCCTGGCGGAATTGCGTGACCGCCAGATTGTGAAGGATGGTGAACAGCCAGGCGCGCACACTGCCGTCGCGCCGCTGATGCCAGCGGCTGACGGCGCGCTCCAGGCAATCCTGGACCAGATCGTCGGCCGCTGCGCGATCTCGCATGAGCGCGCGCGCATAACGGCGGAGCGCGGGGATCAGCGGTTCGACCTGAACCAGCATGTCCTTCATGAGGCGCTCCGCCTGCTCTCCGTTGTCGCCCTAACGGACCTCATTGCGCCTCGATCTGGACCGCATCACCGGGCATGGCCGCGTCGCCGGACGCAATCACAAGATACCGCTTTGCAGCCGCCGCAGACTGGTCGACGATCTGCCGGATCGGCCCGACCGCGTTGACAATGGCAGATCCGGCCGGATTGGTCATGAACGCTGCCAAGGGCTGCAACGTACCACTTCCATCGCTATGCTCCGCCAGCGCCAACACATATTTCTGCTTGGGCTGAAGCCCTGTTACCGAAGCCTGCAAGACCTGAATCAGACCCTGATCGAACAGCGACACGCTGGTCGGCGCGTTGCGGTCCTTCGGACTGTCTTTCGACGCAAGCGCCAGATGAGCGACCTGACCGGCAACACCGAGTGCCTGCAAGTTCTGGCGGTCATCCGGATTGGACGCTGCACCAGGAACATAGGCGATCGCCTGCGGCGCCTGGCCGATCGGAACGTTCCCAACCACCTTATTGGTCGCCGTGTCGATCGCCGCAAGTGCGTCAGCGTTCTCCAACCCGACATAAATGCGCGTGCCGTCGCCGGACGGCCAGACGCCGTGGGGTAGATTACCAACCGGGATCGTCGCGACTTGCGAGAAATCGTCGGTGCGGAATACCTTCACTTCGTTCAGTCCGCCGATCGTCACATAAGCAAAGGTCCCTTTGGCGGTGTGCGCGAAGTTGACGTGATTCGTGATCGGACCGGTGTCGATCGTCTTGATCGCGTTGAACGGCGGCCTGGCGTTGAACACCTGGGTCCGGCCGACATCCTTCAGCGTGAACCAGACCTGGTTTCCGTCCGGCGTCGCCGCGATGTTCGGGCAGAACGGGCTCTCCTGCTTCACCGTGGCAATGATCTTGTGCTCGGCCACCGCGACCACGTCCGTCTCGGGATTGAAAGACGAGCAGATGTAACCGTACTTGCCGTCGGGTGAGAAAATCTGCATGCCCGGCCCGTTCGGGGTCGTGATGCGGGTCTTCTCCTCAAAACTCTTCGCATCGATCACGGAGATGTAGTTTTCGCCGCGGACGGTGACCCAGACCTCCTTGCCATCGGGTGTGAAGAATGCCTCGTGCGGCGACCGCCCGACATAGGTCACGTGCTTGACCGCGTTGGTCGCGGTGTCGATGAACGTCACCGAATTGGAGCCGATCGACACCACGGCAAGCGTCTTGTGGTCGGGCGCGAAACCCATGCCATGCACGAGCACCTGGCCCTTGTAGAGCGGGCTGAAATTGCCGGGCTGCGGGTCGCCGAGCCGGATCACGCCAAGCAGCTTGTTGTCGACGGGATCGGTAACCGAGACCGTATTCGAGAATTGCTCGGCGGCGTAGACGCGATCGTGATGGCTGATCGGAATATCGGCGGCGGACAGCGCGCCCGGCGCCTGCCCTGCCCATGCGAGCGAACCCGTCGCAAGCATCGTGGCTGCCAGAAGAATGCTCTTCCCGATTGTGTTTCTCTTCATGCGTGGCTCCTACTTCTTCATTCCGGCAGACATATCCATCTGCATGCCCGGATGATGATGGACGTTGGCGGCTGGAACGGATTGCGGCTGGGTCGGCGCTGGCGTGGTGTCGGTCGCCGGTTCGCCGATCGCGAGCTTCATGGCCGCGATCTCCTGCATCTGGTCGACGATGATTTCCTGGGCGATGCGCCGTAGCTGCTCGTTCTTGCCGTAGCGTAATTCGATCATCGCCATGTCGATTGCACCCTGATGATGCGGATTCATCATCGCGACGAAGTCGCGATCGACGTCGCCGGTCGGTTTGGTCGCCATGTCGTTCATCATCTTGGTCATGGCGGCCTCGTTCTCTTGCAGGAACGCACTCTCCTCGACACTGAGCGCTGCCGGCGGATGGGCCGGATGGGCTTCATGCGCGAATACAAGCGGAGGGAGTGCGAATGCGACGAGAATGCGCGCGCCAATGAGCGCCGTGCCGAGGCCGGGCCTGGGCCATCGGCACCCGCTTGCGAGCGCCGCGACGGCGCGGCGAAACTTTGACGGGTGCATCCTGAACTCCCATGCGGGTGATTGCATGGGGGTATGACGCATGGGGGCGCGTTCTATTCCAGCTGACCCATCACATAAACGTCAGCAGGCCAACGAAGCGATTCAGCCGCGCCCGTCCACGGTGGGCCGCCACACCAATAGTCTCCGCTCGACGAGCGTAACCCCGAAGTCGATCAGGATCACGAAGGCCGACAGCACGAACATGCCGGCGAACACGCCGGCGACGTCGAACACGCCTTCGGCCTGCTGGATCAAATAGCCGAGCCCTGCGGCCGATCCCAGATATTCACCGACGACGGCGCCAACCACGGCGAAGCCGACCGAAGTGTGCAGCGACGAGAACATCCACGACAGTGCCGACGGCCAATAGACGTGGCGCATCAACTGTCCCTCACTCATGCCGAGCATGCGGCCGTTGTCGAGCACCGTGCGGCTGACTTCCTTGACGCCCTGATAGACGTTGAAGAACACGATGAAGAACACCAGCGTCACGCCGAGCGCGACCTTGGACCAGATGCCGAGCCCCAGCCACAGCGCGAAGATCGGCGCCAGCACCACGCGCGGCAGTGCGTTGACCATCTTGACGTAGGGGTCGAACACCGCGGCGACCAGCGGCTGGCGCGCGAACCAGAAGCCGACCAGGACGCCACCGAGCGATCCGATCACGAAAGCAAGGATCGACTCCACCAGCGTAATCCAGAGATGCTTCCAGATCACGCCGCTCCAGAACCATTTGACGATCTGCTCGAACACATCGACCGGGTTGGAGAAGAAGAACGGCGGCAACAGGATCTTGCCGAAGATGGGAACGGTCGACAGCAACTGCCACAGCACGATGCAGACGATGGCGACCAGGATTTGCAGCGCAAGCAGCGTGACCCGCGACATCAGACCGCCTCCGCCGCCTGGGTGGATTGCGCGTAGCCCTTCATCACCTCGTCCTTGAGCACGCTCCAGATCTCGCGATGGAGCGCGTGGAACTCCTTGTCCAGCCGCACCTCGAAGATGTCGCGCGGACGGGCGAGCTGCACACGCCAGTCGCCGATGATGCGCGAGGACGGCCCGGCCGACATGATCACGACGCGGTCCGCGAGCGCGATCGCCTCTTCGAGATCATGGGTCACGAACAGCACGGCCTTGCGGTCGGCATTCCAGAGATCGAGCAGCAGATTGCCCATCACCTGGCGGGTTTGCGCATCGAGCGGCCCGAACGGCTCGTCCATCAGGAGGATCTTTGGATCGCGGATCAGCACCTGCGCCAGCGCCACGCGCTTGCGCTGGCCGCCCGAGAGCATGTGCGGATAACGGTTGGCGAAGGCCCCGAGGCCGACGGAGGTCAGCCATTTCTGTGCCCGCGGCAGCGCCTCGGCACGCGGCGTGCCCCTGATCTCGAGCCCGATCGCGACATTGTCGAGCGCCGTCTTCCAGGGGAACAGCGCATCGGCCTGGAACAGGTAGCCGGCGTCCCGGTTCAGCCCCGCGAGCGGCCGGTCGAAGATCTTGACGCTACCTGCGGCCGGCTTCAGCAGGCCGGCGGCGACGTTGAGCAGCGTCGATTTCCCGCAGCCGGTCGGGCCGACAATGGCGACGAACTCGCCCTGACCGACCGAAAGATGCGCCTGCTCCACCGCTGTATAGACCCGCCCGTCCGCCAGCCGGAACGCAACCTTGGCATCTTCCAGCGCCACTGCCGTGGGCGTTGTCATGTGTTTCCTCCAAACCCCGGACGATGCCTTAGCCTCTCGCGCGGCCAAGTTCAATCAACCGGACAAGCGTGCTAGGCATGGGTCTCGTCATCCCCGCCGCCATGGGCGGGTCAGCGAAGTGAGCCCCCGCCCGATGCCTTCCCGGCCGATGATTGGCTATGCGCACGTCACCAAGAGCTTCGGCCTCCTCAAGGCCGTGGACGACGTATCACTCGACATCGCCGAGGGCGAGTTTTTGGCCATCGTCGGCGGCTCTGGCTCGGGCAAGACCACACTGCTGCGGCTCGCCAACCGGCTGATCGAGGCCGACGGCGGCACCATCACGGTTGAAGGCGAGGACGTGCAAAAAATCGATCCGGTCGCGCTGCGGCGCCGGATCGGCTACGTCTTCCAGAGTGGCGGACTGTTTCCGCATCTGAGCGTCGCCGACAATATCGGGATCACGCCAAAACTGCTGGGCCAGCCTGCGGCGGACATCGCAATCCGCGTCGACGAACTGCTGGATCTCGTGCAGCTCGATCGTGCCTCGCATCGCGATCGGCTGCCCGAGGCGCTTTCCGGCGGCCAGCGCCAGCGCGTCGGCGTGGCGCGGGCGCTTGCCGCAAAACCCCGCATCGTGCTGATGGACGAGCCGTTCGGCGCGCTCGATCCCCTCACCCGCGATGCGCTCGGCGACGATTTTCGCGACCTGCACCGCAAGCTCGGCCTGACCACCGTGATGATCACGCACGACATGACGGAAGCGATTTTGCTGGCCGACCGCATCGCGGTGATGCGCAGCGGAAAGCTGCTCGCGCAGGGCACGCCGGCTGAACTTACGAAAAGCAGCGACGCCTATGTGCTGGAGCTGTTGCGGACGCCGCGGCGGCAGGTCGAGCGGCTGAATGCGCTGCTGCCACAAAGCGGTGCGGCATGAGCCTTTTCTCCGATCCGCGCTGGGGCGAGGCGCTGTCGCATCTCCCCGACTATCTCGGCAACCATGTGCGGGTGAGTCTCGCAGCACTTGCGCTCGGCCTGATCATCAGCCTGCCGCTGGCAATTCTCACCCGCAACCGTCCGGCGCCGCGGAGTGTCCTGCTCGCGCTCGCCAGCATCGTACAGACCGTGCCGGGACTGGCGCTGCTCGCGCTGTTCTATCCGCTGCTGCTGGCGGCAGCATCCGTGACGCTGAAATGGTTCGGCGTCTCCTTCTCGGCCTTCGGCTTCCTGCCGGCGATGCTGGCGCTGGCGCTCTATTCGATGTTGCCGGTGCTGCGCAACGGCATCACCGGGCTTAACGGCGTCGACCCCGCACTGATCGAAGCCGCTGAGGGAGTCGGCATGACGCCGCGGCAGTCGCTCGTGATGGTCGAACTGCCACTGGCACTGCCGGTGATGATGGCCGGCATCCGAACCGCCGCAGTCTGGGTGATCGGCACCGCGACGCTCTCGACGCCGATCGGGCAGACCAGCCTCGGCAACTACATCTTTGCCGGCCTTCAAACCCAGAACTGGGTGTTCGTGCTGTTCGGGTGCTTTGCATCTGCGCTGCTCGCACTCGCCGTCGATCAGCTGCTCGGCCTGATCGAGAGTGGGCTGCGTCATCGTAGCCGCCTGCGCGCGGGGTTCGGCGTAGTCGGAATCGCAGCGCTGGTTGCCGCGACGCTGGTGCCGACCATAGGCCGTTCGTCGTCGGGCTACGTGGTCGGCGCCAAGACCTTTGCCGAGCAATATGTGCTGTCGGCGCTGCTGAGAGATCGCCTCCAGTCGGCCGGTCTCTCCGCAAGCGCACGCTCCGGTCTAGGTTCGAGCGTGATCTTCGAGGCACTGAAGGCGGGCGATATCGATATCTATGTCGATTATTCCGGCACGCTCTGGGCCAACCAGTTGCACCGCACGGATATCAAGCCACGCGCGGAACTGCTGACAGAACTCAAGACTGCGCTCGCGAAAGACAACATCACCCTGCTCGGCGAGCTCGGCTTCGAGAACGCCTACGCGCTGGTGATGCCGAAGCAGCGCGCCGAGGCGCTTGGTATCCGCACCATCGCCGATCTCGCCGCACATACGTCGACCCTGTCGATCGCCGGCGACTACGAATTCTTCTCGCGGCCCGAATGGGCGGCCCTGCAAAAGGCTTACGGGCTTCAGTTCCGCGCCCAGCGCCAGATGCAGCCGGACTTCATGTATGCCGCGGTCGCCAGCGGCGAAGTCGACGTCATCGCCGGCTACACCAGCGACGGGTTGATCGCGAAGTACGATCTCGTCGTACTCGATGATCCCAGGCACGCGATCCCGCCTTACGACGCGATCCTGCTGCTCGCGCCGAAGCGCGCTGGCGACGAACGATTGCAGGCGGCGTTGAAGCCGTTGCTCGGCAAGATCGACATCACCACGATGCGCGAGGCGAATCTGCGCGCCGCCGGCAACGACGCGAATTCGTCGCCGGATCTCGTGGCGAAGTGGCTGTGGGAGAAGGTGAAACAGTAGGTCTGCCGCACGTCCCGTCATCCTGAGGTGCGAGGCGTGCACTGCGAAGCAGTGCGCGAGGAGCCTCGAAGGATGAACGGCCGCGATACAGCCGGGCCGTGCATCCTTCGAGGCCTCCGCTACGCTCCGGCACCTCAGGATGACGGCGATGAAGACTAAAGCCCGTGGATCATCCCTGCATTGATCAGCAGCCGATTCAGCCGCCGCGCTTCGGCGCCGTCCTTGCAGGCGTAGAATAGGCCCTTGCAGCGGAGCATGATCTGCTTCTGCTCGGCGAAGGACGGGTCGAGCGGAATGCCCGCGGCTTCCTGGATCACCAGCGGCAGATAAGGACCGTCGATCGTGTCCATCACGGCATCGCTCTTCACCGGCTCGAAATTGACGGCGTCGATCGCGTAATAGGTCGCGTAGAGGCGCGGATCGTAGTCGTCGAGCTTCTTGCCGATGGCGCCTTCGTCGAGCCCGGGCTCGAGAATCTGCGGCGCGAATTCCGGCTGGTGGTCGCCATAGCGCACGATCAGGAAGGGCTCGCCGGGGAACGTCTTCTTCAGCCCGGCGATGAAGGTCTTAAATTGCTCGGCGCTCATCGCTTGCCGGCGGAGATATTCGTCGATGGACGGCGCGTTGCCCGGCGCCTTCCAATTCGGCACCAGGTCGGGGCGAAAGCGCGTCTCCCAGGGGAAATGATTGGCGCCGAGATAGATGAAGGTGAACAGCGGCTTGTTCGGCGTGCGCTCGCCCATCAGCCGGAGCGCCTTGTCGTAGAAGAAGCTGTCCGGCTCGACGTCCTTCGCGCCGAGATCCTTCGAGTCGAAGAAACGCTCGACGCCGGTCGTCATCTGGAAACTGCGTGCGCCCATGAAGCCGCCATAAGCAGGATAGAGCGACATCGTGTCGTAGCCGCAGCGGCGCAGCGCCAGCGGCAGGCCGCGCTCGACGCGGCCCGATGCGATGCGCGTCACGAAATAGGCGAAACGGCCGAATGAGCGCGAGGAGAGGCCTGCGAGCACGTTGTATTCGGTGAACCAGCTAGGGCCGCCATTGCTCTCGGCCAGGAACGTGCGCTGCTTGCCATCAAAGGATTTGAAGTGGCTGCCATAGCCCGGCGGCACCTTGATGCCAGCAGCGGCGCGGATGTCGAAGCTGGATTCATCATGGACCATGATGATGTTCGGCCGACGGCCGGCGGGATGACAGGCATCGACCAGCGGCATGTTGAGCCGTTCGTTGGTCGAGGCGGCCGACTCCATGAAGCCGTATTGCGCGAAGTCGGAGACCGCGCTGACGCCGGAGCGGAAGAACTTTGAGAGATAGCCGTCGTCGTAATAGCCGCGCCAGGCCTCGTCCGGATGATAGAGCGAATAGCCCACAAGTGCGGCGAGACACGCGAGCAGTGAGGCAAGCGCCGGCAGGCGGCGGATGCGGAACGGATCGAGCCACCACAACGCATACATCAGCGGCAGCGTGACGAGGCCGGCCCCGATCACCGACCAGCGCAGGTTCGGGAAGATCGTGAACAGGAACGCGACGGTGTCGCGGTCGATCATCATCAGGTCGATGAAGTTGACGGTCATCTGCACGACGTCGTGCTTGAGCCGCGACAGCAGTATCAGCACGACGACCATGGTCAGCGACAGCGCGCCCGACAGCGCCGGCCGCCGCAGCAGCGTGATCCAGAAGAAGTTGAGGATGCCCCAGGCCAACACGAAAGAGAGCCGCGAGCCAAAATCGGTCTCGGTCTCGTACATCAGCGCAAGGGCTGCGAGATGCGGCGCGGCAACTGCAAGCAGTCGCCAGACGCCGAGCGCGGCGACGCTCGCCAGCACGGCGGTGGCGGCAGAAGGACCTGGATTGGGCGCGGACGCCATCGACGACACGCAACTTCTGGTCCGGCGCGGTGATGCCAAGCCGTGAACCGGCCTGTAGCTTTCGGCGCAGCCGGAAAGCCTGCACCGTGTCATAAAACTGTAATTGAACGGTCATGGACAAGCAACGCGTGTGGTGGTCCGACCTTCGCTTAATGTTAGCAGGCGGCGAACGGCCGCATGCCACGCACGCTAGCGCTTGGCGATCCCCGCGATGAACAGGTCGATCACCCCCTCCGCCATCCGTTCGATCTCACCCTCCTCCACCCCCCAGCGCGGGAAATGGCCGTCGAGATTCATCCGGGCAAAGCCGTAGACCAGGGCGCGGCCGGCGATCTGGATGCGCTTGAGATCGCCCGACCACAGCAGGCCCTGCTCCGCCGCCTCAGCCAGCATCCGCTCGGTCAGCGCGACCAGCTCGGCATTGTCGCGTGTCAGCCCGGCCGAGCTGCCATGGGTGAAATAGCGCCCGGTGGAGATGATCTCGAAATGCGCGGGGTTGCGCATCGCCCAGCGCAGATAAGCCAAGCCGAAGGCACGGAAGCGAGCCAGCGGGTCGGGCGCCGCCGCCTCGCCCAGCGCGGCCTCGATCTCGAGGCGAAAGCGCCGCTGCGCCTCCTCGGCCACCGCCGCCATCAGCGCGTCGCGATTGGGGAAGTGCCGGAACGGTGCCCCCGGCGACACCGCGGCCCGGCGCGCGGCCTCGCGCACCGAGACCTCGGCGCCCTCGGCCGCCAGTTGCAGCGCGGCATCGATCAACACGCGGCGGAGGTCGCCGTGGTGATAGGGCCGGGCTTCGGATGTTTGGCGACGGGCGCGAGGCTTCGGAGTTTGGCGGACAAGCTTAGGCATTCTGAGAGCCACGAAGGAGGTGCGCTCCCTCTCCCGCTTGCGGGGGAGGGTTGGGGGTGGGGGTCGTGCCGCGAGCGAGATTCCCCAAGTGGAGAAAGCCCCCACCCGGCGCTTCGCGCCGACCTCCCCCGCAAAGCAAGCGGGAGAGGTTGCAGCGAATTCGCGGCAACAGCCGAGCCTAGCATCACCCGAACGTGAATGTAAGCAGCGATTACACCATTGACGGCCAAGTCGCCACGAAATGTAATCGGCGATTACATAGGGGAGGAAATCATCATGTCGCAACGTCAAGGCTGGTTCGAAGGCTGGTGGCTGCTTGCCGCCTTCACCCTGAGCCTGATCGCTCTCAGCCTGTGGATCGCCTCGATGCGGCAGTTCGAGGTCGAGGGGGTCCGCATGGTGATCCGCTTCACCGCACGAAGCTCGCTGCTCCTGTTCTGTCTCGCCTTCAGCGCCGCTGCGCTGGCGCGGCTGTGGCCCAATGCCTGGACCCGCTGGCAGCGCCGCAACCGGCGTTATCTCGGCCTCAGCTTTGCCACTTCCCACGCCATCCACGCGGTTGCGATCGTCGCTTTCGCCAAAATGGATCCGGCGGCCTTTGCAGAGGCGACCTCGGCCGCGTCCTACATCTTCGGCGGCATCGGCTATGCCGTCATCGTCGCCATGAGCGCGACCTCGTTCGATCGCGCAGCCGCACTGCTCGGACCACGCGCGTGGCGCGCGCTGCACCTTGTGGGCGGCTATTATCTCTGGTTCCAGTTCATGGTGTCGTTCGGCAAACGCGTGCCGGCGATGCCGCTCTATGCCGCGTTCCTCGTTCCACTGCTCGCCGTGATGGCATTGCGGATGATCGCGATGGCCTCAAGCCCGACCCGGCGTACGGCCGAAGCGCAATAATGCGCGCGCAAGAAGGCGTAGCAGGTGTCGCTTCTTAAGTTGAAGTCGCACGCAAGCGTCGCACAGCGAGATTGATGACGGGATGAGAGAGTGGATGAAGAGACGAGTCTTCGACTCTGAAGACGCTGGCGTTTTGGTACCCGGAGTCTTGCGAGAACTGCTGAAAAACGACGCGAGACCAAGAATGTGGTTTAAGCGTCAGTTCTTGCTGCTCAGCGAGCACATGAACTCGCGAAGAATTTGAATGAAGCAGCAATGCTTCGCGCGAGAAGGAAAGAGCGAGATCGCTGTTTGCGATCTCGCTCAGATATAATCGCGAAGATTTAAGATTTGGTTTGGCGAGCGAAGCGTTGCTTTTTCGCTCTCGCAAAACTTAGTTCTTCGACTTGTCGACCAACGCGCCCTTCTTGATCCAGGGCATCATGTCGCGGAGCTTCGCGCCGACTTCCTCGATCGGATGTGCAGCGAGCTTGGCGCGGGTCGCCTTGAACGAGGTCTGGTTGACCTTGTTCTCGAGCATCCAGTCGCGGGCGAACTTGCCGGACTGGATGTCGTTCAGAACGCGCTTCATCTCGGCCTTGGTTTCCGAGGTGACGATGCGCGGACCGGTGACGTATTCGCCATACTCTGCGGTGTTGGAGATCGAGTAGTTCATGTTGGCGATGCCGCCTTCATAGATCAGGTCGACGATCAGCTTCACCTCGTGCAGGCACTCGAAATAGGCCATCTCCGGGGCGTAGCCGGCTTCGACCAGGGTCTCGTAGCCGCCCTTGATCAGCTCGACCAGGCCGCCGCAGAGCACAACCTGCTCGCCGAACAGGTCGGTCTCGCACTCTTCCTTGAAGGTGGTCTCGATGATGCCGGCACGGCCGCCGCCGACGGCCGAGGCGTAGGACAGGCCGAGATCATGGGCGTTGCCCGAGACGTCCTTGGAGATCGCGATCAGGCAGGGCACGCCGCCGCCGCGCTGATACTCGGAGCGCACGGTGTGGCCGGGGCCCTTCGGCGCGATCATCAGCACGTCGAGGTCGGCGCGGGGATCGAGCAGGTTGAAATGGACGTTGAGGCCGTGCGCGAAGACGAGCGCTGCGCCCTTCTTCATGTTGTCGTGCAGGTGCTCGCGATAGATGTCGCCCTGGAGCTCGTCCGGGGTCAGCATCATGACGAGGTCGGCCCATTTGGCGGCTTCGGCGACTTCCATCACCTTGAAGCCAGCGGCTTCCGCCTTCTTGGCCGAGGCCGAGCCCTTGCGGAGCGCGATCGCGACTTCCTTGACGCCGGAATCCTTCAGGTTCAGCGCGTGGGCGTGGCCCTGGCTGCCGTAGCCGACGATGACGACCTTCTTGCCCTTGATCAGGTTCAGGTCGGCGTCGCGATCGTAATAAACACGCATAGTCGTTTCCTCGGGTCTGGGCCAGAATCGGCCGTGGGTCAGGTCTCGGACGGTGAGATTTGCGGATTTCGGGGGCTGTCTAGAGCATTTTCAGCCCCCTGGGAAACCCGTTTCTGCATGGAAATCTGCGGCATCATGCATCCATGAAGACAGGATAAAGCGAGGCCAGCAGCAGGATCGCCATCAGGATATTGAAGGCGCGGACCAGCCGCTCGGAGGTCAGGACCGGTCGCAGTGCGGTGCCGAAAAAGGCCCAGAGCACGGTCGAGACCGTGCCCACGAGCAGGCTGATCACGGTCTGGATCGCGATGTTGATGGGGAACTGGGCAATCGCCGCATAAGCGGTGATGGTGCCGATCACGATCACCCAGCCCTTGGCGTTGATCCATTGGAACATGGCCGCGCCCCAGAAGGTCATCGGTCCGCGGCCATCCCCCGCGCCCGGCTTGGTTGGGCCGGAGAAAGCGATCACAGCGGCGAGGTAAATCAGGTAGGCGGCGCCGGCATATTTCAAAATGCTCTGGAGGATCGGATAGGCCAGGAACACCGTTCCGAGCCCAAGGCCGATGGCGCCGACCATGAAGGCGAAGCCGATGACGATGCCGGCGATGTGCGGGACGGTGCGGCGGAAGCCGTAGGTCAGACCCGAGGCCAGCAGCATGATGTTGTTCGGCCCGGGGGTGAAGTACATCACCGCCATAAAGGCGAGGAAGGCATAGAAGAGCGAGTAGGCCATATCCACCTCACGCAGTCTTCGGCAGCGCATGCGGCCGCTTGACCAGCACCATCACCGCAATGCCGCCGATCACGGTCAGCATGCCGGCGAGACGCAGCGGGCCGAACCGCTCGCCGAACACGATGCTGGAGGCGGCAGAACCCACGAACGGCACCAGCAGTGCGAACGGCACCACTTGGGCTGCGGGATAATCCCGCAGCAGCCGACCCCACAGCCAATAGGCGATGCTGGTGGAGATGGCGCCGATCACCAGCAGGCAGACGAGGCCGGTGAGCGACATATGAATCAGCGACTGCACAGTCGGCGCCGGTCCGTTCACAAGCAGCGTCAACACGAACAGCGGCAACGCGGTGACGAGGCAGAGCCAAGCGAACAGATCGAACATCGGCACGCCGCGAGCACCACGCAGCAGGATGTTGCCGACCGCAAAGCTAAGCGGCGCGATCATCAGCACCGCAAAGGCCCCGACGCTGAAATCGTAGCCGACGGTGCCGCAGATCATCAGCAGGCCGACTGCCGCGATGACGACGCCCAGCGTCTGCGCAGGCGTCGGGCGCTCGCCGAAAGCGAGCGCGGCAAAGCCGATCGTGAACAGCGCCTGGCTCTGCACGACGACGGAAGTCAATCCCACCGGCACGCCATGGGCGATGCCGTAAGCCTGGCTCAGGAACTGGCCGAGGAACAGTGTGAAGCTGATCGCGATCAGCAGCGACCAGGCGATCTTCGGCTTGCGAACGAACAGGCATGGCACCGCGGCAATCGTGAAGCGCATCGCCGTCATCAGCTCCGGCGAAAATTCGTCGAGCGCGATCCGGCTCGCCACGAAGGCAAGCCCCCAGATGATCGCCACCAGGATGGCGATGAGGATATCGGCCGGCTTCATTTTTGTTTCCGGTTCTGCTTTGTCGTGCAGCCCTGTTGTTGTCTAGCCTTGCTCGCCGGCTTTGGGTTTCCGCAGCAGATAGGTGCCGTGCATCGGCGCGTGATAGTCGACCGAAACCAGCGTGAAGCCGACATCGGTCAGCATCCGCTCCATCACCCAACCGAAGGTGGAATATTCGTCGCGCATATGCGTCACCACGCTCTCGTGCGAGAAATCGTGGTTCTTGATGTGGTAGTCGGCCCATTGCTCGACGTCGCGCTCGACGGCGTCGGGCATCGAGGCGTAAACGATGTCGCGCAGGTAGAATGTCGCGCCCGGCTTCAGCGCGCGATAGATCCGCGACATCGCCACCGCCTTCCAGAAATCCGGCAGATGGTGCAGCGTAAACTCGCTGACGATCAGGTCATAGGATTCCGGCTGGTAGGAGAAGCTGAGCAGGCCGGCGGACTGCGTGCGCACGGGCGCCTTGCGGTCGCGGGCATAGATCTCGGCAAGCGCCAGCATCGCCGGCGAGATGTCGATGGCATCGACCTCGGCGCCCATCAGCGACGCTTCGGTCGCCAGCACGCCGTTGCCGCAGCCGATGTCCGCAATCCGCCAGCCCCGCTGTACGCCCAACATTTTCAGCGCGGCGCGCGCACGTAGATCGGCATCGTCGTGGGAGTCGTAGATCGACGCCACCGTGGGCCCGATGCCCATCCGATTCCGCTCGTTATAGTACCAGTCGCGCGCCAGCATGGTTCACATCCCCTCAGGCCCGCGGCCGATCGCGGCAACGCCCGTGCGCGACACCTCGACAAGGCCAAGCGGACGCATCAGGTCGATAAACTGGTTGATCTTGTCCGTATTGCCTGTGATCTCGAACACGAAGCTCTCGGTGGTCGCGTCGATCACACGGGCGCGGAAGGCGTCAGCAAGCCGCAGCGCTTCGACGCGGTGGTCGCCCTCTCCGCGCACCTTCACCATTGCGAGCTCGCGCTCGATCGAGCGCTTGGTCAGCGTCATGTCGACGACGCGATAGACCGGGATCATGCGATCGAGCTGATGCTTGATCTGCTCGATCACCATCGGCGTGCCCGTGGTGACGATGGTGATGCGCGAGAGATGTTTCTGGCTCTCGGTCTCGGAGACGGTGAGGCTCTCGATGTTGTAGCCGCGGCCCGAGAACAGGCCGATGACGCGTGCGAGCACGCCGGGCTCGTTCTGCACGAGCACCGAAAGCGTGTGCGTCTCGTTGGGATCGTGACGCTCCTCGATGAAATAGGCGGATGCGGGCTGGTTCATTGTCGTCCCCTCTATTCTTTCTTGTCATGCCCCGCGAAGGCGGGGCATCCAGTAATCACCAGCGCCGAGATTCCCACGACGGCCGCGGCGTACTGGATCGTCCGGTCAAGCCGGACGATGACGGCGGAGTTATTGGTAAGCGCCGGCGCGATCATGCGACCACCCATTGCTTGAACAGATCGAAATCAATATTGCCACCGGACAGCACCAGACCGACGCGCTTGCCCAACAGTTTTGCCTTTTCCTGAATCGCCGCGGCGAGTGCGGCCGCACCGGCGCCTTCGGCGAGATTATGTGTATCGGTCCAATAGGCGCGGATCGCGGCAGCGACCTCAGCGTCGGTCACTTGCACGATGCGCGAGGCGCCCTTGCGGATCAGCGCGAACGCATCCTCATCGGGGATCCGCGTCGCCATGCCGTCGGCGAGCGTGTTGCTGGTCTGGGTGGTCACGATCTTCCCGGCCGCGAACGAGAGCGCGTAGGACGGCGCCTCGGTCGACTGCACGCCGACGATCTCGGTCTTCAGGCCGAGCAGATCGCGCGCCATGATGCAACCGCAGATGCCGGAGCCCTGCCCGATCGGCACATAGAGAATGTCGAGATCGGGCGCGGCCCTGAACAGCTCGAGCGCGTAGGTCGCCACGCCCAGCACCAGATCCGGGTGGAACGACGGCACCATATGGAGGCAGGCGAACTGCGCGCGGCGTGCGGCTTCCTCGCGCGCGGCCTGAAAGTCCTCGCCATGCTCGACGAGCTCGGCGCCAAAGGTCTTCATCGCCCGGTTCTTCTCGACCGAGTTGCCGCGCGGCATGTAAATCACCGCGGGCACGCCGTGGCGGCTCGCCGCAAAGGCAAGGCTCTGGCCGTGATTGCCGCGCGTTGCCGAGATAATGCCCGGAATGTTCGGCCGCTCACGCTTCAGCCGTTCGAGATAGACCAGCCCTCCGCGCACCTTGAAGGCGCCAATCGGCGTGTGGTTCTCGTGCTTGACCACGACCTGGGTGCCGAGGCGCTGGGCGAGCAAAGGCCAGGCGTGCGCCGGCGTCACCGGCACCGCCTGCCCCACGATCGCATGCGCGCGCTCGAGCTCCGTCAGGTCGAACATGGCCTCACACCAGCGCCTTGCCGCCCGCGAACGCCTTGGCAGTCGCCTCGTCGTTGGCCTGCTCGGGCAACAGCATCTCGTTGTGCGCCTTGCCGGAGGGGATCATCGGGAAGCAGTTTTCCAGCGCGGCGACGCGGCAGTCGAACAGCACCGGACGCTTGACCGAGATCATCTCCTTGATGGCGCCATCGAGATCGGCAGGCTTGTGCACCTGGAGGCCGACGCCGCCATAGGCTTCCGCAAGCTTGACGAAATCCGGCAGCGCCTCCGAGTAGGAATGCGACAGCCGGTTGCCGTGGAGCAGTTGCTGCCACTGCCGCACCATGCCCATGTACTGGTTGTTCAGGATGAAGATCTTGATGGGCAGCTCGTACTGAACCGCCGTCGACATCTCCTGCATCGTCATCTGCACAGAGGCATCGCCCGCGATGTCGATGACGAGGCTGTCGGGATGGGCCACCTGCACACCGACCGCAGCCGGCAGGCCGTAGCCCATGGTGCCGAGACCACCCGACGTCATCCAGCGATGCGGCTCCTCGAAGCCGAAGAACTGCGCGGCCCACATCTGGTGCTGGCCGACCTCGGTCGTGATGTAGGTATCCTTGCCGCGCGTCGCCTCGAACAGGCTCTGGATCGCGTGCTGCGGCAGGATGACGTCGTTGCTTTTCCTGTAATAGAGCGAGTTGCGGGCGCGCCACTGCGTGATCTGCTGCCACCACGCCTTGACGTCGGGCTTCTTCGCCTCCGCCTTGAACACCTGGAGGATGTCGCCGAGGATGTTGGCGCAATCGCCGATGATCGGCACGTCGACGCGGATGTTCTTGTTGATCGAGGACGGATCGATGTCGATGTGGATCTTCTTGGAGCCCGGCGAGAACGCATCGACACGGCCGGTGATGCGGTCGTCGAAGCGCGCGCCGACGCACAGCATGACGTCGCAATCATGCATGGTCATGTTGGCTTCGTAGGTGCCGTGCATGCCGAGCATGCCGAGCCAGCTCTTGCCCGACGCCGGATAGGCACCCAGGCCCATCAGCGTCGAGGTGATCGGAAAGCCGGTGACCTCGACCAGCTCGCGCAGCAGCTTGGTCGCCTCGGGACCGGAATTGATCACACCGCCGCCACTGTAGATCACGGGACGCTTGGCGCCTGCGAGCAGCGCCACCGCCTTGCGGATCTGCGTCGCATCACCCTTCACGCGCGGCGCATAGGAGCGGTGCACGTCGGACTTGCGCGGCGGATGATAGGTGCCGGTCGCAAACTGCACGTCCTTCGGCACGTCGACCAGCACCGGGCCGGGCCGGCCCGTGGTCGCAACGTAGAAGGCCTCGTGCAGCACTTTTGCGAGATCGTTGACGTCGCGCACCAGCCAATTGTGCTTCGTGCAGGGACGCGTGATGCCGACGGTGTCGCATTCCTGGAACGCGTCATTGCCGATCAGATGCGTCGGCACCTGGCCGGAGATGCAGACCAGCGGGATCGAATCCATCAGCGCGTCGGTCAGCGGCGTCACCATGTTGGTGGCGCCGGGGCCGGAGGTCACCAGCGCGACGCCCGGCTTGCCGGTCGAGCGCGCATAGCCCTCGGCGGCGTGGCCCGCGCCCTGCTCGTGGCGGACCAGGATGTGCTGGACCTCGCTCTGCTGGAAGATCTCGTCATAGATCGGAAGCACCGCGCCGCCGGGATAGCCGAAAATGTCGGTCACGCCGTGATCGATGAGCGCGCGGACGATCATCGCGGCGCCGGTCATCTGGTTCGGATCGTGGCTCTTGTCGCTCATTGGCTTGCTCCGGATGCGCTGTTGTCAGCGGCTTCGTTCGTGTCTGGTTCGGGAAATAAAAAAGGCCCCGAAGAGGGCCCATGCACACCGCCTGTCATGTGGATGGCAGTTAGCCACCCCCGGCGGTGTGCCTGGGTACGACGGCGATAAGGAGTTTGGTAATAATATTACGCATTGCGGTGGCTCGGCTTCCCAAAGGTTGCGCGAAACATAACGACCAAAGCCCGGATGTCAAGGCAGTGCGGCCGTTCCCGCGCGATTTTGGCAGTGTAGCGGTGTTCCCGAGGTTCGGCGAGAGGTAAAATTGGGAACTGAGGCACAAAAGCGCGTCAACTGGCGTCCCTCGCTGCGTTCGCGGCCGCCGCGAGCCAACCCCTCACCTCCTCTGGCTTCACCCATTCGAATTCGGGCAGCTGGTGCCGAAACCAGGTGAACTGGCGCTTGGCATAGTGGCGGGTATCGGCCCGGCCGATCGTGGCGGCCTCATCGAGACTGATCTCGCCGCGCAGGTGGCGGATCAACGCCGGGACGCCATGAGCTTTCATCGCCGGCAGCAGCGGATCGAGGCTGCGGGCGCCGAGCCGCTCGACTTCGTTCAACGCGCCGGCGCCCAGCATGGCGTCGAAACGAACATCGATGCGGGCATAGAGCTCCTCGCGCTCGGGTGCCAGAAACACTGCGCGAAAACTGTCCTTCGGTAGCAGCGGGGGCTGACCCTCGTGGTGCCAGTCGAGAAGGGAGCGCCCGGTCGCCTCAATCACTTCGAGCGCGCGCGCGATGCGGGTGCGATCACGCACGTTCAATCGTTCCGCGGCGCGCGGATCGCGAGCCGCGAGTTCCGCGTGCAGCGCCTCGACGCCGTTCCGCTCCAGCCGCGCGCGCACGTCCTCGCGCAGCTCGGCAGGGATCGGCGGTACCACCGAGAGACCAGCCGTCAAAGCCTTGAAATAGAGCCCGGTGCCGCCGATGAAAATCGGCAGGCGGCCTTCGGTCTGCGCCTCTTCCAGCGCCTTCGCCGCGTCGCTCACCCAGGCCCCGGCCGAAAAATTCACGGCTGCATCGACATGGCCATAAAGGCGGTGCGGCACCCGCGCCTCCTCAGCCCCTGTGGGGCGCGCCGTGATGATGCGGAGATCCCGATAAACTTGCATGGAATCCGCATTGATGACGACGCCGCCGGTGGCGAGCGCAAGCTCGAGCGCCAGCGCCGACTTGCCGCTGGCGGTCGGGCCTGCGATAAGCACGGCCTTGCCAACATGCCTTCTGCCGACTTGCCCCTCGCTCACGAAAACCTCAAATGTCCCTCGTCGCCACGCTGATCTGCAACCCCAATAATCCCGCGCTCGATAGCACCATCGTCGACGGCGCCCGCGCCGTGCTGCCCCAGGCGCTACCTGCGCACTGGCTGTTCGACGGGGTTGCGGTCGACATTCCCTTCGGCGCCGACAGTAACCTCGAAGGCGACCGTCACGCCATCGAGCAGCGGTTGCGCGAGCTTCGTGGCGATCTGCCCATCGACATCGTCGTGCAGCCTGTCGGCTTCCGGCGCAAGAAGCTTTTTCTCGCCGACATGGATTCCACCATGATCGGCCAGGAATGCATCGATGAACTTGCCGATTTTGCCGGACTGAAGGCGCATGTCGCCGGCATCACCGAACGCGCGATGCGCGGCGAGATCGAGTTCGAGCCGGCGCTGCGCGAGCGCGTCGCGCTCCTAAAGGACCTCCCCGTGGGCGTGGTCGACAAGGTGCTGGCCGAACGCATCTCGCTGACGCCGGGCGGCCGCGAGCTGGTCGCGACCATGCGCGCGCACGGCGCCTATACCTGCCTCGTCTCCGGCGGCTTCACGCTGTTTACGAGCGCGGTCGCCGCAAAGATCGGCTTTCAGGAAAACCGCGCCAACGAACTCGTCGTCCGCGACGGCAAGTTCACCGGCGAGGTGAAGGAGCCGATTTTGGGCCGCGCGGCCAAGCTGGCGACGCTGGTGGATTTGATGGAGTCGTTCGATCTCGACGATATCGACTCGGTCGTGGTCGGCGACGGTGCCAATGATCTGGCGATGATCCAGGCGGCGGGGTTCGGTGTGGCGTATCACGCGAAGCCGGCAGTGGCCGCAGCGGCGGCCGCAAAGATCGACCACGGCGATCTCACCGCGCTGCTGTATGCGCAGGGGTATCGACGCGAGGAGTTTGTGGAGGCGTAGTCTCCTCTCCGCCGTCATGCCCCGCGAAGGCGGGGCATCCAGTACGCCGCGGCGTCTCCGTATCCTCGCACTGTCTCTGGAATACTGGATCACCCGCTTTCGCGGGTGATGACAGTGAGGATGTGTTTCAGAGCGCTTCCTACTGCACGCTCAACGCCACGAAGCGCAGCTCGCCGTCACCATTCGAGACCAGCAGCAGCACCGACTTCTTGCCGTCCTTCTTGAGCTGGTCGACCCGCTTCTGGATGTCGGCACCGCTGGAGACGGCTTCCTGCGCCACCTCGACGATGACGTCGCCCGCGGAGAGCCGCTTCTCGGCGGCGTCCGAATTGGCCTCGACATTGGTGACGACCACGCCCCTGACGGTGTCCTTGATCTTGTAACGCGTGCGCAAATCCTTGCTGATCGTTGCGAGATCGAGGCCGAGCGCCTTCTGCGTCACCGGCTTCTCGGGCGCGGGCTCGTCGGTCTTCACCGCGGCCTGCACCTTGTCGGCATCCTGGAGGCGGCCGAGCGTGACCTTCTTGGTCTCTTCCTGGCCCTTGCGGATGACGATGACGTCGACCTCCTTGCCGACCGCCGTGTCGGCGACGACGCGGGAGAGATCCTTCGGATCCTTGACGTCCTTGCCGTCGAACTTGACGACGACGTCGCCGGGCTCGATGCCGGCGGGCTTGGCCGGGCCCTTGTCGTCGACGCCCGCGACCAGCGCGCCGCGCGGCGGCTTGATGTTGAGGCTCTCGGCGATCTCATCAGTGACGCTCTGGATGCGTACGCCGAGCCAACCGCGACGCAATTCGCCGAACTGGCGGAGCTGATCGACCACGCCCGCGACGGTCTTCGACGGCACCGCAAAGCCGATGCCGATCGAGCCGCCGGAGGGCGAGATGATCAACGTGTTGACGCCGACGACGTCGCCATCAAGGTTGAACAGCGGGCCACCGGAATTGCCGCGATTGATCGCAGCGTCAGTCTGGATGTAGCTGTCATAGGGACCTGAGGAGATGTCGCGGTTCTTGGCCGAGACGATGCCGGCCGTCACCGTGCCACCGAGGCTGAACGGGTTGCCGATCGCAACCACCCAGTCGCCGAGGCGAAGCTTGTCGGAGTCGCCGAACTTCACCGAGACCAGCGGCTTCGGCGGCTTGAACTTCAGCACGGCAAGGTCGGTCTTCTTGTCGACGCCGACCAGCTCGGCCTTGATCTTGCTGCCGTCATTGAGAATGACGTTGATCTCGTCGGCATCCGCGATGACATGGTTGTTGGTCACGACGACACCGGAGGTGTCGATGATGAAGCCGCTTCCGAGCGAATTGGCTTTGCGCGGCGGGCCACTGCCGTTATCGCCGCCCTTGCCGCCGCCGCCGGGACCCCTTCGGTTCTTGAAGAAGTCGTCGAAGAACTCCTCGAAAGGCGAGCCGGGCGGCAGTTGCGGCATGGTGTTGCTGCCGCCGCCGCCCTTGGCTTCGACGGTCTGCGACGTCGAGATGTTGACGACCGCGTCGATCACCTTCTCGGCGACGTCGGCGATGCCTTCCGGTCCGCGCGCTTGAGCCGGCGAGCCGAACGCGCTGAAAGCGCCGACGGCGAGCGCAGCCAGCCCAAATCGCAAGCGGATTGGGCGCAAGCGGGTCGGGGCAATTGTGGCAGCGGTCATTGTGGTCTCCAGAGAAAAGGATTCGATGCCAAGGACTCGGCTCCAAGACTGCGCTCGAACCGGGGGACGGCGCAAGCACGGAGCTTAACGGGCCTCAAGAGCCAGATAATACGGCGAAAACCTGCCCTGCGCCTTCACTTTGGCGTTGGCGCGTCCCTCTAAATGGGCCGCCGCATCACCCAGATCAGGATCAATCCGGCGACGGCCGAACCGATCCCAACCGCGCGCAGGACGTTGTCCGGCGTGGCGATTGCGCTCTTCATGGCCTTGCGCATCCAGGCGGGACTCGCCGCGAACATCAAGCCTTCGAGCACGAACAGGATGCCTAAGCCGATGAGGAAGTCGGCGAACGCAATGGACCTCATCGGATTGGAACCTCCCGTTATGCTGTTCTGTCTGGACGATAGGGCGGCAGAAGCGCCGCCCTTCGTCTAGCTTACGGCTTCGCCGGTGTCTCGGTCGCCGTCTTGCCGCTCGGGTTACTGAAATACCGGAAGAAATCCGAATCCGGCCGCAGCAGGAAGCGGGTATCGCCCGCCTTCAGCCCGTTCTCATAGGCCGTCATCGACCGGTAGAAGGCAAAGAAGTCAGCATCCTTGCCGTAAGCCTCGGCGAACAGCCGGTTGCGTTCGGCGTCACCCACGCCGCGCGTCTGCTCGGCGGTGGAGTTCGCTTCGGCAATGATCACGGTCGCCTCGCGATCGGCCTTGGAGCGGATCTCCTGCGCCTTCTGACCGCCCTGCGCGCGGAACTCGGCCGCTTCGCGCTGACGTTCGGTCTGCATGCGCTGGTAGACCGCCTGGCTGTTCTGCTCAGGCAGATCAGCGCGGCGGATCCGGACGTCGACGACCTCGATGCCGTAACCATCGGCCTCGTGATCGAGCTGCTCGCGGATGCGCCCCATCAGCTTCTCGCGCTCATCACGCACCACAGTGATGAAGTTGACCTCGCCGAGCACCCGGCGCAGCGCCGCGTTCAGCAGCGAGGTGAGCTGGAGGTTCGCAGCCTGGATCGAGCCGACGCTCTGATAGAAGCGCAGCGCGTCCTTGATGCGATAGCGCGCAAAGGCATCGACCACGAGCCGCTTCTGGTCGGAGGCAATGACCTCCTGCGACGGGTTTTCGAGATCGAGGATCCGCTTGTCGACGTTGATCACGGAGTTCCACGGCGCCTTGAAGTGCAGCCCCGGGTCGGTGACGACGTCCACCGGCTTACCGAATTGCAGCACGATAGTCTGCTCGGTCTGCTGCACCGTGAACAACGACATGTAGGCGACGATCATCACCAGCAGCAGCGCAAGCAGCGCGACGATACCTGTAACCGGAGACCTCATCGGGTGCCTCCAGTCGACTGCTGGCCGGTGGTGGTCGGCGCCTTCTTGGGCGTCAATTCATTGAGCGGGAGATAGGGCACGACGCCCTGGCCCGAGGAGCCTCCGTCATAGATGAGCTTCTCGGAGCCACCGAGCACGCGCTCCATGGTCTCCAGATAAATTCGTTCACGCGTCACGTCGGGCGCCTTCTTGTATTCCTCGTACACCTTCAGGAAGCGCGAGCTCTGGCCCTTGGCCTCGGCGACCGCCTGCTCCTTGTAGCCTTCGGCGGCCTGAATGATCTGCGCAGCGCGACCGCGCGCGTCCGGCACGATCTTGTTGGCGTAGGTCTGCGCTTCGTTTTGCAGCTGCTCAAGATTGGCGCGCGCCGCCTGCACGTCGCGGAACGCATCGATCACCTGTGCAGGCGGATCGACCTTCTGCATCTGCACCTGGGCGATCTGGATGCCGGCGCCGTAGCTGTCGAGCGTCTTCTGCATCAAATCCTGCACGGTGGCCTCAGTCTGCGTCCGCGCGCCGGTCAGGATCGGCTGGATGTTGGAGCGGCCGATCACCTCGCGCATGGCGCTTTCGGCGACCGCCTTCACGGTGCCCTCGGGGTTCTGGATGTTGAACAGGAAGTTGCCGACACCGTTGGGCTTGATGCGCCACAACACGGTGAAGTCGACATCGACGATGTTCTCGTCGCCGGTCAGCATCAGGCTCTCTTCCGGCACGTCACGGATGGAGCGACCGCGGCGGGCCGGATCGTCGATCAGCGTCATGCCGATGGAAATGGTGGAGACGCGCAGCGCCTTCGGCAGCAGCACGGTCTCGATCGGATAGGGCAGATGATAGTTCAGGCCCGGATCCACGGTGCGGACGTGCTTGCCAAAGCGCAGCACGACGCCCTGTTCTTCGGACTGCACCCTGAAGAAGCCCGACAACAGCCAGAGCGCGATGATGATGAGCAGGATCAGCGTGATGCCGATGCCGGAGAAATAGCCGCCCGGCATGATCTGCTGGAGCCGGTCCTGGCCACGCCGCAGAAGGTCCTCCAGATCCGGCGGCCTCGGCCCGACCGGTTGCGGGCCTGAGCCCCACGGTCCTTTCGGACCCGAGCCCCATGGGCCACCGCCCTGATTCTTCCACGGCATTCGACACTCTCCTCGGCAGACCGGGACTAAAACTTACCCAGCCCGCATTGTCCGGTCCGGCTTTATAGGGGACCGGCAGGTCCCTTACAACGCGGCCATGACCGACCCACGAGCTATGCTCGGGCACGGAAAAGTCAATGTAAACATTGGCGAATGGAGTTAATGGGACGGCCGCCGACGATATGTCACATAGGAGTAGTCGGCGCTGTCGTCGGGGCCGGCCGGGTGGCGGACGCGGCTCGTTTCGTCCCACTGCGCCTTATCGATGTCGAAATGTGTGTCGCCGTCAGGCCGCGCATGCACTTCCGTGATTTCGAGGCGATCTGCACGATCGAGCCACTGCCGGTAGATTTCAGCGCCACCGATGACCGCGATCTCGGCGGCCGAACGCCGCAGGGCGTCGCCGCGCGCAACCGCGCCTGCGTCCGCTGCCGATGTCGTGACGATAGCGCCATGGGCGCGATAATCTGCATCGCGTGTGATGACGATGTTGGTGCGGTTGGACAGCGGCCGGCGCAGCGATTCAAAGGTCTTGCGACCCATGATCACGGGCTTTCCGATGGTGAGCGCCTTGAAGCGCTGCATGTCGGACTTCAACCGCCATGGGATTGCGCCGCCGGCGCCGATGACGCCGTTCTCCGCAACTGCGACAACGAAGACGATCTCCATCAGATGTCATTCCCCGCAAGACGCGTCAGCGCTGGCCCTGTGACGCGGCACAGTGTCCAGTCATCCATCATGACCGCGCCGAGCGATTTGTAGAAGGCAATCGACGGCGCATTCCAGTCGAGCACCGACCATTGCAGGCGCGACCAGCCGTTCTCGACACATTCCCTGGCGAGATAGACCAGCAGCGCCTTGCCGAGGCCTTTGCCCCGATGCGACGGCCGCACATACAGATCCTCGAGATAGATGCCGTGGCGGCCGCTGAATGTGGAGAAATTCGCAAACCAGACCGCAAAGCCGACCGGCTCACCGCTCCACTCAACGAGTGCGCAATAAAGCCGCGGATCGGGGCCAAACAGCGCGTCACCGATCATCGCCTCGGTCGCCTCGACCTCGTGCGAGAGCTTTTCGTACTCGGCGAGCTCCCGGATAAACGAAAGAACAAGCCCGGCCTCGCCAGGGCGCGCGCGGCGGATGTTGAGCGACATCGGCGCTAGACCGCGACCGCCGCCTTGATGTGCGGATGCGGGTCGTAGCCGACGAGTTCGAAATCCTCGTAGCGGAAGGAGAAGATATCCTTCACGTCGGGATTGATCCGCATCACCGGCAGCGCACGCGGCGCGCGCGTCAGTTGAAGCCGCGCCTGCTCCAGATGGTTGGAATAGAGATGGGTGTCGCCGAACGAATGCACGAAGTCGCCGGGCTTCAGACCCGTGACCTGCGCCACCATCAGGGTGAGCAGCGCGTAGGAGGCGATGTTGAAGGGCACGCCGAGGAACACGTCGGCCGACCGCTGATAGAGCTGGCACGACAGCTTGCCGTTCGCGACGTAGAACTGGAACAGGCAATGGCACGGCGGCAGCGCCATCTTGTCGACCTCGGCCGGATTCCAGGCCGAGACGATCAGGCGGCGCGAGTCCGGATTGCGCTTGATCATGTCGATCACGTTCGCGATCTGGTCGATGCTGCGGCCGTCCGGTGCCGGCCAGGAGCGCCATTGATGGCCATAGACCGGGCCGAGATCGCCATTGGCGTCCGCCCACTCGTCCCAGATGGTGACGCCGTTGTCGCGCAGATATTTGATGTTGGTGTCGCCCTTCAGGAACCAGAGCAGCTCATGCACGATCGCCTTCAGCGGCAGCCGCTTGGTGGTCAGCATCGGGAAGCCGGCGGACAGATTGAAGCGCATCTGGTGGCCGAACACCGACAGCGTGCCGGTCCCGGTCCGATCGGTCTTCTCGGCGCCGTCTGAAAGAATCCGCTCGAGCAGGTCCTGGTATTGGTGCATGGGGCTATGGGCCTTTGGGAGGACGGCGAACTTAACGGCCGGCCCCGCGCTGCGACAGCGGCGATTCGCCGGTTCGCACAGATTATACCCCGAAAACTGGTCATTCCCGGCGCAAACGACAAGGGGCGGAAGTCGCGTCCCGCCCCTCGCCTATCAGCTTGATTGTACTGATTAACTTGCCGGCTTGAGCACCGGGGTCCACTTCGCGATTTCGCTCTTCACGAGGGCTGCGAGTGCTTCCGGCGTCCGTTCCGCAGGGGTGGGGATGACGCTGCCGAGTTCGAGCAGGCGCTTGCGTACGGTTGCGTCGTCGAGTGCCTTGGTGGCGGCGGCGTTCAGGCTCGCCACGATCGCCGGCGAGGTTCCCTTGGGCGCGAACATCGCATTCCAGGCTTGGGCCTGGAATGCGGGCAGGCCCGCTTCCGCCGTCGTCGGCACGTTCGGCAGCGACGGATTGCGCTCCGCCGTTGCGATCGCATAGGCCTTGATGGTGCCCGCATTGATCTGCGGCACCGCGTTGACGATCTGGTCGCACATATAATCGACCTGCCCCCCCACCAGCGCGTTCATCGCGGGTCCGGTGCCGTTGAAGGGCACGCCGACCGGCTTGATGTCGAGGATGGAGTGCAGCAGTTCGCAGGACACGTGCGAAACCGAGCCGATGCCGGCATGCGCCGCGTTCACCTTCTCGGAATTGGCCTTCACGTAAGTGACGAACTCCTTGAGGTCCTTTGGCGGAAAGTCCTTGCGCGCCAGGATCAGGATCGGCGTGCCTGCGAGCAGCGCGACCGGCTCAAAGTCCTTTTCGGGATGATAGGCGAGCTTCGGATAGAGCGGCACGGAGGCGGCATGCGTGCCCATATGCCCGGTGATCAGCGTATAGCCGTCATTGGCCGCGCGCGCGGCGCGCGTGGTCGCGGTGGTCCCACCGGCGCCGACGACGTTCTCGATGATGATGCTTTGCCCGAACGTCTGCGCCATGTGCGACGTGACGATGCGCGAGATCACGTCGGTCGGACCGCCGGCCGCGAACGGCACGATCATGGTGATGCTGCGCGTCGGATAGGTCTGCGCTTGAGCCGGTGCGACAAAGCCGCACATCGATGCGAGCACTGCAGCGCATGCGCCCGCGGCAAGCGCGCGAATAGAAGTCATCTCGATCTCCTTGTCGGTCCCTTGCGACACAAACAAAAATGCCGGCCTCACGGCCGGCATTCTCATTTCACGAAGCTGTCGCTTAAGTCGATTGGACTTCCGAATGCGGCGCGCCGACGCAGGCGCGCGGCGACGACGCAGGGCGCGGCGCGATCAGCTCTCGGATTCGGTGAACACCTCGTCGCGCTTGGTCCGCAAGAAAGGCAACACCGTGAGCACCAGCAGGAAGGCCGCGATCGCCAGCAGCACGGCCGACAGCGGACGCGTCAGGAATACGGTCCAGTCGCCGCGCGATATCAGAAGTGCGCGGCGCAGGTTCTCTTCCATCAACGGTCCGAGCACCATGCCGAGCAGCAACGGTGCCGGTTCGAAATCGTGCTTGATCAGCCAGTAACCGACCAGGCCGAACACGCCCGCAAGGACGACGTCGACCGGTGCGTTGTTCACCGAGTAGATGCCGATCGCGCAGAAGATCACGATCGAGGGGAACATCAGCCGGTAGGGCACGCGCAACAGCCGCACCCAGATTCCGACCAGCGGCAGATTGATGATGATCAGCATCAGATTGCCGATCCACATCGAGGCGATCATGCCCCAGACGAGCTCCGGCTGCTTTTGCATCACCTGCGGACCCGGCACGATGCCATGAATGGTCATCGCGCCAACCATCAACGCCATCACGGCGTTCGGCGGGATGCCGAGCGTCAGCAACGGGATGAAGGACGTTTGCGCCGCGGCGTTGTTGGCGCTTTCCGGTGCCGCCACGCCCTCGATCGCGCCGCGGCCGAACCGCGACGGGTCCTTGGCGATCTTCTTCTCGAGCGTATAGGACGCAAAGGACGCAATAACAGCGCCGCCACCCGGCAGGATGCCGAGGATCGAGCCAAGCACAGTGCCGCGCAGGATCGCAGGCGCGGAGTCGATCAGGTCTTTCCTGGTCGGCATCAGGCCGGTGATCTTCTGCTGCACGAGATCGCGGTTCATCTCGGCGCCGGCATCGAGATTGCGAATGATCTCGGCGAAGCCAAACACGCCCATGGCCACCGTCGCAAAGCCGAGACCGTCGGCGAGTTCCGGAATGTTGAAGGCCATGCGCGAGGCGCCGGTCTCGATGTCCGAGCCGACCATCGACAGCAATAGACCGAACACGATCATCGCGATCGCCTTCAGCACCGAGCCTTTCGCCAGCACCACGGCGAAGATCAGGCCGAGCACCATCAGCGAGAAGTACTCAGCCGGACCGAACGCCAGCGCCAGCTTGGTCAGCGGCGCACCGAGCACGGCGATGAGCACGGTCGCGACGCAGCCGGCGAAGAACGAGCCGATCGCCGCGATCGCCAGCGCCGGTCCGGCGCGGCCCTGCTTCGCCATCGCATGGCCGTCGATGGCGGTGACGACCGATGTCGCCTCACCGGGAATATTGACCAGGATCGACGTGGTCGAGCCGCCGTACTGGGCGCCGTAGTAGATGCCGGCGAGCATGATCAGCGCGCCGACCGGCGGCAATCCGAACGTGATCGGCAGGAGCATCGCCACGGTTGCGACGGTGCCGATGCCCGGCAGCACGCCGACAAGCGTGCCGACCAGTGCGCCAATCAGGCACATGAGAATATTGATCGAAATCGGGAGCGACAGGCCGTAGAGCCACCAGGGTGACCACCAGGAGATCTGAAATACGACGCCGAAACCGAGGCCCAGATTGTGGAAGAGATCGAACATCACACCCTCACTGAACCAGGAAGCGCGGGAACATCGGCATCGGCAGCCCGAGCACGTAAGGGAAGAGCAGCGCGCAGCCGAGCGTCAGGCAGGCGCCGACAATGATCGCTTCGACCCAGCGCGTCTCATGCGTGCCCATCGCCGAGATCAGGAAGCTCGCGAAGGCCGTAACCACGACCCCAAGCGGACGAATCGCCAGCGCGAAGAAGACGATCGAGATCATCACGAAGAGCGGTCCGCGCCAGGCATAGTGCGCCATCGCCGGTCCATCGGTCAAAAGTCCCGTCAATGCGATGCCGGCGCCAAGCGCGACGAGGAGCCCGCCAAACATCCGCGGCGCCGTGCCTGCGCCAAAGGAGAAGCCGCGCATCCCCTGCAAATCGCTCGAGGCCCACAGCGCGAACAAGGCGAGTGCCATCAGAACGATGCCGCCAACATAGTCCTGTGCCGACCTGATCGTCATGAAGATCGTGAGGATCGCCACCGCAAACAGCGGATAGGAATAGATCAGCGCCAGCAGTACATCGGATGACGTCTTCTTGGTGTCACCACTGAGCGCTCCGAGCAATGCACCGGGCGCTCCCGCGACCAGCGCGGTGGCATGGCCGATCACGACGGTCGCCGGGCCGCGGCCGACGCCCCAGCCGAAGATCGTACCGATCGACCAGATGAATTCGAAAATCTGCGGCGCAACGGCCAGCAGACAGAAGGCGATCACCACCGACGTATTTCGGGTCGTCGCCGCCGCCGAGTGGCCCATTGTATCGGCCATGCATGTCTCCTCCGCGACCCGTAAGTCACGAGCACTGTTGTTCTAATCGGCTGGAAAAGGATCCCCCGCCCGGATCATTGCCTAGCGATTTTCATTACACAATGCCAGCAAAACCCAACAAGCCCCCTGCGAGCAGAAGCCACAGCGGATTGATGCGCGAGACAGAGGCGATCACTGCAACCGTCGTGGTCAGAAGCAGTGCAGCAATGGTGCGATCGGTCGACTGGGCCAGGATCAGGGCACTCGCCGCCATCAATCCGATCGACAGCGGAACCAGTGCAGCCTGGATCAGGCCGGGCCAGCGCGATTGGCTCGGCCGGTTCAGGAGCCGGCTGACATAATAGGCAAGCAGCGCCGTCGGCAGGCACATCGCCAGCGTTGCGGCCAGCGCGCCGGGGATGCCGGCGACGGCATAGCCGATTAGCGTGACGATAAGGACATTGGGACCTGGCGAGAGCTGCGCGATCGCATAGGCATCCGCGAACTGCTTGTCGGTCATCCAGTGATGCACGTCGACCGCGATGCGGTGCATCTCGGGCACCGCCGCCGAGGCGCCGCCGACCGCGAACAGCGACATCAGACCGAAGGTGGCGATCAGCGCCCAGATCGGGTTCTCGCTGCTCATGCTGCTACTTTCCGTCGCAGGATGAAGGTGACGCCGACACTGAGGGGAATCGCGACCAGCAACACCACCTGGAGCGGCAGGCGCAGCACGCCGATGGCGGTGAACACCGCGAGCATCAGGATCAGCCCAACGGCGTCCATCCGCTTCAACAGCGGCGTCATCATCCGGAAGACCACCGCGATCAAGAGGCCGACCGCGGCGCAGGAGATGCCGGCGAGGCTGCGACGCAGCACGTCCACATCACCGAAATGGGCGTAGATGATCGCAAGCACGGTCATGATCAGCGTCGGCGGCAGCAACAATCCGGCAAAGGCCGCGATGCCGCCGGCGATCCCCCGCAGCCGCGAGCCGAACACCATCGACAAATTGACAATGTTGGGCCCGGGCAGGAAATGGCAGAGCGCAAAGGTCTCGTTGAACTCGTCCGCCGTCATCCAGCGGTGCCGCTCGACGATGGCCCGCCGGGCAAACACCAGGACCCCGCCGAAACCGGCCAGCGACATCCTGGCAAAGGCCATGAACAGCGCCGGCAGGCTGGGTGGTGGGCTGTGTGCGGGGGTGAGATCCGGCTCTTGGGCGGCCGGCGCTGAATCCAGGGACATGTCAGGAGCTTAGAACGAGGGTCGCGGCGCGGCCAAGACCGTCCGGAACCTATCCAAAGGGAACCGCGCCAAACCCCTGTCTTTCTAAACCTTTGCCCCCTATATTGGGGGTGCCGGTTCGCCGGCTATGGAAATAAACGGTCGTCGTAATAAACCATTCGGACCCGGGGGCGGTACCCGGCGCCTCCACCAAAGCTCATCGTTCGGAGGGCTTGGCCCACTGACAAGTGAGCTTCGGCGGGGGCGAAATAGGATCGACGAGGGCGTAAAGGGCGTTCTTTTTCTCGGTATTGTTCCGCCGTTATCGGGCTATGCAATAGTTGCCAACGACAACTTTGCTCCGGTTGCTCAGGCTGCGTAACGCAGTTTGAAAGACCATTCTGAAGTCCTAACGGGTTAAGCTCCGTTAGGCGGGGTTCGGAGGCACCTGGCAACAGAAGCCTCCACTTACCTCTTATTTCCTTCCCGGCGGGGACTCCTGCTGACCCGTCAGGCGCGGTACTATTGCGGCTTGGCGAGTCGGGCCGGCAGGGCCCAACTCCTGGAATGCAACAGGACCACCATGGCGACCGATCATATTCGATACGATGTGCTGGCCCGCGACGCGCTGCGTGGCGTGCTGCGCAAGGTGCTGACCGATGCCGCGTCCCATGGACTGCCGGGCGAGCATCATTTCTTCATCACCTTCGTCTCGAAGGCCGAGGGCGTGAAGATCTCGCCGCGGCTGCTGGCGCAGTATCCGGAAGAGATGACGGTCATCCTCCAGCACCAGTTCTGGGATCTGACCGTGCTCGAGGACCGTTTCGAGGTCGGCCTGTCCTTCGGCGGCATTCCCGAGCGGCTGATCGTGCCGTTCAGCGCCATCAAGAGCTTCCTCGATCCGTCGGTGAAGTTCGGCCTCCAGTTCGACACCTCCGACGTCGCCGAGGTGGCGATCGAGACATTGCCGGCCGCCCCTGCCCCGACGGCCATAGCTGTGCCCGAACCGGCGGAAACCGCGGAAGAGCCGACCCCACGGAACCAGGGCGGCGCCGAAGTCGTGCGGCTCGATCGTTTCCGCAAGAAATGATCTAGGTTGGGCGCGAGACCGTCGCGCCCGGCCAAACTGCCTATATAGAAGAGCATGTGAAGAAGCCGCGCGGCGTTTCGTACGGCAGAACGGATGTGCTCATGGCCAAGACTGCCCGCTCGAAGACTGCCCGCCCCTCTCGCTCCGCGACCCGCATCGAGACCGACAGTTTTGGTCCGATCGAGGTCCCCTCCGATCGCTATTGGGGGGCGCAGACGGAGCGCTCGCGCCAGAATTTTCGCATCGGTATCGACCGCATGCCGATCTCGCTCGTGCATGCGCTCGGCATCGTCAAGCTCGCCGCGGCGCAGTCCAACCGCGAGCTCGGCCTGCTCGACCAACGCCGCGCCAATGCGATCATCCGCGCCGCGCGCGAGGTGATCGAGGGCAAGCTGGACGACCATTTTCCGCTTGTCGTATGGCAGACCGGCTCGGGCACCCAGAGCAACATGAACCTCAACGAGGTGATCGCCAACCGCGCCAATGAGCTGCTCGGCGGCGAGCTCGGCACCAAGAAGCCGGTGCATCCGAACGATCACGTCAACATGAGCCAGTCGTCGAACGACTCTTTTCCCACCGCGATGCATATCGCAGCTGCAGGCCGCATCACCGCCGATCTCATCCCGGCGCTCGGCGAGCTGCACCGCGCGCTGCGCACGAAGGAGAAGGAGTTCGCCAAGATCGTCAAGATCGGCCGCACTCACACCCAGGATGCGACGCCGCTGACGCTCGGCCAGGAATTCTCCGGCTACGCCGCGCAGGTCGAAAGCGGGATCGCGCGGCTGAAGGTCGCGGTGAAGGACCTCTATCCGCTGGCACAAGGCGGCACCGCCGTCGGCACCGGCCTCAACTCGAGCCCTCGCTTCGCAAAACTGTTCGCCAAGCACGTGGTCGGGATCACGAAGCTGCCCTTCACCAGCGCCGCCAACAAATTCGAGGCCCTCGCCTCCAACGACGCCTATGTGCTGGTGCACGGCGCCATCAATTCGGTCGCGACGGGGCTGTTCAAGATCGCCAACGACATCCGCCTGCTGGGTTCAGGCCCGCGCTCGGGTCTCGGCGAACTGATCCTGCCGGAGAACGAGCCGGGCTCATCGATCATGCCGGGCAAGGTCAATCCGACGCAGTGCGAGGCGATGACCATGGTGTGCTGCCAGGTGTTCGGCAATCACACCGCGATCACGGTCGCCGGCAGCCAGGGTCATTTCGAGCTCAACGTCTACAAGCCCGTGCTGGCCTACAACATGCTGCACTCGATCCGCCTGATGGCCGACGCCGCGCGCTCCTTCACCGAGCATTGCGTCAGCGGCATCCGCGCCGACGAGAAGCACATCAAGGAGCTGATGGAGCGCTCGCTGATGCTGGTGACCGCACTCGCGCCGAAAATCGGCTACGACAGCGCGGCCAAGGTGGCGAAGACCGCGCATGCCAACGGCACCACGCTGAAGGAAGAGGCGCTGCGGCTCGGCTTCGTCTCTGCCGACGAATTCGACCGTTTGGTGCAGCCGGAGAAGATGACGCGGCCCGGATGAATTCCGAATTCCGATAGTCATCCGTAATGATACGGAGCCTTAAAGCTCATAAATATAAGGCTAAACCGACAGGATTTGATTACCGTCAATGTCGCGGCAAGGATGCGTGCTACGCATTCGTCTCCCCCTTTAGCGGGGCGAAATTCATCGTTTGATGGCCGATAGGCCGATTGACGAGGACAAGCGAATGGCGATCAAGTCTCATGGGGCGCAGTGCGCCTGGTTTCTGGATATTTCATCCAATCTGAGGAGGATCGGGTGATGGAGACGCGGCATGGGGAACGTCATCAACCTGAATCGTTTCCGGAAGCGCGCCGAGCGGGAAACCTCGGCGAAGCAGGCGGACGCCAACCGGGCGAAGTTCGGCCGCACGAAGGCGGAACGGTCGGCGGAGGAGACGCGCGCGGACCAGGCGAAGGAGCATCTGGACCAGCACCGGATCGATCGCGAGGATCAGCCATGAAGTCGCCCGTCGTGAAGCGATCGATCGTGGTCGCCGGCCACAAGACCAGCGTCAGCCTGGAAGAGGCGTTCTGGAACGGCATGAAGGAGATCTCGGGCCTGCGCAACATGACGCTGTCCGAACTCGTCGGCGAAATCGACGGCGGCCGCCAGCAGGGCAATTTGTCCTCGGCGATCCGCCTGTTCGTGCTCGATTACTTCAAGAGCCGCGCCATGGCCGTCCAGCCGGAAAAGGTCCCGGCCCAGTAACCCCGAGGCGTCTTCCCCACGCTTTCGTGATCTGCACTTTAAAATCGCTCTAAGGTGCGGGCTTCCGCGAGCGAGCGCGCTTGACCTCAATGCCCTGCGTTGAAAATACAGGGCATGACCGACACCCATGATACGCGCCCGCATTTGCCGCTGGGTCTGGCCCAGCGCGGCTACACCGGCGTCATTCAGCACCTGTCCGCCAAGGACACAGGCTCGGCGCTCTCAGACATCGAGCTCGAGAGCCGGCTGATCGAGCTCGGCTTCGTCGAGGGCGCCCGGGTCGAGGTCCTGCACGAGGGGCTGGTCGGGCGCGACCCGATCGCCGTCCGTGTCGACAACATCACGATCGCGGTCCGCCGTCGCGAAGCCATGGCCATCATCGTCGGCTAAGGCGACCGGATATCTGATCCAAGGCCTTTAAACACATGGAAGCACCCCTGCTGCATCTCGCCCTGGTGGGCACGCCCAACAGCGGCAAGACCTCGCTGTTCAATGCGCTGACCGGCAGCCGGCAGAAGGTTGCTAACTATCCGGGCGTCACCGTCGAGCGCAAGGAAGGCTTCTTCGTCACGCCCTTGGGACGCCAGGTCTCGGTGGTCGACCTGCCCGGCACCTATTCGCTGCGCGGCCGCAGCCCGGACGAGGAGATCACTCGCGACTTCGTGCTCGGCAAGGCCTCCGGCGAGGCCACGCCCGACCTCGTGCTGTGCGTGGCGGATTCGACCAATCTGCGCCTGACCATCCGCCTGCTGCTCGAGCTCAAGCGCACCGGCCGGCCAATGATCCTCGTGCTCAACATGTTCGACATCGCGAGCCGCCGCGGTATCAGCGTCGACGTCGAGCGGCTCGCCAAGGAGCTCGGCGTGCCCGTGGTCACTTCGATCGCGGTGCGCAAGGGCGGCACGGCCGACCTCTTGAACCTGACCGACGAGATCTCGGCGAAGCTTGCAGCCGAGCCGCAGGAAAACACCTGGCGCGCACTCAGCGTCGCCGAGCTGCGCGCCACCCAGCGCGAGGCCGACCGCATCATCACCGACTGCGTCAGCCTGCCGAGCCGGCCCGACACCTGGACCGCACGGATCGACGCCGTGGTGCTGCACCCCATCGGCGGGCTCGTGGTGCTCGCGGCTATCCTGTTCGTGATGTTCCAGGCGGTGTTCGCCTGGGCGCAGCCGCTGATGGAGCTGCTCAACTCCGGTTTCGATGCGCTGGGCGAGTTCGTGCACGCGACGCTCCCCGCCGGCCTGTTGCAGAGCTTCCTTCAGAACGGCGTGATCTCCGGCGTCGGCAGCGTCATCGTGTTCCTGCCGCAGATCATCATCATCTTCCTGTTCATCCTGCTCTTGGAAGATTTCGGCTACATGGCGCGCGCCGCGTTCCTGATGGACCGCATCATGGGCGGCGCAGGCCTCCACGGCCGCGCCTTCATTCCGCTGCTGTCGAGCTTTGCCTGCGCCATTCCCGGCATCATGGCGACGCGCGTGATCGACAACAAACGCGACCGGCTGACCACGATCCTGATTGCGCCGCTGATGACCTGCTCGGCGCGCATCCCGGTCTACACGCTGATCATCTCCGCCTTCATTCCGGCCAAGGACGTCTGGGGCTTCATCAACCTCCAGGGCCTCGTGATGTTCGGCCTCTACGCCACCGGCATCGTCAGCGCGCTTGCCGTCTCGTTCCTGATCAAGTTCTTCATGCTGCGCGACTATGCGCCGGCGCCGTTCATGCTGGAGTTGCCGGACTACAAGATGCCACGCCTGAAATCGATCGCGATCGGCGTCACCACGCGGGCAAAAATGTTTCTGCACCGCGCTGGCACCACGATCTTCTCGATGATGGTGCTGATCTGGTTTCTGGCCTCGTTCCCGCAGCCGCCGGCGGGCGCCACCGAGCCTGCCATCGACTTCAGCTTAGCTGCGATCATCGGCAAGGCGATCGAACCGCTGCTCGCGCCCGTGGGCTTCAACTGGCAGATCGCCGTCGCCCTGATCCCGGGCATGGCGGCGCGCGAGGTCGCGGTCGCTGCACTCGGCACCGTCTATGCGATCGAGGGCGGCAAGGAAGCGGCCGAGCAGATCGGCCAGGTGCTGGCGACGAAATGGTCGCTCGCAACCGCCCTGTCGATGCTCGCCTGGTACATCTTCGCCCCGCAATGCGCCTCGACGCTGGCCGTGATCCGGCGCGAGACCGGCAGCTGGGTCTGGATGGCGACGACGTTTGCGTACATGCTGGTGCTGGCTTATGCCGCGAGCCTTGTGACGTACAATGTCGCGGTGGCGTTAGGGGCGGGATAGGCCCTCTCGAAACTAAAAAGTCGAAAACAACCCCATGCACAGTAGAAACGCGTTGCCGGGGTGATGACCGGTGGCTTCCGCGAAGCCATTGCACCGTCAAGCAGAACATCCGTAGCCCGGATGAGCGAAGCGAAATCCGGGTTCTCACATCGCGGAAAGACTTTCCCGGATTGCGCTGCGCTCCATCCGGGCTACGGCGCTGCGAGTGTTGTCCCGTCGGGCAAAACACCTGTACGATGCTATCATCACGCCTCCGGTGCCTGTTCCAGCTTCAAATCATGACAGCGCAACTGTCGCTTTGACCTGAACGTCAAAAGCAAATGCCGTTTGCACTCGTGGTGTCCGAGCGTCATAGTTTCACCAACGCTGTCCGGATGTTTGAACCGGCTTCAAAAAAAACCAAGCGGGAGACTGCGTCATGCAGGACGTCGAGACTCGGGTCATTGGCAAGGTGATGTGGCGGCTGATTCCGTTCCTGATCGTGTGCTACTTCGTGGCCTATCTCGACCGCGTCAATGTCGGCTTTGCCAAGTTGCACATGAACCAGGCGCTTGGTTTGAGTGAAGCAGCGTTCGGGCTGGGCGCCGGCTTGTTCTTCGTCGGATATTTCCTGTTTGAAGTGCCCTCAAATATCTTTCTGGAAAAAGTCGGCGCGCGCGTCTGGATCGCCCGCATCATGATCACGTGGGGGATCGTCTCGGCGGCTTTCGCATTTATCCCGTCGATATCGGCAGCAACGGGAATTCCGACGACGGGCGTTTTCTACTCGCTTCGTTTGCTGCTCGGTGCCTGCGAAGCGGGCTTCTTTCCCGGCATCATCTTCTATCTGACGCTCTGGTTCCCCGCGGTTTACCGCGCCCGGGTCATCAGCCTGTTCATGCTGGCGATCCCGATTTCGTCGATCATCGGCTCACCGATCTCCGGGATGCTGCTCGGCGTGACAGGTTGGGGGTTGGAAGGCTGGCAGTGGCTGTTCATTCTCGAAGCGTTGCCGTCGGTCTTGGTGGGCATTGGCGTCCTGTTCTATCTGACCGACTTCCCGCGCCAGGCCCGCTGGCTGCAACAAGACGAGATTGCCTGGCTGGAGAACGTGCAGGCCACCGAGAAGCGCAACAAGGAGCGCGTGGAACATTTGTCCCTGGGACAGGCGCTCACTGACCCCCGCATTTTGGCGTGCGCTCTGGTGTACTTCTGCCTGAACGCTGCAAGTTACGGGGTGGCGTTCTTCCTGCCGACCATCATCAAGGGCTTCGGCGTCAGTGACACCCAGACCGGCCTGCTCGCGGCACTCCCCTTTGTTTTCGGGGCCGTGGGCATGGTGGTTCTTGGTCGTCATTCCGATCGGACCATGGAGCGAAAGGGTCACGTCGCCGCGGCGCTGTTGATGGCAGCGGTCGGGGTCGGATTGGCAGGTCTCGTTTCGAACTCCGTGCTCGTTATGGCCTTGCTTTGCTTCGCACAGATCGGGATCTCCGCGGTACCGCCGATGTTCTGGCCGCTGCCGGCGAGCTTTCTAACGGGAGCATCGGCCGCCGCCGGCATCGCCGCGATCAACTCGCTCGGAAATCTTTCCGGTTTCGCCGGTCCTTACGCGATGGGCTATCTGAAGGATCTGACCGGCAATTTTACCGCGGGTCTTCTCCTGCTGGCGGGTTGCGCGCTGGTCGGCGCAATCGTTGTCGTGATCCTGCGGATCGATGCGAGGCGCGAGCAAGTGTCCGGTGACGTCGCAATGGCGCATTAGATGTCGGTGATCGTCGGAGCTCAATAGAGACCGCTCAACTCTCGAACAGCCCCTAAGACTTCTCGCGCGCTATAGGGCTTCGGGATGAACCGGCCGCCCGACGGCAGATTGACCTGGTCGACCCTGGCCATGCCTGACGTCGCGATGATCTTGACTGGCGGCCAGCGGCCCCGAACGGCGGCAGCGAGCTTGAGGCCATCCATGGACCCCGGCATCTGCACGTCTGTAAATACAACAGTGATATCGGAGCGGTGCTCGAGAATGGCGATGGCTTCATCCGCGTTATTTGCTTCAATCGCTTCAAACCCGGCGGACCTGATCATATCGACCGCGTCCATGCGGATCAGGAACTCGTCCTCGACAATGAGAACAACTGGCAGTCCAGTAACTGAATTCACTGCATAAATGCCTCCTGACAGGCTAAGTATCCCTGTCGAGGATGGTTCCTCGCGTGTCGACCGCTCTCTGCATCCAGGACAGATGGACATCCGCGGCCGTCACGTGCACGGTACTCGACACAGTCGCCAAATTGGAGGTGTCGTTGAGAGCGGACTTGCACAGGGCCGAGGAGTTCCGTCTTGGTGCCCTCCTGCGTTATGGCATCCTCGACACCCCGCGAGAGGCCGATTTCGACGAGGTTGTGAATGTCGCGTCTGCGGTCTGCAATACGCCGATTTCCGTGATCAATCTGATCGACCAGGGCCGCCAATGGTTCAAGGCGGAGGTCGGGCTCGGTGTCCGCGAAACGCCGCTGGACAGTTCGATCTGCGCGCACGCGATTTTGCAGCCCGGCCTGTTTGTCGTGCCCGACACCACACTGGACCGCCGCTTCGCCGATAATCCCCTGGTCACGGGCGACCCGCATCTGCGGTTTTATGCGGGTGCGCTCCTGGAAACGCCCGAGGGCTTTCCGCTCGGCACCGTCTGCGTGCTCGATTACAAACCGCGTGAGCTTGACGACACCCAAAAGGCCTTCTTGCGGCTGATGGCCAATCAGGTGATGAAGCAGCTCGAACTGCGCCGGATCAACGCCGCAGAACACGTCGCCAGAGTCCGAGCCGAGGAGATGGTCGCGGAAAAAGAGACGTTGATGCGCGAAGGCGATCATCGGCTCATGAATTCATTGCAACTTGTTCAATCGATCCTGTCGCTTCAAAGCCGCGGCGCATCGAGCGACGAAACGAAAGCGCAGCTGGACATGGCCAGCAATCGCGTGCTCGCGATTGCGACCGTCCACAAACAGCTGCACCTGACCGGCAGTCTGGAAAAAATCGAGATCGATACTTTCCTGCGCCGGCTCTGCGACAACCTCAAGCATACCGCACCTGCGCAAATTACGGCGATCAATGTCAGTGCTGAGAATGCCAAGCTGCGGTCGGACGTAGCCAGCGGATTGGGTCTCCTGGTGGCCGAGCTAGCAACGAACAGTTTCAAGTACGCCTATTCGCCTGGTGAACGCGGCCCTGTCGACGTGAGCTTCAAGACAACCGCAAACGGATGGACTTTGGAAGTGTCCGACCAGGGGCGTGGGCTTCCGCCGGGCTTTGACGTCGATCAGAGCAAGGGCTTTGGAATGCAGGTCGTGAAGGCGTTCGTGCGGCGTCTGAACGCGACGATGTCGGTCTCGTCCCGCCCCGGACGTACTGCGTTCGAGATATTCAGTACCGAAGACTGATAAGAGGACGAGATGGCGGAGCCGGGCGAAAATTTGACACGCCGGAAGCGGTTATCTGGTTCCATGGAACACTTCAACACCGAGAGCTTGACCGCCGAGAGGCTGCGCGAAGGTCACCTGGCAGACCTGGTCGCGCTCCATCTCGATCCCGAGGTCTCCCGCTATCTCGGCGGCGTGCGTTCGGCCGAAGTCACGAAGACCTATCTCGCCGTCAACATGGCCCATTGGGACCAGCATGGCTTCGGGCTCTGGGCGCTGAGAACGCGCGACGGGGCGTTCGCAGGCCGCGCGGGAATCCGGCACATCCTCGTGGATGGCATCGACGAAACCGAGATTGCCTACACGTTCAAGCGCAGTCTCTGGGGCCAGGGGCTCGCGAGCGAGATCGCCTTCGCAATAACTGACATCGGGTTATCGCAACTCGCACTGCCGTCCCTCATCGGCCTGGTGTTTGCTGAGAATGGCGCATCCCGCCGCGTGCTGGAGAAATCGAACTATGTGCTCGAGAAAAGCACGACGCATCACGGCCAAGACGCCGTGATTTACCGCATCCGGCGGAGCGTATAGTCCGGATCGCCCACTTCAGGTGCTGGGCCGACCAAGCCTCACCGGCACATAAGGTCTGCGAATGACGCAAAGCAGACAAGGCGCTTTACGTGGCTGATGAGTTTTCCAATCCTCGCGGCCACGCGAGAACTCTGTCACCAGGCCCGCACATTCACTGACAAATCAGTACGGGGGTTTTCGCCTGCGTCAGCACCTTGTTTGTCACGCTACCGATGAGAAGCATGGAGAGCCCGCTGCGCCCATGGGATGACATAACGATGAGATCGCAACCTTTATTCTCGGCTGCCGCGATGATGGCTTGATGGGGTTGTCCGTTCTCCGCTTGGATCTGTTCGCACGAAACGCCAGCCTCCTTGGCCGCTTTTGCCGCGCGATCCAACGCGGTCGTGGCCTGTTCCTTGCGCAGCTCAGCATATGTTGCGACTGCTTCACGGAACCGTCCTGTTATTTCTGAAAACGGCTCCACAACGAAGATTACGGAGACCTTGGCTCCAAGGGATTTCGCCAGCGCCAACCCATGCGCCACTCCATGCTCCGCCAGCTCCGACCCATCTGTCGGAATGAGAATATGCCGGTACATGCTTCACCTCCCGCTTGTCTGAACGTATCGCTGCGTTCGGTATGCAAGCTGGGCCCGCATTTCGGATATAGGCTTGAGATAGATCAATCCCTCGGCCCAACGCCCCTCGACCCAGATGTCGGCATTGGCGCAAATCGAACGGGCGATGGCCCGCTGCGCTGTCCGGGAATGAGAGGCGGCCCAAGGCTCAGCCGGTGCGCAGCTGGACAACTGATCGTGGCAACGAAGCGAGAAACAACACGGCGCAAACGCACAGCAAGACGAGATCCTTGAACAGAAACTCGCCGGTCAAATTCCACGCCATTGGATCGGGCGAAAGGCTCCATTTGACGACCCCCGGCGTCGTGAAGAAGAATGACCACGTGATCGCGAAGGTCACCATGCCCATGAATGAACCGAGGGCGGACAAGACGGGGTTGAACGCGCCAGCCGCGAGCAACGTCGCAATCACGAATTCAGAAACACCGAGAAAATACGCCTCTCCCCTCAGGCCGAACACCGACAGCCAGGAGATGATCGGACTGTTGCTGATGAACTGGGCGATGCCCTGTGCCGACTGTAGTGTGAACTTCTGCATTCCAAACGATACGAATATGATCACCATGACCCAGCGGAGAATGGCGAGCGGACGATAGGAGCCGTCTCCATTCTCAGCAACGTTGAACCCTTCCATGTGACTCTCCCGGGACTGCACATCCATCAGCTTGCGGAAAATGCGTTCGCTGAAGGCTGTACGAAGGGGGGCTTCGATCGTTACCCGCATCCGGGGTTCCACTGATCACAGCTGCGTGCAATGCGCGCAACGGTCGAGACGCATGCATTTCGGATAGCCAAACGCTAGTCGTCGTCCGGCCACGCTGCCATCGCCGCTTCGGCCGCACCTTTCAGTTCCGCCGGCGTGGCGCCATCCTTGGACTGGATGGCCATGCCCTGGAAGACGCTGAGATAGAACCGGCTCAGAGCTTCGATGTCCGTCGTGGCGGCCAATTCACCATTGGCGACCGCAGCCTCCAGCCGCGTGCGCAAACTGCCGAGCATGTCGAGCCGGACCTTCCTGATCTCGCGGGCGATTGGGGCCGGCCATTCGTCGCTGACGGCTGCCAGCACGGCCATACAGCCGGCCGGTGTCATCCGGGATTTTGGCAAGGTCTCGACCGCTGCGGCGAGCAGGTTCTCAATACCCTCGCGCGCGGTTGCGCCGTCCGCGAGCCTGTCCCAGACCGGCTGTCCATGAATCAGGACGTAATGCTTGATCGCCGCAAGGTAGAGCGCCTCCTTGCTCTCGAAGGCGGCATAGAGGCTCGGCGAGCGGACGCCCATGGCGTCGCACAGATCGTTCATCGAGGCGGCCGCAAAGCCCTTGCGCCAGAACAGCAGCATCGCGGCCTCCAGCGCCGCCTCACGATCAAATTCCCGTGGCCTTCCCGCCATGACGCCTCTTTCTGTAGCGATCAACACATAATTCACTTGACGCGGGCGATCAAGATCCCAGATATTCTGTGTCGATCATTACAGAATAGGAGAGTATGATGACACTGGCAGGAAAACGGGCCCTTGTGACGGGCGCAAGCAGAGGTATCGGTGCGGCCATCGCAAAGGCCCTCGCCGCGGAAGGCGCCGATGTTGCAATCACTTATGAAAAGTCCGCAGACAGCGCCGCCAAGGTCGTCGATGCGATCAAGGCGACGGGGCGGAAGGCCGTGGCGATCCAGGCCGACAGCGCGGACGTCGCCGCCGTTCAGGCCTCGATCGACAAGACCGTCGCCGCATTGGGCGGGCTTGATATCCTGGTCAACAACGCCGGAATTCTTCGCCTTGGCGGCCTCAGCGACATCTCGCTCGCCGATATCGACGCGCTCCTGAACGTCAACGTCCGCTCCCCGATCATCGCGAGCAAGGCCGCGCTGCCCCACCTTGGCAAGGGCGGTCGCATCATCACCATCGGCAGCTATTTTGCCGATCGTGTGCCTGCGCCGGTGCTCGGCGTGTACGCGGCGTCGAAGTCGGCGCTGATCGCTTTCAACAAGGCCTTGGCCCGGGAGCTCGGCCCCAAGGACATCACGGTCAACCTCGTACAGCCGGGCTCGATCGATACCGACATGAACCCGGCCCACGGCCCGACCGCGGATACACTGAAGCAGTTCATGGCACTCGGCCGGTATGGTGCGGCTGAGGACATCGCCAACGCCGTGGCGTTCCTGGCGAGCGCGAAAGCCAAGTACATCACCGGCTCGGCATTGACCGTCGACGGCGGCGCGAACGCGTAGGCGTCAAAGGAGTAACGGCCGGGTCGTGGTTCGGCCCGGCCGGTTCTCTGCGACGGCAACTGTCATATCCCGGCCAAACCATCTGATCTGGGCTGACGGCCATGACGATGCTATGCTTCGAGCATGCCTGAAGCCACTCCGTACTGCTTGATCTCGACGGAACGCTGATCGATTCCCGGCCCGGCATTGCCGCAAGCACCCTCGCGGCTCTGCGCGCGCTGGGACACAGCCCTGACGAGGCGTTCGACATAACCCCCTTCATCGGGCCGCCGCTCGAGGACGTGTTGCGCGTCTTGCTCCGGACCTATGACGACGACCGCCTCGACGATGCCGTGTCGGCGTATCGTCAGCATTACGGCGACAGCGGCTATCTCGGAAGTGAACTTTATCCCGGAATTGGCGAGGCGCTTGAAGACATGCGGCAGGCAGGCTTGCGCATCTACATGGCCACGTCGAAGCGAGAGGTCTTTGCCCGGCGGATCGCCGAGCATTTGAACCTGGCAGGATATTTCAACGGCATCTACGGCTCGGTGCACGGCGGCGCGCTGGATCACAAGCCTGAACTGCTCGCGCACGTCCTGTCCGAACGGAACCTGATTGCGTCCGAAGCCCTCATGGTCGGCGACCGCCGGCATGACATCGTCGGCGCTCACGCGGTCAGGATGCGCGGGCTTGGCGTGCTCTGGGGATATGGCAGCCGGGACGAGCTTGAAACGGCCGGCGCGGATCATCTGGTGGAACGCACCGCTGAGCTCGCGCACACGGTTCTGTCGATGCTGGGCAGGTAATTTCCGATTCGAGCGGCGAAAAATTCGCGCGAATCTGCAAAAATTCGCACTCGAATTTGAATGGCTTTCCCGTAATTGGCTGTCTATGGTTGACCCATGTCGCGCCTCGTATGTCTATTTGTTGCTGTCATTCTGTCGCTGCTGCCGGTCGTCGCGCCTGCTGCGCCGGTCTCAAAAAAGCCCAAGCCAAGCTGGCACGGCTACGGCTTCCTGCCGGGCTATCGTCAGCCGCTGAGCAACAGCCAGCCGCTCTACGCGCAGAAAAACGGGCTGCGGCGCTACGCGCGCGAAAACCAGCGCCAATGGTATATCGACCCGGTGCCCTACTATTATCGCTATAACGGCGACTGGCACTATTTCGGCCGGCCCGGCTTTGCCGGCCCGCGTTACAATGGCGGCAGCTTCGGGCCGTGCTGGACGCGGACGCCGATCGGCGCGGTCTGGAATTGCGGCTGAGCCGTCGCGTCGGTCGCGCTTCAATCGGAAACCATCACCCTCGGGGCCGCGCAATCATTCGGAACAAAACGTTCCGAACACGCGATCCCACATGCTGGTGACCACCCCGAAATTGCACGGCGTCTTGCCATAATGATGGCGCGCGTGTCGGCGCTTCAATCGCCAGAGATAGCCGCCCCGCTTCGTCGGATGGTGATGAACGATGTGGTGAAGCAAGCTGAAATAGATGTAGCCCAGCATCAACCCCGCCGTAACCGCGCAGGCGGTCGCAAGACCGGTCAAGAGCCAGACCGGCAGCAGCGACCCGCACAAGATCGACCCCAGGCTCAGCCAGAGCGGCGAACCGACCAGCGCACGCGGATCGGAATGGTGCATGTCGTGCAAGGCTGCAAGATAGGCGGGACCATGCAGTGCGAACCTGTGAATGAGGTACTCAGCCAGGGTCCAGAGCGCCAGCCCGCAAGCGAAACCGATGGCCGCCCCGTCCCAGCCGAGGGGTTCTTTCAGCAACAATGCGGCTGCCACCAGTGCAACGCTTGCCAGGGGATAGAACGCAAAATCGGCAAAGTACAAAAACTTTTTCACTCGCATGGGTTTGCGCATGGGCTTGTCTTGCTCAAACGATCCATGGCCGCCCTTGCTTCGAAAATCTCCGGCAAATCCTGTGCGTTGGCGAACTTTCCGACCACGGGACTGAGCACCGTCCACGCCTGCTCGCCCGTTCCGCTCGCGAGATACAGTCTGGCCAGCGAGAGCGCGGCGCGCAGCTCGAACGTCGCGGCCTGCTGCCGTCGCGCGGTCTCGAGGGCCTGCGTGAAGGCTGTCTCGGCCGCGACAATATCGCTCGGGTCCTTGCGCAGCAGCAGCTCGCCACGCCGCCGGTGGATTTCCGTGGTGAACCACTCCTGTCCGGTCCGCTCGACCTCGACGAGCTGTTCGTCGAGAATCGCGAGCGCCTCGTCGAACTGTCCCTCGCCGGCCTTTGCTTCCGCAAGCAGCGTCCAGGTCAAGGGCACGTAGAGCCCGGTCGCCATCTTCCCGACCAGCGGCAGCGCGATCGAGTCCTGCATCTCCTGGAGCCCCGACTCCCGCTCGCCGGAATGACAATGGATCCAGCCGTTCCAGAACTTGCTGGCCCGGGTGTAGAGCAAGAGCCCGTGCTCGCGACTGAGCTCGATGACGGCATCGACATGCGGCCTGGCGCGCTCGGGATTGCCGCGCATCGCTTCGAGCACGATCTTGTGGAAATGCGCGTAGACCATCGTCGCGACATGGCCGCTGTCGGCGGCGCGGCGGATCGCCTCCTGCGCCAGCTGCTCGGCGCGATCCACTTCGCCGAGCGGCCACAGCACCAGCGCGAGATAGATCGCCGCCGCGATCCCGTAATCGTGGCCGTACAGGAATGCGAGATTGCGATCGTGCTCGTAGCGATAGATGGTGAGCGCCTGCTCGAGATGCTGCTTGGCATCGACGAGATTGCCCTCGAACCAGCGCGTCATGCCGCAGACGCGATGGGCGATCCCGGCCTCCGGCGAGTCGGGCCGGTCGGCAGTATCATGCAGGAAGGCTTGTGCCAGCTCCTGCATGGCGCCGAGCTCGCTGCGAACCAGGCTCCCGACCCACAAGCCGTAGGTGGCGGCGAACCGCTCGGGCGCACCCTTGAGCCGGGAGGCAAGCTCGCGCGCCCGTGCGAAAGCGACTGACGTTTCCGGCGCGCCATAGCCGCGCGTCGCGATCAGCGCGTTGCCATAGGCGATCTGCAATTGCAGCCGGCGGCCCTGCCCGGCAGGGCCCTCGCTCAACCCCTCCGCAAGACCGATGGCCTTGGTCAGATGCGCGATCGCCTCGTGATAGGCCGAGCTGCGCAGCGCGCGGTCGCCCGCCTTGCCCCACCATTCCACGGCGTCCTCGACGAGGCCGGCTTGCGTGAAGTGATGTGCGGCGATTTCGGGTGCAGCAGCGGCCGCTTCCGGAAACTTCTCCTGAAGCACGCCTGCGATCCGCTCATGCAATCTGCGCCGGCTGCTCTTGAGCAGGCTCTCGTAGGCGGTGTCCTGCACCAGAGCGTGCTTGAAAGAATAGACGCCCTCGGGTGCGGACTTGCTGCGGAATATCAATTCAGCGCGTTCGAGCTGGGCGAGCAGGGCATCGAGCTCGGAATCATCCTTGTCCGCGATGGCGCGCAGCAGCTCATCGGAGAATTCGCGGCCGATCACGGCACTGATCTGCGCGACTTCCTTTGCCGGTCCGAGCCGGTCGAGCCGCGCCATCAGCGAATCCTGGAGCGTCGAGGGGATCGAGACGCGCGGCAGGATGGCGCCGATCCGGTAGCGGCCGCCCGCCTCCTTTTCGAGGATGCCCATCTCGAGCACGGTCCGCGTCAGCTCCTCGACGAACAGCGGGATGCCATCGGTCCGCGCCGCGATCTGCGTCACGAGCTCGGACGGCACCGCGCGGCTTCCGATCACCTCCGCGATCATGCGTTCGACGTCGGTCTCCTTGAGCCGTCCGAGCTCCAGCGTCGTCAAATTCGCCGGCCCCATCCATCGCAGGGTGAATTCGTCGCGAAACGTCAGGACGAGCAGGACGCGAAGCTGATCGGCAAGCTTGACCGCGAGCTCGAGCAGCTCGAGCGAGGTGGCATCCGCCCAATGCAGGTCCTCGACGATACAGAACACCGGGGCCTCGGTGCTCAGACGCTGCAAACGCTGGATCAGCGCCGCCAGCGTGTTGCGCCGCAGCTGTTGCGGCGTCCATGCGAGCGGCGGATAGCGTCCGTCGGTGGGAATCGACAGCAGATCTGCGAACAACGGCACGAGCGTTGGCGTCCTCGGATCGGTGCGACCCAGCAGCGCTTCGAGTTTGCGCAGCCGATGCTCATTGGTATCGCCGGCGCCGAGCTTCGCAGCCCTCTGCAACTGCGTGATGACAGGATAAAGCGCGCTGGCGCGATGATGCGGCGAGCATTGATAGCGCAATCGAATGTGCGGCTCGGCGACGACGCGCTCATTGAAGAAATGCGCCGCAAGCCGCGACTTGCCGATCCCGGGTTCGCCGGAAATCAGGACGACCTGGCCCTGGCCGCGCCAGGCCCGCTGCTTGCACTCGGCCAGCCGGTCGAGCTCGTGTTCGCGGCCGACGAACCCGACGAGACCCCCGGAACGGTGGGCCTCGAAGCGGCTCGCGTGCGGCGACGGACTGTCCACGGCCCAGACTTCGACGGGCTCGCTGAAACCCTTAATCGCGCGCGTTCCGAGCTCGCGCAGCTGGAACAGGTTTCCGAGCAGCCGACGCGTCGAGGACGCGATGATGACAGTGCCGGGATCGGCGAAGGCCTGCATGCGCGCCGCGAGGTTGGGCGTCTCGCCGATCACCTCGAGCCGGCTCGAAGCGCCCTTTGCGATGAGATCGCCGACGACGACAAGCCCGGTCGCAATCCCGATGCGAACCTCCAGCCGCTCGCCCGGCTGCATCTTGACGGCCTGGACGGCGGCGATCGTTTCGAGCCCGGCGTGGACCGCGCGCTCGGCATCGTCCTCATGCGCAGAGGGATAGCCGAAATACGACAGGATTCCGTCGCCGACCAATCGCGAGACTATGCCGTCATAGTGCACGATGACCGCGGTCGCGGCCTCGCGATAGGCTTGCAGTATCTCGCGCATCTCCTCGGGATCGAAGCGATGTGACAACGCGGTCGAGCCGACCAGATCGCAGAACATGATCGTGAGCTGACGGCGCTCGGCGCCGGTGTCGACCTTCGGTGCGGCAAGACGCGGCTTCGGAACATCCAGTTCGGCGATCGAACGCAGCAGCTTGCGCCGATGCCCGAGCACGACACCCATGCTCGCGAGATCGCGATCCGTAATCTCCGAAAGAATGTCGAAATCAATGCCGTGGTCGGAAAAGGACTTCAGGTATTGAGGGAGGCCGACCTTCTCCAACCAGGCAGCAACCTGCCCAGTCATTACGCGGTCCAGCATTATCTGTACTAAACCTAAAGTATATCTTCCCTCGGAATGAAGTCAAATGTGGCAGGTAAGCGTCGCCATTGTTGACGCAACCTGACCCGTAGCCCATCCTTTGCGGTGGAAGCGTTCCCCATTTTCGCGTGAGAGTATTCGCTCGTGAAGCAGGATATGTATCCAGCAGGGACAAACCCCGTTCACTCGGCCGTCGTGAAACTGTTCTATTCGCGCGCCGCCCGCCACCTCTTCACCAACGCCTGGTACTCCCTGCTGAGCAACCTCGACAGGGGCGCCGCCATCAGATTTCTCAACTACGGCTACGCCGCGCTGGACGGCGAGCAGGTTGCGCTGCAAGCCATGGACGAGCCCGATCGATATGCGATCCAGCTCTACCATCACGTGGTGTCCGGCACCGCGATCGTAGAGAAGGACGTGCTGGAAGTCGGCAGCGGCCGCGGCGGCGGCGCGTCCTATGTCGCGCGATATCTCCACCCGCGCAGCTATACCGGGCTCGACATCTGTAAACCGGCGATCCGGTTCAGCCAAACCCGCTACGCCGACCAGGGCAATCTCGCATTTCGCGTCGGGGATGCGCTCAGCCTCCCGTTCGAGAACGACAGCTTTGATGTCGTGATCAATGTCGAGAGTGCGCAGCACTATGGCGACATGGGGCGCTTCCTCGACGAAGCCCACCGCGTCCTCCGACCCGGTGGCGACTTCCTGATGGCGTGCTTCGAGGACCCGTCAAAGGACGTGTTTCCGCGAGAGTCCCTGGCCCGATCGCGCTTGCGTCTCGTCAAGGAGGACGACATCACGGCCAATGTGGCGCGCGCGCTGGAGCTCGACGGCGCGCGGCGGACCGCGCTCGCAGTCGAGATCGTGCCGCGCCCGCTGCTTGGGCTGTCGCACGAGTTCGCGGGCATTCCAGGCACGCAGCTCCATGCGTCCTTCGCGAACGGCGAATGCCCCTATTATTGCTTCACCTGCCGCAAGGACTGAGCGACTATCTCATAGCGTCTTGAGATACTCGATCAACGCCTTCCGATCGTCCTCGGTCAGGTCCGTTCCGTAGATGTGGCCGGCGTTCGAGTTGCCGCGCACAGTGGTGTCGAATTTGAACGCGCCAGGGGTCTCGCTTGCCATCGCGTAGCCGACGTTCACCGGGTCGAATTCCCAATTGCCGACAAAAAACGTCTTGGGCCGCTGCTCCGGCGGAAGCAGGAGATCATGGAGCGATGGAACGGAGCCGTTGTGCAGATAGGGCGCCGTCGCCCAGATGCCGTTGAGCGGCCTTGCGCGATATTGAAGCAGACCGCGGTATTCATTTGGACGTCCGCAATTGATCGCGGCGGCAGTGGCTGCGTTGTCCCTGGATTTGGCGATCCATTGGTCGGCGACATTGCCCGTGACGATTTTGGCAGCATCGTAGTTGGCGATATCGTCCGGCCCGCCGATCTTCGACAGCGCGATCCTGCGGTTCGCGAATGTTGTCGCTTGCGCGGGATCGGTCCCGATATCCTTGAGATCGGACATCCGGACCTGGATCTCGTCGCACGCCCCGGGAGCGGCTACGGCGGGAGCCGGATCGTGGCAGTTCGCGCACGCCTTCGCGTACACCCCCTGCCCGAGCGCGGCTAGTTTCAGGTCAGGCGCCCCGAAGATCTTGTCCGGCCAGCGCGGCGAGCGCAGATCCATCAGCGCCCGCTGTCCCCAGACCACATTCTCCATCTGGACTGCATGCGTCACGTCGGCCGTGATCATCGTGGCGTCATGCTTCATCGGCGCCTGGACGCCAAGCGCTTCGATCAGATTGCGCGTGAACGGCTGCCGGATCGAGCCGTTGTACAGCACCCAGCTGAACCGCGGCGTATCCCACAGCGGCGGATATCTCACCGGCGCGGTCCGCGGCGCATAATTCCTGGCCTCGTTGATCGGATAGGCAAGCAGCTGGTTCAGCCCTTCCCCGTGCGCGTCCAATCTGCCGGCCCCCGCAGGCGTCTCGGGGTTCTGCGGATCCGGCGGAAACGATGGGAGTGCAGCAAAGCATCCCAACCCCGCCCCCACCACGGGGGGCGGAAGCTTCACGCGTGCCATGAAGCGCCCGAGGACTTGCTGGTCCGAGAGCGCTTTGAGAGCACCGAAGAGTTGAGTGGTCAGGCCGCCGATGTCGATATGGGACGGTCCGCCCTCGATGCGGATCTGCTGGCCGCGATAGCTCACCTGGCCGGTGTGACAGCCGGCGCAGCCCAGGCCGAGCCAGTTGCCCTTCCAGCACTTGTGCTTGCCGTCAGGAAAGTCGACCGGCGTTTTGTAAAGCCCGGCGGGGAGGCCGTCCGGGTTATCAGTCGCGCGCGCAGGCTCGGCGAGGAAACCGAGCCGCTGCAAATTCTCGGGCGCGCTGATCAGTGCGGTTTGCCCTGACGGCTGGCCCGGCTGTTCGAGCGCCAAAAACCATTCATAGGGGAAGATCGCCGTCCCCTGCGAGACGAAGTGAAAGCGATCGGCGGTGTCGGCACTCCAGCCCTGTTGCAGATGCACGGGATTGTCCGGCGTAGTCTTGTCTTCGGCCGCCGCGAAAAGGAAAACAGCGAGAAGGGCGGCGATGGCAATCAATGGTACGCGCACATCAAATTTCATGTTCGGCTCCAAATACAGTGAAGCTCTCAAGAATGACGTCCAACCGGTCCAATGCACCGCGATCAATCAATCAAAGCGGGTTGGGTCCGGCATCAGCAAACAATTGCGTCAAAGCCTTCGCTGCCTGGCAATCAGCGATCGTGCGCCACCGATGGAGCTGCGCGCAGCACCGGAGGCATTCCAGTTATTTTTGTATCAATGACAATGGCGGTCAGCATTTGGGCGCGCGCGAAAAGCGGCGCGCCCCTGTTCGCTCGCGCGAAACCATCAGCAAGGAAGACACGCCGCTCCATAGCGACCGCTCCAGACCCCATTACATGCCGGCGCCTTCGACGCCTGCAAGTAGAGGCTACATCATGTCACACATGAGCGCAAAGATAGAGATGGGTCCGCGGTCGGCCCTTTTTTCCGAGGACGTTGCGAACGTCTACCTGAAATACCCCAGCACGAGATCGAGATCCGCACCACCGGCGACGGTGCCGTTCAGCTCGGCATCGATGACGCGGCGGCAGGCTTCGATCGCGGCGTGGTCGCCGAGATCGTTGGCGGCTTCCAGCACCAGCCATGCGGCGTCGACGGACGCCTTGTCCGGAGCCGATCCGCCCGGCTCGGCGTTGAGGCTCTTGGTCTTGCGAACTGCGGTGCCGAATTGAGGCAACATTGCAAATACTCCCCTGCCAATTCCCGAATGAGGCTCAGTGCACCTGAAGCTCGGGCTGACGACCCTGGGCGGGATCGGCGCCGGCGCTGTTCTTGCGCGACTGGTAGAACTTCAAGACGCTGCGCGAGGTCTCGATCTTGAGCCGGCCGAAAGCGCGCTCGTTGTCGTGGAGCTCGCGCGCCGTGATCAGATGGTCCTTGGCGCCGAGGAACAACAGCGACATGGTCGTGTCCCAGGAGAAATCGAGCGCCTTGCACAGCACCAGAAGGATCTCGCGGTTGCGGTCCATCATCGCGCGCTCGATCACGTCGACCGGCAGCGCCGACAGCAGCGACAGGCCGATCTGGACCTCGTCGAGACGATGCTGGCGTGCATAGTTCGAGATCGAATCCTGGTTGAGGTTGCCCTGCCGGTATTGCGTCGTCACCACGCGCTTGGCGACGAAATAGCTGCGCGAGGATGGTCCGAACTTGGACTGGAGATCGCCGGTGACATCGCTGACCGAGCTCTGGATCTGCGCCATCATTTCCGGGCGCTCGCTCTCGAGCCGGCGGCGAACGTCTTCCGATGCTTTCGAGATGAGCTGCTGGAAGATGTGCCGCGGCACGTCCTTGCGTAGGCCGAGCTGCTCGGCGAGGATCGAGTCACCCTCGGCGCGCCGAACCATGTGCAGCAGGCCCGAACCGGAGAAACGCGCGCCTTCGTTCTTGGCGACGGAGGTCACGACCTCTTGGTCGCCACGCTTGACGAGCACGTCGGTCACGGCCTCGCCGATGGATTTGCGCTGGGCAATCGCGAGTAGATGCGACTGGCCCTTGGTCATGGCGCTTTCGACCAGCATCTTCTCGTCGAGACGCTCGGAGTCGCGCAGCACCGGGCCGGCGACCGCAATCTCGTCGTCGAGGGCAAGTTGCGCGACGACATTGAGCGGGGCGTGATCGCAGGCTGCCATGAGCTCCGAAAGCTGCACGCGCGCGACGACCTCGATCTCCTCCGAAAGCCTGCCGATGACCTCGCCGAACATGCTGATCTCATCGTCGACATAGCGACCGGTGATCAAAAGGTCGGTCGCGTGCCACAACGCCCGCGTCCGGCTTTCGTCGGTGCCGCGTGCGATCGCATCGTCCAGATCCTGTAGAAGCGATTTCGCCCCGTTCATCTCGATCACCCCAGTTCTTGGCGAGTCGTCCTGCCTCTGTCGGCAGGACGCCGAATTCCTCAGGAACCGACACTAGGGAACAAACGCGAGAATCCGGTAAAATCGGTAGAGCAGTTTTGTCGAGCAAAACTCATTCAAATGCGAGGGAATGCGTTAACCACTGCGCAACATGGAGGGTGCGCCCCCTCTCCCGCTTGCGGGAGAGGTTAGGCGAGCCCGCGGCCCGTTCCGTACAAACCAAATCTGCACTTACGGATTCGACGGAGTCAAAACCAGCGGCGGCTTCGGCTTGGGTCTTGGCGGCGGCGGGCCCGGGGCCGGTCTCACCTCGATCGGTGGCGGCAGCGGCGCGATCTGTTGGCTGGCAAGCGGCGGGCTCGGCGCGGCGGGCGCGGCCTGCGGGGCCTTCGGCGTCGGCGCGACCTTCGGCTTCGGCGGCGTACGGCGCGGATCGCGGCCCGGCATCGGCACGTCGGTCAAAGACGGCTCGGGCACCGGATCGGGAGAGACGAGCGTCGGCAGCGCGGCGGTCGCCGGTGGCGGCTCGCCGCGCTCGATGGCGTCCAGCCGGCGCGTCTCGCGATCGATCGTGCGCACTGCAAGCCATGACGACAGCGGCGCGAGATCGACGGTGCGGTTGAGCCTGTCGGGGGGACCTGCCGCAAACAGCTGGATCTCCGGCGGCGCGCCGGAGAGGCCGGTCATGATCGGCGTCAGGCTGGCGCGGATGTCGGCCTGGTCGGCAGGAATGTCGTAGCCGCCGGAGACGATGGCGCGGGCGTTCTTCGCTTCCAGCGGCGTCGCACCGACGCGCAGCCGTCCGTCGCGGATCGTGAACGGGATCTGTGCGGAAGCAACCGCAATGGGACCTGCCGACAGTGCGGGCTCGACGAGCTGCCGAAGCCGGTTGTCGTCGGCGACCTGGCCACCGTCGCTGGCGCGGATGGCGATCTCGAAAGCGCGCGGATTGAGGCCTGAGATTTCAGCCGAGTCGAGCGTCACCGTGCCATTGCCGGCGAGCGCACCGGTCAGGGCGGCGATGCTGCGGCCCTGGCTCGTCAGCGCCATCTGCATGGACGCGCGCCCCTTCGGCAAAGCGAGATCGCGGTAGCGCAGCGTCGCCGCATCGACATTGGTGAGATCGAGGCGCACGTTCAGCGCGAGCCCATTGGCGCCATTGCGCGCATCGAGGCTAGCGGTGATCTCGCCACCGCCGACGCCGCCCTTGAGCGCATCGAGCGCGAGCGACTGGCCGTCGCTCCTGATCGTGCCACTGAAGGGACGCAGCTCGATTCCGCCCGGCAAGGTCCCGCGCAACGCCTGGAACGCGACCCGGCCGCGCCAGCCGATGATGAGCCCGGCACTCAGCGGCTCATCCGCGTTGTGTCCTGCCGCGCCCAAGGCCACCGCGAGCGCGGGCGCGAGATCGAGCGAGTCCAGCCCGACTTCGCCGTCAACGCTCTTCTCCTGGTCCAGCGTCATCGCGAGATGACCACGCAAATGCGAGCCGACCGCGGTGCTATCGAGATCGTCGAAGGTGAGCTTGTTGCCGGACAGCGTGAGGCGGGAGGACAGGCTGACATTCTGGGCCGAACTGGTGCCGAACAGCGGCGCCAGATTGGCGTTGCGCACGCGCAGGTTCACGCTCGCCTTCGGCTCCGGCGTCGACAGTTCGACGCTGCCTTGTGCATCAGCGTCCAGCCCACCGCCGCTGAGCTTTGCGTTCAATTGCAGCGGCCGACGCCACGCGCCGCTCAACTTACCCTCGAGCTGCGAGGCGCCCTCACCTGCGGCAACCATGCGATCGAGGCCGAGCAGCGCCGTCAGCGCGCCGGCCTGCGGCGTCGACAGTTTCGACTCCAGCGTGAAGTCGTTGTTGCGCAGGCGCTCGATGTCGATGCCGTTGAGCGCCGCCACCGGCGTCTGCGCGACAAGCGTCGCGGTGGCCTTGAGCTGCGGGGCATCGAGGTCGAACATTGCGCGCGCATCGCTGCGATCGGCATGTTCGGCGTTCTTGTCGACGCTGAGGTCGAGCTTCAGGCGCGTCGCACCGGGCAACGATGGGAGCGCATCGAAGCGTGCGCGCACCGCAGGCGCAAACGGCTCAAGCAGCGCAGTGAGCTCGCGCAGCGAGTTGGCCGAGGATTTCAGCGCGAGCCGACCGGTCGCATGCGCGCGATCGAAGCTGCCGCTCGCCTCGGTGGTCACACCGCTGGCCTGGCCGAACCGCAACTGCTCCAGCGATAGCGCCGCCGGACCATAGCCCAGCTTTGCTGCGAACGGCCGCAGCTCCTGGCCGGCCGAGATCGCGCGGCCGACATCGAGCGACAATTTCGCTTCCTCCGGCCATTCGCCCTGCGGTCCGGCGAGCGCGCGGACAAAACTCGCGGCGGCATCGAGATCGAGCCGGTCGGCCTTCAGCTCCGCGTCGATCCGCGAGCCTTTGTTGGCGCCGGTCTGCACGAAGGCGATCCGTCCCTCGACGGAACCGCCTTCGATGTCGGCCTTCAGCTTCTCGATCGCGAAATGGTTTGCGGCGATCGTCACGTCGCCAGCCAGGCGCAGCGGCCTTGTGCTGCGGCGGTTGACCTCGCTGCGGCCCTGGAGCCACGCCGCCAGCGTATCGGGATCGGAAGATTCGACGCTGAGGCGACCGCTAAAGCTGTCGGAGCCGGGAGCAGCACCGTTCAGCGCAAGCTGCGTCATGCCGGGCGCGCGCAGGTCGAGCCGCTGGAAGGTCCAGGACCTGCCGTCGGTCGTCAGTTCCGCCGTGATGTTCTGGAGTGGACGGCCGCCCAGCATGATCTGGTCGGAGTTGAACTCGATCTGCGCCGGGATCGGCGCCTGCGGGATCGCGGCGAGGCCCGCGCGCAACGCCGGCAGGATGCGCAGCGGCTCGGCATTGTCCTTAGCCGTAAGCTTGTCGGCATCGACCTGGCGTGCCGACAGCACCGCGCGCAACAGCGGCGAGGCGCCAAACCTGAGATCGCCGACGCCGCCGGCCTTCAGCGCGGCGTCATCCGTGCCGAAGCTCGCGTCGATCTGGTCGAACTTGGCGCCGGCCGGATCGGCCTTGAGCTTTGCGGTGAGCTTCCAGGGCGTCGGCCCGGCCTCGCCCGGCTTCTTCGTCGCCGGCACCGCCAGCGTCAGCGCGCCGTCGAATTTCGGCAGGCGGTTGTCGAAGGCCAGCACGCCCTCGAGATCGGCCAAAATGGCGCGCTCGCCGGGATCGATATTGAGGTGCAGGCGCGTGGCGCTGCCGTCGGCGCTCGGGCCGGAGGAGATGCGGAACGGATAGCGTGTGCCGGCCGCGGTGAAATTGCCGTCGCCCCGCACCGAACCAGCGAGCGAGCGCACGTCGCCGGAGAAGGCGATGTCGTTGAGCTCCAGCGTCGCGCGGCTGGCGGCATCATGCAGGGCGATGCGGCCGGTGAGGTTCAGCCGCTCAATGGCAAGCGAGGCCAGATTGAAGGTGCCGCTCGCGGTGGATGGCAGGTCGACCCGCCCCTTGGCGTCGAGGCCGAGATCCACCGCCATGCCGTTGACCGAAAGCTCGGTGGCGCGCCATTCGCCGCGCATCAGCGAGCTCAGGCTGAATTCGACGTCGAGCTTGTCGGCGCGCAGGCGGCCGAGATCGTTGTTGCCGCCGAAGGTGACGGAGCGCAGCCGCAGCGTCGGCGCCGGCAGCAGCCGCGCGTCGAGCTCGCCCGCCACCCGCACCGGCACGCCGATGATCCGGGTCGCCTCCGCTTCGAACTGGGGCCGGAACTGGTTCCAGTCGACGAAGTAAGGCCCGATCAGCGCGGCCAGCAGCGCTAAGATGAAGGCAATCGCCAATCCGAGCAGCGTCGTCTGCACGGGTCTCCCCTCGGCCAAACCGGCAACCGGGCCAAACCTTGGCCGCCAAACCTTGACCGCAGAGGCTTCAGGCGCGCCGGAACAGCCCCTTATATAGGGGGAAGTGTGGCGAAGTCACAGCGACTGTTGCGCACGGAGGTTAATGCCGACGGCTATCACCAGCTCGCCGGCAGGTGCTTGAGGCCGCGCAGCACGAAAGTCGACCGCCATTCCGGGTTCTCGACGTCATCGATGCGCAAATCGGGCAGCCGCCGCAAGAGTGTCGCGATGGCGATCTCAGCCTCGATGCGCGCCAATTGGGCCCCCAGGCAGAAATGGATGCCGCCGCCGAACGACAGCGGCCTGACGTTGGGACGGGTGATGTCGAGCCGGTCAGGGCGATCAGGATAGACCGCCGGGTCGCGGTTGGCCGAGCCGAGCAGGCACAGCACGGTCTCGCCCTTGGGAATCCTCTTGCCGCCGAGATCCTCGATGTCCTCCAGCGTGACGCGGCCGGTCATCTGCACCGAGGAATCGTAGCGCAGGAATTCCTCGATTGCGTTGACCATCAGCTCCGGCCGCGCTTTCAGGAGCGCGAGCTGCTCCGGATTGCGGTGAAGCGCCAGCAGGCCGTTGCCGATCAGATTGACGGTGGTCTCGTGGCCGGCGCCGAACAGCAGGATGATGTTGGCGGTCAATTCCTCGTTGGTGAGCTTGTTGCCGTCTTCCTCGGCCTGCACCAGCTGGGTGATGAGATCATCCCCGGGACTGCGACGGCGCAGTTCGAACAGCTGCTGGAAATACATCTGCGCCATCATGTTGCCGGCGTTGGCCTTCGCGATCTCCTCCGGCGTGAGCGGCACGGGGTCGAGCAGGCGGCCACCGTCGCGCGAGCTGTTGTAGAAGGTCTCGCGATGATCCTCGGGGATGCCGAGCATGTCGCAGATGATGGTGACCGGCAGACGGAAGGCGAAATCCTCGATCAGGTCCATGTGGCCGCGATCGATCACGGCATCGATGGCCTGGTCGACGATCTCCTGGATCCGCGGCCGCATGTCTTCGACCCGGCGCGCGGTGAAGGCCTTCACCACCAGGCCGCGCAGGCGGGTATGATCGGGCGGGTCGGATTGCAGCATCCAATGGCTCATGCTGCGGAACACCGGCTCGTCCATGATCTTCTCGCCGTAACGGCGCTTGGAGCGCTCGACGTAGTCCTTGCCGAAGCGCTTGTCGCGCATCACGAGGCTGACCTCGGCATGGCGGCTGGCGAGGAAGTGGCCAAACGGCGTCACATGGATCGGATCGATCGTCCGCAGCCGGTCATAATGCGGATAGGGATCGCGGATGAAGTCCGGCGACAGCGGATTGAACAGCGGTCCGCCTGCGGGTTGCGCTTGCTCGTTCATGGTGACCTCACATCGGTTGCCGCATGACACGAATACGCGAGGCAGCCCTGATGCCCGGCGTAACCATCCCCCAAAATTATCAACTCGATACATTGTTGTATCGAGTTGCATTCTGCCCTAACTTGCGGCGATGTCAAGGGTGAGAACCAGGCCGACTAGGGACGATACGCGCGACAAGCTGTTCGAGGCGGCCGCGCGCGTATTCGAGGCGGACGGCATCGGCAGCGCCAGCATCGAGGCGATCGCGGCTGCGGCGGGTTTTACGCGCGGCGCGTTCTACTCGAACTTCAAGAGCAAGGACGAGTTGATCATCGCCATGCTCGAGGACCATGTCGAGCAGTCGATCCGGCGCAACCTCGACATCCTCGCGCAGCACAAAAATCTCGACGATTTCATCGCCGCCTTGAAATCGATGGATCGCGGGCGGCAGGACCCGCTCTCCCGCTCGCCGCTCCTGCATATCGAGATGATCCTCTTCGTCGCACGCGCCGAGAAGCGCCGCCCCGAGCTCGCCAAACGCCTGCGCGCGCGGCGCAAGCTGATCGCCGACATCATCGAGGCGACGCTGAAGGGCAATGACAAGGGTGACACGCTGAACCCGCCATGGATGGCTTCCGTCGTGCTGGCGCTGGAAGACGGCTTTCGCCTGCACCGGCTGATCGATCCGGAGACGACGCCAGCGGATAGTTTTTTGCGTGCGATCACGGATTTGAGGCGGAGGACGGGGTTGGCGTCGGAGTAGAAGTGTCGCCCGGCGACGCGACCTCTCGCGCGCTCGCTAAGCCGCCAGTACTCCGTCGACGCGTCCGAGGGCGCGACGAAGCGCAGCAAAGCAGTCCGGATCGATTTGGTTCCCGATCATCCCGGACATGATCGCGAGCGCTTTCGTGATCGGCATCGCGGCGCGATACGGCCGGTCTGCGGTCAGCGCATCGAAAATGTCTGCGGTGGTGATGATTCGGGTTTCCAGGCAAATCTGGCTTCCCGAGAGGCCGCGGGGATAGCCCTTGCCGTCCAGCCGCTCATGATGCGCGCCGGCGATCGGGGCGAGCTCGCTGAATGCGCTGATGCGCGACAGGATGGCTTCCGAATGCGCGGAGTGCATGCGCATGACCTCCCATTCGGATTCGTCAAGCTTGTCCGGCTTGTCGAGGATTGCGTTGCTGACCCCGAGCTTTCCGATGTCATGCAGCAGCGCGGCACGCTTGAGCCAGCGCCGCTGCTCGGCACTGAACTCCAGCTGCTCGGCGATCATGTCGGTAAACAGCGTGACGCGCTCGCTGTGGCCGCTGGTGTAGGGGCTCTTGGAATCGACCACCCGGGCGAAGGCAGCCGCGATGTCATCCAGATAGTCCTCATCGACAGGCACGCTTGCCTGCGCTGGCAGTTGCGGAAGAGCCTCGAGCCCATCCCCAGTCCCGATGACGTCCCAGAATGCAGGCTGTGCCGCCATGCGCTCACAGGCAACCACCAACTGCGGATCGAACCAGGTGCCCGATCGATTCCGGATCTCACGAAGCGCGGCCTCGGGACCGTTCGCGATGTAGAACACATCGACCACCTGGACCAACAACGCCAGGCGGGAATAAATCGGGATGTCTGTTCCGCGAAGGCCCAGAGGCTTGCCGCCACCATCCCAATGCTCATCGAGATTTTTGATGCCTTCCGCGACCGGCTCGGAGAAGCGCATCTTGCGGGCGATGTCGGCGCCGCGATGGCAACGCGTCTCGATCAGCTCGCGGGCGATCTGGCCGCCGTTCTGGAAGATGTTGACGATTGCGCGAAACCGTTCAGCAAGACCGGCCTTCAGGCCGGTATGGCCCAGCACAAAGCGTAGCGCCTGCGGCAGGCTGCCGTCGATAAGCTTGAAGTCCTGTTTGAAGGAGAGATCGTCGGTGAGATACAGCTCGCAGATGCGCGCGGCATTGCTGCTGCAGCCGAGATCTTTCAGCAGCAACGCGTAATAGAGCTCGACTATTTCGTCCTCGCTGAGGCCGATTTCCCTGGCGATCGTAACGCCGATACGGCTGCACCGAACACAATGTCCGGCGGGCTGTCCCTCAGAGAGATCGAGCGCGTGGCTAAGCGCGCCGAGCAGTTCGGAAAGTGTGATCCTGTCGAGCTGCTTCGGCGCGTGCGGCATGGGGTTCATCATGTGGGCTCTCAGACTATTTCGGGCGGCGAACATTCTTGTGAGGCGGCTACGCCGAACGCTTCACCGCGTCGCGGCCCGCCGGCGCCAGATCGAGCCGCCCCAGCATCGCCCTCGCCTGCTCGGCGCAGTGCTCGATCAGCCAGCGCTCGAATGCGACCGGCGGGAGCGCCGGCGCGTAAAGAAAACCCTGTACGACGTCGCAGCCGAGTTCGGCGAGCATCTTGCGCTGGCCCTCGGTCTCGACGCCTTCGGCGACGACGGTCATGCCGAGGCCTTGGCCCACGCGCACCACGGCGGTGGCGATCGCGAGCGCGCCGGCATCCTTGTCGATGTCGCGCATAAAACTGCGGTCGATTTTCAATTCGCGGATCGGCAAATGCGCGAGCCGGCTCAGGCTCGAATAACCGGTGCCGAAATCGTCGACCGAAAGCCCAACGCCGAGCGCGCGGATCGCATGCATGGTCTCCAGCGCCGTCGCACCGTCCTGCATGAACGTGCCCTCGGTGATCTCGAGCATCAGCGCGTCCGGCGGCAGCTTGTATTCGGCAAGAATATCTGCGAGCCGCGCAGCAAGGGTGACGTTGCGGAAGTTGAGCGGCGACAAGTTCACCGAGACGGTAGGAATGTTGAGCCCGGCGCGGCGCCAGCTCGCCATCTGGTGGCAGGCCTCACGCACCGACCACAGGCCGATCTGCTCGATCAGGCCGCATTCTTCGGCGAGCGGAATGAATTTTGCCGGCGAGACGTCGCCGAGCACGGCATCGTGCCAGCGCGCCAGCGCCTCGACGCCGTGGATGGCGCCGTCGCAGCTGCGGATCTGCGGCTGGTAGCTGAGCGTGAGCGCACCTTCCGCGATGGCGCGGCGCAGCGCCGCGATCAGCGCCAGTCGCTGTTCGGTGAGTCCGTTCATCTCGGCGCTGAAGAGACGATGGGTGGAGCGGCCGGCCTGCTTGGCCATGTACATGGCGGCATCGGCCTGCTGCATCAGCGTGTCGATGTCGGTGGCGTGATCGGGATAGAGGCTGATGCCGATGCTCGCCGACATCTGCAACTGCCTGGATCCAAGCCGCAGCGGCGCGGCTAGCGCCTCCGTGATCTCGGCGGCTACACGTTCGGCGCCCTCGGCGTTGCGATACGGCAGCAGCACGACGAATTCGTCGCCGCCCAGCCGGCCCAGCATGTCCTCAGGCCCGATATGCTCGCGCAAGCGCTGCGCGAGCTGGATCAGCAGCTCGTCGCCGGCAGCGTGGCCGAGCGTGTCGTTGACGTCCTTGAAGTGGTCGACGTCAAGGAAAGCGAGCGCGACATGGCTGCTGGTCGGACAGGCGTCGATCGCAGTCGTGATCAGGTGCCGCAACTGCGCGCGGTTGGGCAGGCCGGTGAGGATGTCGTGATAGGCAAGCCGCGCGATCTCGGCACGCGCCTCCTTGCGCTCGATGGCGAAGGCGCCGAGGTTGACACAGGCCTCGACGATGCGCCGGTGCCAGTTGCTCGGCGCGCGCGGCTCGCGGAAATAGAAGGCGAAGGTGGCGATGACGCGGCCGTCCTTGGCCTTGATCGGGGTCGACCAGCAGGCGCGCAAGCCGACTGCGAGCGGCATCGCCTTGTAGGGCTGCCAGCGCGGATCGGTATCGATATCTTCGGCCAGAACCGGCTCGCCGTAATAGGCCGCGGTTCCGCAGGAGCCGACATCAGGGCCGATCGCGATGCCGTCCAATGCGCGGGAATAATCCTCGGGCAGGCTCGGACCACCGAGCGGATGGACCAGGCCCGCGGAATCGACGTGAAGCAGCGAGCAGACGACGTCGGGCGCGATCTCCTCGACGCGGCGGCACAGCCGATCGGCGATCTCGGTGATCGGCACCTCGTCGGCCAGCGCGCCCATGATGAGCTGCTGGAGCGAGCGCAACTGCCTGGTTTCGGTGATGTCTTCGAGCAGCGCGAAGATGTGCTTGACGCGGCCCTTCTTGTCGCGGAACGCGTCGATCCGGGCGGCGACCCAGATCTCTTCGCCGTTCTTGTCGTAAGCAAGCACCTCGACCTCGCCGCGCCGGCCGCCATGCATCAGGCGCTTGACGAGCTTTGCGATGGCCGTGCGGTTGGTATGGCAACCGGCAAGGAGCTCCGTCGCACGGCGTCCCTCGGCTTGGTCGTTAGTGTAGCCGAACAGCGCCGTGAAGGCGGCATTGACGTAACGGATGTTCTGCTCGACGTCGGTGACGATCACCACGCGGTTGGTCTGGTCGGAGACGGCGTTGAGAAGTCCGATCCTGACGCGCCGCTCGGCCTCGGCGGTGACGTCGCGGGCGAACACGATGTGATGGGTCGCGCCATCGATGGTCGCGGAAGACAACGCGACTGTCGCCCTGATGCGGCTGCCGTCACGACGCACGAGGCTGATCTCGTCGCGGAAATCCGTGACCGGATCGGCCTGAAGGCATTTGAGCGTGAGAACTTCCGCATCGCGACCAAGCACCTCAGTGCGCGCGAGCTTCCAGATCCGCTCCGCACCGGCGTTGAAATGCGTGATGCGGTGCGCACCATCGACGATGACAATGCCGTCGTCGGCGCATTCAAGCGCCGCACGCAGCACGTCCGGAATTCCTGGCACAAGGCAATCGGAGGCGGACATCGTTTGACCCGGATGCATCGGGAAGATGCGGCATTCGGCCCAAAGCTAAGGCTCCGATGGTGTCCAAGACGTTGTTGCCACCACGCCGCGTCCCGCCAAGACGCGACATGCTTAACATTCGGCGAAAAAGACGAAGGTATTTTGGTGCTCGCGGAACCTACTCTGCGGCCGTTCCAGGTTTGAGCTTGTGCAGCCGACCGGCCACGGCCCGCACCTTGCCCGGCGAGGCCCGCCAGACCGACAAAGCCGACAAGCCGCTCATGACCATGGCGATGACAAAGGCCAGCGTGTAGTCGCCGGCGCGATCGTAGAGGAAGCCGGTGACCCACGGACCGGCCGCGCCGCCCGCCAGCGCCGCGAGCATGATCATGCCGAAGATGCTGCCCTGGTGCCTGCCCTGAAAAATCTCGAACACCACCGCGCCCATGATCGAGGTGAGGCCATAGCCGAGCGCGCCCTGCGTGAACACCATGAGATAGACCAGCCAGAACGAGGGCTGGTACTTCAGCGCGATCAGCGCCGCGAAGCAGATCGCAAAGCCGGCACAGCTGATCGCCCAGACCCATTCCCGCCCGATCCGGTCGGAGACATGGCCGAGCAGGATCTGGCCAGGAATGCCGAGCAGGCTGACGATACCGAGCGCCCACACCGCGACGCTCGGGCTGAAGCCGATGTCGAGCAGGAATTTGGTCTGGTGCACCTGCACCGCGTACCAGATGTACAGGCCACAAAAATAGCCGAGGGCGATCCACCAGAACCGCGCGGTCGCAACCGCACGGGCGAGTGTCCATTCGGTGTTGACCCAGGCGTGATCGACGATGTTGGAGACCGGCTTTGCGGTGCCCGCGCTAGGTGCAGCATCGCCGTCCGGCTGAAGGCCGATATCCTCCGGCCGCTTGTGCAGGAACAAATTGATCGGCGCCAGCACGATCAGAATCATCAGGCCCATCGCGGTGCAGGCGGTGCGCCAGCCGGTCTGCTCGATCATGTGCTGCACCCAGGGCAGCAGCGTCACCGAGCCGATGCCGACGCCGGCAAAGGCAATGCCGATGGCAAAGCCGCGCTTGCGGATGAACCAGTTCGGCAGGAACTGCGATTGGCCGGAATAGCCGAGACAGACACTGCCGGCGCCGACCATGACGCCAATGGTGACATAGAGATGCCAGGGTTCGCTGGTCAGCGGCGCCAGCAACAGCCCGCCGCCCATCAGCAGGACGCCGAGCTCCATCACCGCGCGCGGACCAGCGCGATCCATCAGCCGGCCGATCAGCGGGCTGACGATGCCTGACACAACGAAGCCGAAAGAGAAGGCCCCAGCAGTGACGCCGCGCTCCCAGCCGAATTCGGAGATGATCGGCGGAAAGAACAGTGAGAACGCCGTGCGCGCGTTGACGCCGATGGCCATGGTGACGAAGGTCACCGCGACCACGACCCAGCCGTAGAAGAACGGAAGCCGCATTTTTTATGTCATCCCTAGACGGCTCTTCCGACCATCTGGGGGGACCTGGGTCAAGCGATTTTCACAGATGCCGCTTGACAGCCTCTTGGGCGGTCGGCTCAGGCTGCGTCGCGTTGCGAAGGCTGAGCGGAGGTATCGAACGTGATCTGGTCGACCGGCAGCGGGCGGCCGAACAGATAACCTTGCGCGAAATTGACGCCGAGCGCCTGCAGCCGCTCAAACTCCTCAGCTGTCTCGACGCCCTCGGCGGTGACCGACATATCCAGGCCGCGTGCCAGCGTCACGATCGAGGAGATGATGGCGGAGCTGCGCGGCTGGTGCGTGAGGTTGCGGATGAACGATTTGTCGATCTTGATCTTGTCGAACGGAAACGCGGTGAGATAGCTGAGCGACGAATAGCCGGTGCCGAAATCGTCGAGCGCCAGCTCGATGCCGATGTGCTTCAGCCGCTCCATGAAGGCGTGGTTCTCGGCGCCGCGCTCCAGCAGGACCGATTCGGTGATCTCGATCTCGAGCCGTTGCGGCGACAGCCCGGAATCGCGCAGCGCCGCGCAGATCATATCAAACAGATCGGCTTCCTTGAACTGGATCGGCGACAGGTTCACGGCGACCATCAAATTCGAGGGCCACGCGGCGGCGTCCGCGCAGGCCTGCCGCAGCACGAACTCGCCGAGTGGCACGATCAGCCCGGTCTCCTCCGCGAGCGGTATGAACTGGTCTGGCGCGATCAGGCCGCGGGTCGGATGCCGCCAGCGCACCAGAGCCTCAAAACCGCGCCGCGCGCCGCTGATGGCATCCATGAACGGCTGGTAGTGCACCTCCAGCTGGCACCGTGCGATGGCGTCGCGCAGATCGCCTTCCAGCGTGTTGCGCGCCTCGAGCTCGGCCGACATCGCCTCGTCGTAGATGGTGAAGCAGTTACGGCCCGCCGATTTCGAACGATAGAGCGCCAAGTCGGCTTTCTTGAGCAACTGCTCCTGGTCGCTGCCGTGATCCGGCGCGATCGCAATGCCGATGCTGGTGCCGATCTCGACGCGATGCCCGGGCAAAAGGAACGGCTCAGTCACGAGCTTGGCGATCCGCGCTGCCAGTTCGGTCGAGCAGACCCGCTGATCCTCGCAACCTTCCTGGATGATGGCGAATTCGTCGCCGCCGAGCCGCGCCAGCACGTCGCTCGCCCGCACCGCGGATTTCAGCCGCAACGCCACCTGGCGCAGCAGCACATCGCCGGCGCCGTGACCGAGCGAGTCGTTGACGTTCTTGAAGCGGTCGAGATCGAGCATCAGGATCGAGAAGGTCGGGCCGCGGTCCTTCAACTGACCATTGAGCTCATCAAGCCGGGCGAGAAAGAAGGCGCGGTTCGGCAGTCCGGTCAGGGTGTCGGTCTGGGCGAGCTCCAGCACGCGCCGGTTCGCCAGCGACAGCCGCCGCGAGTTGCGGCTCGCCAGCATCAGATAGGTCGCAAGCGACAGCGTCAGCAGCATGCCGACGATGAGGACCGTGGCCGCACGGTCGTAGGTCATTTCCAGCGAGCCCCCAGCCGTCGGCATCGCCCGCACCTGCCAATCGGTATCCCCGATCTTGAGATGGCCCGACCAGTGCAGGCCCCGCGCGACGTCGCGCATCGACTGCGGCGATGATGACGCGGACGAATAATCCGGCAGCGACTCCTCGAGGCTGACGATCCGCGCCGTGAACGGCGGATAGACATTCACGCTGATTGCCGGGTTGGCTCCCGTGGTGACACGAATGGCCTGCATCAGCAGCGGCAGGTCGAACACGCCGACGACGTAGCCGGCGAGATTGCGACGCCGGTCCGCGACCGTCACGCGCGAGGTGCCCTTGGCGTAGACGGGAACGGCGACGAAGACATCGGGTAACCGGCCGCCCTCGCGCGGCTCATAGAGGCGCGCGCGAATGCCGGCGATCCGGTCGTTGTCGCGCGCGCGTTCGAGCGCCACGCGGCGTTCCGGAACGGTGGCGTAGTCCATGCCGTAGACGGACGAGGTCTTCGGCTGGGTCGAATAGAACACCGGAAAATATTCGTCGCTTTGCGGCGCCGCCGCAAATCCGTCGCCCTGGAGCGACTTGATGTGATAGCTGGACAGGCCGTCTGCGATCGCGGCGGCCTCGTATTCGGCGCGCTCCTTGCGGTTGACGCGCGGCAGCCAGGCGATGCGCAGCATGCCCGGATGACGCTCGAACAGCCGGGAGCTGAAAGTCTCGAACTCGCTGCGGGTGATTTCCTCGTTGATCGATTCGAACAGGGTCCGCAGCGCGACGAGCCGGCTGATATATTCGTTCATGCCGTTCTGCATGACGATGGATTCGGTTTCGGCCGCGCTCTCGAATTCGATCCTGTTGACGCGGTCTTCCCAGCGCGCCACTGCGGCTGCACCCGCCAGCGAGAACAGGAGACCGACACCGGCTGCGACGAGCGCAGGACGATAGAGCCCGAGCAGCGGCGCGACGCGCCACCATCCGGTCATCCGTTTCCGATCCTGATCATTCTGATCGCGATCGCCCATCCCTGAATCCGCCGTCCCCATCTGTGCGACGGACCGAACCTGTGGTTGAGCCGCCGGAACCACTATCGGACAAGGACCGCGGTTAAGAACTGCACAATTTCGGAACCCGGCTTTCCCGCAATGCACGGCTTAGTTAACGAACTGCAGGCATGACCGAGCTTTATCCAGGCAAGTTGCCGGATTTACCCGGAGTATTACGGAGGCGCCGGTACGCCACCGGTTAGCGAGCTATTCAGGCCGCACGGCTATGCTCGCCGGGATTTCTCCTGCATCCGGCAAGACTTCCTGATGAAACCGTTTCGATCAGCGACACGCATCGTCATGAGCTTCGCGCTGCTGGCCGTGACCACGCTCGCGGCGAGCGGCGAGGAGGTCGGCGTCAGCGCGGATGCGATCCTGTTCGGCCAGGCTGCCGTGCTCGAGGGCCCCTCCTCCGCGCTCGGGCAGCGCATGCGGCAGGGCATCGTCGCGGCCTTCACCGAGATCAACGCGAAGGGCGGCGTCCATGGCCGCAAGCTGCAACTGATCAGCCGCGACGACGGCTACGATCCCGACCATTCGGTGGCGCAGACGCTGCGACTGATTGAGGACGACAAGGTGTTCGCGCTGATCGGCGCGGTGGGCACGCCGACTGCGATGGCGACCATTTCGATCACCAGCGCCCGGAACGTGCCCTTCATCGGACCGCTCAGCGGCGCCGAATTCTTGCGCGACCTCGAGATTCCGAACGTCGTCAACATTCGCGCGAGCTATGGCGCGGAGGCCGAGGCCTGGATCAAGCACCTCACGGAAGATCGCCACTTCACCCGCATCGGCATCTTCTATCAGGACGATTCCTTCGGCCGTGACGGCCTTGCCGGCGTGAAGAATGCGCTTGCCAAACGCGGCCTCGAGCTCGCCGCCGAAGGCACCTTCGAGCGCAACACGCGCGCGGTCGGCTCGGCATGGCGGATGATCAAGCGGGCCGAGCCCGAGGCGATCGTCATGGTCGGGACCTACGGTCCCTGCGCCGAATTCATCAAGCTCGTACGCCGCAGCGGCCTCTCACCGACTTTTGTCAACATCTCCTTCGTCGGCGCCAATGCACTCGCCAGAGAACTCGGCCCGGAGGGCGAAGGCGTCATCGTCTCGCAAGTCGTGCCGTTTCCCTGGGATCGCTCGCTCAAGCTCGTCGCCGACTATCAGGCGGCGCAGAAGGCATTCGACCCGACGCTGACGCCGGACTTCGTCTCGCTCGAAGGCTATCTCTCCGGCCGCCTTGTCGCCGCCGCGCTGGAAAATCTCGGACCGAACCCGACGCGGGCCGACCTGATGCGGGTCATCAACGACGTCGGCCGCTTCGACATCAGCGGCAGCGTCATCACGGTCGGCATCCGCGCAGTCGAGACGCCACCAAAGGTGTTCTTGACGGTGATCCAGAAGGACGGGACGTTCAAGGCGGTTGACCGGCTTTAGGGCGTAGCGATCTCAAACACGCGCCTGTCCTGCGATCGAAAGGCCGCGACCAGACGTTCTGCGCATCGCTGCCAAAAGCGACTTCTGAGTGTGGAGGATATGATCCTCAAGCAATTTGACCGCTTGGTTGAGGTCTGCGGAGCGACAGGCGTCGAGGATGGCCCAATGCTCCCGGTTCGGTTGCTGCTTGCCAGATGCCAGTGAGACTTGCAGTCGGACGAAGCGTCCAACATGCCCGTAGTTCGATTCGATCATCGCAAGAAGTTTCGGCCGGCCGCAGGGAACGTACAGCGTTTCGTGGAAGCGCCAATTCATCTCACCCCACTTTTGCGGTTCCGGCTCATCGTCATAGCCTTGCAGTATCTCCGCTGCGAGATCGAAATCCGCGCTGACCATGTTGGGGATGGCGAGCTTGAGCGCGCGACATTCCAGGCCAATCCGGATTTCCAGCAGTTCCAGCACGTCCTCCAGCGAGATGGACGATACCGATGCCCCTCTATTTGGATGCAGCTCGACGAGACCTTCGCTCTCCAATTGTCTCAGCGCTTCACGTACCGGAATGCGGCTTGTCCCGAAACGATTGGCGAGTTCGTCCTGGCGGAGCTGTGTGCCCGCGACGAGATCTCCACTCAGGATTGCTTTCCGCAATCCATCCCTCACCAGGTCCGGAGCAGATGGCTTTGCGACGCTCGCAGGATTGACCATGCCGCCAGGCGCGGCCCGCTTTGCAGACCGGGCACCCCGTGCCTGTGGCTTCTTTGTCGATAGCGCAGTCTTCATCATTGGGAACGCCGGTCGTGCGATAGCGATCTAACCCGTATAGGGCTGCCCCGCGAGCCGTGCAATGGAGCGTTCGCACGAACGAAGCAGTCCTGCTCCAATTCCCTATTGGTACGTCGCGGGATCCGCCGAATCGGTCGGATGCTGAACTGCGTTCTTGAGGGCTGCGCTCATCGGGAGACTGAGATTGATATTCCGTGGCGGGATCGGCGTTTCGAACCACTTCCGATAGGTCCGCTCGAAATCCCCGGAGCTGAAGGCCGCGCCGAGCGCGGCGTCCACAACTTGCTTGAAGCCCGCATCCTCGCGCCGAACCATGATTGCGTAAGGCTCGATGGACAGAAACTCCTTGGATATCTCATACATGGATGGATCCTGCGAGTTCGCCACCAGTCCGGCAAGCAACACGTCGTCCATGACGAATGCAGCGGCCCGATCGGTCGCAACCATCAGGAACGCCTCTGCATGGTCCTTTGCCGAGATGATCGACATGCCGAGATTCTTGCGGCTGTTGAGCTCATTGAGCAGGCGCAGGCTGGTGGTGCCGGCGGTCGAGACGACTGTCCGGCCCTTGAAGTCGTCGAAGCCGTGGAGACCAGCCGATTTTTTCGACACGAAGTTGCTGGTGGTCAGGTAGGTGGTCGATGAAAATGCGACCTGCGTCTGCCGTTCCTTGGTGTTGGTCGTGGATCCGCACTCGATGTCGATGGTCCCGTTGGCGAGCAACGGAATCCGGGTGGCCGACGTCACCGGCAAGAACTTGACCTGGAGATCGGGGCGCTTGGCTGCAATCTTGATTTGCTCGACGACGCGAGAGCAAAGGTCGATCGTGAATCCGACGATGTGTTGGGCGTCGTCCAGATAGGAGAACGGGATCGAAGTATCGCGATGCCCGATGGTGAGAACACCGGAGCTTGCGATCCGATCCAGCGTGTCAGACTTGACTTGCGCGTGCGCCAGCGTAGGCGGAACACAGAGCGAAAAAATCAATAAAATCAGAATTTTGGCTGCGCGATTCCACATGCAAAGCTCCCCGTCGTCACGATTTAGATGCATACGATCGTCACATATTGCATACCAAGTCAAATTATTTTATACAATCTAGCGAGCAATGGATCCAAGGTAATCGACTTCCCGCACCCAGAATCCCGTGCCGCAACAGGAGAAAATCACGTGCATTACGATGTCGTTGTGGTCGGCGGAGGGGCAGTCGGAGCGAGCGTTGCCTATTTTCTGAGGACCCATAGGAAGGCCTGCTCGGTGGCCGTCATCGAGAGGGACAAGAGCTATCAGCAGGCCTCGACGCCGCGCGCGTCCGGTGGCGTTCGCCGGCTCTTCGCGCTGCCCGAAAACATCGCGCTCTCCAATTTCAGCATTCCTTTCTTCGAGCGGTTCGAGACCGAGATGGCCGTGGATGGCGAGGCCGCCCGCATCGACTTCAAGAAGAACGGCTATCTCTTCATCGTGTCGGAGTCCGAGCGGGCCGCGCTGGAAGGGAACTTTCGCGTGCAGCAGGAGCACGGCGTGAACGTCGTCTGGCTCGACCGGAAGGACCTGAAGGCGAAGTTTCCGTCCATGAATGTGAGCGATCTTGCCGCCGCAGCCTATTCGCCCGACGACGGCTGGCTGGATCCCTGGAGCGTGCTACGGGGACTGCGCCGAAAGGCGATCGCCGTCGGAGCAACCTTCCTGGACGACGAGGTCGTCGGACTCGAGGCGCAGCATGGACGCGTGCGAAACGTGACGTTACGGTCGGGCGCGACCATCTCGACCGATCACGTGGTGAATGCGGCCGGCGCCTGGGCAAAGGAGATCAGTGCGATGGTCGGCATGCGGGTGCCGATCGAGCCAATGCGACGCTACGAGCACTATTTTGAATGCGAACAACCGATAGAGCCACTGCCCTATCTGAAGGACACGCAGCGATTGGCGTTCCGTCCAGAGGGCAAGGGATATTCCGGCGGTGTCCCGGACATCCGGGAGCCGCGCGGATTCAACTTCGAGATCGAGCACGACTATTTCGAACGGATCGTTTGGCCGGCGCTTGCGCATCGCTTTCCAGCCTTTGAACGAACAAAGGAAAAGAACGTGATGCCGGGGCTCTACGATCAGAACGAGCTCGATGGCAATGTGATCATCGGGCCATGGAGCGACGGCATGCCGAACTTCTACATGGTCGCCGGATTCTCCGGCCACGGCCTCATGCACGCACCCGGCTGCGGTCGCGCCATGGCCGAATTGATCTTGGACGGCAGTTACCAAACCATCGACCTCAGCCGCTTCGGATGGCAAAGGGTATTGGACGGCGCGCCTTATCGCGAACAAGGCATCATCTAGGGTTGACCACAGCGCCCTTCATGGCCGCCGCGTCCAGCGCTCCGCGTTGACGGCGCCTAGCGGCGCCTCGCCCTTGATGATCGCGTCGACCTGCCGCACGGTTTCCAGCGACTGGTATTCGATCGCCTGCGGCGTCAGGCCGCCAACATGCGGCGTGGCGATGACGTTCGAAAATTTTGCGAGCTCCGGCGTCGGCATCTGATCGGGTGCGCGGCCGACATCCATTGCGGCACCCGCGATGCGATTCTCCAGCAGCGCCCTGGCAAGTGCGGCCTCGTCGACGAGATTGCCGCGCGAGAGATTGATGAAGACGGCATGCTTCTGCATACGCGCCAACGCCGCCTCCCCGATCAGCTTCTCGGTTTGCTCATTGGCAACCGCAAGACAAACGACATAGTCCGACGCTGACAGAAGCTCGTCGAGCTCAACCTGCCTGATGGCGCCGTCGCTGACGGTCGCGAAGGGATCGGACACCAGCACTTCCATGCGCAGCACCTTTGCGACCTCGGCGAGATAACGCCCGATGCTGCCATAGCCGATGATGCCGATTTTGCTGCCACCGAGCTGGCGGCCCATCCGCGCCTCCGGCTTGCGGCCGGCGTGGTAGTCGACTGTCGCCCGCGACACACCGCGCGACAGATCGACCATGAAGCCGACCGCGAGCTCGGTGACGGCCTGCACGAAGCCGGGTCCCGCGCGGGTCACGAGCACACCGACTTGCGAGGCGGCTTCGACGTCGATGTTGCGGATGTCGACGGCGCAGCGGACGAAGGCGCGCAGGTGCGGCAGTTGCGAAAAGATCTCGCCGCGGCCTTCGGTCATGCGATCGGCCACGATGATATCGGCATCCTTCGCCGCGTTGACGAGGCCAGCGGCATCGAGCGGCTGATCGCCCTCATGCAGGTTCACCTCGGCAATCGCCCGCAATCCGTTCAGGCTGCGATCGCCGTAGTAATTCCGCCGCATCTCCGGCGTGTGGGCGAGCAGGACCTTCACGGAAAACTCCTTCAGTAGCCGAACGCGCGCGGCAGAGCGGTCGAGAGCGACGGCACGAACGCGATCACCAGCAGACAGAGCAGCAGCAGGCCGAGATAGCCCATGATCGGCTTCACGGTCTGCTCGATCGGCACATTGCCGATCAGGCAGGCGCCGTAGAGCCCGAGGCCGAGCGGCGGCGCGAACAGGCCAATGCCCATCGCGATAACAAGCACGACGCCGAAATGCAGGGGATCGATGCCGAGTTGCACCGCCACCGGCAACAGCAGCGGCCCGAAGATGATGAGCGCGGCGGCACCTTCCAGCACCGACCCCATCACGATCAGCACGGCGATTGCGAGCAGGATGAACATCCAGACCCCGCTGGTCTTCGACAGTCCCAGCATGATCTCGCCGACCGCATGCGGCACCTGCTGCAAGGTCAGCGTGAAGGCGAGCGATTGCGCAGCGGCGACGATGAACAGTACGAGACCCGCGCGCGTCGCCGCCTGGACGAAACTGTGCGCGGCCGATTTGAAAGTGAGCTCGCGGAACACCAGGCTTCCGACGACGAGCGCATAGGCCACTGCGAAGGCGGAGATTTCGGTGGCCGTGGCAAAGCCGCTCTTGAAGCCGAAGAAGATCATGAAGATCAGGCCGAACGAGGCGATCGCGCCGCTCCACAAGCCCGACACCGGCACCTCCGGCGCGACCTCCTCGACCGTGGCCGGGCGTTTGCCGAAGATGATGGAGACCGCGATCAGGACCAGTGCCATCAGCGCCGCCGGCAGAAGCCCTGCGATGAACAGGCCGCCGATCGACAAATTCGCCACGAAGCCGAGAATGATCAGGTTGATGCAGGGCGGGATTGTCTCCGCCATCACCGCGGATGCCGCGAGCAACGCCACCGCGCTGCCCGGATTCTGCTTCGAGCGGCGCGCTGCCGGGATCAGCACGGAGCCGACGGCGGCGACATCGGCCATCTTCGAGCCCGAGATGCCCGAGAACAGCACCATCGAGGCCACCATCACGACGTTGAGCCCACCGCGCATGCGGCCGACCCCGCGTTGCAACAGCTCGATCAGGCGCACCGACATGCCGTTGGCTTCCATGAGGTAGCCGACAAGGATGAAGAACGGGATCGCCAGCAGCACGAAATTATCGATGCCGCGCGCCATCTGCTGGGCGAAGATCACGCCGGGCAGCGCGCCCTCGACCCAGATGAAGACCAGCGCGGCGAGCGCCAGCGCAAAGCCGATCGGCAATCCGCCGAACAGCGTCGCGAAGAAGCCGATCAGCATCAGCGTGCCCGCCGACGGCACCGTCGACGGCGACAAATAATCCCAGGCGAGATAGAGGCCGGCGACGATGGCGATCGCAATGAAGCCCCTGACGATATCAGGAAGCGGCCGCGCGCAGAGATGATCGATCGCGAACACCGTCATGAACAGCGCGCCGACGCCCATCGGGTAGAAGGTCAGCTCCAGCGGCAGACCTGAGCCCGTGGTCTGGCCCGCCGTCAGCGAGCCCAGCTTGATCGCGTTATAGGCGACGTAGCCGGAGATCAGCACCACCAGCAGCGCGCTCGCGGCATCGACCAGCGCGCGCAGCCGCAGCGGCAAGAGATCGCGGAAGAAGGACACGCCGACATTCTCGCCGCGCGCGAGCGCACTGGCCGCGCCGAAGAAGGCCGATCCGACCATCAATCCGCGCGCGACGTCGTCCGACCATTCGACCGGTGCATTGAAGAGGAAGCGCAGCAGCACGGAGGCACAGACCACGACGAGGTCGGCGGCCAACAGGATGGCCGCGATGGCGTCGCTCAGGCGAAGCAGAAGGGTGATGCCCCCATAGCGGCCGCCCGAGAGCGGCACGGCGGCCGTCATCGCCATCTCTGGCCTTGCCGTCTCAGATTCGATTATCTCAGTCCTGGCCATCTCAGGCTTGGGTCGCGCGGATGATGTCGATGACGGGCTTGGATTCCGGCCGCGCCTTCATGAAGTTTTCGGTCTGCGGCGCGACGCGCTTGCGGAAGGCCTCGCGATCGCATTCGATCACTGTCACACCCTTATCGGCAAGCGCGCCCAGCGCCTCCTTCTCGACCGCCCGCCCGTGGACGCGGGTGTCGGCCGCCGCCTTCTTGGCGGCGTCGAGAAAACCTTCGCGCAGCTTCGGATCCATGCGGTTGAAGGTCATGTCGCTGAAATAGATCGCGAGCGGCGAGAAGATGTGCTGCGTCATCGCATAGTGCTTCGAGGTCTCGAAGAACTTGCTGGCGAGGATGGTCGGCGCATCGTGCTCGAGCCCGTCGAGGACGCCGGCCTGGAGCGCGGTATAGATCTCGCCGAAGGCGAGCGGCGTTGCGGCCGCGCCCATCAGGCGCAGGCATTCCGTGATGACGGGATTGGGCAACGTTCTGATCTTGAGGCCGGTAAGATCCTCCGGCGTCTTCACCGGCTTCTTGGCCAGCACGCTGCGCGCGCCGAAATTATAGGCCCAGGCGATGACGCGGATGTTGCCGCCCTTGAGCAGCGCATCCTCGATCGGCTTGGCGGCGCCGGCGTCGAACGCCTTGGTCTGCTGCTCGAAGCTGGCGAAGAGATAGCCGAGGTCGAAGGTGCCGACGAGCGGCACCAGATTGGCCGAGATCGACGAGCCCGACACCATGAGGTCGATGACGCCGAGCTTCACCGAATTGATGACGTCGATTTCCTGGCCCAACTGGTTGTCGGGGAAGAAGGCGACCTCAACCTGCTCGCCGAGCCCGTTCGCCTTCAGGTTCTTGACCAGATTGTCGTAGTAGACGCGGCCGTTGGCATATTTGGGATCGTTCGGCAGCGAGGAGGAGCATTTCAGCTTCAGCGTCGCGGCTTCGGCGCGGCCGATGATCGCGGGAGAGAGCACGAGGCCGGCGGTCACCGCCGTCGACGACTTGATGAACGTGCGACGGCTGACGGGCACGATGGTCATGGTGCTGTCTCTCCCCAATGCATTTTTGTTTCGGCCGCGGTCGTTGCCACAGCCTGTTGCACGGACTGTATGGCCAAAGCGACAGAGCAGGCAAGGGTTGCGGCCCGGGGCGCTGCGACAGCTGGAGAGGCAGACGCTTCGGCAGAAACTGCGGCGGAAGGTCTATGTTTGCCGATGTTTTCGATGACGCCGCATCGCGGGGAAGAGGTCCGCTGGGCAAGATTGACGCAGATCGATCCAATTCAGGTATGGATCAATGCTGAACGCAGATTGATGGGTTTGGTACGAAGCTAAAACAAGAGCTGCGGGATGAATATCCCGCAGCTCTTGCGTTTCAACGATGCTACGATGACGTCAGCGCGAATGCGCGACGCTCAACTGTCCATTCGCCGCCTCGACATCGCGTGAGGGCAGCAGCGCGAAGGCGCCATCGCCGAGCAGCGCCTGCGCGACCAGCGCGATTGCCCAGAAGGCGGGGTATTCCCAGCCGCCCTTCGGGTTGGTGAAGAAGAAGCCGGCGGCGCCGTGCACCGTGAAGATGGCTCCGAGCAGGATCGGAATGCCGGCGAGCGCGGCATAGCGGGTCCAGACGCCGAGGATCAGGGCGATGCCGCTCAGCACTTCAACCGTCATGATGAGATAAGCGAGTTCGGGCGGGAAGCCGAGGCTGCCGAAGAACTTTGCAGTTCCAGCCGGGGTGAAGACGAACAGTTTCAGGCTGGCATGGGCGAGAAACAGCGCGCCCAAGGTCACGCGCAGCACCAGCGCGGCGTAGGGAGCAGTACGGGAATCGATCATGATGGTCTCCTTTGCACCGCAACATGATCTATTCTCGTTCGAATGATAATCTGCTATTCTGGAAATATACTTCACACTCTTAGAGTGAGATAGATGCTCGACCGGCTGACCAGCCTGGAAGTCTTCGCCAAGGTGGCGGCGAACGGCAGCCTCTCCGGCGCGGCCCGCGCCCTGGGCCTGTCGCAGACCATGGTCACCAAGCATGTGGCGTCGCTGGAGGCGCGGCTCGGCATCAAACTGTTCCATCGCACCACACGGCGGCTGTCGATCACCGAGGCCGGTCGCCTTTATCTGGAATCCTCCGAGCGGATCCTCGCCGACATGGAGACCGCCGACGCTGCGGTCGCGCGCGAGCGCGTCGAGCCGCGCGGGCTGTTGCGGGTCAACGTGCCCGTGGTGTTCGGCACACGGCAGATCGCGCCACTGATTGCAGAGTTCTCGGAACGCCATCCCGAGGTCACGATCGAGCTCGGGCTCAATGATCGCCTGGTCGACCTCGCCGAGGAGGGCTGGGACCTTGCGATCCGCATCGGCAAGTTGCGCGATTCCAGCATGGTGGCGCGGCGGCTCGCGCGGAACCGCCTGCTGGTCTGCGCCGCGCCTTCATATCTAGCGAAGCACGGCACACCGCGCAGCGTGGCCGACCTCGCTGCGCATAATTGTCTCGGCTACACGCTCACGCAGCAAGGCAGCGCTGCGGAATGGCCGTTCGGCGTCGACGGCGAGATCCGCATCCAGATCAGCGGTACCTTGCGCGCCAACAATGGCGATGCGCTGCGCGCGGCGACGCTGGCCGGCCTTGGTATTTCACGACAGCCGACCTTCATCATCGCCGATGATTTGCGCGCCGGCACGCTGGTCGCGCTTCCGCTCGACCAGCCGGAGATCCAGTCCTCCGCGGTGCATGCGGTCTACCTGCCCGACCGCCGGCCGCCGGCCAAGGTGCGCGCCTTCATCGATTTTCTCGCCGCGCGCTTTGCGCCGGATCCGCCCTGGGATCGCGGACTGTTCTGACGCCACAGCGTGACGCATCAGCTCCGGCAGACCTCCTGCCCCATTTTGCCGCACGTCGTAGCGTGAGATAGCGCACAGACAGAGTCATGGCGGACGACTAGAAAAGGTGACATCCTCGCGCATTGCCGATGGAGGTGACATTATGCGCCGTCCAATCCTTCGTAATTTATTCCTTGCCTCCAGCCTTCTAGCGCTCACGCAATTGATGACGCCGACAGACGCTGCGGCCGAAGCGCGGCTGGCGCTGGTGATCGGCCAATCGGCCTATCGCACGGTGCCGGAACTGCCCAACGCCGCCAACGATGCCAAGGGCATGGCGGAGCTGCTCGGCAATGCCGGCTTCACCGTCACCGCAGCGCCCGATTTGGCGCAGAGCGAGATGCGTCAGGCGATCTCTGACTTTGCCGGCAAAGTCAGCGCCAGCGGCGCCGACACCATCGCGCTGGTGTTTTATGCCGGCCACGGCCTCCAGATCGACGGCGAGAACTATCTCGTGCCGGTCGACCTCGACCCCAAGCGCGAGGCCGACATTCCACTCCAGGGCGTGCGGCTCAACGATCTCCTCAATACGCTCGGCGCGCTGCCGACGCGCGCGCGCATCTTCATGCTCGATGCCTGCCGCAACAATCCGTTCCCGGCGCTGAGCGGCGCCGGCCACGGACTTGCGATCGTCGACACCAAGGCCGGCGCACAGGGTACCTTCATCTCCTATTCGACCTCGCCCGGCGCGGAAGCCGAGGACGGCTCCGGCGTCGATAGCCCCTACACCACCGCAGCGCTGACGGTTGCGAAGCAACCGAACGTCCCGATCGAGGAAGTGTTCAAGCGAATCCGCATTGCGGTGGCGCAATCGACCGACGGACGGCAGATCCCCTGGGAGAGCTCGTCGCTGACGACCGACTTCAAATTCTTCGGCGACAGCAGCGGCCAGCAGCCGCCTGCTCCGGGCGCAGGCTCGATGGCGCTCGCCAGCGCCACCCGCAGCGTCGAGGACTGGCGCAAGGATTTGCAGGGCAAGGACGCGAAGGTTGCCTACGACCTCGTCATCGCCGATGACACCGTTCCTGCATATCAAGCTTATGTCGAGTTGTACGCGCAGGCCACCTACACGCCGCGCCTACGCTCGATCCTGGAGCGCCGGCGCCAGATGCTCGCGTGGGATCGCGCGGTCGCGATCAATACCCGCGCCTCCTTCGAGGCCTATCTCGCCAACTGGGACAACAGCGACCTCGCGGCGACCGCGCGCAAATTGCTGCTCCGCGTGCAGAACCGCAACTATGTCTTGCCGGTCGCGGCTGCTGCGGTCCCTGCTCCGATCGCCGTCGCGCTGGCGCCGACCTGCCCGTGCTCGACGCCCACGACCCCGGCCTCGCCGATCAATCCGACGGTTGCGCCGATCATCAAGAAGCGCGTCGACGACACGCCGCCGAAGCGCAAGGTGGTTGATACGCCGCCCAAGCGCCGGCCGCCGCCTGACGAAACGGTCGTCGAGCGCGCGCCGCCGCAGGACCGCGGCCCGCCGCCAGCCGCCGTGATGCAAGGCATCGGCATCGGTATTGGCCTCGGCATGGGCATGGGCGGTGGTGGCGGCCGCGGCGGTGGCGGAGAGATGGGACACGGCGACTACGGCCGCAGCAGATACTGACACTGCCGCACCACGATAGGCACTGATGTCCGCAAGCCTTGCTTGCGGACATTTCTGTTGATGGCGCCACGCCTGCGCGGTCTCCCACCTTCTAGGCCGGAAATGCTGTAGTCTGGTCGGCCGACGCACGCTTCCGGGGACATCACGTCAATGCCGCAAAACGCACACGCCAAAGGATCATGGCCCGTCTTCCGGTCGCTCGCGTCCTATTCCCTGCCCGGCGACCTGATGGCGGGACTGACGCTGGCGGCGATCGCCATCCCCGAGCAGATGGCGACCGCACGGCTCGGCGGCTTCGCGCCACAGATCGGCTTCTTCGCGTTCATGGCGGGCTCGCTCGGCTTTGCGCTGCTCGGCGGCAACCGTTTTCTGTCCTGCGGCGCGGACTCCACGATCACGCCGATCTTCGCCGGCGGGCTTGCAGCGCTGGCTGCCGCCGGCTCGCCCGAGTACCAGGGATTTGCGATCGCGCTGGCGCTGATGGTCGGCGCGATGATGCTCGCCGGCGGCGCCTTCCGACTCGGCGGCATCGCCAATCTCCTGTCGGTGCCGATCATGGTCGGCTTTCTCGCCGGCATCTCCGTCCACATCATCGTATCGCAATTGCCGGGCGTGCTGGGACTGGAGTCGCCAAGCGGGCCGACACTCGATCGCATCGGGGTGCTCGCAACCGAGCTTGGCCGGACCAATCCGCTGACGTTCTGCATCGGCTTCGGCGTACTCGCCGTGGTCTTCATCTCCGAGAAGATCAGCGCAAAAATTCCCGGCGCGCTGATCGGGCTTGTCGCCGCAACGCTGGCCGTGATCTGGCTTGGCCTCGAGAGCAAGGGCGTCAACGTCGTCGGCGTGGTGCCGGGCACGCTGCCGCGACCGACCTTGCCCGATCTCGCGCCGGAGCAATGGGTGCGCCTGGTGCCGCTCGCCTTCGTGGTCACCATCGTCGTGATGGTACAGACCGCCGCGACCACGCGGTCGTTTCCGTCAGATCCCGACAAGCCCGCCGATGTCGATCGTGATTTCCTCGGCGCGGGCGCCGGCAGCGTGCTGGCCGGCCTGTTCGGCGCTTTTCCGGTCAATGCGAGCCCGCCGCGAACGGGCATCGTCGCCGAGACCGGCGGCCAATCGCAGCTCGCAGGCCTCGCGGCGGCACTCATTGTGCTGGCACTGCTCGCGTTCGGCACGGGACTGTTGCGGCACGTGCCGGATGCCGCACTTGGCGGCATCTTGCTGTTCGTCGCGCTGCGCATCATCCGCATGAAGCAGATCGTCACGATCTATCGGCAATCCCCGAGCGAGTTCCTGCTGATCATCGCGACCGCCGCACTGATCATCGTCCTGCCGATCCAGCAAGGCGCGTTCCTCGGCATCGTGCTGTCGCTGCTGCACGGCATCTGGAGCACGACGCGCGCCAGAATCGTCGAGTTCGAGCGCGTGCCGGGCACCACGATCTGGTGGCCGGCCCATCCGCACATCACCGGCGAGCGCATCGCCGGCATCGCCGTGATCGGGCTCCAGGCGCCGCTGTCGTTCCTCAATGCGCCCGGCTTCCGCAGCGACGTGACCAAGATTCTCACGACATCCACGCCGCAACTGCTGGTGCTGGAGGCGAGCGGCATGGTCGAAATCGACTTCACCGCCGCGCAGATTTTGCTCGACGTCTTCAAGGCGTGCAACGAGCAGGGCGTCACCGTCGCGCTGGCGCGGCTGGAATCGGTGCGGGCGCAGGACGCATTCGAGCGATTCAAGCTGTTCGATGTGCTGCCGAAGGACCACGTCTTCCACAGCGTGGACGAGGCCGTGCGCAAGCTGGCGAAATAACGGCGTCAGGTTGTTGTTTTGAGCATGATCTTTTCGAAAAACCGCTCCACACTTTTCCGGATCATGCTCTACGCCAGCGCGGGATAATCGCGCTGTATCGTTTCGCGGATCCAGCTGGCATGGATCGCACGACACAGGATCTGCGCGGTCTTGAGGTCGTTCGCTTTCATGCAGAGATCGACGATGCGATGCACCGCGTCGTCGCGCATCAATCCGTCGGAGATCTTCATCGCGATTTCCATCGCGACCTTCGCCGCGCGTTCATAGCGCTCGCTGTCGCCCTTGTCGTTGCGCGAAAAACCTGTCGCACTCGCGGCCGCGGCGTCACAGATCGCGCGAATGCGCTCAGCCGCCTCGATGTCGCCGAGCGGCCATTCTATCGTTTCGTCCCAGATGTCCTGTCGCGTCTTGCGCGCGAACCACCGCATTGCCCGCTCCGTGGTGACGGAACGAGCATAAACGGCAGCGGCGCTGTGCGCTACGCCTCCGGCACGATCTTGCCGGGGTTGAAGATGTTTTGCGGATCGAGTGCCTTTTTCAGCGCACGCATCGCGTCGAGCGCCTCGGGCCCGAGCTCGGCCTTGAGATATTTCTGCTTGCCCTGGCCGACGCCGTGTTCGCCGGTGCAGGTGCCGTCCATCGCCTGCGCGCGTTCGACCAGGCGATGCATGAACTCCTCGCCGCGCGCCATCTCGTCGGCATCATTGGTGTCACAGACCAGCGAACAGTGGAAATTGCCATCGCCGACATGGCCGACAATGGGCGACAACAGGTTGAGCCGCTTGAGGTCTTCCTCGGTCTCGCCGACGCATTCGGCCAGGCGCGAGATCGGCACGCAGACGTCGGTTGCGACCACGCCGATGCTGTCGCCGGGCCGCAGCGCCTTCACCGACCAGTATGCATCGTGGCGCGCCTGCCACAGTTTTGTGCGATCCTCTGGCTTGGTGGTCCAGGAGAAATCGCCGCCGCCGTATTCCTTCGCGATTTCGCCGAACGCCTTGGACTGCTCGGCGACCTCGATCTCGCTGCCGTGGAATTCCATCAGCAGCAGCGGCGTCTCCGGCAGCGTCAGCTTCGAATAGGCGTTGCAGGCTCTCACCTGCGCGGCATTGAGCAGCTCGATGCGCGCGACGGGAATGCCGGTCTGGATCGCCAGGATCACGGCCTGACACGCCCCGTGCACGGTCTCGAACGACACCGCGCCGGCCGCAATGGTCTCGGGGATGCCACGCAAGCGGATAGTCAATTCCGAGATGATGCCGAGCGTGCCTTCGGCACCGACGAAGAGATGTGTCAGGTCGTAGCCGGCGGATGATTTCTTGGCGCGCGTGCCGGTGGTGATGATCTCGCCGTCGCCGCGCACGACCTTCAGGGCGATCACGCTGTCGCGCATGGTGCCGTAGCGCACCGCATTGGTGCCGGAGGCGCGGGTCGAGGCCATGCCGCCGAGCGAAGCGTCCGCGCCGGGATCGATTGGGAAGAACAGGCCCTGGTCGCGCAGATGCTCGTTCAGCGCCTTGCGGGTCACGCCGGGCTGGATCACGCAGTCGAGGTCCTCGGCATGCACGGCGAGCACCTTGTTCATGTCGCGCAGGTCGATGCAGATGCCGCCCGCGGGCGCGTTGACCTGGCCTTCAAGCGAGGTGCCGGTGCCGAAGGCGATGACGGGCACGCCATTCTTGGCGCAGATCCGCACCACATCCTGGATGTCGGCGGTGTCCTGCGCCATCACCACGCCGTCCGGCGGCTGGTTGACGAGCCATGTCGTGGTGTGGCCGTGCTGTTCGCGCACGGCCTGCGAGGTGATGAGGCGGTTGCCGAAGCGTGCGGCAAGCTGCTCCAGCGCGCTTGCGAGGGCTTTCGGCGCCGGCTTCGGCGGATTATTGGTGATGGTCGTACCCACGGACATTCCTCCCGACGAGAAGAAACCGTGGCAAAGGACATCTCACCGGTCAAGTCAAGCGACCGGACGCATAGGTAGGGAATGAGACATGTCGGAGACCGTCGCTGCGCCCAAAGCCGAGCCGTTCCGCGGCTCGATCATGCAGATCGAACCGCAATGGATCGATTATAACGGCCATCTCAACATGGCCTATTACAACGTGATGTTCGACCGGGCCATCGACGAGTTCTGGCTCGAACTCGGAATCGGTCCCACTTACAAGAAGGAGCGCCACGGCTCGACCTTCACCGCCGAATGCCATGTCCGCTATTTGCGCGAAATCCACCTCGGCGATCCCGTGCAGATTTTGGTGTGGCTGCTGGAGGCCGACGACAAGCGGCTGCATACGTTCGAGGAAATGAGGCACGGGACGGAAGGCTGGCTCTCGGCCACTTCCGAGAACATGTCGCTGCACATGGACATGAAGGCGCGGCGCGTTGCGGCGTTTCCGCCTGATATCCAGCAGCGCATCGCAGGGATCGCCAAGATCCACAGCACCTTGGCCCGGCCCGAGGGCATCGGCCGCAACGTGGCGATGCCCTCGAAGCGGTAGTGCATGATCCGGAAAAGTGTGAAGCGGTTTTCCGGTAAGATCATGCACCAATCAGACCGCGCTAGATCCTGCGGCCGCGGGCGAGGCCGACCACGGCCGAGACCAGGAACAGCACCACAGCGACGAAGAAGATGATCTTGGCGATTTCGATCGACGCGCCGGCGAGGCCGCCAAAGCCCAAAATGCCGGCGATCAGGGCGATAACCAGAAACGTCACAACCCAGCTAAGCATGGTCCGAACCTCTGTTTGAATGACTGTCTGCGATCGGCGCGGCTGGCGCGCCTCACTTGCCCAAACAATCTCCAACGCGGAACAATGGTTCCTGCCCGCTGAAGCCGGAAATTCGCACGTCCAGCAGGAACAAATCGGTCTTCCGCGTACGTGGAAAACCCCTCGCCGCGCCCCCATATAGGCAACAATCCCTGTTATGAAGGCTCCCTTCCACCACCCCGCGGTGCCATCGTGGGGCCAATGATTCGCATGACCGAGCCGAGCAAGATCACGCCCCAGAACGTCTCCGACCACCAGCCGGCAGCCGGCGGCATTGCCGCGCGTGCGCGCGCCTCGGTGGGACCGAAATATCTCGCCGGGCTCAATCTCGAGCAGCGCGACGCCGTGGAGACACTGGATGGCCCGGTTCTGGTGCTGGCCGGCGCCGGCACCGGCAAGACCCGCGTGCTGACCACGCGTATCGCCCATATCCTGAGCCAGGGCCGTGCCCGCCCCGCCGAGATCCTGTCGGTGACCTTCACCAACAAGGCCGCGCGCGAGATGAAGCACCGGCTCGGCCAGATGCTCGGCCAGGCCGTCGAGGGCATGCCGTGGCTCGGCACCTTCCACTCGATCGGCGGCCGCATCCTGCGCACGCATGCAGAGCTGGCGCAGCTCAAATCGAATTTCACCGTGCTCGACGTCGACGACCAGGTGCGGCTGCTGAAGCAGCTCCTGCAAGCCGACAACATCGACGACAAGCGCTGGCCGGCGCGCATGCTGGCCGGGCTGATCGACGGCTGGAAGAACCGCGGCCTGACGCCGTCGCAGGTGCCGGCCGGCGAAGCCGCCGTCTTCGCCAACGGCAAGGGCGGCAAGCTCTATGCGAGCTACCAGGAGCGGCTGAAGATCCTCAACGCGGCCGATTTCGGCGATCTGCTGCTCGAAGACATCCGCATTTTCCGCGAGCACCCGGATGTCCTCCGGCAGTACCAGCAGCGCTTCAAATACATCCTGGTCGACGAATATCAGGACACCAACGTCGCGCAATATCTGTGGCTGCGGCTGTTGTCGCAGGCGCCGTCGGCTTCTTCCTTCGCTTCTCCCCGCTTGCGGGGAGAGGCCGACGCACGAAGTGCGGCGGGNTGAGGGGGACTCTCCCAGCACCGCGCTCGTGGAGACTCCCCCTCTCCCCGCAAGCGGGGCGAGGGAGCAGACACCACACGTCAAAAATATCTGCTGCGTCGGCGACGACGATCAGTCGATCTATGGCTGGCGCGGCGCGGAGGTCGACAACATCCTGCGCTTCGACCACGATTTTCCCGGCGCCAAGGTCATCCGCCTCGAGCGCAACTACCGCTCGACCGGCCACATCCTGGCCACCGCCTCGCATCTGATCGCGCACAATGAAGGCCGGCTCGGCAAGACGCTGCGCACCGAGGACCAGGACGGCGAGAAGGTCACGGTCACCGGCTCCTGGGATTCGGAAGAGGAAGCCCGTGGCATCGGCGAGGAGATCGAGCAGATCCAGCGTCAGGGCGACAAGCTCAACGAGATCGCGATCCTCGTGCGGGCCTCCTACCAGATGCGTGAGTTCGAAGACCGCTTCGTCACCCTCGGCCTGCCCTATCGCGTGATCGGCGGCCCGCGCTTCTATGAGCGCGCCGAAGTCCGTGACGCGCTGGCTTATCTGCGCGTCATCAATTCGCCCGCCGACGATCTCGCCTTCGAGCGCATCGTCAACACGCCCAAGAGGGGCTTGGGCGATGCCACCGTGCAGATGCTGCATGATCACGCCCGCAAGCGTCGCATTCCCTTGTTCGAGGCGGCACGCGCCGTGGTCGACACCGACGAATTGAAGCCGAAGGCGCGGGGGAGCTTGCGCGACCTGGTCGCCCAGTTCGATCGCTGGCGCGCCCAGCGCGAAGTCACCGCGCACACCGACCTCGCCCAGATCGTGCTCGACGAGAGCGGCTATACCGAGATGTGGCAGAAGGACCGCTCGGCCGATGCGGCAGGCCGGCTGGAGAATTTGAAAGAGCTCGTGCGCTCGATGGAGGAGTTCGAGAACCTGCAAGGATTCCTCGAGCACATCTCGCTGGTGATGGACCGCGACAGCGGGGCCAACGAGGACGCGGTGTCGCTGATGACACTGCATTCGGCCAAGGGGCTCGAATTCGACAACGTGTTCCTGCCCGGCTGGGAAGAAGGCCTGTTCCCGAGCCAGCGCACGCTGGACGAACAGGGCCGCGCGGGCCTCGAGGAAGAGCGCCGGCTTGGTCACGTCGGCCTGACCCGCGCGAGGCGCCGCGCAAAGATCTATTTTGCGACCAACCGGCGCATCCACGGCACCTGGACAACCACGATCCCGTCGCGCTTCCTCGACGAATTGCCGGCGGCCAATGTCGAGATCACGGAATCCAAAGGCGGCTCGGCCTGGGGCGGCACCGGCGGCTACGGCGCCTCGCGCTTCGACGACATGGAGGCGTTCGGGTCGACCTATTCGACCCCGGGATGGCAGCGTGCCCAGGCCAACCGCAACCGGGGCCAAGCGAATGGACAAGGCCGCAATGGTGGCGGTGGTCGCAGTGGCTTCGAGGAAGAGGCCTCGTCGTTTTCGTCAGCGTCGTCCTCGCCCGATTTCGGCAGCTTCTCGTCGCGCCGCCGCGGGCCGATGACGATCGAGGGCGAGCTGGTCGCCAAATCTACCGGCACGACCTCGGAATTCTCGCTCGCCGACCGCGTCTTCCACCAGAAATTCGGCTACGGCCGCGTCACCAAGATCGACGGCAACAAGCTCACCATCGCCTTCGACAAAGCCGGCGAGAAGAAGGTGGTCGACAGCTTTGTTCAGCGGGCGTGAGCGCATCGCGCCCCGCTCACTTAACGCCGCTTGCTACAATCCAGGCTCAGGACTCATTAGAATTGGCCGCGGAGATGTTCGTTGGCGGATTCAAGAGATTTCCCTTCCGTGACGCTGCCCATAACTTAAGTGCAACCAGCGCCGGACGCAGAGCCAATCCTTCCTCTGTCAGAGCATACTCCACCTTGGGAGGCACTTCAGAGTAAACCTTGCGGACAACGACGCCGTCCCCTTCCAGATCACGGAGTTGCTGGATCAACATCTTTTGAGAGACGCCAGGAATTGCGCGACGCAGTTCCGAAAACCGGAGCACCGGCGCGCGAAAAAGATGGAATAGGATGAGTGCTTTCCATCGGCCTTCAAGCACCTTCAAGGCGTCCTCGATCTCGGCTGTGGAACATATCTGCGAAGAGCTTTGGGAAATTTTGGCCATAGTTACCTGAGGGTGTGTATTGCACTTTGTGGTGCGTTCTTGCGCTTTGAATACCACGCTCCCTATTCTCCGCGGAAGCAGTTCGGCCCTTATGGCGGGCATTTGGACACGAGAACTGGTGCCGGCCGTCAGGCTCGCGCCCGAAGCATCGCGAGGGATAGATCATGAATGTGGTGGCCGTAGTTACGGGAGGCAGCCGGGGAGCGGGCAAGGGTATCGCCATCGCACTTGGACGGTCCGGCGCGACCGTATATGTGACAGGACGCAGCCAGACGCCGGATGACTCGCCCTATGGCGGCACAGTGGCGGAGACGGCGACGCTTGTCAGCGAAGCCGGCGGCAAGGGCATCCCTATGTGCATCGATCATTCCAATGACGAGGCCGTAGCAGAGTTGTTCGCTCGGGTCGGACGCGATCATGGCCGTCTCGACTTGCTCGTCAACAACGCGGTGAAGGCGGTCGGGCTGACACTGCCCGGAGGGTTCTGGGAGAAGCCGTTGGAGGCGGCCGATCTGATAATGATCGGGCTGCGATCGCATTTCGTGGCCAGCTTCTATGCAGCACCCTTGTTGATTGCGAACGGCCGTGGGCTGATCGTCAATACGGGGCATTATGGGGCAGTCGCTTATTATCACAGCCCCGTCTATGGTGCGCAGAAGGCGGGCGCCGACAAGATGGCGGCGGACATGGCGAAGGAGTTGCGTCCCCACAACGTCGCCGCCGTCTCGATCTGGATGGGTGGCCTCGATACTGAACGCGCCCGTGCGTACATCGCTAGCTTGCCGCCCGAAGCGAGACCGACGGCCAAGCGGGAATCGCCGCAGTTCACGGGCCGGGTCATAGCAGCCCTCTACGCGTCCGGCGATCTCATGCACTATTCGGGCAGGGCCTTGATCGGTGCCGAACTGGGCGCGCAGTTCGGCATCACCGACATCGACGGCAGCACTCCGCTCTCGCTGCGATACAGGTTGGGCGGGCCGCCGGAACTCCACGCCAGCCTGCGGTGATGCGGTTGGGAATCAGCCGGTAGGCCCGCGCGCACGCCACGGAGTGAGGACTGTTCGCCGCACTCGTCGGACTCTCGACAGTTCTGGCCCGAACGCCCCTTGACCATCGCGAACTTCCCCGTATCAGATGCAGCCATGGTCCGGGGCTCCATCACATTGATCGTGCTTGCATTGGGGATGCCGTCGCTTGCGACGGCGGAGACCATGAGCTTTGGCGATTCGCTCGGGCTGCTGGCCAAGAGTTGCGGCGCGGAAATCGTCGCCAATTGCCGCGGCGTCAATCCGGACTCGACCCGGCTGAAGGAATGCCTGTCCCGCAACCGGGATGTGCTGTCGCCGCAATGCCAGACCGACTACCTCACGGCCTTCGACGCCATCCTGAAGCGGGTGGCCGCCCGCGTCACGGTCGCGAACGTCTGCCAGCGCGAGATCGTCAAGGTCTGCGGCGGCTCGACCAAGGAGACCAGCAAGTCGATCCCCTGCCTGGTCTCGACGCCCAAGGGCATCAGCAACAACTGCCTGAAGGCCGTCGACGACGCGGGTTATCGATGATGCGCGCAACCGGGCTCACCACCGCCGGAATTGGCATCGCACTGGGCCTAGGTCTGCTCGCGGGCACCGCGGGCGCGCAGACGGCGCCGACCCGTGACGACATCGTCGGCAAGCTCAATCATTTCGAGGAGGCCGCCGAGGTCGACCTCCCCGCGCTGAAACAGCAGGTGATGGAGCGGGCCAAGGCCAGGATCAAGAACGATCCGGGGCCGGTGAACCGGCCGCTGATCGCGCCTGACCTCGCCAAGCTGCCCGCCTTCAACGCGCAGATCCAGTTCGACGCCGACACACCGATCATCCAGCCGGACTCCTACCAGACCGTCGGCCGGCTCGCGGACGCGCTGGTTCACGCCTCGCTGCTGCCCTACACATTCCTGATCGTCGGCCATGTCGAATCCAATGCGAAGACACGAGAGGCCAATGCGATCCTGAGCCAGCGCCGGGCGGACGCGATCCGCGACGTGCTGGTGAACACCTTCAAGATCTCGACCAAGCGGCTCCAGCCGATCGGCCTCGGCGAGGAACAGTTCCTCGACCGCGCCAAGCCGACCTCGGCGGTCAACGGCCAGTTGCAAATCCTGACCTTTGCCAAGGTGCCCGAGGACCAGCCTGCGCACCCGGCTACGGCGCCCGCGCCTGCGACGAAAAAGCCCGCCAAGAAACATTGAGCGCACGCGCTTCGGTACCCGACGGAACCTGTTGAAGTCCTGACCTTTTTGTGACCTGTCTCACAGCGCGACAGCGCGGTTTTGTGCGACAAGAGCGCAGGTTTGTGCAGTGCCCGCTCCGGTGCTATAGCCTCTCTTCGTCCTTCCCGACCCCATGCTGCATGAGACCAAGATGGCTGGCTATTTTCAACGCCAACTGGCCGATTATGTCGAATACCACCGCGATCCCTGGAACTGCGCGATGCATGTGGTCGGCATTCTCCTGCTCTTCACCGGCGCAACGCTGCCGCTGACGCTGGTCCATTTTCCCGTGTTCGGGGTCGAGGTGAGCCTGGCGGCGATTTTGGCCCTGCCAGTGCTGGTATACTGGCTGATGCTGGACGCCGGGATTGGCCTCGGCATCCTCGCGGCGATGATTGTGCTTCTTTCGGTCGCAACCGCGATCGGCAATCAGGTCTCGATTGCCATGATGTGGTCGATTTTTGCGGTGCTGATCGGGTTTGGCGTCGCATCGCAGATCGTCGGCCACAGGGTGTTTGAGGAGCGGCAGCCGTCAATGGTCGACCACCCCACTCATTTCCTGCTGGGACCGATGTTCGTCATGGCGAAATTATTCATTGCACTGGGTTTTCGTCGCGACCTTGCCGCGATTCTCGCGCCTCTTCCGACCAACTCCCTTTCAACCCGATAGCTTGCTAGAAGCGGAACAGCAAAACCTTCTTCATGAATCTCGTACTGGTTACCGGTGGCAGTGGTTTCATCGGACAGCATCTCGTCGAAGCGCTCCGCGCCCGTGGGCAGCGGGTACGTGTTCTCGATGTCCGGCCGCCGGACGCGGCCAACGGGGACGTTGAATATGTGCACGGCTCGGTGCTGGATGGCGCCGCGGTCGATGCCGCGCTTGCCGGCGTCGATCAGGTCTATCATCTCGCCGGCCTGCCCGGCATGTGGGTCGCCGACAAGCAGGCCTTTCACGACGTCAATTACCGCGGCACCGAGGTCGTGCTGGCAGCCGCGATGAAGCGCGGGGTCTCGCGCTTCCTGCACTGCTCGACGGAATCGATCCTGTTCCCCTATTCGAACCTCAACGGCGTTGCCGCCGAGGAGGCGCTCCAGCCGGCCGACGCGATGCCCGGCGCCTATACGCGGTCGAAGTCGCTCGCCGAGCACCACGCCGCAAAGGCTGCGGCTGCGGGCTTCCCGCTCGTCATCGGCACGCCGACCATGCCGATCGGACCTGCCGACCACAATCTGACGCCGCCGACAGCGATGCTGTGGTACTTCCTCCAGAAGAAGGTGCAGCCGCATCTCGACTTCCTGGTCAATCTCGTCGACGTCCGCGACGTCGCCATGGGCCTGGTGCTGACGATGGAGCGCGGCCGCATCGGCCAGCGCTACATCCTCGGCGGCGATTGCGTCAGGCTTGGCCAGATCTTGCGGATGATGTCCGCGATGAGCGGACGGCGGCAGTATCCGGTCGTCGTTCCCGGCAAGATCGCCGAACTCTCCGCCATCATGCTCGAATCGATCTCCGATCGCATTACGCGCCGTCCTCCCAACGGCACCGCCGAGGGCGTGCGCATTGCGCTTGCCGCAAGCGATCTCTCGATCGGCAAGGCGCGCACCGAGCTCGGCTATGCGCCGCGCCCGATCGAGCCCGTGCTGCGCGAAACCATCACCCATCTGCTCGCCTGCGGCGGCGAGCCAGCCTCCGGCGCCATCGAGCATCACGCGCTCTCTTCGCGCGCGAGCTGAGCCGCCGCCCAACCCAAAGAACCTTTCCGCATGTCCTTTGATTTCAGCAAGCTTCTCTCTGTCGCCTGGGGTGGTTGGACCACGACCTGGCCGACCGAACTCCTGGCCCTGATCTGGCTAGCCTTTCTCGCCAGCTGGGTGGGCGCCTCGTTCTGGCAGGGGCGGACCAAGAAGCAGGTCATGACGCTCGAGTCGCAGCGCTATCGCCTGCCGATCCTGGTCGGCGGCATCCTGTACACGCCGTGGATTGCGGAGATCCTGGGCTGGAAGCCGCTCTGGGTGCTCGGCAACACCGGCATCACCATCGCCGCGGTTCTCTCGATCGCCGGCATCGTCTTCGCCTGGTGGGGCCGGCTGCACCTCGGAAAATTCTGGTCCAACACCATCACCCACAAGGAAGACCACCGCGTCATCGACACCGGCCCCTACGGCATCGTGCGTCACCCGATCTACACCGGACTGATCTTCGGCATGCTCGTCACCGGCATCGCGATTGGCGCCGTCACGACAATCCTCGGCGCCATCCTGATCTCGCTCGGCATGTGGCAGAAGGGCCGGATGGAAGAAGTGTTCCTGTCCAAGGAGCTCGGCGAAGACGCCTACGGCGCCTACTGCCGCCGCGTCCCGATGATCATTCCGTTTTTGTCGCCGCGCTGACGGGCGGGGTACTTCCTGCAACAACACCGCTGCTGATCCCGTCATCCTTCGAGGCTCCCCATGTGGCGCGCTGCGCCCCATGGCTCGGCACCTCAGGATGACGGTGATGGACTCGCATCCTTGCCATGCAAATTCGGCGGGCTGCCATCTGCGCACACGCTAAACGGCCCGATCCGAGCCCGCGCAGGTTGACCTTTTTACCGCCACCAAGTTGGATGCGCGCGCAAAACGGCACGACGACATTCCATCCTCGATCTGGAGAGGTCGACGATCCGGTCTGAGCCCGCGCGGGGCTTTGGACGATCCGTCGTTGCACAGTGCCACAGGTTCGACAGGGGATTTTCATGACCTTTTCCAGCATCTTTGCGCAGTTCGTCGCGTTCGTCGGCGGCATCGCGCTGCAATGGCGAAAGCTGTCGGGCACCGCGCCCGCGCCCGCCTGGGGCCAGGCGCCGGCCATTCCCGAAGCGAAGCCGCAAGGCGCGCTGCCGACGTTGAAGATGCCGACCGCGCGAGGCTGGAGCGAAGGGCAGAAGCCGACGGTCGCGCCCGGACTCAAGGTCAATGCGTTCGCGGCCGGCCTCGACCATCCGCGCTGGATCGAGGTGCTGCCCAACGGCGACGTGCTGATCGCGGAAGCAACCCAGATCGCAGGTGCCCCGAGATCGGTGTTTCACTATGCGATGCAGGCGACGATGCGGCGCGCCGCAGCCCTCGGCGTCAGCGCCAACCGCATCACGCTGCTCCGCGACAAGGACGGTGACGGCGTCGCCGAAGTGCGCGGCGCCTTCATGGAAAACCTCAGCCAGCCGTTCGGCATGGCGCTGATCGGCGATACCTTCTATGTCGGCAACACCGACGGCGTGATGGCCTTTCCCTATGTCGCCAATGCCGACCGCATCACCGCGGCTGGCAAAAGGCTCACCACATTCAAACCGAGCGGCCACTGGACACGCAGTCTGCTCGCGAGCCCCGACGGCAAGAAGCTCTATGCCGGCGTCGGCTCGCTCAGCAATATCGCCGAGATGGGGATGGAGGTCGAGGAAGGCCGCGCCGCGGTCTATGAGCTCGACCTCGTCGCCGGCACGCATCGCATCTTCGGCGCTGGCCTGCGCAATCCCGTTGGTCTTGCCTGGGAGCCGAACACGAACGTGCTCTGGACCGTCGTCAACGAGCGCGATGGTCTCGGCGACGAGACGCCGCCGGACTATCTCACCTCAGTGCGCGACGGCGGCTTCTACGGCTGGCCCTATTGCTATTGGGGCAAGACGGTGGACGATCGCGTGCCGCAGGATCCGACACTGGTCGCCAAGGCGCTGACGCCTGACTATGCGCTCGGCGGCCACACCGCTTCGCTCGGCCTGTGCTGGATGCCCGCGGGGACGCTGCCCGGTTTCCCCGACGGCATGGTGATCGGCCAGCACGGCTCGTGGAATCGCAGCACACTGTCCGGCTACAAGCTGGTGTTCATTCCGTTCGAGAACGGCAAGCCCTCGGGCCCCGGTCGCGACATCCTGTCGGGCTTCCTGTCCCCGGACGAGAAGGAATCCTACGGCCGCCCGGTTGGCGTCGTGATCGGCCCCGACAAGAAGTCGCTGCTGATGGCCGACGACGTCGGCAACGTGATCTGGCGTGTCACCGGCGCGTAAGAATTACGTTCCCACACACAACGTGGCGCGCTGCTTGCGCAGCAGCGCGATCACGGACAGCGCCGTGATCAGCCCCGTCTTGGGATTTTCGGACGGGATGTTCTCGATCGACATCGAGAAGCGCGCCGAATCCGCCTCGACCTCGATGCGGTGAACGTTGCGCGTCACGGTCGGGTCGGCCCAAATCTGCACGGACGTGCGATCCGGCCCGACGCCCGCGAGCGACAGCGCCACCGCGACGTTGAGATTGGCCGGAAAGCCTTTTGCAGCCTCGCGCGCCGTGCCCTCGAACAGTTTCAGCGGCTCGCGCAGATTGTCGATGTCGATGTTGTTCTCGACGATGAACGGCGCGCCCTTCAGCCCGTCGATCGGTTTGCGCGTCACCATCTTCACCGAATGGATGGTGCCGATGGCGGCCGCGTTGACGGCATCGAGCCCGATCAGCGCCCCCGTCGGCACGATGATGCGGCCGCCATTGGCGCGGGCCAGATCGACGAGATCAAAATTGTCGAGCAGCCCGCCGACGCTGACGACGACCGCGGCCTTGCCTCGCTTCACCGCGGGCTCGACGATCGCACGCAGCTGGCTGCTCGGCGCGCATTCGACCACGATGTCGGCGGCGTCACCGAGCTGGTCGATCGGCACGATTTGCGGCGGGCGACGCAGGCTGTTGAGGAAAGTCTGATGCTTGGCGGGGTCGCGTACGGCCACCGCCGACAGCGTCAGGCCTTCGATGCCCTGATCGAGCGCGGTCGCGATCTTACTGCCGATCGAGCCCAGGCCTGCGATGGCCACCCGCAATTCGTTTGAAGCCTTCTGTCCAGTCATCGCATCCCGCTTTCTTGCCAAGCCCATGTCATAGCGCCTCACGCCTCCCGCGCATAGCTGCGGAGGCGCGCCTCGAGCACCAACAGCATCGCATCGCGGGCCGGGTCACGCGAGCCGCGCAGCCATGCCGCAGCGAGAGGCAGCCGGCCGACGGGGCCGCTCTGCTTCGGCCGGAGCGGCACGAAGCGCACGCCGGAGACCGCCATCCGCGTAGTCCAGCGCGGCACGATCGCAGCGCCGAGCTTCGTAGCCACCAGATGGATGATGGTCTGCTTTTCGTCGGCGACCTGCACGATGCGCGGCGTCAGGCCAGCCTGCTCGAACAGTTTGATCGTGAGGTCGTGGCTGTGCGGCCGCGAGCGGCGGTCCGGCACCAGCATCGGCTCGTCGGCGATCTCGGCCAGCGTGATCGACTTGCGCGCGGCCAGCGCGTGCCGTTGCGGGAACGCCACGATCGCGGTCTCCTGAAGCAGATGGCGGAATTCGAGGCGCTTGTCGGGCCGGTCGGGCGGACGGACGAAGGCGAGATCGAGCGCGCCGGTCAGGATCTTTGGCAGCAGCCGGATGGTCTTGTCCTCCAGAAGCTGCACCGCGACCTCCGGATGCTTGGCGCGGAAGTCGCGCAGAAGCGGCGGCAACAGGCCAGCCGCCGCACTGTCGATCGCGCCGACCCGCAGCCGACGCGCGGCGCCTGCGCGCGAGCGGTTGCGTAAATTGCTCTCGACCGCCTCGACGCGGGAGAGGATGGCGCGGGCGTCGCGCAAGAGCGTGGCACCGTCCTCAGTGAGCGACACCGCGCGCGTCGTCCGCGCGAACAGCCGCGTTCCCAGATCTTCCTCGAGGAGCCTGATCTGGCGGCCGAGCGCGGAAGGCAGCATCTGGAGCTGCTGCGCCGCCCGGCCGAAATGCAGCTGCTCGGCCGCCGCCACGAAGCATCGGAGCTGATGCAATTCCATTCGGTCCCCTCGTCTCGCCTTGCGATGATTATATCATTTTTTTGTATAAACCAGCGCCAATTGAGTCCGCCTGCCGCCTCCGCCTAGGCTCACTGCCGCACAACGAAAAATCGGAACTCTGGGGAGGCCAAGGTGGCGAGCGAGATTCAGACACGCGTGCTGCGCAAGATCACCTGGCGCATCGTTCCTTTCATCATGCTGCTCTACTTCGTGGCCTTCATCGACCGCGTCAATATCGGCTTCGCCTCGCTGACGATGAACAAGGACATCGGCCTGTCGCCCACGGTCTACGGATTTGGCGCCGGCATTTTCTTCTGGGGCTATTTCCTGTTCGAGGTGCCCTCCAACATCATCCTGCACAAGGTCGGTGCGCGGATCTGGATCGCGCGGGTGATGATCACCTGGGGGATCGTCTCGGCCGCGATGGTCTTCGTGCAGGGCCCGACCAGCTTTTACGTGCTGCGCTTCCTGCTCGGCGTCGCGGAGGCCGGCTTCTTTCCCGGCATCATCCTCTATCTCTCCTACTGGTTCCCGGCGCGCCAGCGCGCCGCGGTGACGGCGCTGTTCATGGCCGCAGCACCGCTCTCGACCGTGCTGGGCTCGCCGGTCTCCGGTGCGCTGCTCGAGATGGACGGCCTGTTCGGCTTCAAGGGCTGGCAATGGTTGTTCGTGCTGGAAGCAGTGCCGGCCGTGCTGCTCGGCTTCGTCGTGCTGGCATTCCTGACCGACCGGCCCGAGAAGGCGAGATGGCTCGCGGACGACGAGCGCCGATGGTTGGTCGAGGAGATGAATGCAGAGACCACCAGCAAGGCCGCGACCGCGAGCCATGGCATCTGGCGCGGCCTCGCCGATCCGCGCGTGCTGGCGCTGTCGCTGATCTATTTCGGCACCTCGGCCGGCCTCTACACGCTCGGTGTCTGGGCGCCGCAGATCATCAAGCAGTTTGGCCTGTCCACGCTCCAGGTCGGCTTCCTCAATGCGCTGCCGGCAACCGCAGCGGTCGTCGCCATGGTGCTGTGGGCGCGGCATTCGGACCGCACCGGCGAGCGCACATGGCATGTGGTGTGGGCCTGCCTGATCGCTGCGGCCGGGCTCGCCTATGCCGGCCTTGCGACCGGCGTGGTCACGGTGCTGATCGCGCTCACGCTCGTCAACATCGGCATCTCCTCTGCCAAACCGCCGCTCTGGAGCATGCCGACCCTGTTCCTGTCCGGCCCTGCGGCCGCGGCCGGCATCGCCACCATCAACTCGATTGGCAATCTCGGCGGCTTCGTCGGGCCGTCCATGATCGGCTGGATCAAGGACCGGACCGGCAGCTTTGTCGGCGGGCTTTACTTCGTCGCTGGCCTGCTCGTTCTCTCCGCGGTCCTCACCCTGCTATTGTCGCGCGCGCAGACCGCACGCGTCGAACCCGTCACGCAAACTCATTGATATCTGAAACGGAGCACTCCCATGCGCACGCATTCGATCGCAGCAATTCCAGCCGACGGTATCGGCCCCGAGGTCATCTCAGCCGGTATCCGTGTGCTGGAGGCGCTCGCAAAGCGCAGCGGCGACATCGCTTTCAACACCAAGACCTTCGACTGGGGCTCCGACTACTACAAGAAGCACGGCGTGATGATGCCGGCGGATGGCCTCACCGAACTGAAGAAGTTCGACGCGATCTATTTCGGCGCGGTCGGCGCGCCCGACGTGCCCGATCACATCACGCTGTGGGGCCTGCGGCTGCCGATCTGCCAGGGCTTTGACCAATACGCCAATGTGCGGCCGACCAAGATTTTGCCCGGCGTCGCCTCGCCGCTGCGCAATGTCGGCATCGGCGATCTCGACTGGGTGATCGTGCGCGAGAACTCCGAAGGCGAATATGCCGGCATGGGCGGCCGCGCGCATCGCGGCCTGCCGGAAGAGGTCGGCACCGAAGTCGCGGTGTTCACCCGCGTCGGCGTCACCCGCATCATGCGCTATGCATTCAAGCTTGCGCAGTGGCGCCCACGCAAATTCCTGACCGTGGTGACCAAGTCGAACGCACAGCGCCACGGCATGGTGATGTGGGACGAGATTGCTGCCGAGGTCGCGGCTGAATTCCCCGATGTGACCTGGGATAAGATGTTGGTCGATGCCATGACGGTACGCATGACGCTGCATCCGAAGAGCCTCGACACCATCGTTGCGACCAATTTGCACGCCGACATCTTGTCCGATCTCGCCGGCGCGCTCGCGGGAAGCCTCGGCGTCGCGCCGACCGGCAACATCGATCCAGAGCGCCGCTTCCCCTCGATGTTCGAGCCGATCCACGGCTCGGCCTTTGACATCACCGGCAAGGGCATCGCCAATCCGGTCGCAACCTTCTGGACCGGCGCGCAGATGCTGGAGCATCTCGGCGAGAAGGACGCCGCGGTGCGGCTGATGGCGGCCGTCGAGCGCGTCTGCGCTGCCGGCGTACTGACGCCCGATGTCGGCGGAAGTGCTACGACGAAGGAAGTGACGGACGCCGTGATCGACGCGATCAATGGGTCGAATGTTTGAGAAAAACCTACCTCCGGGCCGGCGGCGTCGCCATCGCGGCAGCCGGCTCGGGCGGCGTCAAATGCCGCGGGACGATGATGGTCTGGCCGGGGGTAAGCGGCGCGTTCTCCGGCAGCGAGTTGCTCTGCGCGAGCGACCACAGCGGCACGCGATTGGCGGCCGCGATGCTCTCCATGGTGTCGCCCCGACGTACCGGCAACCGCACGCCGCTATCCCACAATTCAACCAGCGTATCCCCGGGCACGAGATAGCGTAGCGGCACGGCATCAGCCTGGGTCTGCGCCTGGATGCGCGGCAGCTGCGTCACCATCTCGATGATCTGGCGATGGATGTCGTCCGACTTTTCGATGTTGATGTGACTGACGCGCGGGTTCTCTTTCAGGTCGTAGCTAGCGTAGTGGCCGCGGAAGCCCGGCACCGCCACCACGTTGCCGCCGCCGAGCACGCTGTCGGAGAGGTAGATGTTGATGAAGCGCTCGACATTGAGCGGCACGTCATCGGTCGCGTGCGCGGGATCGATGGTGATGACGAGGCTGATCGGAATGTTTTCCTTGGCCGCCATCTCGGAGATGATCACCGAGCATAGCCCGCCCATGGAATGGCCGATCAACACGATCGGCGCCGGCGTTTCCTTGTAGCTCGCGATGGCGCGGCTGCCGATCCATCGGCAGATGGTGAATTCGTTGACGTCGGCGGAGAAGCCGGCCTGTGTCAGCTTCTCGCTGAGCCGGTCCATGCCGGTCGAGAAGATCGGCCCCATCGCGCCACGGAACAGGTAGATTTTCGGCGGCGGCAGCGGCTCGGCCGGAGGGGGCGGCGGCGCGACGGTCGGGATCGCAGCCGGCTTCGACTTGGCGGGCGAGCCTGCGGCCATGGCGGGGTTCAAGGCGAGCAGCGCAACCGCTGCCAGCACCACAAGTCGCCTTGGATCAATCATCAAGTCCCGCAGTCCCACCACAGGAGGCACAGGCCTCCCCCGCGGGGCTTAGTGACCACCGATTTGGCGTATTTTGGGGCACGGAACCGGGCCCGATGACGCCCGTCAGCGGGGACGCTCTTTCCGACCCTCCCGGCATCGTGGCCTCACTTGAACGGAACCAATGATTTGGCTTCGCAGGCGTCAGAAATCACCGAGCTCTGGATTCCCTTGTAGTCGTCATTGTCGAAAAAGACCGAATAGGCGGGCCGTCCGCCCNCCCGCCGAGGGACCTGTCTGCCTCAGACAGACGAAATACGATCCCGGCCCGTGATCGGTGTGGCGGACGGCGGATGCCGCGAGGGCTCCGGTCAGCTTGGCTTCGGCGGCGGCCTTCTTGACACCCTCCTGCACCGCTTTGGCACTCGGCGGGCGCGGGGGATGATAGGCAGGAGGGAGATTCGCGCTCGACGCGCATCCCGCCAATAGCAGCGTCAAGACAACTGCCAAAGCTCGCGGTGATTTGCGGCGGCCGAAGGCAAGTGCCCGGCGACCACGCCGCGTCAACCCATATCGTGATTGCATTGCTTCCCCTCGGCGTCGCGTTCGAAGCGCGCCTCACCCCTGGGTCAGCAAGAGATAGAGACAGCCCGCGGCGGTCGGCAGAAACGCGACCAGGGCCGTCATCCAGAAGCCGGGCTCGAGGAGCGACTCCTGGCCATCCTTCTCGCCGGCTACGCGCCGATCCGCATTCGTCCGGCTCCATGCCTCATCGGCCGTGAATAGGGGAATGGCCTCCGCGCTCGCACGAATATCGGCACGCGCTGCGCTTTGGCGCAGAGCGCGTTGGAAAGGGCGAGTTGTTCCGGATGTCAGCATGTCATCTACTCTAAACGGCTACGAATATGTTGAGCTTGGACGTGAAGGCGGCCACGTCACTGTGTGAGCGTTTGGCCTGAAGGCACTTCGGGCGCTGGTGGTGCGGCCGGAGTGTTGGTCGAACTTTCCTTGGCACCTGAATCCGTCCAGCCTGGCGGCAGGCCGAGCTTCTCCCCCGCAAAGCCCGTCACGCCTGGAAACCGTCCGAACGCCTCGCACGCGACATATTTGGGCGCGCCGCCGAACCGCACGGAAATGCTTTCGATCGGGGGCAGCGCAGGGATGCCACCAAATGGGGAGTCTCCGGTCGTCACCAGCTTGGCGAAGTCGGCGCCGAAATCGGCGGCGAGATCGTAGGCATCGCCCTCGTTGGCGACCCGCGCAGAGTTCGTGATGGAATTGGCGCTGCGCGCCCAGACCATGGCCGCCTTCTGAAATCCGGCGAAATCGCGCGCTTCCGCCTCGACCGACAGGCTGCCAAGCCCGACCGGAAGCCTTGGCACCGGCACAGGCACGCCGGGAAGCGCAACGGTCTTCGCAATCGACAGGGCTTGCGATGCGCCGGAGGCGGTCGGGCTGGTCGCTGTGGCATGCGTCACCGTCGCCTGCACCGTGAGGTCGGCGTCGTCATCGGCGGCCACGATGCGGAAGCGCTCGCTCAGGCGGAGACACAGCTCGCGGCTGATGGCATTCGCGACCAGGCGCCGCTCCTTTTCGTTCAGCGCAACGTCGGTGCGCGCGGGAAAGACGGTCGAGGCGATCCGGACCGTCTTGGCCGCCAGCACGTCCTTCTTGTTCACGCGGATCTGCGATCGCGTCACCAGCCCGTTGGCGTCCGTCATCCGGTCGTAGCTCCTGAGGGAGCCGGCCCGTTCGAGCGGCGCGGCCGCGCACCCACCGAGCGCAAGCGTGACAGACATCAGGGCCGCCCGTTGAAAGCGCATGGTCCCACTCACGCCTGGATAATTTATTAGAGAGGTTTCTCTAACAATCATTCTCACGCCCCTTGCTACCCGTCAACATAAATAGATGGAACTCTCTAATTTTGATTTTCTCGTGGCGGACCGTCGTGCTAAATGGGGCGATCAGGGAAAGGAGACGCGCGCTTTGAGGAAAGTCGACCCCGTCAAGCATGAGCAGAAGCGCGAGGAGATTCTCCACGCCGCGATCCGCTGCTTCGCCAGGGACGGCTTTCGCGGGGCCAGCACGACGGACATCTGCGCCGAAGCCGGGATCAGCCCCGGCCACCTCTATCACTATTTCGCGAGCAAGCAGGCGATCATCGAGGCGATGATCGACCTGGGTCTTGCATACGCGGCCGAACGGCTAGAAAAGATTCTGGCTGCCCCCGACGTGATCGAGGCGCTGCTTACCGATATCGAGGAAACCTGCCTGCGGCTCCGCCCGACCCAGGTCCTCAACATGGATGGCCTCGCGGAGGCCGCCCGCAATCCGGAATTCGCCAAGATCATCCAACGGCACACCGATGCGTTCCGCCGCCTGTGGGCTGACTTCCTGCGCCGGGCGCAAGACCAGGGGCGGGTCGATTTAGGGCTCGACCCGGATACGACAGCGAACATCCTGATCGCCATCATCGACGGATCGCGCGCCATGCCGATCCGCAATCCCAAGCTGGATATCAAGCAGAGCGCGGCGCATCTCAGAACGATGCTCGTCCGCTTCCTGAGCGCGCCCGACGCACAGAGCGTCGCGATCAAGCATCCCAATCAGAAGGCGAATCGTCCCCTCAAGCTGGTCAAGAAGCGGTAGGTCGCTCCGCAGATCAACCCGCGCCAGCGCCCTTGTGGCGCACGATCAATTGATCGGCGACGTCGTTGAGGTCATCACCAACGATCTGCGGCTGCGGACCAACACCGAGGACGTCGTTGCCGACGCGCCTGATCAGCGCCGCCTCCCAGCCCGCCGCCACCGCACCGAGCGTGTCCCAGGTGTGGCAGGCGATGAGACAGAACTGCGAGGGTTTTGCGCCGAGCTCGCGCTCGACATAGCCATAGGCCTCACGCGACGGTTTGTGATGCTTGACGCCGTCGGCGCTGAAACGCCGCTCGAACAGATCAACAATGCCGCCATGCGTGAGCTGCCGCGTTTGCACCTCGAGCAGATTGTCGGTCAGCGTGAACAGGCGGAAGCCGGCGTCGCGCAGCTTGCGCAGCGCCGCAGGGACCTCCGGATGCGGCGGCATCGTCGAAAACCGCTCGGTCAGCTCCTTTTTATCGCGCTCATCGATCCGGATGCCTTTTGTATCCGCCAGCATCTTCATCACGGCAGCGCCGATGTCGGTGAACGGGACATAACAGCCGGCGACCGTGAGGGCCGAGGAATAGAGGATGAAATTGGCGAACCACAGGCGCATCGCGTCCTTGTCGCCGAAGATGCGCGCGAAGGTCGGCTCCATCGTCTCGAGGTCGAGCAGCGTCTCGTTGACGTCGAAAACGATCAGGGGAAGATCAGCCATGGTGTTGGAGTCCTTGTTGTCAGGTCCGCTGTCGCCCCCGGCCCTGTCACTGCCTGCTCTTGAGCCTGCTCCGATGCGCGGCCTGCTTGGCGCGGTTGCCGCAGACCGCCATGATGCACCACCGTCGCGCGCGCCTGCGGGTGTGGTCGGCGAACAGCATCGTGCAGCTGTGGCCCTCGCACGCCTTCACGTCCGAAAAGTCCTCGTCGCAGACAAATTTTGCCATCGCTTCGCCGACCGGCAGCAGCAGGGATTCGGGCGATCGCCAGCGCCGCATCCTTTGCAGCGCAAGACCATCACCACCCTCGCCATGACGTGGCGTGATCTGCCGGAACATCTCGTCGCGTTCCAGCAGGCTGTTCAGCGGACCGAGTTCTTGCAGCGCCTTCGCCGTGAGCGGCCGGCCGGCATGCTTGCGAACAAAACCTCTGAACCACTCGCGTAAGGCGCGCGCCTGATCCGCGACCTCATCGAGCTCGCCCGGCAAGGCGCGCCCTTTCATCGCGTCGAGCTCGTCAGAAGGAACGAGCCTCGCCTGGGCCAGCCAGTCGATCAGGCCCTCGCCGTCGTCGATCCAGTCGACGGGCGTATCGACCGGCGTCGCGATCGAATTGAGGAAATCGAGACCGAGTGAGTCGGCAATGAACATGGCAGGCGGTCTGTTTGGCACGCGCGGCTCCCCAGCCAGATGGAACAGGCCTCACATAACCTGTAAAATGACTATTGACAAGTTACTACAACCAAGAATAACCTGATTGTAGCAATTACACAGGTTATGTACGGGAGATAGAAATGGCCAAAGGCGATGTGACGGTGGTCCTGGCCCACGGCGCGTGGGCGGATGGATCGAGCTGGTCGCGTGTCATCACCGCGCTCGAGGCCGAGGGGATCAAGGTGCAGGCGGCGCCGTTGCCGCTGACCTCTCTCGCCGACGATGTCGCGGCCCTCAACCGCAGCCTGGATCGCACCGAAGGTCCGATCGTGCTTGCAGGGCATGCCTATGCCGGTGCGGTGATTGCGCTCGCACGGCCTGCGCGCGTGAAGGCGCTGGTCTACGTCGCGGCCCTTGCCCCCGACGAGGGCGAGAAGGTTGCGGACGTGTTCTATCGCCTTCCGCCACATCAGCAGGTGCCGAAACTCGCACCCGACGACAATGGACTGATCTGGCTGCCTGAGGATGCCTTCGCGACGGCCTTGGCGCAGAACGCCTCGGCGGAGGAGCACGCCGTACTCGCAGCCGTACAGCGGCCGATCTCGCTGAACTGCATCACGGTGCCAGTCGGCCGCCCGCTTTGGAAGGACGTCCCGAGCTGGTTCCTGATCGCCGAGCGGGACCGCATGATCGTGCCGGACACGCAGCGCTACATGGCGGAGCGCATGAAGGCAAACATCCGCGCCCTGCCTGTTGATCACACGCCGAGCGTTACCGCGCCCACGGCCGTCACCGACATCATTCGCGACGCGGTCCGCGCCGTAAGCGGTAATTAAAGCCGCCTGCGGCACCGGCGTTGCGTCAGCACCGAATCCAATCTTCTCAAGGCAACCACATCAGCTACCAATCACGGAGACTGTCATGACCTCCACCAGATATCGCACGGCCGACATCGATGGCTTCAAAGTGTTCTATCGCGAGGCCGGACCCGTCGGCGCGCCAAAACTCTTGCTGCTGCACGGCTTCCCGAGCGCAGGCCACATGTTCCGCGACCTCATTCCGCTGCTCGCCGACAAATTCCACATCGTCGCGCCCGATCTTCCCGGCTTCGGCCAGTCCGACATGCCCTCACGCGACACCTTCAACTACACCTTCGACAACATCGCGCGCGTGATTGAGCGCTTCACCGAAGTGATCGGATTCGATCGTTTTGCGGTTTACGTCTTCGACTATGGCGCGCCGACCGGCTTCCGGCTTGCGCTCAGCCATCCCGAGCGGATCACGGCCATCATCTCGCAGAACGGCAACGCCTATGAGGACGGGCTGAGCGACGGCTGGACTCCGATCAAAGCCTATTGGCAGGACCCGTCGCCGGCCAACCGCGATGCGTTGCGCGCCTTCCTCACGCCGGAGACGACGCGCTGGCAATACACGCATGGCGTACCCGATCCAGGCATGGTGTCGCCTGACGGCCAGAATCTCGACAATTTCTATCTGGCGCGCCCGGGCTCGGATGACGTGCAGCTCGACTTAATGGGCGACTACAAGAGCAACGTCGCGCTCTATCCGTCATTCCAAAACTACTTCCGCACGCACAAGCCGGCGTTCCTCGCGGTCTGGGGCAAGAACGATCCCTTCTTCATTCCGCCCGGCGCCGAAGCCTTCAAGCGCGACAATCCCAACGCGGTGGTGCAGTTCTTCGACACCGGTCATTTCGCCCTGGAAACGCATGCAACGGAGATCGCGGCGAGCATTCGCGATGTCCTGGGCCAGCTCCGGTAGGGCGAGGAGATCACCATGACGAGACCCGTCGCCATCGTCACCGGCGCTAGCTCGGGGATCGGCAGGGCCACCGCGGTTCGGCTCGCGCGGGACTTCGGCGTAGTCGTCATCACGGCGCGCAGCGGCGAGAAGCTGCAAGAGGCCGGCCGCGAGATCGCGGCGGCCGGCGCCGAGCCGCTGGCGCTCGATGTCGACCTGATGGACTCCGCCTCGGCGGAAGCCGTTGTGACCCGGACGCTGGACCGCTTTGGCCGCATCGATGCGCTGGTTAATGTCGCCGGCGCAGTCCCCGGGCTCGACTTGTTCGAAATGACGGACGCGCAGTGGGATGCGGGCATGGCGCTGAAGTTTCACGGCGCGCGCGGGCTGACCATCCGCGCCTGGGAGGCCCTGAAGCAGGCCGAGGGAAGCGTTGTCTTCATGTCCGGCAATGCCGCGGTGATTCCGAAGCCGGCGGCTGCGGCCGTCGGAGCGATCAACGCGGCGATCGAAGCGCTGGCCAAGGCGTTCGCGGAGCGCGGCATCGCGGACGGCGTCCAGGTCAACAGCATCTCGCCCGGCGCGATCGTGACCGGCCGCCGATTGTCCATGCTCGATAGGATCGCCGCGTCCCGAAACGTCACGCTCGACGACGCCAAACGACAAGTTTCTCAGCCAAGCCGGCGTCGCCCGCTTCGGCGAGCCCCAAGAGATCGCCGACCTGATCGCATTCGCCGTCTCGCCGGCCGCGCGCTGGATGACTGGAACGGTGCTGCGCATGGACGGCGGCGAGGTGAAATCGGTGTAATGAAACTGGCGCTGCATCGGGGCCGAGGACGGCCGCCCTACTCCGCCGGAGCGTAAATCCTCGCCGCGTCCTCCAGCGCCCCTTGCTGATCGCGAAACGCGCTGATCGCCATGTGGACGAGATGCAGCTTGCCTTTCACCGCCGGCGATATGTCGAACGGATAGGCGTCGTTCATCCCGAGCGACCGGTTGAGCTCGTTGATGCCGCGGGAGAGCGGTGTCCACAATGCCAGCAGCGCTTCGAAGTCGCTCTCGAAATAGGGATCCGTCAGGGTCTGCCGGGCGCGCTCGTCCAGCGACAGCGGCAAACCTGCCAGCGAGTCGAGCGTCGACACGATGTGGAGAAAATGCGCGAAGGTTTCGGCCCAGTCCTCCCAGGGATGCGACGTGGCGTACTCGCTGATGAAGCCCATCCGATCGTACGAACGATCGGTGCGGCTGTAGTAGCCGCGTATCGCAGCTTGATAGTCCTGCGTCTCGTCACCAAAGATCAGCCGGAACGGCGCCCGGAAATTCGTGCTGTCGACGAGAACGTCCCAGTAGAAGTGACCGATCTCATGGCGGAAGTGCCCGAGCAACGTGCGATACGGCTCCCGAAACGACACCCTGCGCGCCTCACGCTCGACGTCGTCGGCTTCTGCGAGGTTGAGCGTGATGAGGCCTGACAGGTGCCCGGTCAGGATCGGATTCGTCTCGTCCGAGAGAATGTCGAAGGCCACGCGCGCGCCGCTGCGCGACACGAGCGGCAGCCGCAGACGGCTGAGGTCATAGAGAAGACGGCGCTTGGCTCCCTCCACGCGTCGCCAAAGCAGGACGTTTCTGGAGCTGCCGAGGTTCGGGATCGTTCGCGTCAGACGGCAGGCGTCGCAATACCACTCCGATCCGTCGACGGACCAGTTACAGCCGATGATGTCGCGGTTGCTGCAGGGGCGTTTGAAGTCGAGCGATGTCATGCCAATGCACGAGGAATCGAACGCCAACTGGCTGCCGCAGTTCGCACATTCGATCTGTTCGAACGAGACGGGTTGCCGGCACGACTGGCACTGGAATTCTCTCACGTGTCATCGCCTAAACAGAGGTAGCCCGAAGAGGAGCAATCACTTTCCGGAGCCGTTGCGGCTTTCGTTCTTGCCAGCGAGCAACGCGCGTTGTGTCCGGAGTGCCTGTTTCCTCAACAGAATGGCCCGCGCGGCGTTCAACCGATTCGAACGGGTACGCGCCTGCTTCCCAGGCGCATTTTCAGCAACCGGCTGGCCTGCCCAAGCGCGCTCAGGCTGAACTGACATCGGACCCGCGTTTCGTCTCTTTGCCATGATGTAACAACACCAGATTGTGCATTGAGTTCCTTTGAACGCAGCCGAGGAACCTCCGCTTCAACCGCTTGTTGCCACCACGATCGATTAGCTGAGGAGATCAAGATGAAAAAGCTGGTTTTGGCATGTGCCCTCGCGGTTGCCGCCGCCACCGCTGCTCATGCAGCAACGACCACCATGAAATCGGGGCCGACGGAAAGCTGGACGGTGACCAACTACTACAAGCAGGCCGTCTACGATCCCAAGGAAAGCAAGATCGGCGATATCGATGACGTGCTGGTCGACAAGTCCGGCAAAATCACCGGCCTCGTTCTCGGCGTCGGAGGCTTCCTGGGCGTCGGCGAAAAGGACGTCATCATTCCCTTCAGCGCAGTCAAGACCGCCAAGAAGAACGACAAATGGTGGCTGACGGTCGAGGAGACCAAAGACACGCTCAAGGACGCACCGGGCTTCAAATATGACAAGGCGAGCACGACCTGGGTGCCCGAGAAGAAGTAAATCGTCGTTCCCGATGATGTCTTGGAGGGGCATGCCGCTCGCACGGCGTGCCCTTTTCATGTTTGACGCACGACGACGAGCCGCCGGGAGAACTGGCTCGACTTGCAGATACGACAATGCCGCCGTCGGCAGGACGGCGGCATCATCGGTTCAGCCGTTTCCGGCGGAAGCTTCAGTTGCGGCCCGGAGCCGTTGCCGCTGCTGAACGCGCAGCCCGCGGCGCGCCAGGCTCGGCCACCGGCGCAGGCACGCGCGAACGCGAGATCGCGGCATCGATCTCGGCGATCACGCGGCGCTGGATCGCTTCGTTCTTATCGATGGTGATGTGGCCGACGCCGCTGCCGCGCACGTCGACGTTGTCGAGCTTGCCACGAAGACCGGTCGCGGCCCGTACCGGCTCACCCGGACCGTCGCCGATATAGATGTTGATGTAGCGTTCGGCGCCGGTCGACAGCTTGGTCTTGAACACGGAATCGAGCCCGATCGCGAGCTTCACGGGAACGCCGAGCTGGTTGAGCTTGGCGATCATGTCGGGCAGCGCGGTCGCGCCCGATGAGTGCCCGACCAGCACGATGGTCTTGAGCCGGCCGGCCTTGTAGTTCGCCGCCGCCTCATTGGCGAGCGAGGACCAGGAGACGAAGTTTGCGACCGTCACCGGGATGCCCTGCGCCTCGAGCCTTGCACCGATGGTGTCGAGCCCGAGCGAGAAGATGTTGAGCACGCCGCGGAGCAGATAGACATGGGTCGTCGCGGCGGCCTGGCTCGGCGCCGCCTTGGCGGTGGTCGGGCTCATGGCAACAGTTGACAGCAGGAGCAGGCAGATCGCCCACGCGCGGAGGGTGGACAACTGGCTGGCGCCGGCTGCGTAACGGCCGTTCGGTCTCATCGATCTTTTCCCTGGGGACACTTAGCAATTGGTCGGAATCGTAGCCATGGCCTGCTCGCAGACGCAACAAAGAGCCGCGTGAGCGACAATCTTAGCCGCAGCCCGTGACCATCGCGCAACACTTGCCCGAAACCCGCCACCTAAGGGCCTGTTTTGAGACCATTTTTCTCTCGGCAATTGCGACCGGGCAAGGGCATTCCTATTTCAGGGCTCCGCTGGTCTCCGCCCGACAAAGTGCGGGTTCCAGCGCCTCCCTCCCCACCCCCTACCGGCCATCATGTCCCCCATCATCTCTGTCGCCAATCTGTCGAAGACCTATGGGTCCGGCTTCAAGGCGCTCAAAAACGTCAATCTCGACATCAAGCGCGGCGAGATCTTCGCGCTGCTCGGCCCCAACGGCGCCGGCAAGACCACGCTGATCTCGATCGTCTGCGGCATCGCCAATCCGAGCGAGGGCAAGGTCCTGGTCGGCGGCGAAGACATTCGGACCTCCTACCGCAAGGCGCGCTCGCTGATCGGGCTGGTGCCGCAGGAATTGCACACCGACGCCTTCGAGAGCGTGTGGGCGACCGTGAGCTTCTCCCGCGGCCTGTTCGGCAAGCCGAAGAACCCGGCCCATATCGAGAAGGTGCTGAAAGACCTTTCGCTCTGGGACAAGAAGGACAACAAGATCATCACGCTCTCCGGCGGCATGAAGCGCCGCGTGATGATCGCGAAAGCGCTGTCGCACGAGCCGCAGATCCTGTTTCTGGACGAGCCGACCGCCGGCGTCGACGTCGAGCTGCGCAAAGGCATGTGGGAAGTCGTGCGCACCCTTCAGCAGTCCGGTGTCACCATCATCCTCACCACGCACTACATCGAGGAAGCCGAGGAGATGGCCGACCGCATCGGCGTCATCAACAAGGGCGAGATCGTGCTGGTCGAGGACAAGGCGACCTTGATGCAGAAGCTCGGCAAGAAGCGGCTGACGTTGCATCTGCAAGGCAAGCTCAGCGCGCTGCCGGAGAGCCTCACCCACTACGAGCTCGACCTCTGCGACAGCGGCGCGACGCTGATCTACGACTACGACACCAAGGGCGAACGCACCGGCATCACCAGCCTGCTCAGCGATTTGCGCAACGCCGGCATCCGCTTCAACGATCTCGACACGACGCAATCGTCGCTCGAGGACATCTTCGTCGATCTCGTGAGGACGTCATGAACTACCGCGCTGTCCGCGCCATCTATCTGTTCGAAATGGCGCGCACCTGGCGCACGCTGCTGCAAAGCATCGTCTCGCCGGTGGTCTCGACCTCGCTCTATTTCGTGGTGTTTGGCGCCGCAATCGGCTCGCGCATCAGCCAGGTCGAGGGCGTCAGCTACGGCACCTTCATCGTGCCGGGCCTGATCATGCTGTCGGTGCTGACGCAGAGCATCACGAATGCCTCGTTCGGCATCTACTTCCCGAAATTCGTCGGCACGATCTACGAGATCCTGTCGGCGCCGATTTCCTATGTCGAGATCGTGCTCGGCTATGTCGGCGCGGCCGCGACCAAGTCGATCATTCTGGGCCTCATCATCCTGGCGACAGCCGGCATGTTCGTGCCGCTGCACATCCAGCATCCGTTCTGGATGCTGGTCTTCCTGGTCCTGACGGCTGTCACCTTCAGCCTGTTCGGCTTCATCATCGGCATCTGGGCCGACGGGTTCGAAAAACTCCAGATGATCCCGATGCTGGTTGTGACGCCGCTGACCTTCCTCGGGGGCAGCTTCTATTCCGTCGACATGCTGCCGCCGGCCTGGCGCACCGTGACGCTGTTCAACCCGGTCGTCTATTTGATCTCCGGCTTCCGCTGGAGCTTTTACGAGATCGCGGATGTCAGCATATTCGTCAGCTTCGGCATGACCGTGGCGTTCCTGGCGATCTGCCTGAGCGCGATCTGGTGGATTTTCCGGACGGGATATCGGCTGAAGAACTGACCTTCAGCGTCATTCCGGGGCGCCAAGAGGCGCGCCCCGGAATGACCACCGGTCGTCAATAGCAACGGAAATGGTGGTAGCCGTCATAGTAGCCGCGGCAACGGCGGTGGCCGTGATAGGGAATGCCCAAGATGCCATCCACGGCGCCGACGGCTCCGCCGACACCGGCACCGACGACACCACCGACCGCGCCGCCCACGGGGCCGGCGATACGGTTGCCTTCATAAGAACCTTCCTGGGCACCGCGGACGATGCCCTGGGCGTGGCCAGGTTGCGGCAAACTAGCCAGGGCCAGAAGGACGGCAGCGCCGGCGAAAAGCAGGCTGGTCAGGAAGCCCGCCGGCGGTTGCGCGGCGGCGATACGAGCTTTGTTCATCTTGGGTCCCCAGGGGTCAATGGCGGCGGGAGCCGCCTGTCGAGGTAGATGATGAACAACGCCCGGGGCGGCCAAATGGTTGCGCTTTTGTGACGAATTGTCGGCGTTGTGAACGCACCCCGCTCGCGAAAATGTCAGCACCGCCGCAGGCGGCGCGGCACAAAGCAGCCTTGCTTACGCCCGGCATCACGTTAACGATGGGCTCGCAGGCCGCTGGAACGAAAGCCGGATTGCAGGCATAGTGCACGCCGGGGGACGGAGAGCCGCGGCGCTTGCGTGAACAGGCCGGAGGCCAGACGTCAGATGCGTTCCTTTTTCATTGCTTTCACTTCCTTGATGCTTTTGAGCGCGGGCAGCGCGCAGGCCAAGGTCGACATTACCGTCGACAAGGACAATCAGCAGATGACCGTCGTGGTCGACGGCGTCACGCGCTACCACTGGCCGGTGTCGACCGGCATCCCCTCGCGCGAGACGCCGAACGGCGCGTTCCGCGCCTTCCGCATGGAAGAGGATCACTACTCCAAGGAATTCGACGACGCGCCGATGCCGCACTCGATCTTCTTCACCAAGGTCGGGCACGCCATCCACGGCACCGACTCGGTCGGACGATTGGGTACGCCCGCCTCGCATGGCTGCGTGCGGCTGTCGCGCCAGAACGCCACCACGCTTTATGCGCTGGTGCAGGAGCAGGGCGTGCTCAACACCTCGGTGACGCTGACCGGCTCGGCGCAGGTTGCGCTGGCCCGCAATCCGCGCGGCCGCACCACCAATGCAGTGGCCCGCGCCACGCAGCCGGCCGAAGAGCAGCAGTACGCCACCACTGGCGATCCCGTGAATCTGACGCCGCCGGCGCAGCCCGCCCGGCGCTACATGCCGCAGGATGACAATTACATCTATCCCGCTGACGGCAGCGACACCGGCGCGCGCTATCCGGCGCCGCGCCCTGTCAATCGCGCCTATGGTGCGCAGGTCTACCAGCAGCAGCAACCATCTTACGACCAGGGCTACGGTCAGCAGGGCTATTACTATCAGCAGCAACAACCCCGGCAGTATTATCAGCCGCGCGGCTACTACCAGAACTGACGCTATTATTTGAGCATGATCCTTTCGGAAAAACCGCTCCACACTTTCCGGATCATGCTCTATCTGAATGCGGCGTCGCCGCGTTCGACGATCTTTCGTGCAGCATCAACAAAAGCGCGCGCGACCGGCTCGAGTATCTCGGGCCCGGTTGCGCCGAGATCATCTGCCGGCGTATGGAACGTATGATGGCGACCGGCCATGCCGAGGAAATTGGCGTAGCCCGCTGCATGCACGTCGCGCAGCTCGCCGACCGCCTGCTTCTCCGTCACCAGACGTTTTGCCGCGACGGCGACGAAGGCCTCGTCGGTCAACGTGACCGCCGACTTGCTCAGCACGAGATAGCGCTCCTCTTCAGCCCGGTCAGTGCGGGCCCCCTCCGCAACCGCGTAGCAGGCGTTCGACGAGCCGAAATGGATCCAGGCCAGCGTGTCCTTTGGCGCGGGCGCGCCATCCTTCAAGAACAACTCCATGCCGCCATGGCCGATCTCATGGCCGGCAGTGGCGATAAAGACGAAATGCGCCGGCCATTTTTCCGCGGCGACCGTGCGTGCCAGCGCAAGGAAATTGGCGATGCCGGGGCCGCGCTCGCAGACGCAAGTGTACCAGCCGGTCATCGGTGTGGAGACGACGATGGTCGGCCCGCGGCCGATGCCGGTCTCGGCGATGACGTTGCGGCCTGAAACGTCGCGCTCGTAATGGCCCGCAACATCGAAGGTCACCGGCGCACCTGACGCCAGCGCACGCTCGAATGTCGCCCGCGCCTTGGCGCCGACCACCATCACCGGCACCGGCCAGGGCGCGTCCTCCTGCGTGACATTGTAGGCGAAGCGGTCGTCGGCGGGATTGCCGATCATCAGCAGGATGGCGGCGGGCTTCCTAGCCGCGGCCTCGGCGATCGCCGTGCGATGGGCAGGACCGAGATAGGCGCCGCGATCAAACGGCAGCTCGATCCTGAGAACCTTTCCCGCGACATCGCCGTCGCGCGCCAGCGGGGCGGAGAGATGGAAGCTGGCCTTGTCCTCCGGCGGCCACCAGAACGGCGTCGCCTCGACGCTGATGCCGACGGCTTCAGCGCTGGCTCGCTCGACGACATATTGCCGGCCGAGCACGACGGGCTGGAATTTGATCGCAAAGCCGGCAGCCGAAAGCTCGCCGGCGATCCAGTCAGCAGTCGCACGGTCACCCAGCGAGCCGAAGCGGTGCAGGCCGAAGGAGGCGTAGCGCGCCACATCTTCATAGAGGCTCGCGCCCGACAAAACATCCTTGGCTGCCGCTTGTCCGATCATCAAAGCCACCACCGTCGCGATGAGGATATGCCGCATGTGAATCGCTCCCGGGACCTTCTTTGAGCGACAGTTTCGGCCTTCCGCAGCCGCCGTCAACCGCCCTCGCCGACCAGCACGAACGGCGCCCAGATGGCCGGATCGGCGTTGCGCGGTGACGACCGGTCGGCGATCAGAGCCTTCATCGATCGCCTCAGCGCCTCGGCACGGCCGATGCCGGGATGTGCGGTGAGCTCGGAGAAGGCGCCCGTGGTCAGGCGCACCGCCGCGTCGGAATCAACCGGCCAATGCGAGACCAGCAGCGCTCGCGCGCCGGCGTAGAAGAAGGCGCGCGCAAGGCCGGACAGGCCTTCCGCACCCGGCCTGTCTCCGGCGGCGGTGTTGCACGCAGAGAGGACCGCCCAGTCGGCATCGAGCCTGAGCTTTGCGATACGGCTTGCGGTGAGCAGGCCGTCATCATCGCTGGTCGGCCGGTCCGGCAGCGTGAGCACGAGCGCGGGCTCGCTGAGGCCGTTGACCTCGCCGGCGACGAGGCCGTGGGTGGCGAAATCGACGACGCGGTATTGATCGAGCGGAAGCAGGCTGACGTTTGTCACGGTCGCGGCCGTACCGAGCTTGACGTCGTCCTGTGGCGAAGCGCCGAGCGCACGCGCCACGGCCTGGAGCTCGCCTGCGGTCTCCGGCAGCGCGGGCAGACCCGTGCGCAGACGCTCGAGATCGACGGCGGAGCCGTCATAGTAGTTCTGGTAGGGCTGCACGCTCCGCCCTGGGCGCTTGTCGCCGGACGACCGCTGCAACACCGGATCGCCAAAGCCGATGAACGGCCTTTGGGCGCGCGAATCCCTGGCAAAACTGCGTAGCGCCCGCAGGCTCGGCACTGACGGCAGCACCGTGATGGCGCGCTCATTGAGCAGCCACGCCGCCTGCCGATAGCGATCGGCGGACGCCATGTCAGACTTTTTCGTCACCAGCACCTGAAACGGCAGGCTGGTCAGCGCGCCGGCCGGGACGACCAGCAGTTTCGGCTTACCGCCGATGTCGCCCAATATCGGACCGAACAGCGTCGTGTAGAGTTCGAAGGACGCATCGAGGTCGAACGACGATTTTGCGGCTTCCGGATCGGTGAGCCCTTGCCGCAAATGCGCGACGCGGTCATTGAGCTCGCGGCTGCCGAGCGCGATCTGGCGCAACGCGCTTGCCTCGCGCGTTATCGCGAACGCATAAGTCTTGTCGCCCAGCACGATGAACGCCAGCAGCGCCTCGTCGGACTTCAGCAGCCCCTGCGTTTGCGCAATCGACAGCGGTTGCGGACTGGACAATTCGGCATAGGCCGGAAAACTGCGGTCAAGCTGCGCCGAAACATCGTCGAGCGATTTCTGCGTTTGCGCCGTCTGCACACGCAGGCTCGCGATCAGCGTGTCGTTGCGCTTTCCATCCGCCTGCCCGAGCTCCGAGGTCACGCGCTTGTCGAGCGTCTCGAGGCTCGCCTTCAGATCTTGCTGCCGCCGCACCAGTCCCGCGATCGCATCATTGCCCGCGCCGAACCGCGCCGCCATCTGGGACAGAGCCGCGCCCGCACTTGTCTCATGCGCGCGCTGCGCGGCGCCGAAGGCTTCGTCCTTTGCCGCATTGTCCGGCTTGCCGTCGGAGACGCGCCAGATCGCATCGATCAGCCAGGGATCGAGCTCGGGAAAACGAATGAACTGCACATTCTGCTGCGCGTTGAGCGCGGTGGCGGCGAGCCGCAACCGTGCCAGGCTGTCCAGCCATTTGCCTTCGCGGCGGTCGGCATCGGCGAGGTTGATCAGCGTGGCGATGGTGTCATGATGGCGCGGCCCGAGCCGGTCCCGCGCGATCGCGAGCGCACGGTCGAGCTGGCTGCGCGCATCCGCCATGTTGCCGGTCTTGAGGTCGAGCAGCGCGATCGCGCGCAGGTCCTTGACGAGCTGCGGATGCCTGCCGCCGAGGGCGCGCTCGTCAATCTCGAGGCTCCGGACCAGGTACAGCCGCGCCTCATCCGTCTGGCCCGCGTCCCTCAGAGCCTGTCCGAGCGATCCTGCCGCCAGCGCGGTCGGGCCACTGCCCTCGCCAAACTTGCGCTCCATCACGACCAGCGACCGCCGGTAGAGATCGAGCGCCTGTGCGTTGCGTCCCATATCTGCGTAACTATTCGCAAGATTGTTGAGGGCCCGCCCGACATCGGGGCTCTCGGGACCAAACGCCTTCTCGTAGATGGCGAGCACGCGCTCCTGGAGGCCTGCTGCCGCTTCGTTCCTGCCCTGAGCTGAGTAGACATTGGCGAGATTGTTGAGCCCGATCGCCGTGGTCGGATGATTGGAGCCGAAGATCCGCTCATAGGCCTGAAGCGTCTGCTGGTAGAGCTTTTCGGCCTCGGCGTAGCGTCCCTCGTGCTCCAGCACGGTTGCAAGATTGCCCATGGTGCCCGCGACATTCGGATGAGCATCACCGTTCCGCATCCGCGTGATCGCGAGCGAACGGCGCATTGCCGCCTCGGCATCAGGCAATCGCCCGGCATCCAGATAGAGGTTGCCGAGATCATTGAGCATCTTGTCGTAGTTCGGCGCAGTCTCGGCGTTCTTGCCAAAGCTGCGGTCGAACAGATCAAGTGCCTGCTTCAACATACTCTCGCCGTCGTCGAAGCGCCCAAGCAGTCCGTAGACATCGCCGAGATCGTCCATGGCGGATGCGACATCGATCGGGGACGAATTGGCGGCCTGCAGGCCGGCCAACGCCCGCTCGAAATAGCGGACGGACTCCCCCAAATTCTCCTTGTCGCGCGCGAGCCCGCCAAGCGACGACAGCGTGTCGGAGAGACGGACGTCGTTGGCCCCGAAAGCGCTGGTGCCGAGCGCCAGCGCCCGCTCGGCCACGGCTGTCGCCTCCGCCCGGTGATCGAGCATGCCGAGCGATGCCACCAGGACGTTGGAGGTGCGCAGCGTCGAGGCGACGTCATTGTTGCGCAGCTTGATGGCAAGCGCCGCATTGAGCTTGTCGACGGCCTCCGGCAAGCGGCCAAGATTATGGAGGAACATGCCCTCGTTATGCAGCACCCCGGCATAGTTCATGTTGTCCGTGCCCTGCCGGCGGCGCACCAGGTTTTCCAGCTTTTGGGCCGCGGCGAGCCCGTCGGCCCAACGTCCGGCTTGAGTCGCCGCGTTGACCTGTGCAACCAGCGAATCAAAATCGTTGCCGCGCTGGGCGGAGGCCGATCCGGACAGCAGGACCAGAATCAGAAACGCAGCAAACAAGCGGGCGCGGTTCATGCGAAAATCCCGTCACGCGCGTCAAATTGCAATTTTAGGAGGATACGGGCGGCCGCGGCCCCTGTCGACCACGGGAAATCGCGTCATCTGTGCATGAATTGAGCAGCCGGCGACGCCGGAAAGCAACAGTCCCCAACCTTCAACGCTGCGGCGTTCCGGCCAAATTGACAACCTTGGGGTCGCCCGTATTGTCGTTCCAATTGTTTCTGGGAAGCAACATGACACGCGAGCAGATTTCGGATTTCTGCGTTACTGCGCTAGCCAATATCCTGCGCATTTCGACGGACCGGGTCGACACCGGCACAAAATTCAACCGTCTCGGCCTCGATTCGGCGATGCTCGTCTACCTCATGATGGACCTCGAGGAAAAGCTCGACCTCGAACTGTCGACGGACGACTTCTACGATCACCCTACCGTTGAGGCGCTGTCGCGATTTCTCGCCGACAAGCGCGCCATCCGCTCCGCCGCCTGAGAGCGACTGAGATCGGCGCAACCCAAATGGACACTTTCCGCTCGCTCGTGGCTCTGCTGGCCCGGCGTGCGGCGGACCAGGGCGACGATCGCGCCTATGTCTTCGTCTCCGATCGCGGGACGGAGGAAGCGGCCCTCACCTTCCGCCAATTGCACGACGCCTCACGTGCGCTGGCGTCGCACCTGACCGCGGCTGCGCAGCCCGGCGACCGCGCCATCCTGGTGTTTCCACCCGGCATCGAATTCATGGTGGCGTTCTTCGGCTGCCTGATGGCCGGCATTATCGCCGTGCCGATGATGATGCCGCGGCGAAACAGCGCCCGTGACGCCAGCGCTGCAATCCTCGCCAATTGCGCGCCGGCGGTGGCGCTGACGACTTCAGCCTTCGCTTTGCGCGGCGATTTGCATACGCGCCTTGCGCGGGAAAACATCCGCTGGATCGAAGTCGATCTCGCCGCGGTCGCAAGCGCAACGGTCGATCTGCCTGAGCCCTCGCCGAACGACTTCGCCTTCCTGCAATACACCTCCGGCTCGACCTCTGAGCCGAAGGGCGTGATGGTGAGCCATGCCAATCTGCTCGCCAATCTCGAGATGATCCGGCTGGCGCTCGGCAACACCAGGCAATCAACCTATGTCAACTGGGTGCCGCTCTATCACGACATGGGGTTGATCCTGAACGCGCTGCAAGCGCTCTATGTCGGTGCGACCTGCGTGCTGATGGCGCCGAACGCGTTCATGCAGCGGCCGCTCGGCTGGCTGCGCGCGATCTCGCATTATCGTGCTGAAGTGGCGTGCAGCCCGAATTTCGGCTTCGACCTCTGCGTCAGCCGCTACCGCGCCGATCAGATGAATGGCGTCGACCTGTCCTCGCTCAAAATCGCGCTCAATGGCGCCGAGCCGGTGCATGCGGACACCATCGAACGGTTCGCCGCGACATTTGCGCCGCATGGATTCGATCCGCGCGCGATGTATCCTGCCTATGGCATGGCGGAGGCGACGCTTCTGATCTCCGGAGGGAAACGCGGCGGAGGTCACATCACGCGCAGTGTCAGCCGCGCGGCGCTTCAGGCGCATGTGGCGGAGGCGCCGACCGATCCGGACGATGCGCAGGTTCTGGTCGGCTGCGGCCGCGCACTCTCTGGCGAGCGGATCGCCATCGTCGAGCCGGACAGCCGCGAACGGGTTGCCATCGACCGCATCGGCGAGATCTGGGTCACCGGCGCGAATGCCGCGCGCGCCTATTGGCGCAACGATACGGCGACGCGCGAGGGACTCAACGCCGCGATTGCCGGCGAAGACAGCCCGTGGCTGCGCACCGGCGATCTCGGCTTCCTCGATGCCGACGGCGAATTGTTTGTCACCGGGCGGATCAAGGACCTCATCATCATCCGCGGCATCAACCATTATCCGCAGGACATCGAGCGCACGGTGCAGGCGCTCAACGAAGGCTTGCGCGAAAACTGCGGCGCGGCGTTCTCGGTGCCGGACGAGACCGGAGAGGAAACCCTCGTCATCGTCCAGGAGGTCGAACGTACAGCACGGCACACCATCGACACCGCCGAGATCAAGGGCCGGATACGCGAGGCCATCGCCGACAGCCACGAGCTCTCTGCGCGCCACATCGCGCTGATCCGTCCCGGCACACTGCCGAAGACCACCAGCGGCAAGATCCAGCGCAAGCTGGCGCGCGGGCTCTGGCTCGACGGTGGCTTCGAGGACATCGGCTGATCGTCAGAAGTTGATCTGCGCCGCCTCGCCGTCGCGCAAGCTGGCCGCGATACCCTGCTCGAGCTTGCGCGCAATGATCGCCCGGTAATGGATGAGATCGACGAAATTGGCGGGGTCGCGCGTGAGCGCATTATCGAGGCGATAGTCGATCAGATTGCTGTTGGGTCGGCCGCTAATGATGGAGCGATACGCCGTCTTGCAGACCTCATGGCGCGCGGCTTCGCGGCTGCGGGACGGGGGCACGATGGCGTAGAAGGTCGGCGGCATCAGGAGCACGACCGGCGCATCTCGGGGAAGTTTTGCGACCGTGCTTGCCAGCATGACTGCATAAGGAAAAGTATCAGTGATCTTGCCGTCGAACGGCGCCGCCTTGGCGGGCTCCGCGGCGGCCGGATGTTTCGCGCCGGGTGGCCACACCTCCTCATAGCTCCAATAGCCGTCAGGGCGGATCGGCTTGCGCGAGCCGCGACCGATGGCGATGGCGATGCGCTGGACGACGCGATCGAGCGCAGGCCATGTGAAGAGATGACCGAGATAGCGGAGCGCGCCGGCTTCATAGAGCCAGTACGGGAACGCATCTTGCGGCAACGGCGGCAAGTCGTTCGCGCACCAGGGCTGGTCGATCACGACGACGAGGGCGCCGATGGTCGTGTGCTGCCCGGCGAAGAAATCAAGGATTGCGAGGTCGCCGCGCGGGTCCGCGCCCGGCGCGACGAGCTGCACGAAGCGCTTGCCCGTCGCCTTGTCGAGCTCAGCCGGTTGCAGCAGCTGCCCGGTAGAATTGCCCAGAATGGCGGAGTCGAATTGCGGATCGCGGGCCCGGCTGGCATTGGCGGTCCAGGGATTGCGATCATTCACGCCGGCGATGCCGAACCAGCCGAACCGGCCGCTGTCGTAGGGATCGACCGACATCACGACGGCGGCGACCAGCGCGGCGCCCAGTGCAAGCGCGCCGAAACAGGCGGCAAGGCAGCGGCCCCATTCGACTGACGTGTCAGAACTTGAAATAGACGAACTCATGGAGCCCCCCTTCCCCGATCTGGATCAGCAAGGCAAGGATGCCAATCCCGAGCAGGCCCGCCAGCACAGCATTCGGCTTGCGGGTGAAAAACGCCACGATGTCCTGGCTCGCCGGCAACAGGAATGCGACCAGCGGAGCCACCACCAGCGGCCACACCTGGCCGATGCGATCGAGCGGCAGCGGCTGGAGAAGCCCCGCGAACACGTGCCAGGCGGCTTCAATCGATCCGGCGCGAAAAATCACGCCGGTCGCGAGCACGAACAGCACCGTCAGCGCCCAGCCGAGCCACGATGGAAAATCCGGCCCGTAGCGGCGCCACAACGCGCAGGCGACCAGCGCGAGGCCGTGCAGCACGCCCCACAGCACGAAGGCCCAGCTCGCGCCATGCCACAATCCGCACAGCGCCATGGTGATCAGCATTGCGCCGAAGAATTGCACCGGCAGCCAGCGCCGCGGCAACAGGCGCAGATTGACCAGCGGATAGAACACATAGTCGCGCAAAAACAACATCAGCGTGATGTGCCAGCGCTGCCAGAAATCCTGGATATTGGTCGAGCGCAGCGGCGCATTGAAATTGTAGGGAAGCTGGACGCCGAACAGCAGGGCAACGCCGATCGCGATGTCGGAATAGCCGGAGAAATCGAACAGGATCTGGAACGAGAAGCAGAAGGCGAGCCAGGCATCGCCGTTTCCGAGTGGCCCGCTCGCGGCCTGCGTGTAGATAGGATCGAGCAGATGCGCGATGTTGTCGGCGATCACGACCTTCTCGAACAGGCCGAGCGCGATGAAGCAGGTCGCGATGCAGAACTGGCGCTGCCAGCCCGGCACGTAGACCTGCCTGCCGAACTGGTGCATCACCTCCGACCAGCGCGCCAGAGGGCCGGCGATCGCCTGCGGGAAGAAGGCGATGTAGAGCGCGTAGCGGTCGAGCGCATAGAGCGGCGCCTTGCCGCGCTTCAGGTCGACCAGATACATGATGTGGTGAAAGGTGAAGAAGGAGATGCCGAGCGGCAGCCCGATGTCGAGCGTCGGCAGCGTCGTGCCAAGCACGTGGGCGAGATTGGCCAGCACAAAATTGGCGTATTTGAACAGCGCCAGCACGCCGATATCGAGCACGATCACGAGCGTCAGCACCGCCTTCCACTTCACCCGGCCATAGGCGACCGAGGCAAGCCAGTTGACCGCGATCGAGGCGATCAGCAGCAGGATGAAGGACGGGCTGCCCCAGGCGTAGAAGGCGACCGACAGCGCGACCTGCACGCCAATGCGCAAATGTGGATAGGGATCGACCAGGCGGTAGATCAGCAGCGCCGCCGGCAGGAAGACCAGGAGAAAGGGGTAGTCGTTGAACAGCATCGGTTCAAAGCCGAATCATCACCGGCACTCGCGCCGGTCGATGATACTCAGCCCGTTTCCAGGTCGGGCGTAGCGTCGCCCGGCTGCGGTGACATGCGCCGCGCGATCTTCTCCTCGCTCGGCACCTTGACGTCCCAGGCAAGCCCAAGCGCCTCCAGCGCGCGGATGAAGATGAAGCCGGGATCGAACTCGAACCAGCGTAGGCCGAAGGCGGCCGAATACGGGAAGGCGTGATGGTTGTTGTGCCAGCCCTCGCCCCAGGCGAGCCAGGCCATCACGCCGAGATTCCTGCTGTTGTCATCACGCGTGACGAAGGGCTGCGCACCGAACGTGTGCATGATCGAGTTGATGGCGGACATGGTCTGTTCGACCACGAACATGCGGACCACGCCGCCCCAGAGTAGGCCGTCCAGCGCACCCCAGAGGCTCATCGTGGCGAGGCCGCCGATCGCGGCCGGCAGCAACAGGCCGAGCACGACCCAAGTGTAATAGTAGCTGTTGACCGCGACCAGCCTGCGGTCCGCCATCAAATCCGGCACGTAATGCGCGACGTTGGGGTAATCGTGCTCGATCATCCAGGTCAGGTGCGCATGCAGGAAGCCGCGCAGGCGACCGAACGCGCCATCGCCATGCAGACGCGGCGAATGCAGATCGCCGTCGTGATCCGACAGCTCGTGGTGGCGCCGATGCATTGCCGCCCAGGACAGCATCGGGCCGCGGCCGGCCATCGATCCCATGATGATCAGGATCGCGCTCATCGCGGACGAGGTGGCAAAAGCGCGATGGGTGAACAGGCGATGATAGCCGACGGTCAAACCAAGGCCAGTGATCAGCCAGAAGCCGAACAACAGGCCGAGCTCGGTTACGCCGATCGGGTGACAGAGTAACAGGCCCAGCGCAACCAGCGTACCGACGAAGGGCAGCACGTCGAAAATGACAAAATGCCGCCGCTGCATCTTGTGAAAATGCCGGCTGCGAATGATGCGGTGATCGCGTTTCTGGTGCACGGGTGAGATTCCAAGGCGGCTATGAGTACATAACCGCCGGGCGAGCGCAACCCAAGCCGCCGCCCAAGGTTTCAACAGGCGCAAAAGCCTGTAGAATACGTCGGACACGCCAAGATGCGTTCAAATACGCCCTTTTCGCTTGCCCTCCGAGCCGCCATGCCATCACGTGCTGCGACAATTTTGACCGTGCTCTCAGTTCTGATGGCGGGACGAGCTATGGGATTCGATCTCGAGGCGCATCGCGGCGGGCGGGCGCTGATGCCGGAAAACACCCTGCCGGCCTTCGCCAACGCACTGTCGATGGGCGTGGACACGCTGGAGCTCGATGTCGGCGTGACCGCGGACGGTGAGGTGGTCGTCTCGCATGAGCGCGGGCTTAATCCCGATCTCGCACGGGATGCGGCCGGCGCTTATGTCGCCGCGCCCGGCACGCCATTCGTGAAACTGCGCTTCGCCGACGTCAGGAGCTACGACGTCGGCCAGCTTCGGCCGGACAGTGCCTATGCAAAACAATTCCCCGACCAGCGCGCCGTGACGGGGACGCACATTCCCACCTTGCGCGAGGTGTTCGCGCTGGTGCGCAAGTCCGGCAACCGAAGCGTGCGTTTCAATATCGAGACCAAGATCGATCCCGACCATCCGGACGAATCTCTTGATCCCGAGGCCTTCGTCGCCAAGCTGCTCGGGGTGATCGATGCCGAGAAATTCTCCGACCGCGTCATGATCCAGTCCTTCGACTGGCGGACGCTGCTTCTTATCCAGCAGCAGGCCCCGAAGATTCCGACCGTGTATCTGACGCTCCAGCGCGGCTCGGCACCGACCATCGTCCTCGACAAAGCCACCAACTGGACGGCGGGTTTCAGTCCGGCCGATCACGGCGGCTCACTGCCGCGAACGATCAAGGCCGCAGGCGGCGCGGTGTGGTCACCTTATTTTGGCGACGTGACCGTGGCGCTCGTCACTGAAGCCCATGCGCTGAGATTGCGCGTCGTGGTCTGGACGGTCAACAAGCCCGAAGACATGGCGCGCATGATCGAGACCGGCGTCGACGGCATCATCTCGGACCGCCCGGACCTGTTGCGACAGGTCGCGGGTGAGAAGGGGATTGCGCTGCCGGCGGGAACGCCGGTCCAACCGTAAGCCGCGAGTTACTGCTCCCCGTAGCGCAAACGCCGATACAGCGCACCGAGAATGTTGGAGTAATCGTCGGTCCAGACCCGCACTTTCTCGTCCGCGTCGGTCTCCTCCCACTGCTTGGAGGAAGCGAGCTTGCCGACATCGGCCTCCTCACGCGCGGAGATGACGACGTCGGTGGCGAAGATGTAGTCGGCGTCGCGGCCCGAATCCTCGTCGTAGACCCAGCTCTTCAGGTCGTTAGCATCGGCAATCCCGACCACGACGGGCTCGAGATCGAGATGCCGGTTGGAGACGTGCATCACCACCGCGCCATGCGGGGCGAGCTTGTCCTTGTAGATCTTCATCGCCTCTTCGGTGGCGAGATGAATCGGGATCGCATCCGACGAATAGGCATCGACGATGATGAGGTCGTAGACCCCATCGGGCTCCTTGGCGAAGGTGAGGCGCGCATCGCCAATCACCGGCTTCAAATCCGGCAGGCAGCTCGAGATATAACGGAAATTCTTCGGGTCGCGCGCGGCATCGACCATGGACTGGTCGATCTCGAAGAATTTCCAGTCTTCGCCGGGCTCGGCGGCGCAGGCGAGCGTGCCCGATCCGACGCCGATGGCAGCGACCTTCAGCGGCGCACCCTTGCGCTCGCGGATCGCGGTGATGGCCTGACCGATGCCACCGTCCTTGTAATAATAGGTGATCGGCTCGGGCCGGCCGGTGACCGGCGTGCCGTCATTGTTGCGGAAGCGTTCGGCGCCGTGAATGGTGGTGCCGTGCATCAGCACGTGGAAATAGCCGCCCGGCGTCACCACGATCTTGTGCACGCCAAAGAAGCTGCGCACGGTCGTGACGCGGCCCTCGTCCGCCGGATAGATCCGGATCAATGCGAGCGCGAGCGCGACGGTGGCAAAGATCTTCCAGCGGCCTGCGCTGACCGCGATCGCAAGAAGTGCCGCGAGCACGCCGACGGCGCCGGCGACCCAGACGCGGTGATCCTCGAACCAGGTCGAGAGATCACCCGTCGTGTAGGACGGCACGACCAGCGCCACGGCGAGCGCGGCAAGGGCCAGCCAGTACCATTTGACGATGCCGGCAAAACGCTCATTCACTGAGGGCCGGCACAGCGCGGCCAACGCGACCAGGATTGGATATTCGGCGATCCAGGAGAAGGTGAAGGGCGCGACGAGGCCAGCAAACAGACCGCCGATCATGCCGCCGAAGGACAGCGCGACATAGAAGCCGGTGAGATATTTTGAGGGCGGCCGGGTCCGCGCGAGTTCGCCATGGCAGGCCATGGCGATGACGAAGAAGCACAATTGGTGCCCGCCGAGCGTCAGCAGCAGATTCTGCTCGCCGCCGAAGGCGAGCAGGAAAATGACGCCCGCGATCGCGACCGGCTGGAGCATCAGCATCCATTTGTGCGGCAACAGCGGCCGCGACTGGAACACCACCACCCAGGTGAGCAAATATAGCGACAGCGGCAGCACCCACAAAAGCGGCGCCGCCGCGACGTCGGTCGAGATATGCGCGGTCACGGCGATGAGGAGGCCGGACGGCACGGCAGCTAGGAAGATCCAGCGCAGCCGCGTCACCACGCCCGGCGCCGGCGCATTCGCCTCCTCGGTTTGCGCGTCAATCACCGCCAGCTTCGGCGAACGCAACAGCAGCACGCCGCAGGCCGCGATCAAAAGGATCAAAAGGCCATAGCCGCCGGTCCAGAGCCGGTTCTGCGTGTGCAGCGTAAAGATCGGCTCCAGCAGGAACGGATAGGACAACAGCGCGAGAAAGCTGCCGATGTTGGACGAGGCATAAAGAAAATACGGATCGCGCCCATCGGGATGACCGGTGCGGACGAACCAGGCTTGCAGCAGCGGATTGTTGGCCGCGAGCGCGAAGAACGGCAGGCCGATCGACATCACGAACAGCCCGAGCAGCCAGAACGCGTAGCCGGACGCCGGCGGCTCGCCATAGGCGGTGGCAATGCCGAGCGGCAGCGTGACGAAGGCGACGACCAGCAACGCGAGATGGACCACGATGGGAACGACGCGGCTCTTGATCTGCATCAGCAGATGCGCATAGGCATAACCGGCCAGCAGCAGCGACTGGAAGAACACCATCGCCACCGACCACACCGCCGGCGAGCCGCCGAGCCGCGGCAGCACCATTTTCGTGAACAGCGGCTGCACCGAGAACAGCAGCAGCGCACTGACGAAGATCGCGGCCGTATAGACCGTCAACAGCAGCCGGTTGCGTGACGAGGACGGCTGCTCCGTGGCGGCGGGTTGCACGATCGAATCCATGGAAGCTCCGGCAGACAATCCCCGGCGGGCGCCGGGCGCGCGCAATGGAGCACAAGCCGCCTGAACGGGCAATAAATGGTCTCGTGATGTTGCCGCGAGAAATGCCTGATATAGAGATGTCATTCCGGGTCGGGTCCTTCGGACCATCCGGAATGAGCATGGAACATCAGAAACCCTCATGACCGAAACCGACGTCGTCATCATCGGCGCTGGCCATAACGGCCTCACCTGCGCGGCCTATCTCGCGGCGGCGGGCTTGCGCGTGCACATGGTCGAGCGCCGCAAGGTGGTCGGCGGGGCGGCGGTCACGGAGGAGTTTCATCCGGGTTTCAAGAATTCGGTCGCGGCCTACACGGTGAGCCTGCTCAATCCGCTGGTGAGCCGCGACCTGGGGCTCGCCGAGCAAGGCCTGCGAATCGTCGAGCGGCGCGCGCAGAATTTTCTGCCCGCACTGGACGGCAACTATCTCCTCACCGGCGAGGGACGAACGAAGGCCTCCGTCGCGCGACTCAGCACACATGACGCAGATGCACTCGACGGCTTTTCGCGCGAGCTCGAAGACATTGCGGATGTGCTGCGGCAGTTCGTGCTGCGTGCGCCACCGAACCTGCTCGGGAGTTTTGGCGTTGGCGCACTCCGCGAAGCCGTGAACGCGTTGATGACGGCCAACATCCTGCGCGGGCTGACGCTGGAGCAAAGCCGCAGCCTGCTTGATCTGTTCACCCGCTCGGCCGGCGAGATACTGGACGACCGGTTCGAGAACGATCTCGTCAAGGCGCTGTTCGGCTTCGATGCCATCGTCGGCAATTATGCCAGCCCCTACGCGGCCGGCTCGGCCTATGTGATGCTGCACCACGCCTTCGGCGAGGTGAACGGCAAGAAGGGCGTCTGGGGCCATGCCATCGGCGGCATGGGCGCGATCACGCAGGCGATGGCGCGCGCTGCGCGTGACCGCGGTGTTACGATCGAGACCGATGCTGGCGTACGCGAGGTGATCGTCGAGCGCGACCGCGCCGTCGGCGTGGTGCTGGAGAACGACTCAACCATTCGCGCAAAATATGTCGCGGCCAGCGTCAATCCAAAGCTGCTCTATACGCGGCTGATCGCAGCCGACGCCTTGCCGTCCGATTTCCTCGCGCGCATCCGCCACTGGAAGAACGGCTCCGGCACCTTCCGCATGAACGTGGCGCTGGACCGCCTGCCCTCCTTCACGGCGTTGCCCGGCGATGGCGATCACCTCTCCTCCGGTATCATCCTGGCGCCGAGCCTCGGCTATATGGACCGTGCGTATCTCGACGCGCGGGCGCAGGGCTGGAGCCGGCAGCCGATCGTCGAGATGCTGATCCCCTCGACGCTCGACGACACGCTGGCGCCAGCGGGACAACACGTCGCGAGCCTGTTCTGCCAGCACGTCGCGCCCGAACTGCCCGACGGAAAATCCTGGGACGACCACCGCGACGAGGTCGCCGATCTCATGATCGCGACGGTGGACAGCTACGCGCCGGGCTTTGGGACAAGCGTGCTCGGGCGCCAGATCCTCTCGCCGCTCGATCTCGAACGACAATTCGGCCTGCTCGGCGGCGACATCTTCCACGGCGCCTTGACGCTGAACCAGCTGTTCTCGGCGCGACCGATGCTCGGCCATGCCGACTACCGCGGCCCCTTGAAGGGCCTCTACCATTGCGGCTCCGGCGCCCACCCCGGCGGCGGCGTCACCGGCGCCCCCGGCCACAACGCGGCGCAGGCGATTTTGCGGGATCACCGCGGTCTGTTCGCAAGCCGTGGATAGGCCTGTGGATGGGCTGTGGACAGGCTGTTGGGAGAGCTGTGAGAAGGCGGTGCGCGCCGGCCCGACCAAACTGGGTACAAGGCGGTGGAAAACCTGGGGATGAGCGGCGGGATAAGGCCGTGGACAGCATGCGAAAAATGAGCGGACTGCCTGTGGGCATTCGGTAGTGTCTCAGTTTGAAATTGGAGGCTGGGAGCATGGAGATCGGCGACCGCATTCGAATCGACGGTATGACTGGCCGTGTCGTCGCACTAATCTCTGAGGGCAGATTTTCTCCAGATTACCCTGCCGAGCAATGGGCCTATCTTGAAGTAGGGACGCTCGTCGATACCGATGAGGCGGGCCTGATTCATTATCAAAACTTCGACGGCGTCCAGGTCGAGAGAATTTCAAACTGAGACGCTAACGAGCATTTCCGGTGAGAAGCCCCAAAACGACTCCGCCCGCCGGAAGGCAATTCCCCCAGCGGGCGCGTGTCAAAAAAGCTGTCTATGAAGAAAGGAGCCCCCGCTGGGAAATGGGAGGCAGAAATTACTTCAAGGAGCTGCTAATCGAACCGAACTTGTCGTTCAAGCTGGTGCCCAAATTGTTCACCACGGTGATGATCGCCAGCGCGATACCGGCCGCGATCAGGCCGTATTCGATCGCAGTCGCACCGGACTCATCGGACCAGAACTTCGAAACCATGCGCTTCAAGACTCGCCTCCATTTCCATTTCAAGGTGTGTTGGTTGGTTCCAACACCCGGAAAACTACGGAATACAACCTACGGGTAGATTAATCTTGGAACTGCAAGTTATGCGGAAAATTGGGAACAAAAGTTCCAAAAATTGAACCGAGCGGAACCCTAGGATGCAGCCTTCACCTACCCATCGCGCCAGTTTTTCGATCGGCAACGAGGCCGCCGCCAGGCGCGTCGTCGACGTGCTCACGGAGGTCTTTTTCGAGGGTGATGCCGCGGTTGCCGCGTTCGAACGGCCAGACGGAGAATGGGACGTCACGCTGCATTTTGCCGAGGCGCCGGATCAGGTGGGCTTACGCGAACTCATTGTAACTTCAGCAGGAAACGAGATCGCGGCAACGCTCGCCTTCGACACGATCGAGGCCAAGGACTGGGTCAAGGCGAGCCTGGAAGATCTCGTCCCGGTGCCGGCCGGGCGCTTCGTCGTCCATGGCAGCCACGACCGCGACCGCGTGGCGCCAAACAAGCTCAAAATCGAGATCGAGGCGGCACTCGCCTTCGGCACCGGCCATCACGGCACCACCCGTGGCTGTTTACTGCTGCTTGACCATGTCTTGAAACACGCGCGGCCGAAGCGCGTGCTCGACCTCGGCACCGGTACCGGCGTATTGGGAATCGCGGCTGCGAAGGCGCTGCATCGCGCGGTGCTGGCTTCCGACATCGACCCGCCCTCGGTGCGGGTCGCGGCCGAGAACGCGGCCCTGAATGAAGTTCGCAACCACGTGCGGGCGATCCGCGCCACCGGGTTTGCCGCGCCGGACTTTGGCAAGGCCGGCCCATTCGATCTGGTGCTGGCCAACATCCTTGCCAATCCGTTACGACAATTGGCGGGTCCGATGACGCGGCACCTCGCGCCCGGCGCTCGCGTCATCCTCTCCGGCCTGCTGACGCACCAGGCGCCCGCCGTGATCGCTGCCTATCGCGCCCGCGGCCTCGTGCCGCTGCGGCACCTGCGGATCGAGGGGTGGAGCAGTCTATTGCTAAGGAAGGTTGGGTGAGCTGCGTAGGGTGGGCAAAGCGAAGCGTGCCCACCAAATTCATTGCGATCGAGGAAACATGGTGGGCACGGCACTTCGCGCCTTTGCCCACCCTACGGCATCATCAACGTGGTGCTACTTCGCCGGCTTCTCGTGACCAGGCGCAGATGCGCGCAAGGCACGCCGCGCGCGGCGCTCGGCAAAACGACCGATCATCTGGCTGATGAGGCCGCGCGGCTTCTTCGGGGTCGCTACCACGGGCGCGCGGCGCACCGGCGGCGAAATCTTCTCAAACGTGAACGCTGGCATCGTGTGTCCTCTCGCCGTTGAGATGAACCACTTGCTCGAATTTCCCTGTTATCTGGACGAAGCGCAACAGCCGCATCCTTTTACTCCACTCAATTCGAATGGAACTTTTTCAAGCACAGTCCGTGCCAGATGCGACCTCAAATGCGTCCACATTGCGGACTGATCCCCATGATCCTAAACTGAGCCATGTTCGAAGCACACTTCCAGACATTCGAGGAGCCCGAGGCCGGCGTCGCATTGACCGCCCGGCTCTCTGCACTCCGTGAAGAACTCGCCCGCCGCAAGCTGACCGGCTTCGTCATTCCGCGCGCCGACCAGCAGCAGAACGAATACGTGGCGCCATCAGAGGAGCGGCTCGCCTGGCTGACCGGTTTTACCGGATCGGCGGGACTTGCCGTCGTTCTGACCCAGAAGGCCGCGGTGTTCGTCGATGGCCGCTACACGCTTCAGGCGCCCAAGCAGGTCGATACAAGAGCATGGGCGGTGGAATCGCTGATCGATCCGCCGCCGGAAAGCTGGGTATCGGCGCACCTAAAGCCTGGCGACCGCCTCGGATTTGATCCGTGGCTGCACACTTTTGCGGCAGCCGAGCGATTGTCCGCCGCCTGCGCCAAGGTTGGCGCCGAGCTGGTCGCCGTCGACAGCAATCCGGTCGACGCGATCTGGCAGGACCGGCCGCCGCAGCCGATCGCCCCGGTCGCGGTCCACGGCCTGCAACATGCCGGCGTCGCAGAGGCTGAGAAGCTGACGCAGATCAAGAGCGAGATCGACAGGCTCGGCGTCGACGCGCTGGTGCTCTCGGACAGCCACGCGGTCGCCTGGACCTTCAACATCCGCGGCGCCGACGTCGCGCATACGCCGCTGCCGCTGTCCTACGCGGTGGTGCCGAAGGACGGCCGCCCGACGATCTTCATCGACCATCGCAAACTCTCCAACCTCTCGCGCGACCATCTCGAGCAGTCGGCCGACGTACGCGAGCCCGACGCGCTGGCGCCGACGCTGATGGCGCTGGCCAAGAGCGGTGCCGCGATTGCGCTCGACAATGCCACGGCAGCCGACGCACTCAGCCGATTGATTTCGGGAGCCGGCGGCAAGCCGGTGCGCGGCAGCGATCCGATTGCGCTGTTGAAGGCGGTCAAGAACACGACGGAGATCGCGGGTACGCGGACGGCGCATCGGCGCGACGCGATCGCGCTGGCGCGCTTCCTCGCCTTCATCGATCGCGAGGCACCAAGCGGCAAGCTCACCGAGATCGACGCGGTCGAGGCGCTGGAGACCTTTCGCCGCGACACCGGCGCGCTGAAGGACGTGTCGTTCCCGACCATTTCCGGAACTGGGCCGAACGGCGCCATCGTGCACTACCGCGTCACTCGCAAGAGCAACCGGCGGATCGCGCGCGGAGACCTGCTGCTGATCGATTCCGGCGCGCAATATGAAGACGGCACCACCGACGTCACCCGCACCATGGCGGTGGGCGAGCCGACGGATGAGATGCGCGACCGTTTCACCCGCGTGCTGCGCGGCCATATCGCGATCGCGCGCGCGGTGTTTCCCGACGGCGCCACCGGCGCGCAGCTCGACACGCTGGCGCGACAATATCTCTGGGCGGCCGGCGTCGATTTCGAGCACGGCACCGGCCACGGCGTCGGCAGCTATCTCTCGGTGCACGAAGGGCCGGCGCGGATCTCGAAGCTCGGCACCACGCCGCTGAAGCGCGGCATGATCCTCTCCAACGAGCCCGGCTATTACAAGACCGACGGCTTTGGCATCCGCATCGAAAATCTCGAGCTGGTGGTCGCCGCCGACATCAAGGGCGCCGAGAAATCGATGAACGCGTTCGAGACGCTGACCTTGGCGCCGATCGACCGCCGGCTGATCGATGTCGCGATGCTGAACAGGGACGAGCTCGACTGGCTCAATGCGTACCACGCCCGTGTGAGGGCCGAAGCACGGCCGGCGCTGGATGAGGCGACGAAGGCCTGGCTCGATCAGGCGACGGCGGAGCTGAAATAACGCCGCGCATAGTGCTACGCGATTTGCGCAAGGCTGCTTCCTCACCACCATGACTGGATGCCCCGCGAAGGCGGGGCATCCAGTACGCCGCGGCATCTCCGTATACGACTTCTGCCTCTAGAATACTGGATTCCCCGCCTTCGCGGGGAATGACAGCGGAGACAGCAGCGAGAGCAACGCGCCCAATTCGTCGCCATCGCGCTGTTATTATAACCGTCCCGGAATCCGTATAGCCGCATTCCGAAACGCCGATATCCGTCTTGTGTGAGCACGCTACAGTCCGATTCGAATTCGAAAGACGGACACGCATGCACGGCATGATCAGCAAGCCGCCGGGAACGGCGACGACAAACCTCGCGACCTCGCGCCTGGTGCTGCTGCTGCTCGTCGTCATGACCGGGATCGCACCGATCTCGCTCTACATCCTGGTTCCGGCACTGCCAGTGCTTGCGACGACGTTTGGGCGCGACATCTCGATCGCGCAGATGACGGTGTCGCTCTACATGGTCGGCATCGCGCTGTCGCAGCTGATCATGGGGCCGTTGTCAGACAAATTCGGCCGACGCCCGGTGCTGCTTGGAGGCCTCACGCTGATGGTCGCCGCCAGCATCGCCTGCATCTTCGCCGAAACCCTGCCGCAACTGATCGCGGCGCGCTTCTTCCAGGCCTTGGGCGGCGCCTCCGGCATGGTGGTGAGCCGCGCCATTATCCGCGACATCTACGAGCGCGACCGCGTTGCCTCCATGATCAGCCTCGTGGTCGCCGCCCTGATGATCGGCCAGATGGTCTCTCCGCTGACCGGCGGCCTGATCGAGACCGCGTTCGGCTGGCGCGCCATCTTCTACGCCGTCACGATTGGCGCGATCGCGGTCGCAATCGGCATCGCACTGGCCCTGCCGGAGACGCGCCGCAGCCGCGCCGCCGGCAGCGGCTTTCGCGGCGACGTCGGCACGCTGATCAAGAGCCGCGCGTTCGTCGGCTATGTGATGTGTCAGGTGTTGGCTTCGCAGATCATCTTCGCATTCGCCGGTGGCGGCCCCTACATCGTGGTCACCCAGATGGGGCGCACCAGCGCGGAATACGGCGCATGGTTCGCCACGACGGGATTCGCCTATCTGGTCGGCAATCTACTCTGCGTGCGCTTCGCGCCGCGACACTCGCTGGAAAAACTGATCTGGTTCGGGCTCGGGCTGCAGCTGTGCGGCAGCTTTTTGAACCTGCTCTGGAGTTTTACCGGATGGAACGAGGCACCGGGCTGGCTGTTCGGCACGCAGATGATCGTGATGGTCGGCAATGCCTTCGTGATGGCGAATTCGGCCGCGGGCGCCATCAGCATCCGGCCCGAAGCGGCCGGCACCGCGTCTGGCGCGATGGGCTTCCTCCAGCAGGGCATCGGCGCGCTGATCTCGCAATTCGGCGCCTATCTCGGCGGCCACTCCGCCACAACGCTGCCGCTGACCTCAGCCGTCCTCGCGATCTCGCTGCTCTGTGCCTCGACGATGCTCTTCATCGTGCCCCGCCGCGAAGTGGTGGTGAGCGAGACGCTGATCGAGCAGGCGGAGGAGGAAGAGAGCGGGATGATGTGAGGGGTGCGCGGCGCGTCTCCAATGACAGTGTCATGCCCCGCGAAGGCGGGGCATCCAGTACGCCGCAGCCTCTCCGTATCCTCGCTCTGCCTCTGGAATACTGGATTCCCCGCCTTCGCGGGGAATGACAGCGGAGCGTGAGGCCTCAGGACACCCTCCTCACTCCCCGATCAGCGTCAGCCACTCATCCTCGGTCAACACCTTGACGCCGTGCTTGTTGGCCTCTGCGAGCTTCGAGCCCGCACCGGGACCAGCGACCACGAGGTCGGTCTTCTTCGACACCGAGCCCGACACTTTTGCACCTAGCCGCTCCGCGGTCGCCTTTGCTTCGTCGCGCGTCATCTTCTCCAGCGAGCCGGTGAACACAACCGTCTTGCCGGCGACAGCCGAGTTGCTCTTCGGCTTCTCGGCGTCGACGATCTCGACTTCCTTGGTCAGCCGCTCGACGATACCGCGGTTGTGGCTCTCGCCGAAATAGTCGGCGATGCTCTTGATCACGGTATCGCCGATCTGGTCGAGCGCATCCATCTCGGCGATCGCCTCCTCGTCGCCCTTGGCGACCTTGAGACTGGCGTCATGGAAAGCATCCCAGGAGCCGTAGCCGCGCGCCAGCGCCAGCCCCGTCGTCTCGCCGACATGGCGCATGCCGAGCGCGTAGATGAAGCGCTCCAGCGCGATCTTACGCCGGCTCTCGATGGCGCCGAAGAGATTACGCACCGAGGTTTCGCCGTAACCCTCGATCTCCTCGAGCTTGAGCTTTGAATTGCGTTTCTCGAGCGTGAAGATGTCGGCAGGCTCCTTCACAAAACCCTCGTCGAAGAAATACTGGAGCTGCTTCTCGCCAAGGCCGTCGATGTCGAAGGCGCGTCGCGACACGAACAGTTTCAAGTGCTCGATCTTCTGATAGGGGCAGGCAAACTCACCGGTGCAACGGGATCGCGACTCCTCCTCGCCCGCCGCCGTCGCCCCGCGCACGACGTCGGTGTGCAGCGGGCACGGGCACTTCTTCGGGAGGTGAAACTCCTTGGCGCTCTTCGGCCGCTTGTCGATGATGACGTCGACCACCTGAGGAATGACATCGCCGGCGCGCTGGATCACGACAGTGTCACCGATCCGGATGTCGCGCCCCTCGCGCAGCACTTCGCCCTTGTTGCCGATGCCCCTGATGTAGTCCTCGTTGTGCAGCGTGACGTTCTGCACGATCACGCCGCCGACACCGACCGGCTCGAGCTTGCCGACCGGCGTGAACGAACCGGTGCGGCCGACCTGGATCTCGATGTCGCGCAGCACCGTCATGGCGCGCTCGGCGGGAAACTTGTGCGCGACGGCCCAGCGTGGACGACGCGACACGAAGCCGAGGCGCTCCTGCCAATCGATGCGATCGACCTTATAGACGACGCCGTCGATGTCGTAGTCGAGTTCGGAGCGCTCTTCCTCGATGCTATGGTGGAACGCGATCAGCTCCTCGACGGAGTGACACAGCTTGGTCAGCGGATTAGTCTTGAACCCGCAGCGCTCGAACCAATCAATCATACCGCTTTGCGTACCCTTAGGCATCGCGCTCATCTCGCCCCATGCGTACGCAAAGAAGCCGAGCGGGCGCGAGGCGGTGATGGTGGGATCCTTCTGTCGGAGCGAGCCCGCCGCCGAGTTGCGCGGATTGGCGAAAATGGTGTCGCCGGCTGCCTCCTGTCGCTCGTTCAGCGCCAGAAAGGCCTTCTTGGTCATGTAAACTTCGCCACGCACCTCGCAGATGTCGGGGATATTGCGGCCCCTCAGCTTCTGCGGCACGTCTTCGAGAGTGCGGATGTTCGCGGTGACGTCCTCGCCCTCAGCGCCGTCGCCGCGCGTCGCCGCGGTGACGAGCTCGCCGCCCTCGTAGCGCAGCGACATCGAGAGTCCGTCGATCTTCGGTTCAGCCGAGAAATCGATCTCTTGACCGTCTAGCTTAAGGAAACGGCGAATTCCATTTACAAACTCTACGACGTCGTTCTCAGCGAATGCATTTTCGAGCGACAACATCGGAATCGCATGGCGTACCTTCTTGAAACCACGCGCTGGACTCGCACCAACTTGATAAGATTCACTGAAGAGATCAACTAGTTCGGGAAATCGCTCTTCTACCTGTCGATACCGCGATCGCAGCGCGTCATATTCCGCATCCGATATCGTGGGAGCATCCTTTGCGTAGTAGGCATCGCTGTGTTTCTTTAGCTCGCCCGTCAGCCATTCATGCTCCGCCTTGGCCTGCTGCTCGGTGAGTTTGTCAGCGCCTATTAGCAGCGATGTTTTTGGCGCTCGAGCTTTCGCTCGCCCACCAACTGCAATTTTGCGTGAGGACATCTTCGTCATGGCAGGCCTAGCTCGCCGCCTTGAGCAGCCGGTCCGCGGCGGCCCTCGCCTCGGCCGTGATCTCGGCGCCCGCGAGCATGCGCGCGATCTCCTCGCGGCGGTGGTCGGCGGCCAGTGCGTTGACGCGGGTGGCGACGCGTTTGCCCTTGTCGAGGGCATCCTTGGAAATGAGCAGATGCTGGTCAGCACGGGCGGCGACCTGCGGGGCGTGGGTCACGGCCATCACCTGCACCTTGCCGGCAAGCCGCGCCAGCCGTGCGCCGATGGCGTCGGCGACCGCGCCACCCACGCCGGTGTCGATCTCGTCGAACACCAGCGTCGGCGCCGAGCCGCGGTCGGACAGCACGACCTTCAGCGCCAGCAGGAAGCGCGACAGCTCGCCGCCGGAGGCGACCTTCATCAGCGGGCCCGGCTTGGTGCCCGGGTTGGTCTGCACCCAGAATTCGACGCGGTCGAAACCTTGCGGCCCCGGCGAGGTCTCGTCGGTCTCGACCTGGGTCATGAATTTTGCGCGTTCCAGCTTGAGCGGAGCGAGTTCGGCGTTGACGGCCTTGTTGAGCTTCTCGGCCGATTTCTGCCGCGCCAGCGACAGTTTCTTGGCGGCAGCAGCATAGCGCGCATCGGCCTCGATCGCGGCCTGCTCCAGCTTCTTCAGGCGCGAGGCGCCGGCGTCGATCAGCACGACATCGGCGGCGTATTTGGCGGCGAGCGCGGCCAGGCCATCGACCGGCGTCGAATATTTGCGCGAGGCCGCGCGCAACGCGAACAGCCGTTCCTCGATGCGTTCGAGCTCAGCCGGATCGAAATCGGTTGCGGCAAGTGCGGCCTGGAGATGCTGATCGGCCTCCTCCAGCGCGTTGATCGCAATATCGATCGCCCTCACCGCGGGCTCGACCAGTGCCGGCGAATTGACGCCGCGGCGCTCCAGCCTGCGCACCGCGGCCGAGAGAGCCGCGGACGGCGAATTGTGGCCGCCAACGACCTCCTGCGCCTCGCGCAGGTCGGAGGCGATCTTCTCACCCTGCATCATGGTGGTGCGGCGGGAGGCAAGCGAGGTTTCCTCACCGTCCTTGGGCGCGAGCTGCTTCAGTTCGTCGGAGGCGTGGCGCAGATAGTCGGCCTCGCGCGCGGCACGCTCCATGCCCGCGCGATGCTCCTCGAGTTCGGTGTTCGCAGTACGGCGCGCGTCCCAGAGAGCTTCTACGGCCACGACATCCTTCTCCAGTCCGGAGAAGGCATCGAGCAGGCGGCGGTGGGTGGCGGCATCGACCAGCGCGCGCTCGTCATGCTGGCCATGAATCTCGACCAGCGTGGCGCCGACCGCCTTCAGCGTCTGCACGCTGATCGACTGGTCGTTGATGAAGGCGCGGGTGCGGCCGTCGGCAAGCTGGACCCGGCGCAGGATCATCTCACCGGTATCGTCCAGGCCGTTCTCGGCGAGGATCTTCGTCGCGGGGTGATTCTTCGGGACATCGAACACGGCAGTGACCTGCCCCTGCTCCGCGCCATGGCGCACGAGGCCGGCGTCGCCGCGGCCGCCGAGCGCCAGCGCAAAGGCATCGAGCAGGATGGATTTGCCCGCACCGGTCTCGCCAGTCAAAACCGCAAGGCCTGTGGCGAATTCGATATCGAGCCGTTCGATCAGGACGATGTCACGGATCGACAGACGCGCCAGCATGGAACCAAATTTCCTAGCCGAGACCTATCTTCTTGAAGGTCCTGCTGATCCAGGACCCCTGATTCTCGCTCGGTTCGAGACCGCCGGATTTTACAAGATTATAGGCGTCCTTGTACCAGCGGCTGTCAGGAAAATTATGCCCGAGCACGGCGGCGGCGGTCTGGGCTTCGCCGACAATGCCGATCGCCATATAGGCCTCGGTGAGGCGGTACAGCGCCTCCTCGACGTGACGCGTGGTCTGATACTGCGTCACCACGGCCTTGTAGCGGTTGATCGCAGCCGTGTAGTCCTTCTTCTGCATGTAGTAGCGGCCGACATTCATTTCCTTGCCGGCGAGCTGGTCGCGGGCGCCCTCGATCTTGGCCTTGGCGGAGGTCGCATATTCCGAGTTCGGATATTTGCGGTTCACCTCTTCCAGCGAGGCGATCGCCTTCTCAGTCCGGGCCTGGTCGCGGCTGATGTCCGGAATCTGGTCGTAGTGCGAGGCGGCGATCAGATATTGCGCGTAGGCGGCGTCCGGGCTGCCGGGATGCAGGGTGACGTAGCGGGTGGCCGCACCGATGCAGCCGTCATAGTCGCCGCCCTGGTAGGACGCATAGGCCGACATCAGCAGCGATTTGCGCGCCCAGTCGGAATAGGGATGCTGGCGGTCGACCTCTTCGAACTTCTTGTTCGCCGCCTTCATGTCCTTCTTTTCGTTCATGAGGTACAAGCCCTCATTGTAGATCTTGTCGGCAGGCTCTTCGACGAAGGTGTCGTCCTTGGCGGTGAACTTGTCCCAGAGCGCGCCGGTGCCGCAGCCGCCAAGCGGCAGCGCGATCAAGAAGAAGGTCGCAGCCTGGAGCAGCCCGCGAGCCTTTGGCGAAACCGATGGATATCCGCGCGTCATACGCTGTGCCGACATGAATTTAAGACCTGACGCCTTGTGATGCGGTGCCCGCCAGCCCATGAATCCCGTCATGGGCGCAAAATGTAACTGTGGTGCCTGCCATGCGACCACGCCGATGTAACCGAAAAACGATCGTTAACCCACGGGATAGGCAGGCATTCCGCCCGGATTAAGGCGAACGTGCCGCAATCCTAGTGGATCATGGTTACCGGGAGTTTCCCGGGGGAAGCAGCGGCCAACCGCTAGCGGCAACAGATCTTCAGGATACATCCGGCCCGTAGGCCGCGGCAAGCCGGCCACCGACCATGCCGCTGCCGATCTCGACAACGGGACGCGTGGTGCGGCGGGCCGCCTCGCCCTCGACCACCCGCCAAGCGGTACGGTCGGCGAGCAGCGCCGTCAGGACGGCGTGGTTGAGCTTGTGGCCGCCACGCACCGAGCGATAGGCGCCGAGCAGCGGCAGGCCGGCCAGCGCCAGATCGCCGATCACGTCCAGCACCTTGTGACGGGCGCATTCGTCGGCGTAGCGCAGCCCCTCGGTGTTGAGCAGCCGCTCGTCGTCAAATACGACGGTGTTGTCGAAGGAGGCGCCGAGCGCATAGCCCGCGCTCCAGAGCCGGGCGACATCGCCCATCAAACCAAAAGTCCGGGCGCGGCCGACTTCGCGGCGGAAGCGCTCGGGGCTGAGGTCGAAGGCGCAGCTCTGCTGACCGATGACGGGATTGGTGAAGTCGATCTCGACCTCGGCGCGGAACCCGTTGGCGTAGGGCCGGATCTCGCCGAAGGAGTCACCGATCTTGACCGAGACCGGCTTCAAAACCTGGATAAAGCGGCGCTGCGCCGGCTGGTTGACGATCCCGGCCTGATCGATCGCCGCAATGAAGGCCGCGGCGCTGCCGTCCATGATCGGCACTTCCGGACCGTCGATCTCGATAATGGCGTTGTCGACGCCCATGCCCCGCAGCGCAGCAAGCACATGCTCGGCGGTCGAGACCAGCGGACCGCTGCGGTCGCCGAGGACAGTCGCGAAATCGGTCGCGATCACCTGCTCGGCGGTCGCCTGAACTTCGCGGTCACTTCCCTCGAGGCCGGTGCGGACAAAAATATAACCTGCATCGACAGGCGCAGGTCCGAGCGTGAGCGTGACGGGAAGACCGGAATGAACGCCGACGCCGGCCACACTGGCTTGCGCACGAAGCGTTGTTTGCCGGCTAAATTTCATCAGGAACCCGCCCCACTACGACCCAACGCGACTTATACAAGACCCGATTAACCGGCCAAGGCCGACCATCCGAATCCGTATCCCCAAGTCACGCCAAACCATAGTCACTGCCTCAAACAGCGCCAACTCACGCTTTTTTACCGATTGTTACCCCAAACCTGCCGTATTCGCGCCAAGGCTTAACCAAATTACGCCGGGGTTTGGGGCCGTTATCGGCAACTTTACTGAACCACCGAATAAGTAATTAATGATTTAAAATCAGTCGCTTGCGCGCGCAACCCGGGCATGCACCGGACAAAAGGAAAGGTCCCGGCCAGCTTGCTGCCGGGACCTTTTTTCGTCCGCCTTATTGTAACAATCCTCAGGTCGCCTGCCGCCGCAGGAAGGCCGGGATATCAAGATGGTCGTCTCCCTGTGGCGCCGGCGCAACAGGCGCGGGGCGGCCATGGGCGTCGAGACCCTGCGGCGCGGGCCGGCGGGCATACTCGGAGACCGGCTCGCTGGCTGCGATCTGCTGCGCAACGGAGCGCTGCGGCTTGCGATCGGGCAACGCCGGCATCGCCGGAGCAGCGGATCGGGCTGCGATCGGCGCCTCGGTCTCCTCGTCGCGACGGCCAAGGCCGACATTGGCGAGGCGCTGGAGCAGCGACAGCCGGGTCTTTTGCGGCGTCTCGTCCTCCATTTCGCCACGGGCCTGACGAATCTCGGCCTGGGCCGGCATCGGCAGTTCCTCGAGGCGCGGCATCCGCGGCGCACGCACCGGCGCACGCTCGGCCTGCGGCGGGATGAAGGTTTCCGGCATCATCGGCTCATGCATCGCCATCGGCGCCTGCTCGGGCTCCGGGAACAGCGTCGGCTTCTGCGCGATCGGACGCACGGTGACGTCGCCATAGGTCTGCATCGGCGCGGGCGCCTGCGGGACTTCGGAAACGGCGGCGGCGATGGCCGCGAGCGCTGCACGCTCGACATTGGCACGCGGCGCGGCCGGGACCTGCCCTTCCAGTTTCTGGGCACGTTCGGCCAGGCGCTGGTTGTCGGCGCGGAGCCGTGCAGTCAGATCGGCGAGACGGCTCTCGGCAGCCGCAGCAGGCGCCGGGGCCTGCTGGGCCTGCGGGGCCGGGTTCGCAACCGGAGCGCTGGTGGCCTGGGTGTTGCGGGCGATCGCGGCCTGCTCGATGCCGGTGGCAACGACCGAGACGCGGATCAGGCCGTCGAGCGCTTCGTCGAAGGTGGCGCCGACGATGATGTTGGCGTCCTGGTCGACTTCCTCGCGGATGCGGGTCGCGGCTTCGTCGACTTCGAACAGGGTGAGGTCCTTGCCGCCCGTGATCGAGATCAGAAGGCCCTTGGCGCCCTTCATCGAGCTATCGTCGATCAACGGGTTGGCGATCGCGGCTTCAGCGGCGGTCAGCGCGCGCTTGTCGCCGGAGGCTTCGCCCGTGCCCATCATCGCCTTGCCCATTTCCTTCATCACCGCTCTCACGTCGGCGAAGTCGAGGTTGATCAGGCCTTCCTTGACCATCAGGTCGGTGATGCAGGCAACGCCCGAGTAGAGCACCTGGTCGGCCATCGCGAAGGCGTCGGCGAAGGTGGTCTTCTCGTTGGCGACCCGGAACAGGTTCTGGTTCGGGATGATCAAGAGCGTATCGACCACCTTGTGCAGCTCGTTGATGCCGGCTTCCGCGGTGCGCATGCGGCGACCGCCCTCGAAGTGGAACGGCTTGGTCACGACACCGACGGTGAGGATGCCCATCTCGCGCGCGATCTTGGCGATGACGGGAGCTGCACCGGTGCCGGTGCCGCCGCCCATGCCGGCGGTGACGAACACCATGTTGGCGCCGGAGAGATGGTCGCGGAGCTCGTCCATCACCTCTTCGGCCGCGGCCGCGCCGACGACCGGCTGCGAGCCTGCGCCCAACCCTTGCGTCGCCGCCGTGCCCATCTGCACGATGCGCTGCGCCTTCGACATCGTCAGCGCCTGCGCGTCGGTGTTGGCGACCACGAAGTCGACGCCCTGGAGGCCGGCCGTGATCATGTTGTTGACGGCATTGCCGCCAGCGCCGCCGACGCCGAACACGGTGATCCGCGGCTTCAGTTCGTGAATATCAGGAGCATTGATACTGATGGTCATGTTTGCCTCTCGATCACGCGCGCGTGGGTTCGCCCCGGCCGGCGGCCGCGGGAGTTGGTGAAAGTCGGGAATTGCGGAAAGGAGTCATCAGAAGCCCTCGCGTAGCCATCGTCCGACCTTTCCGAAATAACCGCCGGTCCCTGTCTTGACCTGCTGCCGCGTATGCCGCGGTTCGACATGTTCGTGGTGAACATATTGCGGGTAGACGAGAAGTCCGGCCGGCACCGCGAACGCGGCGTTCTTCGCCTCGTTGGGCAGCCGGCCAAAACCGAGCGGACGTCCGACCCGCACGGGCCGGCCGAGAATTTGCGTTCCGAGTTCGACGAGACCGGTGAGCTGCGAGGCGCCGCCCGAGAGCACGACACGGCCCTTGGGCTCTGCCGCGAAGGGCGAATCCTTCAGCTTGTCCCGAACCATTTCGAAGACTTCCTCAGCACGGTGCTTGACGATGTTGGCGATGGTGGCGCGCGAAACGATCTGCGGCAGATCCTGCTCATCACCGGCCGTCGGTACAGACATCAGCTCACGCGAGTCCGATCCGCCGGTGAGGACGGTGCCGTATAAAGTCTTGATTCGCTCGGCATCGGCAATGGTCGCGGAGAGTCCACGCGCGAGATCCATCGTGATGTGTTGCCCGCCGACCGCAAAACCGGCCGCGTGCACGAAGCGGCCGCCGGCATAAACCGCGATCGTGGTGGTGCCCGCGCCCATCTCGACCACGGCGGCGCCGAGATCGGCCTCGTCGTCGGTTAGCACCGACAGGCCGGCGACATAGGGGCTCGCCGCCATGGCTTCGACGTTGAGGTGGCAGCGTTCCACCGCCAGCATCAGGTTCCGCGCCACCGTGGCGTCGCAGGTGACCACGTTCATGTCGACGCCGAACTGGCGCGCGACCATGCCGCGGGGATCGCGGATGCCCTTGACCCCGTCCAGCGTGTAGCCGACCGGAAGCGCGTGCAGCACGGTGCGGCCATCGCCGGTGGCGTGGCGCATGCCAGTGGAGGTGACGCGGCTGACGTCGGCCGGCGTCACTGCGCCGCCGCGGATGTCGGCCGCGGCTTCGACGAGCTGGCCGGAGAGCCGACCGCCGGAGACCGACAGCAGCACGGACTCGACCCGCACCTTGGCCATTTTCTCGGCAAGCCCGACGGCCTGGCGCACTGCCTGCTCGCATTCGGCGAGATCGACCACCGCACCGGCCTTCATGCCGCGCGACTGGATCTGGCTGTAACCGATCAGCTCCACCGCATGGGTGCGGCCGCCCAGGGCTTCGCTCGGAGCCGACGGCTTCAGCCGCGCGATCATGCAGGCGATCTTGCTGGTGCCGATGTCGAGGCAGGCGACGAGGCCGCCGCGCTTGTGCGGCATCTGGCGCGTCTTCGGCGTCTGGGTGCGATCAAGACCGGTCATGCGGCGTCCCCGGCCTTCTTTTTCTTTTTGTCTTTGAACAGGTCCTCACGCACCTTGGCGGCGTCGTCGGACAGCTGCACCACCAGGCGATCGGGCAATCGCATGTCGACCGCGACGATATCGCGGGAGAACAGCTTGTCCTCCTTGTCGAGCTTGGAGAGCGCGGCAAGTGCGTTGCCGACGTCCTGCTCGGGCAGGCGGATGTCGAGGCCATCCTTCAGCCGCAGATTCCAGCGCCGCTCACCGACCAGGATTGCAGCTTTGGTCACCGAATTCACCTGCGGATAGCGCGCCAGCAGCGCGAGGAAGTCGCGGGCCTGCGCGTCGGCACCCTTGCCGACCACGAGCGGCAGCGACAGGAACCGGCGCGAGACATAGGGTTCGAGCAGGGCACCGTCGTCGGCGATGACGGAGAGCCGGCCGCCCTCCTGCCACAGCGCGAACGCCTGGCGCTCGGTGATCTCGATCATGAGCCGGCCCGGATAGAGCTTCAGCACGGTCGCATCCGCGATCCAGGGATTGGCCTTCAGCTTGTCGCGAACGCTGTCGGCGTCGAGGAACAGCAGCGAGGAGCGGCCGCTGACGCCGCCGATCGCGAGAATCTCGTCCTGGCTGAGCTGCTTGCGGCCGTTGATTACGACCGAGGTGATGCGGAAGCCGGCGGAATTGGCCATCGCATTGCGCGCGTCGCTGACGGCGGTGATGAAATCCTGGAGATGGCCGCCCTTGACGATGCCGAAGCCGCAGCTTCCGATCAGGAGCAGCACGGTCATGCTGATCCCGACCCGGCGCGGCAAATAGCGCTCGACCAGCGCGATCACGCGCGGCGGCGGCGTGCGTTCGACGACGGCCTTGGCCTTTTGCTTGGCGACGGCGCGCTTTCCTTGAAGTCGTTCCTGGCGCTTGTCCTGCACCCACTCGCGCAGAAGCACGACCGCTCCGATAGCGGCCGCCTTCAGGTCAGCTTGGGGCCTCAGCGATCTGAAAAACGACCGGGTGAGGCTTCCTGCTCCATCCATTGCACGAGCTCGTCAACAGTTTGCCCGCGACATCGCGCGGGTCCTGGCGAACATGACGTCTCGGTCTTGCCGGGCCGGGTACTGGTCTTCAGCAGAAGAAGCCTCTCCCCATCAAAGCGTTCGCTGCTGTCGGAGACATCCGCAACAGTTCACGCGCCGGCAGCCAAAACGCCATATGCGCCGCCAGCGTTAACCTTCGGACTTCCTGGTAAACAAAAGGTAAAGTTCGTTAACGGCCGATGCTTTTTGCCCAGCCGTGTGAGGCAGTTATGCCACGATGTCCGGCATTTTACCGGTTTTGGCCGCCGAACCGGGCGTTTTCGCCGGTTTGGCCGTTAACCAATCCTAACTATTTCTGTACCCGCCGCTCGGCGAGCTCGATCAGGCCCCGCAGGAAGTCGACGAACGCGATGCCCTCGGCCTTCAGCGCCTTGGGGTAGAGCGAGGACTTCGTCAGCCCGGGCAGCGTGTTGGTTTCGAGATAGACCAGCCCCTTGTCCGAGACGATGAAGTCGGAACGGGAATAGCCGGTGCAGGACATCGCCCGATGCGCCAGCATCGCCTGCTCCTTGAGCGCGGCGGTGACCTCCGCCGTGAAGCGGCCTGGGCAGATCTCCTGGGTCGACTTCAAAAGATATTTTGCGGCGTAGTCGAAATTGCCCTCACCCGGAATGATCTCGATCGGCGGCAGCGAGATGATCGAGCCGTCGGTGCGCTCCAGCACGCCGCAGGTCGCCTCCACGCCGGCGATGTAGGGCTCGATCACATATTCTTCGTGCTTCGCCGCATTGCGGACGGCGACGAGGTCCTGCTTGGCATTGACGAAGATCAGGCCGTAGCTCGAGCCATCGCGCGCCGGCTTTGCAATCAACCGGCCGTATTCGGCGAAGGCCTCATCGATATTGTCCAGCGCGACGCTCGCCGGCGGCGTCACGCCGCCGAGCGTGGCAAACCGCTTGGCTGCGATCTTGTCGAAGGCGAGATGCGAAGAGGCCGATCCCGATCCGGTGAAGGCCACGCCGCGCGCTTCGCACATCACCTGCAATTCGCCGTTCTCGGCACGCCCGCCATGCAGGCCGAGCACCAGCACGCGGTCCTCGGTCTTGGCCTGGTCGAGCGCCTGCTCCAGCGGAATGCCGCGTGTGCCCGGCTTGAACTCGTCCTCGAACGGACGGGCATGTTCAAGCAGTTGCTTCGACTGGACGGTGTGTACCTTGTCCTCGACGTCCCACCACCAGAGATCGGCCTCGGGCAGCGCCTGATGCAGCGCTTGCGCTGAGGCGACCGAAACCAGACGCTCCCGGTTGGAGCCGCCGAAGAGGATGGTGATGCGCATGTTCTCTCGCCCGCCTGCGTCGTTCAACCGGAAACCCCGATCCGCTTGATTTCCCAATGTAGCTCAATTCCGGAATTTGCCTTCACCCGTTCGCGCACGGTCTCGCCCAGGGTCTCGATGTCGTGCGCGGTGGCGTCGCCCGTGTTGATCAGGAAATTGCAGTGCATCTCGGACACCTGCGCGCCGCCGACACGCAGGCCGCGGCAGCCGGCGGCGTCGACCAGCTTCCAGGCGGAATGGCCGGGCGGATTCTTGAAGGTCGAGCCGCCGGTTTTTTCGCGGATCGGCTGCGCGGTCTCGCGATGGCTCTGCACCTCCGCCATGCGCGCACGGATCGCATCAGCGTCCCTGATCTCGCCGCGAAACCGCGCGGAGGTGAAGATGATGGAGGGATCGACGCCGCTGTTGCGGTAGACGAATTTCATCTCGGCGTTGGAGAAGACATGCTTGCTGCCGTCACGGGCGATACCGGTCGCCTCGATCAGCACGTCCTTGGTCTCGCCGCCATTGGCGCCCGCATTCATGCGCAGCGCGCCGCCGATCGTGCCGGGAATGCCGAAGAAGAATTCGAGCTCCCCGACATCAGCGCCAGCCGCCACCTCCGCCACGCGCTTGTCGAGCGCAGCTGCGCCCGCCGTGACGATGTCGCCGCTGGCATTCGCCTCACCAAAAGCGCGCGGAGCCAGCCGGATCACGACGCCCGCAATGCCACCGTCGCGCACAATGAGATTGGAGCCGACACCGACGACATAAACGGGAATGTCGCTGGCGAGATGCGCGAGGAAATAGCCAAGATCGTCTTCATCGGCCGGCGTGAACAGCACCTGCGCCGGACCGCCGACGCGAAACCAGGTGAGTTCAGCGAGCGATTGGTTGGCGAGCAGCCGGCCGCGCAGATCAGGCATCGCGGCTTTGAGAGCGGGGGTGATGTCGGGGAAGCTCATGGCCCGCAGACCCAAATGCGAGCTGGATTGAGATTGCGTCGCGTGACGTTGTCCGCCAGCGCCCGGGGCTTACCCCTCTCCCCAACCCTCCCCCGCAAGGGGGGAGGGAGCTTGACCAGCGTGCTCGCCTCACCTAGCGCCACAGCTGCGCTCTGCTCCTTTGCGAGAGTCAGGGAGGCACCGGCGGATGGGTTCCCTCCCCCCTTGCGGGGGAGGGTTAGGGAGAGGGGTGGCCACACGGGCAGTGATCGATGATGACTCGACATCCGCTCGCCCTCACCCCAACGCTTTCAATTCACCCGGCAAGGCATACGCCCATTGCGTGATGTTGCCGGCCCCTAAGCACACGACGAGATCGCCCGACTTCGCCAATCCCTTGACGATGCCCGCGAGCTCCGGCGCTGCCGGCAGCGGGATCACCTCACGGTGGCCGTGCGCGCGCAGGCCCGCGACAAAATGATCGCGGTCGATACCTTCGATCGGCGTCTCGCCGGCAGCATAGACATCTGCAACAATCACCGAATCGGCATCGTTGAAGCAGGTGCAAAATTCCTCGAACAGCGATTGCAGGCGGGTGTAGCGATGCGGCTGCACCACGGCGACAATCTTGCCGTTGGTGGATTCCCGCGCAGCCTTCAAGACCGCAGCGATCTCGACGGGATGATGGCCGTAATCGTCGATCACGGTGACGCCGTTCCACTCGCCGGTCTTGGTGAAGCGGCGCTTGACGCCGCCGAAGCCGGCGATTGCCTTGCGGATGGCTTCGTCGGACACGCCGAGCTCCCGCGCCACCGCGATCGCCGCCGTCGCGTTGGAGGCGTTGTGGCGCCCCGGCATCGGCAGCATGAGATCGACGATCTCGTGCACGGCGCCGGTCTTGCGATCGCGGAACGCGACCTTGAACTTCGATCCGCCGCCCATCGGGGTCAGATCGAGCAACCGCGCATCGGCCTGCGGATTCTCGCCATAGGTGATGATGCGGCGATCCTCGATCTTGCCGACGAGGGTCTGCACCACGGGATGATCGATGCACATCACGGCAAAGCCGTAGAACGGCAGGTTCTCGACGAAGTTTCGGAACGCGTCCTGCACGGCGTCGAACGTCTTGAAGTGGTCGAGATGCTCGGGATCGACATTGGTGACGATCGCGACCTCGGTCGGCAGCTTCAAAAACGTGCCGTCGCTCTCGTCGGCTTCGACCACCATCCAGTCACCGGCGCCGAGCCGCGCGTTGGAGCCGTAGGCATTGATGATGCCGCCATTGATGACGGTGGGATCGAGCCCGCCGGCATCGAGCAGTGTCGCCACCATCGTCGTCGTCGTGGTCTTGCCATGGGTGCCGGCGATCGCGACGCAGCTCTTCAACCGCATCAACTCGGCCAGCATCTCGGCGCGACGCACGACGGGAATGCGCCGTTCGCGCGCCGCCATCAATTCCGGATTGTCGCGCTTGATCGCCGAGGACACCACGACGACATCGGCGCCGTCGACATTCTCCGCCTTGTGGCCGACCGAGACCTTTGCGCCCGCTTTGCGGAGACGGTCGAGATTGTAATTGTCGGAAGCGTCCGAGCCCTGCACGGCATAGCCGAGATTGACCAGCACCTCGGCGATGCCGCTCATGCCGATCCCGCCGATCCCGACGAAGTGGATGGGTCCGATCTCGCGCGGCAGTCTCATGCTCTGTTCCCTGACCTCACCGCCACAGGGGCAGCCTTGGCTAAAGGTTGCGGATCAAATCAGCCGCATTCATGACTACTGGATGCCCCGCTTTCGCCGGTCATGACAAGACAAATCTGCCGTTACGACAGGCTAGAATCGGCAGGAATCGAGGCGCCGCATGTCGGGCAAAACTTGTCGCTCCAGCCAACGTCGTGGCCGAACGGGCAGTGTCGCTGGAGGTTCGAAAGCCCTCGCCGATAGGCCGTGGTCAGGACCGCGAGACCCGCGGAATAGAATGCCATCCAATGGCCGGAAAAGCCGTGAAGCTCGACAGCCGAAGGAGCTCCGCTGACCTGCTTAACAGAGGGATGCCCGACCGCGAGAAAAAAGAAGATCGCAAAATTCACGATCGCATAGATGAAGAACCCGCGCGTCATGTACCGCATCCAGGGAGGACACCCTGAGAGCGCGACCTTCCAGAAATCCCTACGGCTTGTGCCGCTGGCCATCTTCATCGACAGAAAAACGACTGGAATCCAGAGCGGAAAAATCCCGACATGCAGAGCAAAGAACAGCGCTGTGCCAAACTCCACCCCGAACAGGGAGAGAATGTGGGCAGCCAAACTCAGCACGAGGCCGCACGCGGCATAGACCATCAAGGGCAGAAGCAACAACTGCGTCATGAGTATGAAGGGGTAAACCGTCGCGCGAAGGCAGGAAGAAAAAAACTCAGATCATTCTTAGCATGTTCCGAGATCGACGCGCTACTGATGGTTGCGCAAGAGCCGAGCCCTCAGATTCCCGCGACCTTGACCACCAGATCGGCCAGACGCTCAGCGGCATCGAGCCGGCCGGCACTGTGGGCGGCATCGGCCATGGCGGCCAGGCGCGCCGGCTCGGCGGCGAAGGTGGATATCTCGGCGGCCAGTCGATCGGAGGTAAATTCGGCCTGCGGGATGCGGATCGCGCCGTCGACCTTGGCCAGCACACCAGCATTGGCGAACTGGTCCTGGTCGATCGCACCCGGCAGCGGCACCAGGATCGAGGGCCGACCGATTGCGGCGAGCTCGGCGACCGTGCCGGCGCCGGAGCGCGACACCACCAGATGGTTGGAGGCGAGCCGCGCCGGCAAGTCGGTGAAGAACGGCGCGAGCTCCGCATTGATCTTGAGCTTGTCGTAGACCGCGCGCACGCGCGCCATGTCCTCGTCGCGCACCTGCTGGGTGAGGATCAGCCGGCTCCACAGCGCAGGCTCGAGCCGCTCGATCGCGCCCGGCACGATATCGGCCATGATGCGCGCGCCCTGGCTGCCACCGACGACGAGCAGACGCAGCGGTCCGTTCATTTCGGGTGCGGCATATTTCACTGCGGCAGCGGCGAGGATCGCGGGCCGCATCGGCGTGCCGACCGTCGTGGTCTTGCCGGCGAGCGCCGGATCGCGATCGAGCACGCCGGGCAACGACGTCGCAATGGCGCGGACACGGCTTGCGAGAAACCGGTTGGCGCGGCCGAGCACCGCGTTGGCGTCGTGGATGATGCCGGGCACGCCGGCGAATTTCGCAGCGACCAGCGGCGGCAATGTCGGATAGCCGCCGAAGCCGACGACGGCGGCCGGCTTCAGTCGCTTGATCAAGCCGTAAGCGGACAGCGTGCCCGTGGCGAGCGTGAGGCCGGCATAGGCGATCTGCAACGGATTGCGGCCGCGCGCGGTCTCGCTTGCAACGACGTCGATCATGTCCTTGGTGAACAGCCCGCTATAGCGCAACGCGCGCTCATCCGTGACGAGACGAACGCGAAAGCCGCGCCGGATCAATTCGACGCCGAGCGCCTCGGCCGGAAACAGATGACCGCCGGTGCCGCCCGCGGCGAGAAGAATCAAGGGGGATTTGTCCATGGAGACAGCTTTTACAATGTCTCTCACGTTATTGCGAGCGAAGCGAAGCAATCCAGACTACCTGCGAGGAGACAGCCTGGATTGCTTCGCTGTGCTCGCAACGACGAAAAACTACGCGTAACTCCGCATCGCTTCGGCGCGGCCGATCGACTCCACCTCGGTGCGCGGGCGCAGCCGCGTCAGCGCCAGCATCATGCCGACGCCATAAGACAGCGACACGATCGAGGAGCCGCCATAGGAAATGAATGGCAGCGTCATGCCCTTGGCGGGGATGAGCTGGAGATTGACCGACATGTTGATCGCGGCCTGTACGCCGAACAGGATCGCGAGGCCCGAGGCGGCGAAGCGCGAGAACATGTCCTCGTTGGCATAGGCGCGCGACAGCGTGCGGATGACGACGAAGGCGAACAGCGCCAGCATCGCAAGGCACAGGATGATGCCGAACTCTTCGGCGGCAACCGCGAACACGAAGTCGGTGTGGCTGTCCGGCAGGCTGCGTTTGGCGATGCCCTCGCCCGGTCCGAGCCCGAACCATCCGCCGTTATAGAAGGCCTCCATGGCGGTATCGACCTGGAAGGTGTCGCCCGAGCCCGGATTCATGAAGCGCTTGATGCGGCCCGCAACGTGCGGAACGAATAAGTACGCGCTGAACAGGCCAGCCGCGCCGATGCCGGCAAGGCCGAATACCCAGATCATGCGCATGCCCGCGATGAAGAACAACGAGCCCCATACCATCAGGATCAGCATGGTCTGGCCGAAGTCGGGCTCCATCACCAAGAGCGAAACCAGCATCAACAGCAGCACCAGCGCCATCGAGGTTGCCGGCATCTCCGGCCGCTTGGTCGATTCCGCGAACAACCAGGCCGCGATGACGACAAACGATGGTTTTGCAATTTCGGAAGCCTGGATGTTGACGCCGAGCAGCGTGATCCAGCGCCGCGAGCCCTTCACCTCGGGGCCAACCGCCAGCGTCAGCACGATCAGGATGATGCTGGCCGCGAAGATGATCAGGGCCGAACGGCGGATCGCCCGCGGCGACAGGAAGGAGACGCCGACCAGCACCATGAAGGACGGCGCCAGGAACATCACGTGCCGGCTGAAGAAGTGAAAGGGATCGAGCCCGATGCGGGTCGCAACCGGCGGGCTCGCCGCCAGTGACAGAATGACGCCGGTCAGCATCAACACCAGGATCGCGCCGAGCAGCGGCTTGTCGACGGTCCACCACCACTCGGTAAAGGGGGTGCGTTCTTCACGGGAGAGCATGCGCGGCCGACTTTCGGACAGAGATGGTCCATTGGTCGCCGAGGTTGGTTACCGGGGGGTTAAGGGAATGCGGATGTTTGGAGATAGCGGGGGAGCGCACCTCAAATGCTGGTCATGCCCCGCGAAGGCGGGGCATCCAGTACGCCGCGGCCCCTCAGCTCAAGCACCGCCTCTGGATACTGGGTCGCCCGGTCAAGCCGGGCGACGACAAAGAATGAGGAGCAAGCGAGCCCTACACCACCGGTTTCACACCCGGCAGCGCCTGCACCAATTCGCGGAACTTGGTGCCGCGGATCTCGAAGTTGCGGTACTGGTCGAAGGAAGCGCAGGCCGGCGACAGCAGCACGACCGCGTCAGAGAGCCCCGAGGCTTCCGCGTCGCGCGCGGCATGCGCAACCGCGACGTCGAGCGTCTGGCTGATTTCGTGCGCCACCACACTGCCGAGCGTGCCGGAAAACTCCTGTGCGGCCTCGCCGATCAGGTAGGCTTTTCGGATGCGCGGGAAGAAACCGGTGAGGCCAGTGATGCCGCCGGCCTTCGGCTTGCCGCCAGCGATCCAGAAGATTTCCGAAAAGGATGACAGCGCATGCGCCGTAGCGTCGGCGTTGGTGCCCTTGGAGTCGTTGACGAACAGCACGTTGGCGCGGCGGCCGACCTGCTCCATGCGGTGGGCCAGGCCCGGAAAGCTGCGCAGGCCGTTCTGAAGCACATCGAGACTGATGCCCATCGCGAGCGCGGCAGCCGCGGCGCAGGCCGCGTTCTGCGCATTGTGCAGGCCGCGCAGCGAACCGATGCCGCCGAGCTTGGCGACCTCGCTCTTCGCACCGCCTGACGCACGCACGATGGTCCCGTGCTCGACATAAATGCCGCTCGCCAGCGGATTCTTGACGGAGATGCGCTCGACCTTCTTGCCGGCGCGGTCGAGGCGATCGGCGATGTCGCGGCAAAAGCCGTCGTCGACGCCGACGATCGAGGTGCCGCCTCCTTGCACGCCTGCGACGAGGCGTTCCTTCACCGCGGCATAATGCGCGATGGTGCCGTGGCGGTCGATATGGTCCTCACTGACATTGAGCAAAATGCCGACGGAGGGATCGAGCGAGGGCGTGAGGTCGATCTGGTAGGACGACATCTCGATCACATGGACGCGGCCCATGCGCGGCGGCTCCAGCGACAGGATCGCGGTGCCGATATTGCCGCCCATCTGGGTGTCGTAGCCCGCGACTTTGGTCAGATGCGCGATCAGCGCCGTCGTGGTCGACTTGCCGTTGGTGCCGGTAATCGCGAGGAAGGGCGCATCCGGTGCGTGCCGCCGGCGCTCGCGACAGAACAGCTCGATGTCGCCGATCACCTCGCAGCCTGCCTCGCGCGCCTTCAGCACGCTCCAATGCGGCACCGGATGGGTGAGCGGCACGCCGGGCGCGAGCACGAGCGCCGCAAAATTCGTCCAGAAGACGTTGCGCAGATCCGCAGTGATGAAGCCCGCTTGCACGGCCTTGGCGACATTCTCGGCATTGTCGTCAGCGGCGATCACCTCGGCACCGCCCGCCTTCAGCGCGTGGCAGGAGGCGAGCCCCGAGCCGCCGAGGCCGAACACCGCGACCGTCTTGCCGGCGAAGGACGTGACCGGGATCATCGATCGATCACCGCAGCTTCAGCGTGGAGAGGCCGGCGAGCGCCAGCATCACCGAGATGATCCAGAAGCGGATCACAATCTGCGGCTCGGTCCAGCCCAACTGCTCGAAATGATGATGGATCGGCGCCATGCGGAAGATGCGCTTTCCCGTGAGCTTGAACGACACCACCTGCACGATGACGGAGACCGCCTCCAGCACGAACAGGCCGCCGATCACCGCGAGTACGATCTCGTGCTTCACCGCGACCGCGATCGAACCCAACATGCCGCCGAGCGCGAGCGAGCCGGTGTCGCCCATGAAGATCGAGGCCGGCGGCGCGTTGAACCAGAGGAAACCAAGGCCGGCACCCAACAGCGCGCCGCAGAGCACCGCGAGCTCGCCGGTGCCGGCGACATATTTGATCTGGAGATAGTCAGCGAACACCGCGTTGCCAGCGAGATAGGCGATCATCGCAAAGCTCGCAGTCGCGATCATCACGGGCACGATTGCCAAGCCATCGAGGCCGTCGGTGAGATTCACCGCATTGCCGGCGCCGACGATGACAAAGGCGCCAAACACGACGAAGAACCAGCCGAAATGCAGCACCGTGTCCTTCAAGAAGGGAATCGTCAGCGCGGTCGACGCGGGATCGCGGTTCAACCGCACCAGCGCATAGCAGGCGACCAGCGCAATCAGCGCCTCGATCAGCAGGCGCAGCTTGCCGCCGAACCCGGTCGTGGTCTGCTTGGTCACCTTGAGGTAATCGTCATAGAAGCCGACGAAGCCGAAGCCGAGCGTGACCGCGAGCACGATCCAGACATAGGGATTGAGCGGATTGGCCCACAGCACCGTGCCGACCGTGAGGCCGGACAGGATCATCAGCCCGCCCATGGTGGGCGTGCCCTTCTTGCTCAGATGCGATTGCGGACCGTCGGCCCGGATCGGCTGACCCTTGCCCTGGCGGATGCGTAAGTGGTCGATGATCCAGGGTCCGAACAGGAACACGAACAGCGCGCCGGTGACGACGGCGCCGCCGGTGCGGAACGTGATGTAGCGGAAGACGTTCAGAACGGTGCGAATTGCACCGAAGCCCGGAAATGTGTTGGAGAGCTCGATCAGCCAGTAAAACATTCAGACGGTCCTATAGCGCCTTCCGCACGCGGGCTTTTTCAGACGCAGATTTCGCCTCAGGCGCATTTGCTGGTCTTCATCATGGGTCGGGCGACCTCCAAGAAACGTGATTGCAAGAAACCTGATGGCTTCGCGCCGCAATAAGGTGGGGTCGGGAACAGCGCCTTCCAAGCAGTTTACGCCTTTGCCTGCAAGGCGGCCACTAGGCCCGGCACAAACTTGTTGACCCAGAACATCTTCTTGCTGCCCTTGACAACCACCACATCGCCTGCCTTCAGAAGCGCCGCAACATCGCTCGGATTCAACGTGGCAGGGTCGTGGTGCCAACCGATGCCCTTGCCGGCGGGAAGCAAATCATAGAGGTGGCGCATCAGGGGCCCGACGCAATAGACGCCGTCGATGCCGGCAAGGTGCGCGGCAAGGGCGGTGTGATAGTGAGGCGCGTCGCCGCCCAGCTCCAGCATGTCGCCGAGCACCGCAATGCGACGGCCGCCGGTCATGTGACGCGCCTGGAGACTTTGCAGTGCAGCAGCCACGCTGGCCGGATTGCCGTTAAAGCTGTCGTCGATCACGGTGACGCCGCCGACCGCCTGCTCGACGCCGCGGCCCGTCATGATGCCGACGCGGTCGAGCTTGATCGCAAGCATCGCAACTTCGAGCTTGGCGGCATGGATCGACGCGAGCGCGGCCAGCGCGTTCTGAACGCGGTGCGGCGCGCCCGGCGTCAGGCTGAACGCGATCTCTTTCTTGCCGATCCCGGCCACGACCTGCCAGCTCTCGCCATGCGGCGCGTGGGTAATCTCATGCACCTCGGCCTTCTCGCCGAAGCGCACAACCTTGCCCTTCCAGTCCGGCGCCTTGATCCCGACCGGCAGCACCAGCACACCACCCTCGGGCAGGCCGAGCGCGATCGACACCTTCTCGCGACGGATCGCCTCGAGCGAGCCGAGCTTTTCCAGATGCACCGGCTGGACGTTGACGACGAGCGCGACGGTCGGCCGCGTCAATTCGCTCAGCCGCGCGATCTCGCCGGTCTGATTCATGCCCATCTCGACGACCCAGAGACTCGCATTGGGCCGGGCGTTGCACAGCGTCAGCGGTACGCCCCAGAAATTGTTGAAGCTCGACGGGCTCGCATACGCATTCGGATAGGCCGCCAGAAATTCCTTGGTGCTGGTCTTGCCGGCGCTGCCGGTGAGCCCGATCACCGGCCCGTTGAAGCGCGCGCGTGCGGCACGCGCCAGGCCCCAGAGCCCGTCGATCAGCGTGTCCTTCACGACGATCTGCGGAATACCGATGCCTGCGATCTCGTGCGGCACGATCATCGCCACCGCGCCCGAGGCTTCCGCCTTGTCCGCGAACTCCCATCCGTCGCGCGCGCTGGCGAAGGCCGAGATGAAACCGCCGCTCGGCGTGCCGCTCAGCGCGACGAACAGACTACCCGGCTTCACCAGCCGGCTGTCCTGGGTGACGAAGTCGATCGGCGTATCGGGGAACGATCCGACCACGCCCAGCGCGCGCGCCACCTCGGCCACCGTCCAAATTGGCGCGCTCATGCGACCCTCGACGCTAATGCGGCGGCGACCGCCTCGTGATCACTGAAGGGCAGCACCTCTCCGCCGACGATCTGCCCGGTCTCATGGCCCTTGCCTGCGACGAGCAGCGCATCACCTTCTTCAAGTTCCTCGATCGCAGCGCGGATCGCGGCGGCGCGGTCGCCGATTTCGCGGGCACCCTTGGCGGCGGCGAGGATCGCGGCGCGAATGGCTTCCGGCTTCTCGCTGCGCGGATTGTCGTCAGTGATGATGACACGGTCGGCGTTGTCAGCCGCGATCTCGCCCATGATCGGCCGCTTGCCGGCATCGCGATCGCCGCCGGCACCGAACACGACGACCAGCTTGCGCTTGGCGTAGGGACGCAACGCCTGCAACGCCTTCGCCAGCGCATCGGGCTTGTGCGCATAGTCGACGAAGATCGGCGCGCCATTGCGCTCGCCGACACGCTCGAGCCGGCCCTTGGCACCTTCGAGATGTTCGAGGCTCGCAAACACATTGGCGGCATCGCTGCCGGTCCCGATCGCAAGACCGGCCGACACCAGCGCATTCTCGATCTGGAATTCGCCGACCAGCGGCAGCCGGATCGCATAACGCTTGCCGCCATGCTCAAGCGCAAGCTTCTGCGAGAAACCTTCGACCTCGGCTTCAGTGAGACGGATGCCATCGCCTGCTCCGTCGCCGTTGCGGCCAACCGCCATCGCGCGCAGGCCGCGCGTCCTGGCGGCGTCGATCACTTCGGCCGAACAATCATGATCGGCCGAGATCACGGCAGCACCGCCCGGCGGAACCAGCTCGCGGAACAGCCGCAGCTTGGCCGCCAGATAATGCGCGACGGTCGGATGGTAGTCCATGTGGTCGCGCGAAAGATTGGTGAAGCCGCCGGCGGAGACACGCACGCCGTCAAGGCGATATTGATCGAGCCCGTGCGAAGATGCCTCGAACGCAAGATGCGTGACGCCATCGTGTGCGATCTCGTCGATCTGCCGATGCAGCGCGATCGGATCCGGCGTCGTCAGCGAGCCGTAGACCGTGCGCTTGGGCGAGACCAAGCCGATCGTGCCTATGCTGGCGGAGGCATGCCCGAGCCGCTCCCAGATCTGCCGCGTGAACGCCGCCACCGAGGTCTTGCCGCTGGTACCGGTCACCGCCGCGATGGTCGCAGGCTGCGCGGGGAAGAATTTTGCCGCAGCCAGCGCCAGCGCGCGGCGCGGATTGGCGACAGCGATGAAGGGCACCTTGCAGGCGGCTGGCGCATGATCGCCGACGACCGCCGACGCACCCGCGGCAACTGCAGCCTCAATGAAGCGCGCGCCGTCGGTCTTGCTGCCTGCCAGCGCAAAAAAGAGGTCGCCGGGCCTGACCACGCGGCTGTCCAGCGCAATCCCCGTCACCTCCAGCGCGCAAGTCGCGTCGAGCGCTGCGACAGCGGGCTCGATTGCGGCATCATTGCCAAGAAGATCGCGCAGCTTCATGGTCTTCCAGTCGACATGCCGGAAAGCCGAATCTTCGGGAAAATCCCGACTCAGCAGCGGCAGTGGCCCACCCCGTTGATTACTGGGTTGCCCTGGATGCTGCAAGAATAAGGCGGTCGGACGGCGGCAAATCGAAGCGAGGCTCGATGCCCAAGAGCGGCGCGATCCGCTCGATCACCTTGCCGCCCGTGGGCACGGCGTTCCAGCCCGAGGTGATGAAACCATGCGTTTCAGGCAGCGCCTGCGGCTCGTCCAGCATGACGAGAATCTGATATTTTGGATCGTCCGACGGCATGATCGCGGTGAAGGAATTGAGCACCCGCTTCTTGGCATAGCGGCCGTTGATGACCTTCTCCGACGTGCCGGTCTTGCCGCCGACATAGTAGCCTTTGACATCGGCGGACTTGGCGGTACCGATTTCGGCATTGAGCCGCATCAGATACCGCATCTTGTCGCTAGTCTCCTGCTTGATCACGCGCTTGGCCATCGCCTGCGCTTCTGCTTCGCTGCGCTTCAGGAATGTCGGCGGAATCAGGTAGCCGCCGTTCATCAGGGCGTTGATGCCCATCACCGCCTGGAGCGGCGCGACCGACAGGCCCTGACCGAACGCGATGGTGACCGTGTTCAGCTCGCTCCAGCGACGCGGCACCAGCGGAGCCGCGCTCTCGGGCAATTCGGTACGCAGCCGCGTCAACTGGCCCATCTTGGCGAGGAACGCCTTGTGCGCCTCGACGCCCTGGCCGAGCGCGATCCGCGCTGCGCCGATATTGGACGAGTAGGTGAACACTTCCTTGGTGTTGATGAAACGCCCGAGCGAGTGGCTGTCATGGATGGTGAACTTGCCGTAGTGCAGGTTCCCACGGGCGTCCCACGACGAGTTCAGGTTGATCTTTCCGGAATCGAGCGCCATCGCCAGCGTGAACGACTTGAACGTCGATCCCATTTCATAGACGCCTGTGGTCAAGCGGTTGATGCGATCGGGATCGTGCGCTTCCTTCGGATTGTTGGGATCGAAGTCCGGCAGCGAGACCATGGCCACGATCTCGCCGGTCTTGACGTTGGAGATGATGCCGGACGCCGCCTTGGCGTGGAATTTCTCCTTGGCCTTCTGAAGCTCGTCGCGCAGCGCGTGCTCGACGCGCAAATCGACCGACAGCTCGATCGGCTTTTGCAGCCGGTCGGTGGCAAAGCCCGCGCGGTGGAGATCGGCGAGCCCTTGATTGTCGAGCCACTTCTCCATGCCGGCGATGCCCTGGTTGTCAATGTTGACCAGACCAATGACGTGGGCGACCTCGTTGCCGGTCGGATAGACGCGCTTGTTCTCGCGCAGGAAGCCGACGCCGGGAAGGCCGAGCTTGTGGATGTCCTGCTGCTGCTTCGGCGTGATCTCGCGCTTGAGCCAGACGAAACCTTTCCGCGACGACAGCCGCTCGCGCACCTCGGCCTCGTCGAGGTCGGGTACGGTGGCAGTCAGAAGCTCGATCGCCTCGTCCTTGTCGATGATACGGCGCGGCTCGCCGAACAGGCTCGCCGCCTTGACGTCGGTTGCGAGGATCGCACCGTTGCGGTCGACGATATCGGGCCGCGCGGTGGCGACCACCTCCTGCGCCGCGGCGCGCCGTGCGCTGTGGGCGTCGGCGCCGATCGCGAACATCACGAGCCGGCCGCCGATCAGGGCGTAGACCCCGGCGAAGGCGAGGATCGCGAGCCCGACGCGCGCCCGCGCTTTCGCGGCGCGATCGACGTTGCGCCCGTAGAGCAGGCTGCGGATCAGACGCTGCCGCCAAGGTTCGGTCGGTTTTGCAGGCGTCGCCGGGCTCATTGCTTGTCCTCGGACTGAGGCACGGAGCCCGTCACCGTATCGGGATCGCTTGCGGCTTCGATCGTGTTGATCATGGACCCGATCGGATCAGGCTCACCCTGCCTGAACATCCGCGGCGGCCGCTCCGGCAGGTTCTTCAACGAGTCATATTGCGTGGCGTTGACGGGTTTGAGCGGCAGATGCCGCTCGGACAGGCCTTGCAGGCGCAAGGGCGCGTCGAGCCTGGCCCAGTCGGAACGCAGCGACGCGATCGCGTCGCGCTGCTCGCGGATCTCCGCATGCAGCCGCAGCACCTTCTCGGTGCGGGCGGTGGAGTCCATCTTGATCCGGTAGACATAGGCGGCCGCGAAGATCAGCGCGCCAATGACGAGGAGGTGAATGAAGCGCATGCGCTAGCCACCCCTCATGATGTCGGAGAGTTGTGGCCAGGACGATGGCTCGCGAGCGTCATGCGCGGGCGCATCGGTGCGCTCGGCGGCGCGCAGTTTTGCGGAGCGGGCGCGCGGGTTATGCGCAACCTCCTCCTCGCCGGCGATCACGGGCCGTCGCGTCAGAAGCTGGAAGCTCGGCGCAGTCTGCGCCATTTCCGGCCGATGCCGCGAGCCGCCGCCGGTCTTGGAGCGCTCGGAGAAGAAATTCTTGACGATGCGGTCTTCCAGCGAGTGGAACGACACGACCACGAGACGGCCGCCGGGCTTGAGCACGCGTTCGGCCGCCGCAAGCGCGGTCTGGAGTTCCTCGAGCTCTTCGTTGACGAAGATGCGCAGCGCCTGAAACGTCCGCGTTGCCGGATGAATGTCGCCGGGCTTGGAGCGGACCACCCGGCCAACGAGATCCGCGAGCGAACGCGTGGTCGTGAACGGCGTCTCCTGCCGGTCCGCCACGATGGCGCGGGCGACACGGCGCGAATGCCGCTCCTCGCCGAAGAGATAGATGATGTCGGCGAGATCGCTCTCCGAGGCGCGCGCGACGACATCGGCGGCCGTCGGTCCCTCCTGCCCCATCCGCATGTCGAGCGGACCATCGAGGCGGAACGAGAAGCCGCGGCCGGCCTGGTCGAGCTGCATCGAGGACACGCCGACGTCCATCACGACGCCGTCGACGGCATCGATGCCTTGCAACGCGCAGACCTCGGCGAGATTCGAGAAGCGGTCCTCGACCAGCGTCAGCCGGCCGCCTGAGCGCTCGACCAGCTCGGCACCACCGGCGATCGCCGTGCTGTCGCGATCGATCGCGATCAGGTGGGTTCCCGGCACATCGAGGATGGTACGGCTGTAGCCGCCGGCACCGAAGGTTGCGTCGACATAGATGCCGCCCTCGCGCGGCGCGAGATGATCGATCGCCTCGCGGCCAAGCACGGGAATGTGAGGCGCGGAGCTCATGCGCCACGCCTGTCGAACGGACAGGTGAAATCGGGGGCGAGCCAGCCCATTACGCCTCGAATAATTCCGCGTCGCGGCGGTTCCACGACCCAACCCCTGTGCAGCACGGTAACCGAGCCCGGTCGTCCCAGGTGGCACCCCCGGTGTTCCCAGTGGAGTTTGTCGGGCAGCCATGGGATTTCGAGCCAAGAACGCTTTGGCCGCCTCCGGACGCGGGTCGGCTCTTCACCTCTCAGTAACGGCCCTTAGCGTTAAGAAAGCGTTGATCGCTCGGTTACAAGTCGAAAAGGTGAAGGAGCGGTGATGCTTCATCCACACAGTGACCCCAAAATGCGCCCGTTAACCGTGACGCGCGATTGCGCGAAGCGGAGGGTAAAGGAATAGTAAAGAGAAGGGCTTGGCGGCTTGGCCCACCTCTTCTGTCCGACTTGAGCGGTTTATGTCGTCCGGTTCGTCCACGCCATCTGGAACTGATTCGAAGCGTCAACGCGTTCTCCCGGTTCCCAAGGCCGCGGCGAACATGCGGACGTTCGAGCCGGATTCCTCGATCGTCTCCGACATCATCCCCTCGCCCAATCATGGCGACCGCAACAAGGGACGGCAGCCCGACATGATCGTGCTGCACTACACCGGCATGCCCGACGTCGAGGGCGCGCTGGCGCGGCTGTGCACGGCCGGCACCGAAGTCTCGGCCCATTACGTCGTGCTCGAGGATGGCCGCATCGTGCAATGCGTGCCGGAGGCCAGGCGCGCCTGGCACGCCGGCGTCTCGTCCTGGGCCGGCGAGGACGACATCAACTCCTGCTCGATCGGCATTGAGATCATCAATCGCGGGCACGATTGGGGTTACCCGGAATATCCGCTGCGCCAGATCGCCGCCGTGATCGCGCTGTGCCGCGGCATCATGCTCCGCCGCAAGGTCGCGCCGCAACGGGTGCTCGGTCATTCCGACGTCGCGCCGGCGCGCAAGAAGGACCCTGGCGAAAAGTTTCCGTGGCATTCGTTGGCCAATTCGGGCGTCGGTCATTGGGTGACGCCCGCGCCGGTCGTGCGCGGCGAGAGCCTGATGCTCGGCACCATCAGCGACGAAGTGCTGAGCCTTCAGCAGGCACTCGCACGATATGGCTACGGCGTGCCGCTGACCGGCAAATACGACGCATCGACGATGGAAGTCGTCACCGCCTTCCAACGCCATTTTCGCCCGGCACGGCTCGATGGTGTCGCGGATCATTCGACACTGTCGACGCTACAGGCGCTGCTGGCGAGCCTGCCGGCGGAGGAGACGACTGTGGCTGCGAAGTAACGAACGTCCTTTGCAATAAGAATTCTTCCGCTGTTCGCTTGAATGTGATCACGCGATCGTCGCCGCGATTGCGGACGTCGGGCTATTGTCCGACGGTCATGTGCGAGCGGGGCGAACGAAATGACGCAGATTGATCGCAAGCCGCTGATTGACCGACTCGCAGCTTTTCCTCGCCTGGGCTTGGCCGATCTTCCCACGCCACTCGAGCCGATGAAACGGCTGACGGCTCATCTCGGCGGGCCGCGACTGTGGATCAAACGCGACGATGCGACCGGGCTCGGATTTGGCGGCAACAAATTGCGCAAGCTCGACTACGTCCTGCACGATGCTGTTCTAGAGGGCGCCGATACGATCGTCTCAGGCGGTGTTGTGCAATCGAACAGCCAGCGGCAGGTTGCCGCGGTTGCAGCAAAGCTCGGGCTGGCATGTCATCTGGCCGTCTATCACGGTCGACTCGCGCCGCCGACGCCGGAATACGAAACCTCGGGCAACGCCTTTCTCAACCGGCTGTTCGGCGCGCACCTGCACGATGTGCCATGGACCGGCGACCGCAATGCGGCCATCCGCGCGCTGGTCGACGATCTCCGGGCGTCGGGGCGCAAGCCGTATTTCGTGCCCTACGGCGTCTCGAATGCGCTGGGCGCGGTCGCCTATGCCACCACGATCTCCGAAATCGAGCAGCAGGCGGCGCTGGCGGGCTTCGCGCCGGCCGCGATCGTGCATTGCACCGGAAGCGCCGGCACGCAGGCCGGTCTCGTCATCGGCGCGGCCGTGGCCATGCCGGGCACGAGAATCGTCGGGATCGATATCGATGCCGAGCCCGCGCGGGTGCGCGCTGATGTGGTGGCTCTTGCACGGCAAGCGGCGGACCTGCTTGGCGCAGGCATCGACGAGGCCATGGTGGAAGTCGTTGCCGGTCATGCCGGACCAGCCTACGGGGTACCGCACGAGGCCACGATCGAAGCGATCCGGCTTGCAGGAAAATCGGAGGCTCTTGCGCTTGACCCGGTCTATTCGGGCAAAGGGCTCGCCGGTCTGATCGCGATGATCCGCCAAGGCCGTTGGCGCAACGACGAGGATGTCATCTTCCTGCACACAGGCGGCGCGCCCGCCCTCTTCGCCTACCAGAGCGCGCTCGGCATCTGATTGCTGCCGTCCACGTCTAACCAAGCTCCCTCACCCTTCGCGCATACAGTCTTCGCAACGGCTCGAGTTGCGTCACCTCCGTCGCTACGCGATAGGACTCGCGCGCCTCTTCCTTGCGCTCCAGCCGCCGCAACAGATCCGCGCGCACCGCCGGCAGCAGCTCGTAGCCATCGAGCCCGCCGCGCGCGGCAATCGCATCGACGAGATCGAGCGCGCGCGCGGGACCATCGACCATCGAGACTGCGGCAGCGTGGTTGAGCTCGATCACCGGCGACGGATTAATGCGCATCAGCACCTCATAGAGCCCGGCGATCTGCGGCCAGTCGGTCTGCTCGTAACTTGGCGCGCGTGCATGCAGCGCGGCAATCGCGGCCTGCACCACATAGGGCTGCGGCCGACCAGGCACGCGCAGCGCGTCGTCCACCAGTCGCAATCCCTGCTCGATCTGCGCGCGATCCCAGAGCGAACGGTCCTGCTCTTCGAGCAGAACGATGTCGCCCGCCGCCGTTTCGCGCCCGGCGCGGCGCGCATCGTGCAGCAGCATCAGCGCAAGCAGGCCCTTGATCGCGGCGCGATCGGGCATCAGCCGATCGAGCAACCGGCCGAGCCTGATCGCCTCGACCGCGAGATCGGGCCGCATCAGATCCGCGCCTGATGTTGCGACATAGCCTTCGGTGAAGACGAGATAGATCACGGCGAGCACGCCGTTGAGCCGCGGCGCCAGCGCGGCGTGCTCCGGCACTTCATAGGGAATGCCGGCGAGCCTGATCTTCTGCTTGGCGCGGACGAGGCGCTGCGCCATCGCATCCTCACTGATGAGGAAGGCGCGCGCGACCTGCGCCATGGAAAGCCCGCAGACGGTGCGCAGCGTCAGCGCGACCTGCACCTCGGCCGCGAACGCCGGATGGCAACAGGTGAAGATCAGCCGCAGCATGTCGTCATCGACCATCGCCGGCGGCTCGGCGGGTGCTTGCGCGTTGAGCTCGAGCTCGTGCACGAGCGCCTGCTGCTTGCCGCGGAAGACGGCCTGCCGCCGGACACGGTCGATCGCCTTGTTGCGGCCGACATTGACCAGCCAGGCACGTGGATTGTCGGGCACCTCGCCGGCCGACCAGCGCTCCAGTGCAACCGTGAAGGCATCCTGGAGCGCGTCCTCGGCAAGATCGAAATCACCGACGAGGCGGATCAGGGTGGCCAGCGCCCGCCCCGCCTCGTCGCGGAAGATCTTGTCGATGTCGGCGGAAGAGATCACTTGTAGATCATGACCGGCCGGATCTCGATCGAGCCTGCCTTGGCCCCAGGAATCCGCGCAGCCAGCCCAATGGCGGTGTCGAGATCCTTGGCCTCGACCAGATAGTAGCCACCAAGCTGCTCGCGGGTTTCCGCGAACGGACCGTCGGTCGTCAGGGTCTTGCCCTCACGCACGCGCACGGTGGTCGCCGTCGTGGTCGGCTGAAGCCCGTCACCGGCCTTGAAATGGCCGCTCTGGACGATGGACTGCGTGTACGTGCCGTACTCCGCCGACATCGCCTGACGGTCTGCGGGGGTCATCTTGCTCAATTCCGCTTCGTTCCGGTAGATCAGCAGCAGATATTGCATCACTTAACTCCTGTTGTTCGGGGGATCACCGACATCCAGTCGAACCGGGCACACACCAAACGACATCTTCAGGATAAATTATTTCTGGCAATGCGTGCGCGGCGATATCGGCTTGACGAAACCGTCACAAATGCCCATGCGTAGGCCGTCAGTCGGCCGGACGGCCGCCCCTGTAGGTGCCGAAAGGCCTCCGGGGAGGAAAGTCCGGGCTCCCTTGACATACGGTGCCGGATAACGTCCGGCGGGGGTGACCCCAGGGAAAGTGCCACAGAGAACGAACCGCCCGCCTTCGCCCCTAACGGGGCTATGGCGTGACAAGCCCGCAAGGCTCGCCACGCCGAAGCTGCGCAAGCAGCGTAGACGGGTAAGGGTGAAAAGGTGCGGTAAGAGCGCACCGCGGCTCCGGCAACGGGGTCGGCATGGTAAACCCCACCGGGAGCAAAACCGAATAGGGACGGCAAATGCGGGCCGATCGCGCAAGCGATAACGCCGCGGGGCGATGTCAGGCCCGCCGTCCGGGTAGGTTGCTCGAGGCAATGTGCAAACATTGTCCCAGAGGAATGGCCGTCACGTATCGTTCGCGCAAGCGGGCGGTGCCTTACAGAACCCGGCTTACAGGCCGGCTGATATTCTAAAGCGTTTTCGAGCGAAGTGGTTTTCCGGTTCGCGTAAAGAAAACGCGTCTTACTAAGAAAGTGACGAGGGGTTCGATGCTAACGCATCGGGCCCCTCACCATTTTTGGTGACGAAGGAGCTAGCCGACGATCTCGCCCAACACGCCCATTAGCGCCTCCGGCGCCGTCACGTTCGGCGCATGACTGGCGTCGAGCTCGAAATAGCGCCAGCCATCCTCGCCCTTGGCCCGCTTCGCGAACTGTCCGAACACATCGCCGGGCGGAATGCGTTTGCAATAGATGTAGCTGCGCGGCATTGCCGGCTCGCCGTGCTCAAGCTTCAGCTTGGTCTCGAAACACTTGAGCGGCATGTTGATGCGGCGCGCGTTGAGCCAGTCGAGATCGGCCTGCGGCGTATCTGATGGCGGCGGGTTCGGCGGAATGCGATAGCCGTCACCCGCAGCTGCCGCCTTGCGCATCGGCTCGCGCCCACCCTCATTGAGGTCGAACAGCGACTGGCCGTCGCGCGGCACGAAGGCGTCGAGATAGATCAATTGCCTCACGCGCTCGCGCGCGCGGTCGGCGACACCGGTTGCGACCATGCCGCCATAGCTGTGGCCGAGCAGCACGATATCGCTGATATCCTCGAACTTGATGACGTTGAGGATGTCCTGGATGTGTGTCTCGAGGTCGATCGCGGGACTGGCGAGATGCGATCGCTCGCCGAGCCCGGTGTAGGTCGGTGCGATCAGGCGATGGCCGGCCTGCGCCATCAGCGGATACATCTTCTTCCAGGCCCATCCGCCGGACCACGCGCCGTGACAAAGCAGGAAGGTCTTCGAGCGCGCGGCCATCGGCGTTTCCATCGTTCTTGTTTGATACGATGGAGTGTAGCGGCCGAGTTCTGGATGTAAACGCCGCGACGTGCCTCAGGCCACGCGCGCGTTCGCTTTAGCGAGCACGGGTGCAAGCTGACCGGCCTCGCGCCGCAATTTGCTTGCCTCAAAACCATGCATGCCGATCTGCCATTGCAGGCCGACGATGGCGCCCTTGGTCGGTTGCAGCAGTGCGAGCGAGGCAAACAGCGTCACCGGCAGCCACACCGCCAATTGCAGCCAGACCGGCGGCGCGTAGACGGTCTCGACCGCGAGGATCGCGGGCACCACGAGATGTCCGACCACGACCATGACCAGATAAGCTGGAAAGTCATCGGCACGCTGGTGAAACAGCTCCTCGCCGCAATGATCGCAAGCGTCGGCGACCTTGAGGAAGCGCCCGAACATGTGCCCTTCGCCGCAGTTCGGGCACTTGCCGCGAAAACCGCGCCACATCGCCTGTGCGAGAGAGATTGAACCGGTCGCCATGACATCACCTCTTCCTTTTCGATGATCCATACAATAATATCTTGCATCCATACATTCAAAGGATATGGGCCTAAATTGCATGGATTGGACCCCTACAATCTCGGAGCTGAGCGGGCCGCGCTATCAGCGCATCGTCGAAGCCATGGAGGCCGACATCGCCGCCGGCCGGCTGGTGCGGGGACAGCAACTGCCGACACAGCGCGCGCTCGCCAAAGCGCTCGGCATCGACCTGACCACCGTGACACGCGCCTACACCGAGGCGCGGCGCCGCGGCATCATGGAGGCCAGGGTCGGTCAGGGATCGTTCGTATCGGAGACCAGCGCGCGCCGCGCGGTCGACATGCCGCATCCGGTCGCGATCGACCTCTCGATGAACGTGCCGCCACATCCGCTCGAAGCGCAGCTCGACGAACGCATCATCGCAGGGCTGGAGGTTATCCGCGCGCAATCGGGCCTGACCGCGCATCTCAACTACCAGCCCCCCGGCGGCAGCGCGCATGAGCGCGAGGTCGCGGCGCGATGGATGCGCGCACGCGTTCCGCATGCGCATGCCGATAAGCTCGTGATCTTTCCGGGCGCGCAGACCATTCTGTTCAATCTGCTCGCTTATCTCGCGCGGCCCGGCGATGTCGTACTGACGGAAGCCCTCACCTTCCCAGGCATCAAGGCGGCCGCCACGCGGCTCGGGGTCAAGCTCGTCGGCGTGGCGATGGATGAAAATGGTGTTCTTCCAGACGCGCTGGCGAAAGCCTGTCGCACGCACAGACCGAAGGCCGTCTATCTCATTCCGACGCTGCACAATCCGACCACGGCGACGGTTGCTCCCGAACGGCGCAACGCGATCGCAAAGATCATCCGCGATGCCGACACGGTGCTGATCGAGGACGACGCCTATGGGCTGCTCGATCGCGCGGCATCGCCGATCGCCAACCTCATTCCGGAGCGGACGTATCTCGCGACCACGCTGTCAAAATGCATCGCGCCGGCGTTGCGCGTCGCCTATCTGCTGACGCCCGACAGCAATTCGCAGCAGGAGATGCGGAGCTGGTTGCAAGCCACTGTGCAGATGCCAGCGCCGCTGATGGTCGCGCTGGCCACGCACTGGCTCGAGAGCGGCATCGCCGACCGCATCATCACCGCGATCCGCAACGAGGCCGTCGGCCGCCAGCAACTGGCGCAGCGCGCGCTGAAGGGCTTTCAGTTCCAGGCAAAACCAGCCGCCCATCATCTGTGGCTCATGCTGCCGGATAGTCGACCCGACGTCGCGGCGCATCTCTTACGACATGGGCTCGCGGTCGTTGCCGGCGATGCCTTCGCAGTCGACGGAACATCGCCCCATGCCGCGCGCGTCTCGCTGGGCGCCGCGCGCAACAGATCGGAATTGACGGAGGCGCTGCGCATCCTCGTCGGCGCGCTGCACAAGCCCGCCGATACGAGGCAGATCGTCTAGCAGAAATTACTGATGCTGACGGCGATGGCGGGGGCGGAGGGCCGGCACCGCAGGCGACGGATAGGCCGCGTAGGCATCGCTCGACACGACCGGCTCACCGCGGGCCGCGCGCCCCGCCGGCGTGAGCTGCCCACCGTTCAGCACGTCACGATCGGGGTGCGCGGCCTGATAGGCGGCAGGCTCGGAAAACTGCGCCTGCGCCATTGTCGGCATCAGGGCCGCCGCCGACAGCAACGCGGCCGAAATGGCAATCTTCGTGCGGGTCATGGTCATTCTCCATCATCTCGTTCGGGGACAGGCAAACCGGAGCGCATGATGGCGTCGGGCGGGCCCCAGATTGAAGTACGAGCATCATGTAGGCGCGTCTTCCGAGAACGCCCGCCCTTGCCCCGCCCTTGGGGATCACGCTTGCGTGCGGTTTTGAAATTGACCTCCCCGGCCGCATCTGTGCTATGCGCCAAACGGCGATCAACGCCTCGGGATCGCCCGTAACGACAGGAATTGTTTGGTGGAAACGTCCCACACTGCGCTGCTGCTGTTCGGCGCGCTGGCCGGCGGCTTCGTCTCGGGACTGGCCGGATTCGGCACGGCGCTGATGGCGCTGGGCATCTGGCTCTACGTGCTGCCGCCCTCGCTTGCGGTGCCCCTGGTGCTGATCTGTTCGGTGATCGCGCAGACCTCGACACTGCCGTCGATGTGGAAGAGCTTTGACCTCTCGCTGGTCTGGCCGTTCCTGATCGGCGGACTGATCGGCGTGCCGCTGGGGACCATGCTTGTGGCTTCCGCCGATCCAAAAGTGTTCAAGCTGAGCGTCGGCGTACTGTTGCTGATCTTCTCGACCGCGCTCTATTTGAACAAGCGGCCGCTCGCCATCACGTTCGGCGGCCGCATCGCCGATGGCGCGATCGGCTTTGCCGGCGGCATTTTGGGCGGCCTTGCCGGACTGTCGGGGCCGCTGCCGATCCTGTGGGCCAACATCCGCGGCTGGAACAAGCATGAGCGGCGCGGCATCTTCCAGCTCTTCAATTTCACCGTGCTGGCGACCGCATTGGTGTTGCAGACCGCATCAGGCCTGGTCGCGTTCAAGGTGGTGTGGCTCGCGCTGGTCGCGTTTCCAGGCACCTTGATCGGCGCATGGGCCGGGGCGCGCGTCTATCACGCGCTGAGCGACAAGCATTTTGGCGATGTCGTGCTCGGCCTGTTGTTCCTGTCCGGTGCCGTCCTCGTCTGGAACAGCATCGGCACGCCCTAGCCCTTCGTTTTGTTCGCGAGCGCCATGCCACCGGCAACGCCGACGCCGAGCACGTAGATCCAGCCCGACGTGAAGTCGAACAGATGGGTGTTGAACAGCGAGGACAGCATGTTCTGCACGACGACAAGCAGGCCGATCCAGCAGGCCAGCCCCTCGCCGCGAAACATCAACAGGTGCGCGAACCAAAGCGCGTAGAGAACCAGGACGCCCACTGCGCCCCATTGCACGGCAACGCTCAGCGTCTGATTGTGCGGATTGCTGACGACCTCGCCGCGCAGCGGATCGATCTCCGCATCGGCAGCCGCGCTTGCGAACAGGCCGCGGATCGAGCCGGTGCCGTGACCCAACAGCGGAGCGTCGGCAATGAATTGCACCGACTTGCGCCAATATTCCAGGCGTGAACCCATCCCGCTAACCTGGTTGCCTTCCACGCTCATTGCATAATCGCCCTGGAATTTCGCGATGGTCTCTCGCAGATGCGGCGAGGTGTTCCACAGCACGACCGCCACCAGCACCAGCGCACCGGCGGCGACGAGCGCGGTGCGCCGGCGTAGATGCAGGAGCGCAATTATCACGAGGAGGATCGGCAGCGTCACCAGGGCCGTGCGCGACACCACCACGAACATCATGTTGGCCAGGAAGCCGATTGCCAGCGCCGCGAGCAGCACCGCGATGCGAACACGGCCGGCGCGGAACAGCGTCACGACCGGATAGACCAGCGCGATCGCGCAGAGCGCGAACTCCTGACTCTGGTCGATATAGTTGCGTACCGCGACCCCGCTCTCGACCTTGTAGGGCCCGCGCGACAAATAGAGTTTCAGCGAGAGATTGGGATCGATCGCGGCGGCGAAGGAGTACAGCATCAGCAGCGCGCAGGATGCGAGGAAGGCCTTAAACACCCAGTCGCCGTAGGGCCAGCGCTCGAACTGGTAGATCAGGAGCGGCAGCACCAGCAGCTTCGCCGACGGCCCGATCGCATGCAGCCGCTCGGGCCAGGCTGCCTCCGACCAGAGCGTGCCGACGACGGCGAGCGCAAACAGCGCGATCGGCAGCAGGCAGACCGGGCGGAGCAGCGAGCGCGGGAACGCGCGAAGATCGACGAAGGCGAAAGCGATCAGCCAGGGGATGAGCGCGAAGGTCAGTCCGGTCGTCGTCCACGGCAACAACAGCGCAACCAGCGCGACGAAACGGGCCGGCGTGCGGTAGCGCGCCGCCCAGATCGCGGCAAGCCAAGATGCCGGCTGCTGCTCGTTCGTCACTCCGTTCATTCCGCCTCTCTACTACAGCCCGCCATCCCATCAGCCCGGCAAATTAGCCGGAGCCGAGGGGATGGAACAGACTGTCGTTACGCAGGCTCGCGTGCGAGAGGCGCGACGGGCTTGGGGCTCGCTGGCTCCCCAGCCTTCTCCTTCTGCGACACCAGGCGCTTCCTGAACTCGCGGCGCAGCAGCCACAAGCTCAACCCGGCCTGTAGCGTGGTCGCCGCGATCGACAGGTACCAGACGTGCTCCATGCGGAAGCCGGGTCGCGTCGAGAGCCAGATCGCCGGCAGCGAATAGGTGAACACGCGCGTCGCCGAGCTCCACAACACCGGCTTGGTATTGCCGAGGCCCTGGAACATGCTCGAGCAGGTGAAGATCAGGCCCTGCGCCACCATGTTGAGCGAGATGATCCGCAAGAACAGGAAGGCAATCGCCATGGTCTCCTGGTCGTTGGAGAATCCGGCCAGCAGGAGCTCCGGCTTCAACTGCGCGAGGAGCATGAAGCCGATCATCACGACACTGGTGATCAGCGCCGCCTTGACGAAGGTTTCCCACACGCGCTCGCCGTTCCCGGCGCCGACGTTCTGGCCGGCAATCGGCCCCGCGGCGAGCGCAACCGCAAGCGCCGGCATCTGGATCAGGCCGAGCACGCGCTGTCCGATCCCGAAGCCCGCCTGGGCCGCCGCGCCGAAATCGCGAAGAACGTAATAAACCACCGCCATGAAGATGAACATCATCGCGAACTCGCCGCCCGCCGGCAGACCGACGTTGAGGATGCGCTTCAGATGGCGCGGCTGCGGCCGCCACTGCGCCGGATTGAAGACTACGTAGCGCTCGACCTTGCGGAAATACGCAAGCAGCATCAGAACGCCGATCGCGACCGCAATCGAGCTCGACAGCCCCGCGCCGGCAACACCGAGCGCATAGCCGGTGCCCCACCCCGAGATCAGCACCGGCGCCAGCGCGATGTTGATGGCGACCGCGAGGACCCGCACCAGCATGGCGGGGCGCACGATGCCGGTCGCGCGCAGCGCGGATGCAATCACCTGCATGATGAATTCCAGCGCGAGCGCCGGCATGAACCACAACAGGTAAGTCGTCCCCGCCTCGACCGTGGCCTGGTCCGCCGCAACCGAACGCATGTAGAGGCGCGACAGCGCCGCGCCCGCGACCAGGGTCAACAGGCCGAAGATCACCGACAGCGCGACCGCCTGGTTGAAGATCAGATTCGCATCCGGCCGATCCTTGCGTCCCACCGCATGCGCGATCAGCGCCACCGCGCCGACGCCGAGCACTTGCAGCAGCGCGTTGACGAGAAAACCGGCATTGCCGGCCGCGGCGACACCCGCAACGGCGGCATCGCCCAATCCCGAAACGAAATACAGATCGACCAGCTGGCAGATCATGATCGAGATCATCCCGGCCATGATCGGCGGCGCCATGGCCAGGATGTGTTTCACGATGGAGCCGTGCGTCAGGTCTTTCATCTCATTCCATCCTCTGGCGGCGTGGCCGGCATTCGTCTGCCGGCCACGCGCGTCATTCCGCTGCTGCGATGTGCCCGAGCTCCACCACTTGGCGCTCGAACAGGCTGCGATAGATGCCGCCAGACTTCCCGGCGAGCATCGCGTGCGTACCCTGCTCGACGATCTCGCCGCGATCGAACACCAGGATGCGATCGAGGCTGCGCACCGTCGACAGCCGATGCGCGATCACGATCGAGGTGCGGCCCTTCATCAGCCGCTCCATCGCCTGCTGGATCAGCGCCTCCGATTCCGAATCGAGGCTCGAGGTCGCCTCGTCCAGGATCAGCACCGGCGCATCCGCCAGGAAGGCGCGCGCCAGCGCCACGCGTTGCCGCTCGCCACCCGACAGTTTGACGCCACGCTCGCCGACCAGCGTGCCGTAGCCCTTGGGCAGGCGCAGGATGAAGTCGTGCGCATTCGCCAACCGCGCCGCCTGCTCGATCGCCTCCAGGCTGGCACCGAGCCGGCCATAGGCGATGTTCTCGGCGAGCGAGCGGTGAAACAGGATCGGGTCCTGTTGCACGATCGCGATCTGGCTGCGCAGCGATTGCTGCGTCGCCAGCGCGATATCCTGCCCATCGATCAACACGCGGCCGTCCGTGACGTCGTAGAGCCGCTGCACCAGCTTGACGAAGGTGGTCTTGCCGGAGCCGGAACGGCCCACGAGGCCGACCCGCTCGCCGGCACGGATCGTGACCGACAGCCCGTCGTACAGCGGTGCGCGATGACCGCCATAGTGGAACGTGACGTCGTCGAACACGATCTCACCGCCCGCAATCGCGATCGGCCGCGCGTCCGCGGCATCCGCGATCCCGATCGGCTCGTCATGGATCGCCACCAGCTCCTCCATGTCGTTGACCGAGCGCTGGAGGTTGTTGATGTGCATGCCGACGTCACGCAAGTACGCGTGGATGACGTAGTAGCTGGTCAGCACATAGGTGACGTCGCCGGGCGAGGCATGCCCCGACATCCACAGCAGCACCGATCCGCCGATCACCGACGCGCGCAGGCACAGCAGCAAGGAGAGCTGCGTCATCGCGGTGTAGTTGTAGCGGAACCACGTCCGCCGCACCCGCACGCGCCAGCGGTTGATGACGCGGGCGAGCCGCGCATCCTCACGCGCTTCGGCGCCAAAGGATTTCACCACCGCATTGCATGTCAGCGCATCCGCCAGCGTGCCGCCGACCTTGGTGTCCCAGGCGTTGGAGATGCGCGCGGCCGGCGCGATGTAGCGCGTCGAGAACAACACCGTCATCGTGACATAGGCGGCCGCGCCGAGCGCGATCACCACGCCGAGCGAGGCCCAGTGCACGCCGAGCAGGATCATCGATCCGATCAGCACGAACAGCGAAGGCAGAAGCGCCAGCAGGATGGTGTCGTTCAACAGGTCCAGCGCCCACATCCCGCGGGTGATCTTGCGCACGGTGGAGCCGGCGAACGAATTGGCATGCCAGTCGGTCGAGAAGCGTTGCACGCGCAGGAAGGCATCCTGCGCCACATCGGACATGATCTTCAGCGTGAACGGCACGATCACCTGGAGCCCGGTCAGCCGCAGCACCATCGAGGCCGCGCCCAGGATAACGATGCCGGCCAACGCCACCAGCGCCGCGTGGCGCGCGGCGGGATCGGACGGGCCGCGCGTCAGCGCGTCGACCAAATGTCCCGAAAACACCGGCATGAACAAATCGGCGACAGTCGCACCTAACAGGCCGCCGGCAATGGCAGCCGTACGCCCCGGCTGCTTCAGCCAGTGCCGGAACACGAAGGGCAGCACCACGCGTATCGCCGCGGGCTTTTTTGACAGAGCGGTCATGGCATCATCCGGCCGCTTTGGCGCGGGCCGGCTCCATCGATGGACGCAGGCCAGCCGCGCGGGCCGAAACAGCGTCACTTAGGATTGATTTTGACTTGGGAAGCGAGGCGACCGGGACACAAAACCCAATCGAATCTGGCGGAAAGGGCCTCTAAAGGGCCGAGCACATACCGAGCCAGAACATCATCGAGCGCGGGTGTGCGATCTGCGAATGCGACGAAATCATGCAAATCCTCCCCGGTTCAAATGAATGAGGTGCGCTTTATAGATGCGTCGTTTGTGATTTGCAACGGGGCCCAGCGAGATCACGCGCGAGTGTTGCAAATAAGTGCGCGTCGTCGGCCGCCGATCTGATTTCCGCCGTCATGCCCCGCGAAGGCGGGGCATCCAGTACGCCGCGGCCCGTCGGTTCAATCACAGCTGTCTCGGAGTACTGGATCGCCCGGTCAAGCCGGGCGACGACACCGAGTATACAGCTCGCTTAGTGCGCGTCGCCGCCGCTGGTCATGGACGCCGGCTTGTTCAGCAGCGTGACCAGCAGGCTGAGGCCCAAATAAAACAGCGTCAGGATGAAGAAGGCGTCGCCATAGCCCATCACCGCGGCCTGGCGGTGCACGATCTGGCTGAGCTGCTTCATCGCCATCAGCGTGGCGTCGCCAAGCCCCTGGAATTTCTGCGTGAGCATGGTCAGGGTTTCGGTCGCGGTCGCATTGCCCCAGGTCACGCGCTCCTGGAGGCGCGTGATGTGCAGATCGGTACGGTCGTTGAGCACGGTGTTGATCACGGCAAGGCCAACCGCGCCGCCGAGATTGCGCATCAGGTTGAACAGGCCGGACGCGTTCTTCACCCGCTCCGGCGCCAGCGTGCCGAGCGCGATGTTGTTGGTCGGCACCATCGCGAACATCATGCCGACGCCGCGCAGGATCTGCGGTATCAACAGCTCGTAGAAGTCGAAGTCGCGCGTGATCCAGGTCATCTGGTACGAGCCGATCGCAAACACGATCAACCCGAACGCGATCATGTAGCGCATGTCGAGCTTCACCATGAGACGGCCGACCAGCGGCGCGACCAGGAACATGGTGATGCCGGAGACGAACATGGTCTCGCCGATCATCAGCGCGCTGTAGCCACGCACTTCGGCGAGATAGCGCGGATAGATGTAGGTCAGGCCATAGAGCCCGATGCCGATGCAGAACTGCAAGACGCAGCCCACGGCGAAATTACGATTGTTGAACGCGCGGAGATCGACAATCGGCTCGGCCGCCGCGAAGACGCGCCAGAAGAAGGCGATCGCCGAGATGACGCAGATCAAGGCGCAGATCGCGACCGACGTATCCTGCAACCATTCATATTGCGGGCCCTCCTCAAGCACATATTCCAGCGTGCCGAGGAAGCCGGCCATGAAGATCAGGCCCCACCAGTCGAAACGATCGAGCAGCGCGAAGTTCGGTTGGTCGAAATCGACCAGCGCCAGCACGCCGATGGTGATGCCGATGCCGGGCACGATGTTGATGAAGAACAGCCAGTGCCACGACATCAGATCGGTGATGTAGCCGCCGACCGTCGGTCCGATGGTCGGCGCCAGCGTCGCGACCAGCCCGATGATGGGACCGACGATGTGGAATTTGGAGCGCGGGAAAACAGTATAGGCCGAGGCGAACACCGTCGGGATCATACCGGCGCCGAGAAAGCCCTGGAGCGCGCGCCAGAGGATCATCTCCTCGATGGTCGTGGCAAAGCCGCAGAGCAGGCTCGAGATGGTGAAGCCGGCGGCCGAGACCGCGAACAGCAGCCGCGTGCCGAACGCGCGCGACAGGAATCCCGACAGTGGAATCGCAATCACTTCGGCGATCAGATAGGCGGTCTGGACCCAGGAGACTTCGCTGGAGCTTGCCGACAGTCCGGCCTGGATCTCGCTGAGGGAGGCCGAGACGATCTGGATGTCCAGGATCGACATGAACATCCCGAACACCATGATGATGAAGGCGATCAGCCGCTTCGGCGCAATGCGCTCCGAAGCGGCTGCCGCCATCATGGCAGGTGAAGCAGTCGTGGCGTTCGCCATGGTCTGACCTCGCAGCGCTTGAAGTGCTCTACTGCGGATGGATCATGGTGGGATCGTCGAGATCGATCTCGCTGTCGGCGTCGGCCGCGCCCTTGTTGGTGTCGACGCTCGCATAGACCGACATGCCGGCGCGCAGCAGGTTCTGCCTCGCGACCGCCTTCGGCACGCGGATGCGGACCGGCACGCGCTGCACGATCTTGGTGAAGTTGCCGGTGGCATTATCCGGCGGCAGCAGCGTGAACACCGAGCCCGAGCCGGCCGCGATGCTGTCGACGACGCCAGAGAACTTGCGCATGCCGTAGGCATCGACCTTGATCGTCACCGGCTGGCCGGGACGGATGCGCTTGAGCTGGGTTTCCTTGAAATTGGCGTCGATATAGACGTCGTCGAGCGGCACGACGTTGCCGAGCCGCTGGCCGACGGCGATGAAGTCGCCGGCGCTGACGAGGCGGTTGGAGAAGATGCCGTCGACCGGCGCGCGCACCGCGGTGAAGGAGAGGTCGCGCTCGGCCTTGGCGAGCGTGGTCTTGAGCTCGGCAAGCTGCGCCTGTGCTTCGGCCTGCTGCGCCTTGGCGACGTCGACATTGCTGACGGCGACGTCAAACGCGGCCTGCGCGGCCTTGACCGCGGCGGCGCCCTGGTCGCGTCCGGCTTCCGCGGTTTCGAACGTGGCGCGGGAGGCAAAGCCCTTGCTGCTCAGCGCCTGCTGGCGCTCATAATCGAGATCGGCGCGCTTGAGGCCCGCTTCCGCGGAGACGAGTTGCGCCCTGGCCTGCGCGACCTGGCTGTCGAGCGCCGCGACCTGGCGGCCGATGCGATCAATGGTGGCCTGCTGGGTCGCGATCCGGGTCGCGGCGGCATCGACCGCGATCTTGTAGTCGCCGTCGTCGATGCGAAGGACGGTGTCACCGGCGTGCACCAGCGTGTTGTCGCCGGCGAGGATCGAGGAGATATGGCCGGCAACGCGCGCGCCCAGCATGGTGTTGTTGGCACGGACATAGGCGTCGTCGGTGGACACGTAGAAGCGGCCGACCAGCGTGTAGTAGCCGGCATAGCTCGCGGCCGCGAGCGCCAGCACCAGGCCGATGCCCATCATGACGAATTTGCGCTTGCCGGATTTTGGCGCGGCAGCGGCGGGCGCGGCAGTGGGCGCAGCGGGGGCCGGCTTGTCGGTCACGGGCTTCTCCGGCGCCTCGTTGGTGCGGCGCTTGGCCTCTTCGGACACATGAGAGCGCAACTGCTCGGCGAGCGCTGCCGATTTCTCGGTCGCAGCTTCATCATTCGCCGAATTCGTCTCCACCGCTTCCTGGCGAAGGACGCGCGCAGCTTGGTCTCTCGATACGGCCATAAAGGCCTCCCCAATAAAAAGCACGATCAGGGACGGCCGTCGCACGGCCTCTTCCCCCTCGCCCATCCCAAATACCATTGACCGAACGGTTCGGTCAATATAGATAATATTCCCAGGCGAACCGTACTGGCCCGAATCCTTTATTTGCGTTCATTGTCCGCGGCCCGATCCAAAAACCTTCCGAGACCCTGAACCAATGGTTGTAGCCGGCCGCGAACATCTGCAAGTCATCCCAGAGGAGGACAGCTCCAAGCGCCGCCAGATCCTGGACGGTGCCCGCAAGGTGTTCATGGATCTGGGTTTTGACGGCGCCAGCATGGGCGAGATCGCGCGCGCCGCCGCCGTCTCCAAGGGCACGCTCTATGTCTACTTCGCCGACAAAACCGCCCTGTTCGAAGCCATCCTCGAGCAGGAGGCCTTCCAGTACGGCCAGGTCGTGTTCAATTTCGACCCCGCGCGCGACGTCGAGACCACGCTAAAGGATTTCGGCCAGGGCTATATCCATTTGCTCTGCCGACCCGGCGGCGGATCGGCGATCCGCACCGTGATGGCGATCGCCGAGCGCATGCCTGATGTCGGCCGCCGCTATTATTTGCGCGTGCTGGACCAGACCATCAACCGGCTCTCAGACTATCTCAAAGCCCATGTCGCCTCCGGCGATCTCGAGATCGACGATTGCGACCTCGCCGCCTCGCAGTTCATGGAATTGTCCAAGGCCTCGCTGTTTCTCCCCTTCGTCTTCCAGGCCGCGCCACCGCCGTCGGAAGAACGCATGGCCGAAGTCGTCGACAGCGCTACGCGGATGTTTCTGGCGGCCTATCGGGCGAAGTAAGGCGAGATCGTCGTCAAACACTCACCGTCGTCCCGGCGAAGGCCGGGACCCATACTCCCAGGGAGAAGTTGCGGTGCGAGGCCGGCAACCACGAGTCTTCGCCAAACTGCATTTCGTGGTTATGGGTCCCGGCCTTCGCCGGGACGACGCTGGGAAATCTCTTCCAGTCTTCGCCAGCCATGCAGGATCTTCCGCCCGTCGCGTGTGAACGCGAAGACGTGGCCTCCGCCGGCGGATTGATCGTGGCGGCGGTCGATGGCCTGGCCGGCAGTGTGACAGAACAACAGCGTGCCGACGGCGCCGTGGCCGACGAGGAGAACATCGCCCGGCCGGTTGCGCGTCAGCACCGCTTCGGCTTCACGGACGATGCGCGCCTGTGCGTCGATGGCGCGCTCCCAGCCGCGGACGCTGAGATGAGGTTGCGCGAAAAACTGATCGGCGACCTCCTCGAACTCGGCCGGCTTCAGGAAGCCGGTCGCGGAGCGATCGTTCTCGTGCATGGCCTCGCGGATCTCGATCATGAGGCCGAGTGAGCCCGCGATGATCTCGGCGGTCTCGATCGCCTTGCGCTCGCCGCTGGCGACGATCTGCGTGGTGCGCGCAAGCCAGCTCGCATTCGCGACCGTCTCGGTCCGCGCACGTCCGATCGGGCTCAGGCCCCATTGCGGCACCGGCACGTCGGGATCGATTTGCACCTGCGGGTGGGTGAGATAGCGGACGATGTCGGCAGGCATCTGATTGCACATTGCGTCCGGCTAATCGTCCGAGAACTCGTCTTCCTCGTTGACCTTCTCGTGCTTGCTCTTGTGCGCACCGAGCGCGCCGGTCACAGAGGGATCGCGCGAGTTCGCGTAAGGGTTGCGACCGCCGGCGCGCGCGGCGACTTCTTCGCCGGAGACCGCGGCGGGCTGGCAGATCAGGCGGCGGCTGGCGCGGCGCATCAAATCGACGTGGATGTGATCGTAGTGATAGACGTTGGAGCCCGGCGCCAGCACCGTGGTAAAATGCGCGCACGCGCCCGACTGCACGTCGCGCAAGAAGCCCTGCTCTTCCGGCATGCCGCGCCAGCCGTCCTTCACACTGATGCGGCGGCCGTCGGCGAGCACGAAGGCGGCGACATCGAGCGCGTTGCCGAAGGCGTGCTCGGAAATGTGGGCGCTCGGGTTGCCGTTCATGCCGCGGCAGGAATAGGCGGAGATCTGCTTGATCTCGACCACGCGGGCGCCGAACCAGCGCATCGCCGAAGGCTGCACGGTGTCGGCGAACCAGCGGTCGAGCTCGGACACGATCGGACAGGCCAGCGTCGCGGTCGGCTTGATCGCGACCGGTCCGACGGCGGTGACGGGATTGCCCTGCGCGGGGCCGAGCCGCGGCGGCGGCTGTTGCGCAGGAGCCTGGGAGTAAGGTGACGGACCGGGCTGCCGCGCGGGATAGCTCGGCGCATTCATATAGCGTGCGGCACCCGCGGCGTCGGTGCCATCAGGCGGCAAATCGATCTCGTCTTCCTGCGCCGCAACGCCGGGCGCGCTGAGCGAAACCGGGCCTGAGGATGCGCCATAGCCTGACGGCTGGCGCACCGCGCTCTCGGGATAGTTCGACCGCTGCGGATAGGACGACGCCGGATAATTCGACTGCGGCTGCCTCACCGGCCAGCGCGGCTGGTTGCCAACATTCCCGGGCGGGCGCAGTTCCTCGTCGGCGAAACCATAGCTGCTCGACGGATCGCCGATGGCGGCGACCTTCAGCGGAAACTCGGCGCCGCACATGCCGGGGCCGGAGATCGGCTCGATGCGGACGATGTCCGCGTTTTCCTTGACCGCGCCGGATTTCAGGCACGCCGCTTCGGCCTCGGCCCGCCACGGTTCACGTTCGGCCTGGAAAAAGCCGCGTCCGCAACCCGCGAGCGAAACAAGGACGATGGAGCCGACGAGATACAAACGAACTCCGCGCGTCATGCGCGCAGGTTCGGTGAATTTACTTAAAGACTCTTCAACGTGTTGATTTCAGCTTTCTTTAACCATGCCGGTCGCGAAGCGTGAGGTCGCCGCGCCGGGTGAACGACAGCAAGACTGACTTTTTTGGAAGGTCACTCTCTGTTAACCATGATGGTCGCGTGCAAAGCGGCGCGCGGAGGGAGTGATCCCAAGGGGATCTCAGGGAGCAACGTCATGACGTTCGTCGGGAGACTGAGCGTTATCACTGCGTACCTCGCCATGGCCTTTGTCGGCGCCATCGTGCTCGGGATGATCTAGAGCATTCATCGACAACATCACGGGCTCGCCCGGCTGCACCGGATCATCCGGCCGCCGGGCGTTGTGTGCTGCTCAGAAATTCGAGCAGTCCGATCCCTTGATGCCGCCGATCTTGAAACTGCGGCACATCATCCCGGGATTGTCGGGATCGGGATAGCGATCGTCCCTCTCGTGACGCGTATAGCTGAAGCGCCAACCGCGTGCGCGCATGCAGCGCCTGTAGTCTGCGGATGTCGCCGTGCCGTTTTGCGGCGCGCCGAACTGCGCATCACAAAACCCGCTGTCGACATTCAGCGCATCGTCGCCGCGCTTCTGCTTCAGAACGTTGGTCCAGATATCGGTGTCGGCGTGAGCCGAGATCGCGCTGCCGATCAGCAGTGCAGCGATGAGGGCGAGACGTTTCATATGAGCTCTCCTTGCTTGCGTCGTCAGCCATCGGTCGCGTGCAAGGGAGAGGCAGGTTCGGTGCGGGACGATTACAAATTGGACAGGGGGTGCTCCCACTCTCTCCCTCCAGGGGAGGGTGAGCGAAAAACTACGACCGCGCGCTCCATTGCCGCGACGTCGTGATCACCTTCTCCTGCTGCTCGTCGACGCGGGCCCAGTCGTTGCCTGAACACCAGAAGTGGCCGAGCGCGCAGGCTTCGACGTGGAGCTTGCCGGACGCTTTCAGCGTCATCGTTGCGTAATAGGTGTTGCCGCTCGAGCGGCTGTAGATGTTGCCGGTCCAGACGCCGTCCGATTTCGGCTTCATGTTGACGAGCACGCTCTCGCCCTTGCTCGAAGCTTCAGTCAGCGCGTAACCGCACAGCGCGGTGCCGCAGGGCTCGATGCGGACCACGCCCTTGGCACCTGTGCTCTCCCATTGGCCAAGCGGCGTGGGCTTATCGTCGCTATGCTGTGAGATCGTCACCGGCTTTGGTGCGGCGACCGGCGCGGCAACGCGTGGCGGATCGAGAGACGTCGTTTGCGGCAGCTCGATCCGCGGCGGCTCGAGCCTCAGTGCCGGCGGCAGGACGACGGGCTGGGAAGTCGCAGCCGCAAGGACGGGCGCAGGCGGAGCCGGTGCGGATGGCGCGTAGACCACGCTCGCTTGCGGCGGCCTGACCGGAGCGACAGAGCAGGCCGGCTGAGGCGGAAGGACGACCGGCGTCGGCGCAGGAGGCGGAACCGGCGTCGCGCCAACATCGTCTGTTGGCCGAACGCCGCGTTCGGAAGACACCGAGACACACGAGGCAGACCGGCAGTTTCGCGGCGCCTCGACATGGAACCGATGGCCGCTGATCGAGAAGGAATAGGAGCCGGCCTCGGCTGCGGGCGAGACCGCCATCAGTGCGATCAATGTGCCAAGCAAAGTCGAAAGCCGCTTCATCGACGCCTCCCTCTGTGTCGCGACGATGGTACGCAGATGAACAGCCGCTGAATGTGCGCTGGCTCACCCAGGCGGCGGCGCGACCGTTGTGACGTCCATCACAGAAGGCGAGACGGGCTCGGCATAGGGTCGAACCACATCCAGTCGTTCACCGACTTTGGGTGATCGGGACCACGAATTTTGGGAGGTTGTCATGAACAAGCTCTACATCGCCACCACCGCGCTCTTCCTCGCTTCGACCGCCGCAGCCCATGCCGGCAATTCGATCTCGTTCGAGATCGAAGGCCAGCACATCCGCATCGAGACATCGCGCAACTGCGCCTCGCTCGACTGCGTCACCATCGTGGCACCGGGCCTGTCGAACAAGCCGATCAAGCTGAGCAACATCAACCTCAACGGCCTTGCCTCCAAGCACGACGACGACGACGACGCCACGCCGGCGACGACGACCACGCAGCCGGCGCCGGTGCAGCAGCAGCCCGTCCAGCAGGCAGCCGCGCCGGCCGCTCCCGCTGCCCCGGCCACCCCCGTTGCCGCTGCGTCGTCCGTCGACACGGTCGCACAGCCTGCGCCGGTTGCGGCTCCCGCGCCGGCCGCGACCGCGCCGGCGCCCGCTCCGGTGGCGGCCGCGCCCGTGCAGGCCACGAACACACCGATCGGCGTGTGGGCCGTTGAGGATAACAAGGGCAATGTGCGCGTCGAGCAGTGCGGCACCAATCTCTGCGGTTACGCCGAGAAGAACAACGAGCGCATCCTGATCAACATGAAGCCCGACGGCGCCAAGTGGAGCGGCACCATCCGTGATCCCGAGTCCGGCAAGAACTACGACTCGACCATCGCCATGAAGAGCCCGAGCACGATGCGCGTGCAGGGCTGCGCCTTCGGCGGCATGTTCTGCGGCGGCCAGACCTGGAAGCGGGTGAGCTGAGGCGACCGCTTCATCCCCCGCGGCTGACAAGCTTTCTTGTTTTTATAATGGCGCCACGTCCCTGACACGGGGACGTGGCGTTTGAACGTTCGGCCCTCCCATGCGACAGATGTTCATCCGCCGTTCAGCCGGCCCCGGCTGATATCGGTCGATCTCGCCTCGCGTTCTCACCGGGACTTCATTGTGGCTTTGATGGTGGCTTGGCGCCGCTTCGTGTTTGTCATTACGTTGCTGGCGTTGCCGCTGGCCGGCGCGGGCAATGCGTACGCATCCGATGCGATCGAGCTTGCGCAGGTGCAGCCGCAAGCACAGCCGGCGCCCGCGCCCTCCCCGGCACCATCAGTCTCGCCGACGCCGGCTGCGGATACGCAATCTGCCGCCGTCGAGCCGATCGGCAACGTCGCGACCGTGACGGGGATCGCGACCGTGATCCGCGACAAGAATTCATATCCGCTGAAAGTGCGCGACGATATCTATCTCAACGACGTCGTGCAGACCTCCTCGAACTCCGCGCTCGGCATCACCTTCAACGACGCCACCACGTTCAACCTCTCGGCCAGCGCCAAGATCACCATCGACAATTACGTCTATGAAGACGGCGGCAAGCAGAATTCGGCGATCTTCGACATCGGCAAGGGCACGGTCGCCTTCGTTGCGGCGGCAGTGGCGAAAACCGGCGACATGAAGATCGCGACGCCGACCGCAACGCTCGGCATCCGCGGCACCACCGGCGTCGTTGACGTCCCCGAGGGCGCGGCCGCGAGCACCGCCAACAACGTCAACATCAAGCTCTATCCCGACGCCGACGGCCGGGTCGGGCACATCGACGTCAACGACCGTGCCAGCGGCACGCGGCTCGGCGCACTGACGCAGGCCTCGAGCGGCTTTGCGATCCGGCCAGGTGCCGGCGGCCCCGGCGGCATGCGCTTTGCCGCGGTGCCGATCACGATTCCGCCGCAACAGATCGCGCGCGACCGCGGCTTCGTCAGCCAGGTGCATGCAGCGCAGGCCACGGGCAGGCAGATCGTCACCGAGCAGCGCGACTTCCGCCGCGCCAATCCTGCCGCAAGCAGCCGCATTCCGCGGCCGGCGCAGCCGCCGCAGCAGCAGCAATTGCGTCCGAACACAGCGCCGGGCCAACAGCCGCAACGACCGAACGGCCAGCCCGGTCAGAACAACCGTCCGGGTCAGCAGACGCCGGGAACGCAGACCCCGCAACGGCAAGGCGGCGCCACGCAACCAGGCACGCCGCGCGCGGGCCAGGGTCAGCAGCAACCAGGTCAGCAAGGTACGGGACAGCCGACAGGCCAGCCGCGCACCGGACAAGGCACGCAGCCCGGCGGCACAGGGCTGACGCAGCCCCAGCGCAGCGGACAGACCCCGCAGCAGCCAGGCAGCACCACGCCGACGCAACCGGGCACGGCTCCGCAGACGCCGCGTACCGGATTGCAGCCCGGCGCACAGCCGGCGGTCCAGCCGCAACAGGGCGGCGTGCAACGCCAGCCCGGCTTGCAGCAGCGCTTGCCAGGCGCACAGCGCCCCGCCGCGCCGCGTAAGCCTGCGGCAGCTCCGAAAGAGAAGAAGAAGCGGTGACCTTTCTTCCTTCTCCCCTTGTGAGGGCTTTGCACAGAGGGGCGAGCGGGCGCTTGAGGTGCGTCGCGGGCTTTTTTGATGTCAGCCCGCTACAGTGAGCGGCATTTTGCTCATTTCATCCCCTGTTGTCCTCTGTTTTTTCATGCGGAGACGGACTCCTGGCGTTGTGCGGCCAATGCGCCGGCCGCACGCCGTAGGTTGTAGGCGCAGCAGGCCAGCACGATGTGCACCTGATTGCGCTCGAAGTTGAAGAAGCGCATCCGCCGGAGACCATAATGCTCCTTGAACACGGCGTACGGACGCTCGACGGCGGCGCGCACCTTGGCGATTAGTTTGTTGCGCAGCTTCTGCCGCGGCGGCAGTTCGGGATGATGCTTGTTGGGCCGATGCATCAGGCGGTCCTTGATGCCAGCTTCTTTAAGACGCGCGTGCCGGGCATGCGTGTAGTAGGCCTGATCGCCATAGACCGCGGCCTCATCGCCGCAGAACAGACGATCCGCTGGCTCGGTATCGGTGATTGAGGCGTCCGTCACATGGACGCGACGAATGAGGGTGTGACCTGCATCCACGCCCGTGTGGATTTTATAGCCGAACACGCTCTTTTTGCCTTTCCGGCCCCAGCGAGCATCGCGATCCGCAGATGGTTTGGGTGGCGTATCCTCGCCATCCTTGCGTGCCTTGCGGGGCGGAGTGGCTCGTGCCGCGATTAACGAGGCGTCGACCAGCGTTCCCTGCTTGAGGATCAGCTTCTTGGCCTCCAACTGCCGATTGATCTCAGTGAAGATCTTCTCGATCAGACCGTCCTTGGCGAGTTCCTGCCGAAACCGCCACAATGTCGTGTGATCCGGGGTCTGATCGTGCAGGCTCAGACCAACAAAGCGGCGGAACGACAACCGGTCTGCAATGGCCGCTTCCAGCGCGGGATCAGACAGATTGTGCCAGATCCCGGCGAGCAAGCAGCGAAGCAAGACTTCCGCCGGATAGCTGCTGTTGCCGGCACCATCGCCGCCCCGCTTGCCAAGCAGCGAGCGCAGCGGCGCCCAATCCACAACAGCCTCCACCTCATCCAGGATGCTGCTTCGCGGTGCCCGAACCAGGCCATCCGCCAAGCTCATCTGACCGACATTGCGCTCAACCATGGCTCCCCTCGCTAGAATCAGCCATGATTCAAAGAATCACGTGCAGCCGATT
>NZ_JYMS01000037.1:0-66831 GCF_000938285.1 Bradyrhizobium sp. LTSP857 | reverse complement strand
GTCTCCCTCCGGCGAGGGCCGCCTTGTTGGATTAGTCCAATTGGTGCGTAACAGTCCTTATGGACAGCCATAAGCGCAGTACTCAGCTTGAACGGCTTGAGGTGGTCGAGACTGGTCGCCGGCGACGCTGGTCGGATGACGAAAAGCTGCGGATCGTGACCGAAAGCTTTCAAGCGCCGCGCGCGATATCGTCGACAGCAAGACGCCATGGCATATCACGTTCGTTGCTGATGACATGGCGGCGCTCGTTCGGTCCCGAGCCGATCAGCCCTCAAAGCGAGCAATCCGGCTTTGCGCGGGTCGTCCTTGCCGCTGAGGTCGAGCCGGCGGTTGCTGCCACAGCGACGAGCGGGCAGATGGTGATCGTCGTTGGCCGGGATCGTCGGGTGATTGTCGATGCGGGCGTCGATGCGGCCGCCCTGGCGCGGGTGCTGCAGGTTCTGGAGCGTCGATGATCCCAGTCTCTTCGAGCGCACGCATCTGGATTGCGACCGGCTACACTGACATGCGCAAGGGCATGCAGGGTTTGTCATTATTGGTGCAGGAAAGCCTTGGTCGCGATCCGTTCGCCGGAGATGTCTTCGTGTTCCGCGGACGCGGCGGTTCGCTGATCAAGGCCTTGTGGCACGATGGAATTGGATTGTCGCTCTACGCGAAGCGGTTGGACCGTGGCCGTTTTGTCTGGCCGGCGACGGTGGGCGGTGTGGTGGGGCTGAGCGCGGCGCAGATGAGTTATCTGCTGGAGGCGATCGACTGGCGCAATCCGCAGCACACGTGGCGGCCACAGAGCGCAGGATAGGCTCAAAAAAGTTCTGAGGTGCGGAAGAAAAGACGCCTCAAATCGCCTCTTTTGTGATTCCATCGGGGCCATGGGTGACGGCCTTGAATCGCTGCCAGACGACATCGAAACGCTGCAAGCGGCATTGATCGTTGCTCGGGCGGAGGCTGCGGCCGCCCGTGCCCGGCAGTCCGACGACCAGGCGTTGATCGCCCATCTGAAGCTGCAGATCGAGAAACTCAACCGCGACCGCCATGGTCCGCGCTCGGAGCGTACCGCGCGGCTATTGGATCAGCTTGAACTGACGCTGGAGGAGCTGGAGAGTTCGGCGACGGAGGACGAACTCGCCGCCGAAATGGCCGCGGCCAAAACCACGAAGGTGGCGTCGTTCACGCGCAAGCGGCCGTCACGCCAGCCGTTCCCGGAGCATCTACCTCGCGAGCGGGTGATCGTGCCGGGACCTGTGGCGTGCGCCTGCTGTGGCGGCGCGCGGCTGTCCAAGCTCGGCGAGGACATCACCGAGACGCTGGAGGTGATCCCGAAATCCTGGAAAGTGATCCAGCACGTCCGCGAGAAGTTTACTTGCCGTGATTGCGAGAAGATCAGCCAGGCTCCGGCGCCGTTCCATGTGCTTGCCCGCGGCTGGGCGGGGCCAAGCCTGCTGGCGATGGTGCTGTTCGAGAAGTTTGGTCAACATCAGCCGCTGAACCGGCAAGCGGAGCGCTATGCCAAGGAGGGCGTGCCGATCAGTCTGTCGACCCTGGCCGACCAGGTCGGCGGCTGCACCGCGGCGCTGGCACCTTTGTTCAAGCGCCTCGAGGCCTACGTACTGAGCGCCGAGCGATTGCACGGGGACGACACCACGGTTCCGGTCCTGGCCAAAGGCAAGACCGACACCGGCCGGATCTGGGTCTATGTGCGCGACGACAAGCCTTTTGGAGGGCAGGCCCCGCCGGGCGCGGTGTTCTATTACTCGCGCGATCGGGCCGGCGAGCATCCCCAGGCTCACTTGGCCAACTACAGCGGAATCTTCCAGGCCGATGCCTATGGCGGCTATGGCAGGCTTTACGAACCGGGCCGCAACGCAGGTCCGATCCTGGAAGCCGCGTGCTGGGTCCATGCCCGGCGGCCGTTCTTCGTGATGGCTGATCTGGCCGAGAATGCGCGTCGCAAGGCTCAGGGCAAGAGGCCGGCAGTGATCTCGCCGCTGGCGCTGGAAACAGTCCGCCGGATCGACGCCCTGTTCGAGATCGAGCGGACCATCAACGGTCAGAGCGCCGAAAGGCGCCAGGCAGTTCGCCGGGAACTCAGCGCGCCGCTCGTGGCCGATCTGGAAGCCTGGATGCGCACACAACGCGCCAAGCTCTCGCGCAGCAACGATGTCGCCAAGGCCATGGACTACATGCTCAAGCGCTGGAGCGCATTTACCCGCTTCCTCGATGACGGCCGCATCTGCCTGTCCAACAATGCGGCGGAGCGTGGCGTGCGCGGCATCGCTTTAGGTCGGAAGTCGTGGTTGTTCTGCGGCTCGGATCGCGGCGGCGAGCGGGCGGCGGTGATGTACAGCCTGATCGTCACCGCCAAGATGAACGACGTCGATCCGCAAGCCTGGCTCGCCGACGTTCTGGCGCGCATCGCCGAGCATCCCGTCCAAAGGCTCGACGAACTGCTGCCATGGAATTGGCGCTCTGCCATCCGGAACGTTGATCAAGCCGCCTGAGCCGAAAATGACCCGCGCGCGGTCTTCGCCGGATGCTTACGAGAGATTGCGGTCTGTAACGTTTCGTGCATCGACCGTTGCACGATATGTTCCGGAGACCGGCCCGTGAAATCTAACCGATACGTCGCTTACTACCGTGTCAGCACACAGCGCCAGGGGCGATCCGGCCTCGGCCTAGAAGCCCAACGGCAGGCCGTAATTGAGCGCTTAAGCGGCCGAGGCGAACTGATCTCCGAATACACCGAGATCGAAAGCGGGCGACGCACAGACCGCCCAAGGCTTGCGGAAGCGCTTGCAGCCTGCCGTCTCCACCGAGCCACCCTCATCATAGCCAAGCTCGACCGATTGGCTCGAAACGTTGCCTTCGTTTCTAACCTCATGGAGTCCGGGACCGAGTTCGAGGCGGTCGATTTCCCCCAGGCGAACAGGCTCACCATCCATATCCTAGCGGCGGTGGCAGAAAACGAAGCTCAAGCGATATCCCAGCGGACCCAGGCCGCCCTGGCTGCGGCCAAGGCGCGAGGAATTCGGCTCGGTGGTTTTCGGGGCCGTGCAGGAACCTGCAACGATCTTGCAAGGGCACGCACCGTCCGCATTAGCGAGGCGAACCGCCGAGCTTCCGATCTCGCTCCGATGATCCTAGCCATCCGAAACGACGGCGCGACATCTGCCAACAAAATCGCTGCGGCGCTCAACGATCGCGGCATCACAGCACCTCGCGGGGGGCCTTGGTGCGCGGCCCAGGTGAGACGAGTTCTTTCCCGGCCTGCATTGGCACTGATCTAGGCTGAAGTACTGTTAGATGCAGGTCCGTTTTGCCCTCAACAGCAGACGGTGAGCCGATAGTGGGCGCATGTCGGCGTTGGGCCAACAGCCGACGTCTGCGATAGCCTGTCTATTGCGGTCGAGCCATCTCCAATCGGCTTGCGTTCAGCAGACTTCATTCGACGCGATGAGGCGTAATCCCGAGCTTTGCCATCGCCTCGCGCTCAGCCACGCGCGAGCCCTTGGGGTTGCAACCGTCGCCGACTGAGGCATAGCGGCCGTGGTCACCGCGTGGGTTTGACGGCACTCCATTAAGATCGATATCCCAATAGTACGATACGCAAACCCGCTCTTCGGACGGCACCGTGGTGCAAGTTCTTGGAGGGCCGGCATTGCAGAGCATCCGGTCCTGGTAGAAGGAAATCGGCACGCCTTCGCAGCTTACATGCCATTTCCAGAAAGACCTCTCAATCGAGCAGGTATCGGGATGAAGCACGAATGCGGTTGTAAGCTCTGGCAGACCAAGTTCCTTGAGCGATCCAAGCAGGGCTTCCTGACTGGATGGCGCACGGGCCGCTTTAAAGACCACAAAGGCGACACACAGCAGAGCAATCGCGCCCAATACAGGGCGCCAGAAGGGCCTCAGTCTATTCTCATCGGTCATGCAAGCCGCCTCTCGCCGCACACTCTGCTCGAAGCCCTCCTATAGCATCCCGGCTGACATCGTGGTGAACGTCTGCTTCGGGTCAGGGGCCGAAATCCTCAGAGCCCATGCGCGACGTCCGGTCTGGCGCCGTAAGCGGACGACGCCCCCTATGAATTTCACGCTTAATGGTTGGCGTCGCGCGGAAGCAAAACCGTGAAGATGTGCAGCCCCCCCTCTAGGTAACCAGACTTCCTCGGAAAAAATACAAGAATGAGCTCTCGTTTTTCCCGCGATTGATAGCGCGCCGTATGAGACGCATCCAATCGGACGCCCCCATTCCTGTTTCCGGCGTAAACGAGCGTAAGACGAGTCGCTCCAAGGACTTTCGACGGTCAGACGCGGCAAAACTAACAATTCTGACAAGGGCGGATGTGGCCGCTCCCAGCGGAGCCATTTCTCATAGCGCGATGTAAGCCAGCAGCTTGTAAGACAGCAGAAACAGAGTTGCAGGTACCTGCACAAGAGCTTGAACGCAGGACAGTCAAAGCTCGCGGCATCCGTCTGAGCGGCTACCGCGGCAACGATCTCGCAAAGGCACGCGCTGTCCGGATTGGGGCGGCGAACCGCCGAGCTTCCGATCTGGCTCCGATGATCCAAGCCATCCGAAACGACGGAGCGACGTCTGCCGGCAAGATAGCTGCGGCGCTCAACGATCGAGGTATTACAGCGCCTCGCGGGGGAGCATGGTGCGCGGCTCAAGTGAGACGTGCTTTATCGCGAAACTTTCACCGTCGGACTGATCCTGCGGTGCGATCCGACAAGGATCAGGTCATGCATCGGCCCGACTGCGGAAGCCTCGAAGTATCCAAGCTATAGCCAGACCAAGCCCCAACAGTGACAGCGGCGGGACAAGAGTGACCAGCCACGCCTCACGCGCTTTGTCGCCGTCAGTGGTATATTTGGAATCGATCGCAGCTAAAATTTCATCCGTATCCGAGAGAACAGGTGGCTTGAGCTTGGTTGCCTGGGCCTCAAGCTTCAGTGCATCGAACAAGTCCGAAACGAGTTCGCTACGGCTCCTTGAAGTATCAAGTGTCACTTGTCGCCCATTGTTGCCAAGAGAGACTGCGTAGACCGATCCCTTCCAGAGCCACGAATAAGTCGCTGGCTTAAAACCATAGATGCAGGGGCCAATCCACAGCCCCGACAGCACCAACCACACTCTAAAAAAGCCCCGCCCCCAGCTCATACTTCGATCCTATCAGCTAATTGCTTCCGCATCCCGCACGACCAACATCGGGGCGAAAGCACCTATAGACGGCTCCGGTTAGATGATCAGTCACCCAAACCCGAGTATCGCTTTGATAGACGCTGAAAGCGTATAGCGATTGCCGAATAGTCCAATCAGACCGTAGACCGCGATTGCAGCGGCAATCAGCGCTAGGCCGTTAAACACTTGATTCTGCATTGTCCCCCCATTGAGCAGGTCAATGCACCACCGATTTCATCGAAGCGCAAGAGTCGAGAAGATGGGAGAGCACGGCAGCAAAACCGTCACGACGCACAGACCCCCTCCCCCTATGTAGCAAGACCAATTTGCGCGGAAAAATTTTCAAAAAGATTCGAATCTCGCAGAACCTACGGCAGCGGCCAGCGGATATAAGACGCACCTGCACCTCGGAGGCTAGTCGCACGTCCGGCGCAAGACAGTGTAAGACAGATTCTCTTCAAAGGCTCGCTCGAACGAATGCGGGAAAAATTTCGATTTCTGATAGAGCGGTTTAGACACGATCACCAAGGTCCGAAATCACGCATCATCCGCTCTGCTAGCTGTAAGACAGTGACGTAAGACAGACCATCGAACACGAGACAGAAGCTAGTTCGCAATACGAGTTGCAGGTGAGCTTGCAGGCAAGAACAGCGGATTCGAGCAACGCTTGCTGGTCACCTGCAAACTCAGCTCTTCTTAAAAACCTAAGCGATTGAAAGCCCGAAGCGAATTGCCCAGCGTAAGACGCTTTGGATGCTTGCTGCAATTAAGGAGCCGCCCGTAGAACATTTGTATGGCCCGTCGCCCCTGCACATTCAAACAACAGGACCTCAAACGAGCGTTGCAGGCGGTCCGCTCTGCTGGCATTCAAATGCAGCGGGTCGAAATCGACGACTCAGGGAAGTTCATCATTATCTTCGCGACCGAAGGCCCGCAAACGTATGAGGACGAACTCGACCGAGAACTAGCGGAGTTCAGGGCGCGCCATGGTAAGGATTGAACTCAAGGGGATTGCTAAGGTTAAGGCCAAGGGTCGCACGTATTGGTACGCGTGGCGCGGCGGTCCTCGGTTGCGCGGCGAGCCCGGCTCGCCCGAATTCATCGCCTCCTATAACGAGGCAATTGAGCAGCGCCGGACGCCAGACAAAAGCCGCTTCCGGTTCGTGATCGTAGATTACAAGGCCAGCGGAGACTACAAGAAGCTTGCAGAGTCGGCGCGTGCGCAATGGAGCAAGTGGCTCGATCGCATCTCGGACCATTTCGGGGAGCTGCGCACCGCCCACTTCGATCGGCCAGAAAAAATTCGACTTGATATCCTCCGTTGGCGCAACCAATGGGCCAGCACACCACGCACAGCCGACTATGCGCTGCAGGTTCTATCGCGTGTCCTCGCCCACGGCGTAGGAGTTGGCAAGATTGCGCGCAATCCCTGCGAGGGTATCAAATATCTCTACAAGAACAATCGATCCGAGATCATCTGGACTGAGACAGATATCACTCACATCAGGAAAACCTGCTCGGCGGAAATCGCGCACGCTATCGATCTCGCCGGCTACACCGGCCTGCGACTAGGCGATCTGGTGCGGGTGTCATGGTCACACGTTGGCGAGCACGCGATTGTCCTCGCCACGGGCAAGAGCAGACGGCGCCGTGAGGCGATCGTTCCTCTGTACGACGCACTCAAGGATATCCTCGCACGCATCCCCAAGCGCGCGACCACCATCCTAACCAGCAGCCGGCGCAGACCTTGGACTGTCGACGGGTTCGGCAGCTCCTTTAACAAGGCCAAGATTGACGCCGGCATGCAGGATCGGGATCTAAATTTCAACGACCTGCGGGGAACAGCAGCGACAAAATTCTACATCGCAGGATTCGACGAGCGAGAGATCGCCGAAACGATCGCGTGGGAAGAGGAATCGGTCAAGAAGATCATCCGCCGCTACGTTGATCGGACGGCGGCCATCAAGGCCAGGATCAGAAAGTTGGAGGCCAAAGATTGAACAAACACTGCAAAACCGGCGACAAAACCGTCTCGCGAATTTCAGCTAAGTATTGGAGCGGGCGAAGGGAATCGAACCCTCGTATGCAGCTTGGGAAGCTGCCGTTCTACCATTGAACTACGCCCGCGGATGCGCAGTAGCCGACGCCTGCCCTGATTAGCCGAGACGGCGTCCGGCGCCAAGCGCTTTGGCGCGCCCGGCCTGACGCTTGTTAACGTCCTGGTAAGATTCCAGGTGCGCCGGATTGTGGCAGTGTTATGATCTTGTGTCTGGGGAGAAACCTGCACTGAGTGGGGCGTGTGCATGGTGGGGCGTAGCTACGCGATATTCGACACGGCCATAGGCCGGTGCGGCATCGTCTGGAGCAGTTCCGGCGTCGTGGCCGTGCAATTGCCGGAGGCGCGGGAGATCGACACCCGCCGCCGGATTTTCCAGGTCCATCCCGAGGCGCGCGAGCAGCCGCTTCCGCTCAATGCCGAGCTTGCGATCGAGGGCATCGCGGCATTGCTGCAGGGCAGCGATCCCGACTTTTCCGATGTCAGCCTCGATGCCGGCGACGTGCCCGCCTTCAATCGGCGGGTCTACGAATACACCTGCACGATTCCGCGCGGGGAGACCCGTACCTATCTTGAGATCGCCAAGGCATTGGGCGCTTCCGGCGCCGCGCATTCGGTGGCGCAGGCGATCTCGCGAAATCCCTATATGCTCATCGTGCCCTGCCACCGGGTGCTGGAGGCCGGCAGCTATGCCGACCGGATCTCGCCTTATGGCGGGGTGATCTCCAAGCGGCGATTGCTCTCGCTGGAGGGCGCGCATCCCATCGCCAGCAAGACCCTGTTCGAGGTGCTGCTGCCCGTTGCTCCGCCGCGCCCGCCTTCCTAAGTAGGAAGGATGGATGCGACTAGGCTGCTGACGTCACAATCGATAACAGTCTCCGAGTTTCGCTGCGATGCGGGACCGGGCGACGAGCCGTTTGCCGAATGCCGGTTGGGTCATTCGATCGCCTATGTCCGCTCGGGGAGCTTTGGCTGCCATTGCCGCGCCGGCTTCTTCGAATTGGTGGCGGGCTCGCTGCTGGTCGGCGCGCCCGGCGACGAATACACCTGCACGCATGAGCATGTCAGCGGCGACGTCTGCCTGTCGTTCTTCTTCAGCGAGGATCTCGTCGATGCCCTGGGCGGGCGCCGCGAGCTCTGGCAGGTCGGCGCAACGCCGCCGCTGCCCGAGCTGATGGTGCTGGGCGAGCTCGCGCAAGCGGCAGCAGATGGCAACAGCGATCTCGGCCTCGACGAGGTCGGCCAGATTTTTGCCGGCCGCTTTGTCGATGTGGCCTCGGGCAAGCCGCGCAAGCGGGCCGCGCCCACCGCACGCGATCGCCGCCGCGCGGTCGAGGGCGCATTATGGATCGACGAGAATTCGCCTGCCGAGATCGACCTCGAACAGGCCGCGCGGCAGGCGGACCTGAGCCCGTTCCATTTCCTGCGGCTGTTCTCGAATGTGCTCGGCGTCACCCCGCATCAATATCTGGTGCGCTCGCGGCTGCGGCATGCGGCGCGCCTGCTCGCTGACGACGACATCGCGGTCACCGACATCGCCTACGACGTTGGCTTCGGCGACCTCTCCAACTTCGTCCGCACGTTTCATCGCGCCGCCGGCGTGTCGCCGACGAAGTTCCGGCAAGCCTCAAAGGGCAAGCGCAAGATTCTCCAAGAGCATCTCACCCTCAACTGACTAGGTTCGTCTCCGGCGCGCGCCACCACACAGGCGCGCATTGCAAATGGAGACGATCATGTACGACCACATCGGACTGCGTGTTGCCGACCTCGACGCCGCCACGCGCTTTTACACCGCGGCGCTGGCGCCGCTCGGCTACGTCCTGTGCTCGAGCGGCGACGGCTATGCCGGCTTCGGACCGAAGGATGCGCCGGCGCTCTGGCTGCATCTGAACAAGGGACGGAAGGCCGACGGCGCGCACATCGCTTTTCGCGCCGGGGACCATGACGCGGTCAAGGCGTTCCACAGCGAAGGCCTGAAGAGCGGCGGCCGCGACAATGGTGGCGCAGGGCCGCGCAAGGATTACAGCCCGACCTATTACGCGGCGTTTTTGATCGATCCCGATGGCAACAATGTCGAAGCGGTTTGTGCGTGAGGCTCGCCACGCGCGCGAATTCGTAGGGTGGGCAAAGCGACTTGTCCGCCGTAGCTCGGAGAGCGAAGGCGGAAGCGTGCCCACCAATCGCACGCGACGATGCCGATGAATGGTGGGCACGGCGCTTTGCGCCTTTGCCCACCCTACTCACTCAATCAAGGACACTTCCTCCATGGCCTCCATACACAACGACGTTCCCCTCAACACACCCGCGGACAAAGTCTGGGACGCGGTGCGTGACTTCGGCGCGCTGCACGAGCGGCTGGCGCCGGGCTTCGTCACCGCCTGCACGCGCGACGGCGATGCGCGCATCGTTACCTTTGCGAACGGCTCGGTGGCGCGCGAGGTGCTGGTCGATTGCGACGATGCGCGGCAGCGGCTGGTCTATGCGATCAACAGCGAGCGGCTGAAGCACTACAGCGCCTCGGTGCAGGTGATTGCCGAGAGCGAGGCAAGCTGCCGCCTGGTCTGGATCATCGACATGCTGCCGAACGAGCTTGCGCCCTATGTGCAGGGGCAGACCAAGGAGGCTGTGATCGCCATGCACAAGGCATTTCCGCCGGCCGCTACGTGATCTTTCTCACAGAGTACTGCCCTCATCGGCCGTAACCATGCCGGCGTGCGTCCCGTTGGCTCTGCCCTCCCGGCTGAGCCACGCACGCGAGGAGCATGCCATGAGAGGTGCAGCAAAGTTGATCTGCCAGGCAGCCGCCGTGCTGCTGCTGTTTTCGGTCGCGAGCACGCCGGCGAAGGCGCAGTTTCTCGGCGGCGGCGGCGGAGGTGCCGGCGGCGGGGACATGATGACCCAGATGGCGCCGATGCTGGAGATGATGAAGGCGAAGATGGGCAAGCGCCGCTTCGCCGCGCTGATCCAGACCATGGGCCCCATGATGGAGAACGGCGGTGGCGGCCTCGGTGGCATGATGGGTGGCGGCGGCCTTGGCGGCACGATGGGCGGCATGGGCGGCGGAGACATGATGAGCATGCTCAGCAGCCCCGCGGCCGGCCAGATGATGGCGATGCTCCCGCAAATGATGAGCATGGCCAATTTCGGCGGCGGAGGCGGCCATCGCCGCCACAAGCATCACTAGAGCGTTTTCGAGCGAAGTGGATACCGGTTCGCGTAAAGAAAACGCGTCAAAACAAGAATCTAGAGCCCCGTTCCGATTCGATCGGAACGGAAGGGCTCTAGTCAGCGGCTGCCGACAAGACCGGCCTGATCGACGGTTTGCTTTCGCGCGGACCCCAGCGCGTCAGCACCACGCTGGAGCATGACAGCAGCCCGAGCAAGACCATCGAGCTGGCGGCGAGCCAGAAGAAGTTTTGCGCGGTGGCGTCATGCGTCGACAGCCACCAGCCGGTCGTCGCGATGTAGGCGAGCCGCGCGGTCTGCGCCAGCACAGGGCCAATCACCTTGGCTGCGCCTTGCGATGAGAAGTACATCGTCGAGGCCAGGCCGATGAAGGCGTAGAATGGTGCGACCGTCGACAGATATTGATGGCTGGTCGCGCGCACCGTGGCGCTGTCGGTAAAAATGTTGACCCAGAGGTCGGGGAACAGCGCGACGAGGCAAGCGGGCGCGCCGACCGCGACGAATGCAGACGCGCCTGCGATCCAGGCGATGCGCCGGGCGCGCGCGATACGGCCGGCACCGACCGCCATGCCGATCATCGGCACCGAGGCGATGCCGAACGAGAACGCGATCGAGGTCAGCAAAAATTCCAGCCGCGCGCCGATGCCGTAGCCGGCGAGGATCGCGGTGCCGAATTTTGCCAGCATGTGGGTGAAGATCGAGATCGTCAGCACCGATTGCAGCGGCGAGAAGCAGGCGATGGCGCCGACCTTCAGGATATCGAAGAACATCGCCCACTGAATGCGAAGTCCGCGCAGCTTCGGCACCACACGCGCGCGGCCAGAGAACAGATACCAGCCCATCACGCAGATATTCATGGAATAGGCGATCAGCGAGCCGGCCGCGACACCGCGCATGCCGAATTGCGGCACGGGCCCGAGCCCCAGACCCAGCGTGCCGCCAAGCACGACCTGCCAGACCGCGGAATTGAGGATCAACAGCGACGGCAGCTTCATGTTGCCGGTGCCGCGCAACACGCCCGCCATGGTGTTGAGCAGCCAGGGCAGCACCGCGCCGCCGAAAAATACCTGCGTGTAGGCGACCGCATGCGCCAGCACATTGCCGCGACCGCCGAGCATCTCGAGCACCTTGGGTCCGAAGATCAGCATGCCCAGCATGAAGACGACGCCGAAGGTGATGCCGATCAGCAGCGCATGTGCCGCGAGCGTGCCGGCGCGTTCGCGATCGCCGGCGCCGAGCGCACGTGCGATGGAGGAGGCCACCGCGCCGCCCATGGCGCCGCCCGACATCGTCATGGTCAGGATCACTGTCGGAAACACCAGCGCCATCGCGGCCAGCGCTTCCACGCCGAGACGTCCGATATACGAGGTCTCCGCGATCACCACGCAGGTGCCGGCCGACAGCGCGACCACATTGGGCCAGGCGAGGCCAAGCAGCGTGCGCAGGATCGGTCCGTCGGTCAGCGCGCTCCTCAGGGGGCGCAGAAGCGGCGGCAACGGACGTTCTTGCTCATCGACCGGGATTTCGGCGATGTCGGACATTTCCTCTCCCGGGCACGAGCGCCATTTGCGGCGCGGCAATGAGTAAGTGTGCCAATAAATTTGTTCGCGCACAGGGCGCAGCGAGGGCTTGTTAGCACGGCGCGCAGCGATTCCTCCTGCGCCACGTGCAGGCGTGCCCTGCGGCAGCGCATTTCAAGTGGTGGAATTACCCGATGGTCCAGACCATCGGCGAACGGCCGCCTGCCGTCGGGCGCAGGTGCACACCGATATGCCGCCCGCATCCCGCAGCGAGGCCCTCGAACAATCCCTCCAGCACCTTGGCGCAGGCGCGGTGATAGTCGGCGACGTCGTCCATCAGCTTCCAACTCTGCTGGCGGAGTTCGAACGTACCTTCGGATTGTGTCGCCTCGGCCGCATCGTCCTGCGCGGCGAACAGCGCGTTGAGGAACGACGCAAACTCGCTCGCACCGCCGCGGCTCATCGACAGCGCGGCCGCGACCTCGTCAAAGTATTGCATGCCGATCAGCTTGCCGGTGAGATGCAGCAGATAGCCGGCATCTTCAGGCCCGAACAATTGCACCATCACGGGCGCGGCGGTGCGCACATATTCCATCGCGTAGTTGCGATAGGCTTTTTCCAACCGCGGTTTTGGCCAGCTCGACACAGGCAATGCCGGGGCCGTCTTCGCATCGAACAGCGGCGCGTCCAGATGCCGCGCGAAGACGAGGCGTTGGTCCAGCTCGAGCGGCAGGTCGTACTGATGGTAATAGCCTTCGAGCCCGTCCTGGCCGTCGACGCTCTGCTTGGTGCAGACGAAGCCGAGCCTGAGATCGCCGAGCGCGACACCATTGTTGGCGTGCCAGCCGCGCAGCATCGCGCGCGAGACCTCGCCGGGCACGCCGCAGATCGCGGTGCCCTTCCAGATCCAGCGCGGCGGCGGATAGCGGATCCAGGCCTTGGTGTCGCTCTCATACATGTACTCGACATGCACGCCGCCGATCCAGTTGGAGAGATAGTGATATTGCGCAGCCGCGACGGCGGGCGGCAGATGGCTGAGCCCGAGCTTCTCGAGCCCTGGCAGAAAACGCTCTTGCTGCTGACGGCGAAACACGCGGAAGGCGAACTCGGCCGCATCCGCCGTGCCGCGCCGCGTGACGACGGTGAGGATGAGGCCCGTGAAGTAAGCGTGGTAGAGGTCAGCGACCGCGCGCCACCGTTTCCATTGGGCATCCTGCGCGGAGTCAGCTGCGGCGGTCATGTTCGCTCCCGGCTTGTTGTTTTGCGGGAGTGTGTCATCGCGAATGGAGCGGCGCAACCAGCCACACATTGGCTGTCATCGCCCGGCGAAGACCGGGCGATCCAGTATCCCAGAGGCGGTTGTGATTGAGCCGAGAGGCCGCGGCGTACTGGATTTCCCGCCTGCGCGGGGAATGACAGTGGAGGATGCGGCTACACCCGGAAATGCTTGCTCAGCTTCAGGCCCTGCGCCTGATAGTTCGAGCCGATGCGCTGGCCGTACATGGCGTCGGGACGCGCCAGCATCTTCTCGTAAACGAGGCGGCCGACGATCTGGCCGTGCTCGAGGATGAAGGGCACTTCGCGCGAGCGCACTTCGAGCACGGCGCGCGAGCCCTGCCCGCCGGCACCGGCATAGCCGAAGCCGGGATCGAAGAAGCCGGCATAATGCACGCGGAATTCGCCGACCAGCGGATCGAACGGCACCATCTCCGCGGCGTAGTCGGGCGGCACCTGCACGGCCTCTTTCGAGGCAAGGATATAAAACTCGCCGGGATCGAGGATCAGGCTGCCGTCGGGACGTGCGGAGATCGGCTCCCAGAAGTCTTGCACCGAATAGCCCGAGCGACGATCGACGTCGATGACACCGGTGTGGCGCTTGGCGCGGTAGCCGACAAAGCCAGACCCCTTCTCGCCGGAAAGATCGACGGAGACGGCGACGCCGCCGGAGAGATCGGCATCGTCGATATCGACGAGCCGCTCGGACGCGTGCAACGCGTCGAGCTCGTCGGCATTGAGGATGGCGTCGCCGGTGCGGAAGCGCACCTGCGACAGCCGCGAACCTTCACTGACCAGTACCGGAAATGTCTTCGGGCTGATCTCGGCATAAAGCGGGCCGTGATATCCTGCGCCGATCATGTCGAAACGACGCGTGCCGTCGGCGATCACGCGGGTGAAGACGTCGAGCCGGCCGGTCGAGCTCTTCGGGTTTGCGGCCGCAACGATCTCCGGCGGCAGCGCCAGGCTTTCCAGCAGCGGCACGATGTAGACGCAGTTGGTCTCCAGCACCGCGCCGTCACTGAGGCTGAACTCATGCAGCTTCAATTCGTCGATGCGCTCGGCGACGGTGGCACCGGGGCCGGGCAGGAAGCTCGCGCGCACGCGATAGGCGATGTCGCCGAGGCGAAGGTCGAGGCTCGCGGGCTGGATCTGGCTCTCGACGAAGTCGTAGGCAGGCAGGATGAGGCCCGCCTCCGCCATCGCCGCGATCATGCGGTCGGGCAGGATACCATTGGCGTCGGCGGCGACCGTGAACGTCAAACTTGGGTCCTCGTCAGGGGGCAAATGTATCCGGACATGCGGAAAATACAGCCTTTTACGGCTATCCGATGGACGCCTTGACGAAAAGGGCATTGCGGAATATGAGCATGACTTATCCCGTGGTGATTTGAGCCGGCCGGCTTGCAGCCACGTTAAATAAGTCGCTAAACAGGCCGGGGACCTCTGTGATCCCGGCCCGTGGAGATATCCAGGCCGGTTTTTTTGTGACCATTTTCGATGGTCACGCAGGAGGTCCTATGTCGAAGTCCCCGGCGTCCACCGCCCACTACCGCCCCGAAACCCGTCTGGTCCATTCCGGCACCCTGCGCTCGCAATTTGGCGAGACGTCGGAGGCGCTGTTCCTGACCCAGGGCTATGTCTACAACAGCGCCGAGGAGTGCGAGGCGCGGTTCAAGGGCGAGGACCCCGGCTTCATCTATTCGCGCTACTCCAACCCAACCATCGCGATGTTCGAGCGCCGCATGATCGAGCTCGAAGGCGCCGAAGCCGCCCGCTCGGCCGCGACCGGCATGGCCGCGGTGACGACCGCGATCCTCGCGCCGCTGAAAGCCGGCGATCACGTGGTGGCGTCCCGTGCGCTGTTCGGCTCGTGCCTTTACGTCATTCAGGACCTGCTGCCGCGCTACGGCATCGAGACCACGCTGGTCGACGGCTTCGATCTCGACCAGTGGCAGCGCGCGCTGAAGCCGAACACCAAGACATTCTTCCTGGAGAGCCCGACCAACCCGACGCTCGACGTGCTCGACATTCCCGCGATTGCCGAGATCGCGCATAGCGGCGGCGCGCGGCTCGTCGTCGACAATGTGTTCGCGACGCCGATCTGGCAGAGCCCGCTCGCGCTCGGCGCCGACGTCGTGGTTTATTCCGCGACCAAGCACATCGACGGCCAGGGCCGTTGTCTCGGCGGCATCATCCTGTCGTCGGAAGCCTTCATCGCGGAGCACATCCACAATTTCATGCGCCAGACCGGCCCGTCGATCTCGCCGTTCAACGCCTGGGTTTTGCTCAAGGGCCTGGAGACGCTCGGCGTGCGCGTGCGCGCGCAGACCGAGACCGCGGCGCGCATCGCCGACGCGCTGGCGAGCCATCCAAAAGTTTCGCGGCTGATCTACCCCGGCCGCGCCGATCATCCGCAGGCAGCTCTCGTGAAGAAGCAGATGCGCGGCGGCTCGACGCTGGTCGGCTTCGAAGTGAAGGGCGGCAAGCAGGGCGCGTTCCGCGTGCTCAACGAGCTCAAGCTCGCGAAGATCTCGAATAATCTCGGCGACGCCAAGAGCCTGGTGACGCATCCGGCCACGACGACGCATCAGCGCCTGAAGCCCGAGGATCGCGCAGCGCTCGGCATCAGCGAGGGATTCATCCGCTTCTCGGCGGGGCTCGAGCATGCCGATGATCTGATCGAGGATCTGACTGCGGCGCTGGAGAAGGCGTGAGGTTGCGACACGCTCGAAATCGTAGGGTGGGCGAAGCGAAGCGTGCCCACCATTCACGATCTCGATGTCGATAGATGGTGGGCACGGCGCTCTGCGCCTTTGCCCACCCTACGACATCACATCGGCCGATAGGTCCGCACGTCCGCGGGCACGTTCACGCCGAGCTTGATCTGGCCGACGGAGCGGATGATGTCGTCGCCGAGGAGTTGGGCGAAGCAGGCATAGCCCCAATCGTTCATGTGCAGGCCGTCGGCGATGACGAAGCTCTCGACCGGGATCGCCTGCTTCTCGTGCCAGTCGCGCATCACCTCGAAGCGCGGGAAGATGCCGACATGACGGAGCTCGGCGACCTTGCCGAGCAGCTTCACCATCTTGCTGGCGCTTTCGGCGCGCTGCGTCACCTGCGGCGAATATTGCGGATCGACCAGCACAACGTCGGCGCCGCCGGCGGCCTGGATGCGCGAGATACCGTCCTCGACCATTTTGGCGGTATCGCCGGGATCGAGGTTGCGCAGCACGGCATTGGTGCCGACCTGCCAGATCACGAGATCCGGATGCACGTCGATCACCTCGTTCTGGAGACGCTTCATCATCTCGGGCGCGTCCTCGCCGCCGACGCCGGCATTGATGACAGTAATGCTGGCGGTCGGATATTGCCGGCGCAGCTGCGCGGCGAGACGGTTCGGATAGTTGAAGTCAGGCGAGCTCGCGCCATAACCTGCGGTCGACGACGAGCCGAACGCGACGATCAAGACGGGCTGGCCGGCGACGAGCTTGTTCGCGACATGCGGCAGCGAGCCCATCGCTTTCGCGCCGCCCTTCGGCGACAGGCAAGGCACGCGGCTAAAAATGTCGCCCGCGGATTTCGCGACCTGCTTCACCTTGTCGATGGCGCGCGTCGTGAGGCCACGCTGCTCGGCGGGCGGATGGGTGGCCGCAACGGTGGTCTGGGACGGCGAGGATGCAGGAGCGGGATCAGCCGTCTGTGTGGGCGCGGGCGATGCCTGCGCGGTTTGTGCGTAAGCGGGTACCTGCGGCGCCAACATCAGCAGCGCCGCCGCTGCGAACGCAGCCAGCCATGCCGTCAGGCAAAAAGGGCGGAGAGAACTCATTAACGCTAGACCTCAATTTTGCTGCTGGGCCGGGCCCAGATGGGCAGCGTCGATCACAAACTGTGCCAACGCGCGGCCAAGGCAATCATGGACCTGTTTCGCCAGTTCAGGGCCGCGGGACGGGCTGAACAGGTCGAACTGACCCTGATCATTCCATTGCCGCATGATCGCGAAACGGTCGAACAGCGGGACATCATGCTCCTGCGCCACCACCCGCATATTGTCGAGATAAGGCGGCGCCGAGATCATGGTTTCGGTACGCGGGCTGTATTGCAAATTCATCAAGACGACGTCAGCCCCTGCATTTTGCAACGCAGCAACCCCATCGGTCACCGCGCCGCGAAAATCGTCGGGATCGATGGATCGGATAGCATCCACTGTCCCGGTCTGCCAGATGACCAAAGTAGGTGTTTTTGCTTCCATCAGCTTAACGAAGGTGGTGGCGGCCTCCTCCGCGGTTTTCTTGCTCTGTATTTCTACGGAGACGTGCACCGCCTCCGCAGGTGGCAGCTTTTCCTTCAAAATTGCCTGCATCCGCGCCGGATAGGAAGCCTCCTCCGAGGCTGGAATGGTCGTTGAACGGCTGCCGACGACCAGGATTTCAAGTGGTTTGCCGGCCTTGACGGCATCGGCGACCTTGTGGAGCTGGCTTTCGGTGGTGAGCAGATAGGACGGCAATTCGCAGGCTGCGGGGGCCGCAGGCGCAGTATCGCCCGCGCGCGCCGGGGGCGCGGCGAGGTTACCGCACAGCAGGATCAGGCTCAGGAGAACCTTCGCCTTCATCAGCCCCCTCCCGCCATATCGGCGCTGCCGACGGCGTTTTTGGTTTGCGAACCGCTCTTGTCAGCCACCCGCTTATACCACGAAATCACCCAGGCTACGGCCCACATGATCAGGATTCCGGAGAGACTAATCAGCGCATGCATGCCCGGGCCGCCCGAGACCTCGGCCAGGATGAAATGGCCGGCGAAGGCCAGGAAAACGCCGAGGCAGAAGATCTCGAGGGAATGCTGGCCGCACAGGATCAGCGGCCGCAGCAAGGGCGATTTCAGGCCCGGCCAGTCCCGCGGCAGGAAGCGCACGGTGAGCGCGGCCAGCGCCAGGAAATGCGTGAAGCGCAGCACGTCCAGGTCGGTCTTGTCGATCGGATACATCCATTGCTCGAGTAGCTTCGGCATGAGATGGCCGAGTTGCGGCACGTACCAGGTCAGCGTCACGTAGAACGCCGCGACCAGATAGGCGATCGATATCCACATCGTCACGGGCGACACCAGAATGCGCGACATGCGTCGCGCACCCCCGAGCGCGCACCATGCCCCAAACACGAAAAGCAATTGCCAGGCCAGAGGATTGAACGCCCAGAAGCCGTTCGGATAGGCGGACAGATACAGATCGTATTCCCAGGTGACGGCGTAGAGCAGGACCGAGAAGCCGAGCGTGACGTCCGGCTTCCACTTCATCGACCACAGGATCAAGGGCAGCGCCAGCATCAGCACGATGTAGAGCGGCAGCACGTCCATGTTGACGGGACGAAAGCGCAGCAGCAGCGCCTGCACGATGGTGACGTCTGGCTGCTTGAGGAAATCCATGATGCCCATCTCTTCGGTGTAGAGCGGGTTCTCGAAGCTGGTGGCGACGTAGGAGATCTCGGCGAGGAATATCGTGAACAGGAAGACGTGGGCGACATAGATCTGCCAGACCCGGCGCAGGATGCGCGCGGTGGCGATGACGACGCCGGACTCCAGCATCGCGCGGCCATAGACGAAGGCGGCGGTGTAGCCGGAGATGAAGATGAAGATCTCGGTGGCGTCGCTGAAGCCGTAATTGCGGATCGTGAACCAGGTCAGGAGATTCGGCGGCAGATGGTCGATGAAGATCAGCCACAGCGCCAGGCCGCGGAACAGATCGAGCCGGAGCTCACGCTCGCCGATGACGGGCAGCGTGATGGCCGGCGCGGCCGTGCGCGGCCTTGCGTCCACGGGCTTGGCATCCACAGGTTTTGCACCCGCGGTTCCCGCGATCGTCGATCCCGTCACTTGATCGGCAATGGTCATCGGGGCCCAAAAACCCTTCCGCAAATCGCGATGTTTGAGGAGTGTAGCGGTCCAGTCGCCGCCTCGCAAAGCGGCCGGATCACATCAGGGTGTATTTCCCTGGAGGTGTCCTTCCCTGTCAATTCTGGCGGGACGATGTCGCGAAAGCCGCCTGCGGCGTTTGGTTCCCGGCCGGGATTTCGTTATGATGGCAACCATGTACCGCGCCGTGACCCGCCAGATCGAAGTGACCGTCGAGCCGAACTTTGTTCCGGAGCAGTCGTCGGCCGACCGCTCGCGCTATTTCTGGTCCTACACCATCGTCATCACCAATTCCGGCGACGAGACCGTGCAGCTCAAGACGCGGCACTGGATCGTCACCGACGCCACCGGCCGGCAACAGGAGACCAAGGGCGAGGGGGTGGTCGGCGAGCAGCCGACGCTCGCCCCCGGCGAGCGCTTCGAATACACCTCCGGCGTCCCGCTCTCGACCGCGTCGGGCTTCATGACCGGCCGCTACCAGATGGTCAGCGAAAGCGGCGAACGTTTCGAGATCGACGTGCCGACGTTCTCGCTGGATAGCCCGGATAATAAGAGGGTGTTGAACTAGCCTGGCTGTCATTCCCCGCGAAGGCGGGGAATCCAGTACGCCGCGGCCTATCAGCTCGATCACTGCCGTCTCGGAGTACTGGATCGCCCGATCAAGTCGGGCGATGACACCGAGTGCGTGGCGCGCAATGACGGAGGATAGACAGGCGTCTACGCGTCTTCCACGCCCGCTTCTTGCGGTGTGAATCCGTACACCGAGCTACAGAACTCGCAGGTCACCACGACCTTGTCGTCCTTGACCATCGCGGCGCGGTCGTCGGGCGAGAAGCTCTGCAGCATGGCGGCAACGGCATCGCGCGAGCAGGAGCATTGCGCTTTCAGGGCCAGCGGATTGAACACGCGCACGCCGCGTTCGTGGAACAGGCGATAGAGCAGCCGCTCGCCGGACAGGTCGGGATCGATCAGCTCGACGTCCTCGACCGTCTCGATCAGCGAGCGTGCCTCGACCCAGGCATCGTCCTCGGCGACTGCGTGCACTTCCACGCCCTCAGGCGCATCGCCGGGATGCAGGTCGGCCTGCCGCGCGCGCTCCGGCGCCTTCGGCAGAAACTGCATCAGCATGCCGCCGGCGCGCCAGCGATGCTTGCCGCCGTCGCTCGAGCGCCATTCCTCGCCGACCGCGAGGCGGACGCGCGTCGGGATCTGCTCGGAGCGCAGGAAATATTCGTGGGCGGCGTCTTCCAGGCTGCCGCCGTCGAGCGCAACCAGGCCCTGATAGCGGCTCATGTCAGGACCCTGGTCGATGGTCATGGCGAGATGGCCGTGGCCGAGCAGCGTGCCGGAATCCTTGGCATCACCGAGGCGCGACGCGTCGTAGCGGGCATAGGCGCGCAAGCGATCCGGCGCATTGTAGTCCACCACCAGGAACGACACCGGACCGTCGGTCTGGGCCTGGAGGATGAAGCGGCCCTCGAATTTCAGCGCCGAGCCGAGCAGCGTCGTCAACACGATGGCCTCGCCGAGCAGCTTGCCGACCGGCGCGGGATAATCGTGCCGGGTCAGGATCTCGTCGAGCGCCGGGCCAAGCCGCACCAGCCGCCCGCGCACATCGAGCGCGTCGACCTCGTAAGGCAGCACGGCGTCATCGATCGGAATCGCCGATGGCGCGCGAACCGGGCCCTCGAGCCCGGTATTCATGTCAGGGGATTGGGAAACCATGGCGCATTATCTGGGGTCGGAGGGTAAAAATGGAAGGGGGGTGCGGGGTGGGATGTTCCGTCTATTGGATTGCATGCAGGTACGACAAACTCGGTGTCGTCCTGGCGAAAGCCAGGACCCATAACCCCAGGGAGAAGTTGTGGCGCGCGCTAGCAATTGCCGGTCTTCGCCAAACGAGCGCCGGTGGTAATGGGTCCTGGCTTTCGCCAGGACGACGATGAATATCTACTTTACTTCACCGCGTCGAAGCACCAGGCCAAAATACCCTTCTGCGCGTGCAGGCGGTTTTCGGCCTCGTCGAACACGACCGATTGCGGGCCGTCGATCACCTCGTCGGTGACCTCCTCGCCGCGATGCGCGGGCAGGCAGTGCATGAACAGTGCGTCGGGCTTGGCGAGCGACATCAGTTTCGCATTGACCTGGTAGGGCTTGAGCACGTTATGGCGGTGCTCGCCCTCCTTGTCGCCCATCGACACCCAAGTGTCGGTGACGACGCAATCGGCGCCGCTCACGGCGGCTTCCGCATCGGTGCCGAGCACGATCGGCGCGCCGGTGGCCTTGATCCAGTCGCGCATCACTTTTTTCGGCGCGAGCTCCGGCGGCGTCGCGACATTGAGCTGGAATTTGAAACGTTCGGCCGCATGGGCCCAGGACGCCAGAACGTTGTTGTCGTCACCGGTCCAGGCCACGGTCTTGCCTTCGATCGAGCCGCGATGTTCCTCATAAGTCATGAGGTCGGCCATCACCTGACAGGGATGCGAGCGCCGCGTCAGGCCGTTGATGACGGGCACGGTGGCGTTCGCCGCGAGCTCCAGCAGCGCGTCGTGGTTCAGGATGCGGATCATGATGGCATCGACATAGCGCGACAGCACGCGCGCGGTGTCGGCGATGGTCTCGCCGCGGCCGAGCTGCATCTCCGCGCCGGTGAGCATGATGGGCTCACCGCCGAGCTGGCGCATGGCGACGTCGAACGACACCCGCGTCCGCGTCGACGGACGCTCGAAGATCATCGCCAGCGTCTTGCCTTCGAGCGGCTTGACCGGCTGATGCGCCTTCTGCTTCGCCTTCATGGCGGAAGAGGCGGCGAGCATGCTCTTGAGCTCCGACAACGGGAGCTCATCGATGTCGAGGAAGTGTTTTGGCGTCTTGCTCATCAGCCTGCCGCCCGCTTGCTCTGACTGGCCGAGATCGCGGCGCAGGCGCGTTCAAGCCGCGAAACGCCGTCCTCGATCTCCGCTTCGGTCACGATCAAGGGCGGCAGGAAGCGCACGACGTTGTCGCCGGCGCCGACGGTGAGCAGCTTTTCGTCGCGCAATGCCGCAACCAGATCGCCCGAGGGCACCACGGCCTTGATGCCGATCAGAAGCCCCTCGCCGCGCACTTCGCTGACGACATCGGGATGACGATCGATCACGGAGGCGAGTTTCTGCTTGAGCAGCAGTGACATCTTCTGCACGTGATCGAAGAAGCCGGGCTTGAGCATGACGTCGAGCACCGCGTTTGCCGCGGAGACTGCGAGCGGATTGCCGCCGAAGGTCGAACCGTGCGAGCCGGGCGTCATGCCGGAGGCCGCTTCCGCGGTCGCAAGGCAGGCACCGATCGGAAAACCGCCGCCGAGCGCCTTGGCCAGCGACATCACGTCCGGCGTGATGCCGAAACGGCGATGCGCAAACAGATCACCGGTCCGGCCCATCCCGGTCTGCACCTCGTCGAACGCCAGCAACAGGCCCTTCTCGTCACAGAGCTGGCGCAACGCGCGATAGAATGCCGGCGGCGCCGAGCGCACGCCACCCTCGCCCTGGAGCGGCTCGATCAGGATGCCGGCGGTCTGCGGGCCGATCGCCTTCTTCACGGCGTCGAGGTCGCCATGCGGGACCTGGTCGAAACCGTCCATCGGCGGGCCGAACCCTTCGAGATATTTTGCCGAGCCCGTCGCCGCCAGCGTTGCCAGCGTGCGGCCATGGAAGGCGCCCTCGAAGGTGATCATGCGATAGCGCTCGGGATGGCCCTTGGCGGCATGATGGTGGCGGACCAGCTTGATCACGCATTCCAGCGCCTCGGCGCCGGAATTGCAGAAGAATACGAAGTCCGCAAAGCTCTCATTGCAGAGACGCGCGGCCAGCCGCTCGCCGTCCGGGCTCTGGAACAGGTTCGACATGTGCCAGAGCTTGGTGGCCTGCTCCTGCAACGCCTTGACCAGCGCGGGATGGGCATGGCCGAGCGCATTCACCGCCACGCCCGAGGTGAAATCGAGATAGCGATCGCCATTGGTCGCGATCAGCCAAGAGCCCTCGCCACGCTCAAAACCGATGTCGGCCCTGGCGAAAACGGGGAGCAAATGCGGCGCGGCGCTGTTGGTCATGACGCTCTCTTGGATGTTTCAGACGGCCTGAACGCGCGTTGCGCAGCGCGTCATTTGGTCCGGAAAACGAAACGTGCCGCCTTTTAAGGGCGGCACGCGTCACTATCTTATGCTTGGCACCACGGGTGTCAATGCCGCCGGGAAAGCCTCGCGAAACGCTGAATCCGTAGTCTTGCGGTGCCGAATTTGCGGATTTTGGCCACGGAACATGTGGAAGCGAGTCGGCGGACTCTTGCGCGTGAGTCACGCCATATTGTAGCGTTTGGTTTGTCAGATACGACATCTCGTGCAGCGGTTCTGATCTCTAAGTCCTCTTGTACCGGCGTAAACGTTCGGGCGCGTCTTCGTGCCCGGCGAGCCTTAAGGGATTCTGACGGCACGGGTTTTTCGAGACTTAGCATTCGTTGTGCGCCCCAGGATGGCTGGCGCGCGGCGAAGGAAAGGGTGCAATGACGGTTTTGACTTGGTCGGACGATCGCGTCGAGCAGTTGAAAAAGCTCTGGGAGGCCGGATTGTCGGCCAGCCAGATCGCGGCCGAGCTCGGCAACGTGACCCGCAACGCCGTGATCGGCAAGGTGCACAGGCTTGGCCTGTCGGGCCGCGCCAAGAGCCCGTCGTCGGCTGCTCCGCGGCCGCGCAAGGCGCGTCCCGCGCAGCACATGATGCGGGTGAGCCGGCCGATTGCGCGCGGCAACACCGCGCTGGCGCAGGCCTTCGAGGTCGAGGTCGAGGCTGAACCGGTCACCTACGACAACGTGGTGCCGATGAGCCAGCGGCTGTCGCTGCTTGAATTGAACGAGGCAACCTGCCACTGGCCGGTCGGAGATCCCTCGAGCCCGGATTTCTTCTTCTGCGGCGGCAAGGCGCTTTCCGGCCTGCCCTATTGCGCCCAGCACTCGCGGGTCGCCTACCAGCCGGCGTCGGATCGCCGCCGTGCGCCGGTGAAGCCGGGTCCGCGCTGAGTTAGTCGATTTAGCTGGTTGCTAACGGCTGCCGTCACATGATGACGGCGCAACAAATTCAGTGTCGTCCCGGCGAAGGCCGGGACCCATACTCCGAGAACGCAGTTATTGCGCGAGAGGGCGACTCCGAGTCTTCGCCAAACCACACCCTGTGGTTATGGGTCCCGGCCTTCGCCGGGACGACATCGGAGATGGTCGCGGCGGTTAACAAACTAACCGCAGAAACCTACGCCTGCTCCGCCTTCGCAAAACGATCGTCCAGCGCATAACCGGCACCGCGCACGGTGCGGATCGGGTCCTGCTCGCGGCCGAGATTGAGCAGCTTGCGCAGGCGGCCGATATGCACGTCGACGGTGCGTTCGTCGATATAGATGTCGCGGCCCCAGACGCTGTCGAGCAGCTGCTCGCGCGAAAACACCCGGCCCGGATGCTCCAGGAAGAACTCCAGCAGGCGATATTCGGTCGGACCGAGATCGATCGGACGGCCCGAACGCGCCACGCGGCGTTTTTCACGGTCGAGCTCGATGTCGCCAAAAGCGAGCACCGTGGCGAGCCGCTCGGGGCTTGCGCGCCGCAGCAGACCCTTCACGCGCGCCAACAGCTCGGGCACCGAGAACGGCTTGACGATGTAATCGTCGGCGCCGGTCGCCAGTCCCCGCACCCGCTCGCTCTCCTCGCCGCGCGCGGTGAGCATGATGATCGGGAGTTGCTTGGTGTCGGACCGCGCACGAAGCCGCCGGCACAGCTCGATGCCGGAGAGGCCCGGCAGCATCCAGTCGAGCACGATCAGATCGGGGATGTGCTCCTTGAGACGGGTGTCGGCGTCGTCGCCGCGCATCACCGTCTCGACGTCATAGCCGTCGCCTTCGAGGTTGTAGCGCAGGAGCTCGGTGAGAGCTTCCTCGTCTTCAACAACCATAATGCGTGCGCCCATGGGGTCGTCGCTCCTTAAGTCTTCAGGTGTTCGGGACCGTCGTGGCGAAGGTCGTCATGTCGCCCTTCGGGCGCTTGTCGGTCATCGCCTGACCTTCGATCATGTAGAACACGGTCTCGGCGATGTTGGTGGCGTGATCGCCGATCCGCTCGATGTTCTTGGCGCAGAACATCAAATGGATGCAGAACGAAATGTTGCGCGGATCTTCCATCATGTAGGTGAGGAGCTCGCGGAACAGCGAGGTGCAGATGGCGTCGACTTCCTCGTCGCCCTTCCACACCGCCATCGCCGCCGGCAAATCATGCGCGGCATAGGCGTCCAGCACCGACTTGACCTGCTGCTGCACCAGATCGGTCATGTGCTCGAGGCCGCGGAACAGCTTGAGCGGATGAAAATCCGTCTCCAGCGCCGCGACGCGCTTGCCCATGTTCTTGGCGAGGTCGCCGATGCGCTCGAGATCGGTCGCAACGCGCATGGCGCCGACGATCTCGCGCAGATCGACCGCCATCGGCTGGCGGCGGGCGATGGTGAGCACCGCGCGCTCCTCGATGCGCTTCTGGAGCGCGTCGAGCTCAACGTCGGTGATGACGACGCGCTGGCCGAGCGCGACGTCGCGGCGGATCAGCGCGTCGACGGAATCGACGATCATGCGCTCGGCAATCCCGCCCATCTCGGCAACCAGGCGCGTAAGTTCCTGGAGGTCGGTGTCGAAGGCCTTTGCGGTATGTTCAGAACCCATGTCCCGTCTCCTCAGCCGAACCGGCCGGTGATGTAATCCTGCGTGCGCCGATCAGTCGGCGACGTGAAGATCTTGCTGGTGTCGTCGAACTCGATCAGCTCGCCGAGATACATGAAGGCGGTCTTGTCGGAGACGCGGGCCGCCTGCTGCATGTTGTGGGTGACGATCGCAATCGTGTAGCTCTCGGACAATTCCTGGATCAGCTCCTCGACCTTGGCGGTCGAGATCGGGTCGAGTGCCGAGCAGGGCTCGTCGAACAGGATCACCTCGGGCCGCACCGCGACGGTGCGGGCGATGCAGAGGCGCTGCTGCTGGCCGCCGGAGAGCGACAGGCCGGACGCGTTGAGCTTGTCCTTGACTTCGTTCCACAGCGCGCCGCCACGCAGCGCCTTCTCGACGCGGCCGTCCATCTCGGACTTCGATATCTTTTCATAGAGACGGATACCGAAGGCGATATTCTCATAGATCGTCATCGGGAACGGCGTCGGCTTCTGGAACACCATGCCGACGCGGGCGCGGAGCAGATTGAGGTCGAGCTTGGGGTCGAGAATGTTGGTCTGGTCCAGCATGAGCTGACCGGTGACGCGCTGACCCGGATAGAGGTCGTACATCCGGTTGAAGATGCGCAGCAGGGTCGACTTGCCGCAGCCCGACGGGCCGATGAACGCCGTGACGCGGTTGGCACCGAGCGTCAAGTTGATGTTCTTCAACGCGTGGTGCTCGCCATAATAGAAGTTGAGGTTGCGCACCGTCACCTTGGGGGGCGCCTCGGGCAGCACCGGCGCCTGGGGCAGGCCGCCGGCCGCGCTCATCGAAACGGAAAGATCACTCATTTTGCGGTCCTCTCGGCGCCAAGGATGCGCGCACCAATATTCAGGGCAAGAACGGTCAGGGTGATGAGCAGCGCCCCGCTCCAGGCCAACTGCTTCCAGTAGGCGTAAGGGCTCTGCACGAAGTTGTTGATGGTGACCGGCAGGTTCGCCATCGTCTTGTTAAGGCTCAGGCTGAAGAACTGATTCGACAGCGCGGTGAACAGCAGCGGCGCGGTCTCGCCGGCGACGCGGGCGGTGGCGAGCAGCACGCCGGTGATGAGACCGGAACGCGCGGAACGATAAGCGATCCGCTTGATCACCAGCGAGCGCGGCAGGCCGAGCGCCGAGGCCGCCTCACGCAGCGCGTTCGGCACCAGCAGCAGCATGTCCTCGGTCGTGCGCAGCACCACCGGGATCACGATCACGGCGAGCGCGAGACAGCCGGCGAACGCCGAGAAGCCGCGCATCGGCACCACCACCGCGCCATAGATGAAGAGACCGATGATGATCGAGGGCGCCGAGAGCAGGATGTCGTTGATGAAGCGGATCACCGAGGTCAGGCGGTCGTTGCGGCCGTATTCGGCGAGATAGGTGCCGGCGAACATGCCGAGCGGCGCGCCGATGCCGACGCCGATCACGGTCATGATCAGCGAGCCGACGATGGCGTTGAGCAGGCCGCCCTCGTTCGATCCGGGCGGCGGCGTGTTCTCGGTGAAGAGCTGGAAATTGAGTCCGGCCAAGCCGTTGTAGAGCAGCGTGATCAGGATCAGCGCGAGCCAGGTGACGCCGAAGGCCGCGGCAGCGAAGCACAGACCGCGAATGACGATGTCCTTGCGGCGGCGGCGTGAATAGATCGGGTTCATGGCGTTAATTCCCCGCCTTCTTTTCCAGCCGCATCAGCATCAGCCGCGCGGCTGCGAGCACGAAGAACGTCAGCACGAACAGCAGCAGGCCGAGCAGGATCAGGCCGGACTGGTGCAGCCCGTCGCTCTCGGCGAATTCGGATGCGATCGCCGCCGAGATCGTGGTACCGGGGGCGAAGATCGAGGACGAGATGCGGAACGAGTTGCCGATGATGAAGGTCACCGCCATGGTCTCGCCGAGCGCGCGGCCCAGCGCCAGCATGACGCCGCCGATGACGCCGACGCGGGTGTAGGGGATGACCACGCTGCGGACGACTTCCCAGGTGGTGCAGCCAACGCCGTAGGCGGCCTCTTTCAGAACCGGAGGCACCGTCTTGAACACGTCGACCGAGATCGAGGTGATGAAGGGCAGCACCATGATCGCGAGGATCAGGCCGGCATTGAACAGGCTGAGATAGGACGGCGGGCCGGCGAAGATCGCACCGAGCACGGGGATGCCGTCAAATATCTTGATCATGAAGGGCTGGAAGCTGTTGGCCAGAAACGGGCCAAGCACGAAGAAGCCCCACATGCCGTAGATGATCGAGGGAATGCCGGCGAGCAGCTCGATCGCCATGCCGATCGGGCGGCGCAGCCATTGCGGGCAGAGCTCAGTCAGGAAGATCGCAATGCCGAGACCAACCGGAATGGCGATCAGCATCGCGATGAAGGAGGTGACGAGTGTGCCGTACATCGGACCGAGCGCGCCGAGCACGGGCGGATCGGCCGACGGCGCCCAGCGCTGCGTCCACAGGAAGGCGAAGCCGTATTCCTTCATCGCCGGGAAAGCGCCGACGATCAGCGACAGGATGATGCCGCCGAGGATGAGGAGCACCGAGATCGCGCTGAGCCGCGTGATCCAGTAGAAGGTAACGTCGCCGAGCTTGAACGCGCTCAAGGCCTTGGCGCGATCATACGGGCCGGCGTCGTCGACGATATCGCTCTGAACGGCCATCTCTGCCACGCCGATCCCCTGTACCAAATTATATACGCTTGTTGTTGGCCTCGTGCCCCGGATGCAGCGCGACGCTGATCCGGGGCCTTGTTCTTGTGGGTCCCGGCTCAGCCGTGCAGCATTTTCATGCTGCGCCGCGTCCGGGACACGAGAGCAGAGTGTTAGCTCTTGATGTCGGCAGCCCAGGTCTTCTCGATCAGCTGGACGACGCTGTCGGGCATCGGGATGTAGTCGAGCTCCTCAGCCGCCTTGCCGCCGTTCTTGAAGGCCCAGCGGAAGAACTTGATGGCTTCCTGCGAGGACGCCTTGTCGGTCGCATCCTTGTGCATGAGGATGAAGGTCGCCGCCGTGATCGGCCAGGACTTGTCGCCGGGCTGGTCGGTCAGGATGACGTAGTAGCCCGGAGCCTTGGCCCAGTCGGCGTTGGAGGCGGCCGCCTGGAAGGCTTCAACCGTCGGCTGCACCGTCTTGCCACCCTTGTTGACGAGGGCGGTGTAGGTCAGCTTGTTCTGCTTGGCGTAGGCATACTCGACATAGCCGATCGAGTTCTTGGTCTGGCTGATGTTGCCGGAGACGCCCTCGTTGCCCTTGGCGCCGACGCCGACCGGCCACTCGACGGCCGTACCCTCACCGACCTTGCTCTTCCAGTCCGCGCTGGCCTTGGCGAGATAGTTGGTGAAGTTGAAGGTGGTGCCCGAACCGTCGGAGCGGCGGACCACGGTGATCGCCTCGGACGGCAACTTCAGGTTCGGATTGAGCTTCTTGATGGCCGGATCATCCCACTTGGTGATCTTGCCGAGATAGACGCTGGCCAGCGTCTCGCCGTCGAACACCAGCTCGCCGGCCTTCACACCCTCGATGTTGACGACGGGAACGATGGCGCCCATCACCATCGGCCACTGTGCGAGGCCGTCCTTCTCGAGCTGCTCGGCCTTGAGCGGGGCATCGGTCGCGCCGAAGGTCACGGTCTTGGCCTGGATCTGCTTGATACCGCCGCCGGAACCGATCGACTGGTAGTTCAGACCGTTGCTGGTCTCCTTCTTGTAGGCGTCGGCCCATTTGGAATAGATCGGGAACGGGAACGTTGCGCCCGCACCGGTGATATCGGCAGCGAAGGCCGACGTCGATGCGGCGACCAAGCCAGCAGCGACGATAGTTTTGATGAAATTCATGCTGGTCTCCATACAGGGGAGCGAAGCGCATTCGCGCCCGATCGCGCTCCCCGTCCCGCCCCTTTAGGAGCAGTCGGCTGTGCTTTTACGAAGGTTTCGTGACAGTCGGATGACAGACCTAACCAGCTGAAATTGCTGTAATTTCAAGCGGAGATCGGAGGCTTGGCCTGGGGGAAACAGGCGGTGAAAGTGGCGCCCTGTTTGGGCACGCTTTCGATCAAAAGCCGGCCGCGATGCCGGTTAAGGATATGTTTCACCAGCGATAAACCGAGCCCGGTCCCGCCCTGTGAGCGGCTGTCGCCGACGTCTACCCGGTAGAAGCGCTCGGTCAGCCGCGGTAAGTGCTCGGGCGCGATGCCGGGGCCGAAATCGCGCACCAGGACCCGGATTTCCTGAGTTCCGTCGGTCGCCGGGTTCGCGGTCAGCGACACGATAACGCGCCCGCCGGAAGCGCCGTATTTGAGGGCATTCTCGATCAGGTTCTCGAACAGGCGGAGCAACTCCTCGCGGTCGCCCGCGATCATCACCGGCGCCTGCGGCAAGTGGATCTCGACATCGACCTGGCGCTCGCGCGCAAGCGGCTCGAGCCCGTCGGCGACCTGGAGGATGATCGGCAGCAGATCGACCAGCGTATCCGGCCGCACATGGGCCGACAGCTCTACCCGCGACAGCGACAGCAAATCGTCGATCAGGCGCGCCATGCGGGTGGCCTGGTTGTGCATGATGCCGAGGAAGCGCTCGCGCGCCTTGGGATCGTCCTTGGCCTGGCCCTGGAGCGTATCGATGAAGCCCGACAGCGCCGCGAGCGGCGTGCGCAATTCATGGCTGGCATTGGCGACGAAGTCGGCCCGCATCTCCTCGACCCGGCGCAGCGGCGTCTGGTCGTGGAAGGTCATCAGCATGCATTTGTCGGCGCCGCCGAAGGTGGTCGGTACCGGCACCGGCGTAATGGTCAGTTCCATCCAGCGGTCGACCGGCACATGGTCGAGATAGGTCGTGCGCCGCGGTTCGGAGGTCGCAATCGACTCGCGCAGCGCCGTGATGATCTCAGGCGAACGCAGCGCGAACTGGGCGAGCTCGTTCCTGCGCAGCGCCGGCGCAAGCTGGGCGGCGGCGGCATTGAGATGGATGACGCGGCCGGCGCGGTCGAGCAGCACCGCCGGATCCGGCATGCCGGCAACGACTGCGGCCACTGCTGCGCCCTCGACCGGATTGACGCGGCGGGTGTCCTCACGCGAAGCAGAGGTATCATGCAGCCGCCAGGGGATCAGCGCCGCGGCCGCGATGCAGAGGAACACCGTCGCCGCCCGCATCACCGACAATTCGCCGAGCGAAACCACCACCGACAGCGCCAGCGCCGCGGCGATCAGGATGATGGTCGAGTGCCGCAGCCGGTCGGACCAGGGCTGGGCGGAGGGAGACGATGGGGCGTCAATCGCCATCGGGGCGGGCTTCTCCTAAAGGCTTGCGCCGGTGCTCAGGCGCCGCTGTCGCTACGCTTTCGCACATAGGCGGCTTCAGGCGGCGGCCCTGGATCGAGCTTGAGCGCGGCCTGTTGCAGGCGTTTCGATCGGGCGCCAATTATAACTTCGCGAAACGTCAGCAAGATTACAGATATGACGAAGGGGGAAAGATAATAGAGCACCCGGAACAGCAGCATGCCGCCCAAGAGTTCCTCGCGGTCCATCTGCCAGAGGCCAACCAGCATGGCGGCGTCGAACACGCCGAGCCCACCGGGCGAATGGCTGGCGAAGCCGAGCAGCGTCGCCGAGACGAAGATGACTGCGACCACGACGAAGCCGAGATTGGGCTCGTCGGGGACCAGCACGTACATCGCGAGCGCGCAGAAGCCGAGATCAATGATGCCGATGGCGATCTGGAGCAGCGTCAGCGGCCCACCCGGCAGCACCACAGTCCAGGGACCGCGCCCAACCACACGCGGCTGGGTCCAGACCCAGACCACATAGCCGACCAGCGCTGCGAGGATCATCATCGCCAGCGTCCGGTTCAGCCAGGGCGGAAGCATATCGATCGCGGCGGCCGCCTCCGGATGGTAGGAGATGCCGAGGCCAAGCACGGCGGCATTGCCGAGCCAGAAGGTCAGGCCGGCGAGGAAGCAGATTTTTGCGACGTCGATCGCGTTCAGACTATAGGCCGAGTAGATGCGATAGCGCACCGCACCGCCGGTGAAGACGCTGGCACCGACATTGTGGCCGATCGAATAGCTGGTGAAGGCCGCGAGCGCATTGATGCGATAGGGCACGTGGGCATGGCCGATCGCGCGCACGGCAAACAGATCGTAGAAGGTCAGCGTGAAATAGCCCGCGGCAACGAACAGCGCGGCCATCGCAATCTGGCTCGGCTCGGTGCTCTTGATCGCTTCGATCACCTCGTTCATGTCGATGCCGCGCAGCATGTGGTAGAGCACATAGCAAGCGATACCGATGACCGCGACGCTGATCACAACTCCAAGCTTATGCAGGATTTGCTTCTGGCGCAGAAACGACATCGCCCTGCGTATGGCTTCCAGCATCTAGACCTCGAACAACGCTTCAGCGGCCAGGGTGGCCGGCGAACAGGCGGACGACGCACAGGCACTCAACGAACCCTCGCCGCCGGCTCCGGCATCGCGCATGCCCCCCACCCCTCCACTAGCGCGTTTTCGGGCGGAGTGGAATTCGCCAATACGAACAAAATCACGTGCCTTCAATATTTTAGGCAGGTTTGCGGGCTCAAGATGCACGGTTTGGCGCTTTCGGTGGCAGGTTCGACGGCAGGACTGACGCGAATCTCCACGGCAATCCTGCGCAGGGGCCGTGAAGTTTTGATGATTTCGGCCGCTCAATGTTCCGTCACGCCTTAAGCCGATCTCAATCTATGGGCCACGACAGCCTATTGAAAGAGGAGGCGATCCAATCGTTCCAGACGGATTTTCCGATTTCTGCAGCGAAAGCGGCGCGCCTTTGGGCAGTCCGAAAAACTCAGGCGGCCGGCTGGCTCCGCGACACCACCCGGTCGCGCAGCCAGGCGCCGATGGTGCAGCCGACGAGGTAGCAGGCAAACATGGTCAGGCCGAGGTCGAGCCAGTAGCCGAAGCGACCGGGGACGACATGTGCGAAGGAGGCCGCGACCAGGCCTGCGACCAGCACCGCCAGCCAGCGCGCGGTCACCTTCGAGGTGCCGTTGCCGCGTTGGACCACCGAGATCCAGCCCATGCAAAAGCCGAGCAGCAGCGCGCCGATCAGCCAGCCCATATGAAACGAGACGAGATAGGGCATCGTCACCTCACCAGAAATTCGATGCGGCGATTTTGCGCCTTGCCGTCGTCGCTGTCGTTGCCGGCGACGGGCTGGGTACTGCCATAGCCGACCGCGGTGAAGCGGTTGGCGGGCAGGCCGGCCTTGACCAGATAGTCGATCACCGCCTGCGCGCGCTTCTCGGAGAGCGCCTGGTTGAAGGCATCCTCGCCGTCGGAATCGGTGTGGCCTGCGACCTCGATATTGGTGGAGGGGCAGCGCAGCGCGGTCTCGATCAGATGATCGAGAATGCCGGCGGAATCGGGATCGATGTCGGCGCGCTTGGACTCGAAGCGGATATTGCCCTTGGCGAGCAGCTCCGAGAACAATTGCTGGCAGACGGTGCCGTCGACCGGCCCCGCCGCAGGCTTCACCGTGATCTCCGGCTTGTACTGCCAGTTTTTTGGAAAGTCCTTGCCCAGGCCTGCGCGGATGTCGTTCGCGGCGCCTTCATACAACGCATCACCCGACAGCTTCACCTCGCGATCGGAGACGACGAGCGTACCGGTCGACAGCCGCGACAGCGCGCCGAGCGCTGCGACCACGGCGGTGTTGAAGGCGCCGGGCGCACCGACGCTGGCCTTGAGATTGTCGACGACCTTCTCGTTGAAGAATTTTCGCGACGCACCGGTCGCGATGGTGGCGTGGACATTGTTGTCGGGCACGTAGCCGGTCAGTGTCACGGTGGCTGCGACCGGATCCTTGTAGGCCTGGAAGATGTAGGGCGGCGCCTTGATCTCGTTGGCGGCGATCGAAAAGCCTTCGGGCAGGTTTTTGAGCGCAGCCGCGATCGCCTCGCGGCCGCCGATATCGCGCGCCATGCCGGACAGATTGATCTTGGTGTCGGAGATCGTGATCTTGCCGTCCTTCAGCTTGCCGATCTGGTCGAGCAGCAGCGTGGCGGCAGCCTCGAAACGCGGCGGCGCACCGCGCGCCAGGCCCATCTGATCGGCCACCTCGACGCCACCGAGCTCCTTGCGCGCCGCCTCGGTCAGGCGGGCCTTCATCGACGGCAGAGGTGCGGAGCCCGACAGCGTGACCCGCACGACGTCACGCTCGGCGTTCCAGACGAATGGCTTGGCCTCGGCGACCAGGCGGGTCCCGTCATCGACCAGACGCACGCCGGGAACATTCTCGACCGCCATGACCGCGTCCCGCCGCCCCTCCTCGGAGAAGGCGTCGGCCGCCAGGCTGATGTCGCGGCCGTCGACCGCGATCCGGGTCTTGTCCAGAACGGTGTCCTTGAGCGCGGCGGCGCTGCGGGCCGAAAGGTCGGCCTCGACCGGCAAGGTGTTATTCCAGGCCGCAAATCCCCACATGACGGCCAGGGGGATCAGCCCCGGCCACCATTTACTTGCCCACCTGAAAAGCTTGTGCATTCGACGACCCGAACTCTGGAACCGGAGACAAAACAAACCCTTGGCGGGCTGTCAAACCGGAAATGGTGCCCTTCCGAAGGCCATGTGTGCGCAATTGGAATAACTTTTTCTTCAAGGGTCACACCCTAAGTTGAGGGCGGAATGCCCAGGGGTCGGCCAGCCGGTCATGAAACAACTCCGTAACAACGTCATTCGCGCCGGACTGGGAGCACTCTATTTCAGCGGGGCGCACCATTTGCTGCGCCCGCTTCTGTCGGGCGTCGGCGCCATTTTCATGCTGCACCACGTGCGGCCGGCCCGTGAGGGCGAGTTCCAGCCGAACCGGCATCTCGAGGTCACCCCCGACTTCCTGCGTGCGACCCTGTGCCATTTGCGCTCGCGCGAGATCGACATCGTCGGCATGGATGAGCTGCACGAACGGCTGGTGCAGGGCCGGTTCAACCGCCGCTTCGCCGCCTTCACCCTCGACGATGGCTATCGCGACAATCGGGACTATGCCCTGCCGGTGCTGCGGGAATTTGACGCGCCCGCGACCGTCTATGTCGCCAGCGATTTCGCCGAGGGCACCGGACGGCTGTGGTGGGCCGCGCTGGAGGCCGTGATCGCCAGGACCGAGCAGGTCGACGTGCAGATCGGCAATTCCGCGCTGCGACTCGATGCGACGACGCCAGCCGCAAAACAGGTCGCGTTCGACCGGCTGCACGATTGGCTGCGCGCGCTGCCGGGCGAGCACGATCTGACGCGCGAGATCGAGGCGCTCTGCACGAAATACGATGTCGACATGGCCGCGCTGTGCCGCAGTCTCTGCCTGTCCTGGGATGAGGTGAAGCTGTTGGCCGCCGATCCGCTGGTCACAATCGGCGCCCACACCATCAGCCATTGCAACCTCGCCAGGCAGAGCGAGGAGATCGCCGCGCAGGAGATGGCGGTGAGCCGCGTGCGGATCGAGCACGCGCTGGAGCGCCCCGTGCTGCACTTCGCCTATCCCTATGGCGACCGCGAGGCCGCCGGGATGCGCGAATTCGCGCTGGCCGCATCCGCCGGCTTCAAGACCGCAGTGACGACGCGGCCCGGCATGCTGTTCGCCGAGAACGCCGGCCACATGACCGCGCTGCCGCGGGTCTCGCTCAACGGCAACTACCAGGATGCGCGGATTCTGCCGGTGCTGACGTCGGGGGCTGCGACCGCGATGTGGAACGGCTTTCGCAGGTTCGCGGCGGCTTAAGCTCAGCTTTCGCCAGGACGACACCGAGATTGACTCCCCTCCCCGCCGCGCTCAAAACGTGGCCAAACCAAGGGAGGCACTATGTTCAACGATCTGTTTTCGCTCAAAGGCCGCGTCGCGCTGGTGACCGGCGGATCGCGCGGCATCGGCAAGATGATCGCGGCAGGCTTCCTCGCGCAGGGCGCGGCCAAGGTCTACATCACCGCGCGCAAGGCCGGGCCGTGCGAGGCCACGGCGAAAGAGCTGTCAGCCCAATATGACGGAGAGTGCATCGCGCTGCCGATCGACATCTCGACCGTCGAGGGCTGCGACAGGCTGGCTGGCGAAATCATCAAGCTGGAGCCGAAGCTCGACATCCTCGTCAACAATGCGGGTACGGCCTGGGGCGCGGAGTTCGACGAATTCCCGGAGAGTGGCTGGGACAAGGTGATGGACCTCAACGTCAAGTCGCTGTTCTTCCTGACCAAGGCGCTGGCGAAACCGCTGCGCGCGGCGGCTTCGCTCGAGCGGCCCGCCAAGGTCATCAACATCGCCTCGGTCGACGGCATCTTCGTCAATCCGAGCGAGACCTATTCCTACGCCGCCAGCAAAGCCGCCGTGATCCATCTGACGCGGCGCATGGCGACGAAACTGATCAAGGACAACATCAATGTCACCGCGATTGCGCCGGGCGCGTTCAAGTCGGACATGAACCGGGCCGCGCGCGACCACTCGGACGACGTCGCCAAGCGCATTCCGGCGCAGCGCATCGGCACCGACGAGGACATGGCGGGGGTGGCGATCTATCTCGCCTCGCGCGCGGGGGATTACGTGGTCGGCAACACCATCGCGGTGGATGGCGGCGTGGTGTACGCCAATGCCGGGTTGGAGATTGCGGGGTAGGCCCTCGCCTCACACTCCGCTGTCATGCCCCGGCTTGACCGGGGCATCAAGTACGCCGCGGCTTCTCGTTTTGTCTCTGCCGCCTCTGGAATACTGGATCACCCGCTTTCGCGGGTGATGACAGTCTTCGTGTTGTAAGAGCGTCCGCCCCTGAGCGTTACGACTCGATCTTCACGTACTCGAAGTCACCGGGCTTGTTGTCGATGCCGACCTTCGGCGGCGAGATCCAGGAGGCGAACTTGGCGGCCTCGGTGACGGGCTGCATCAGCGAGGTGATGAAGTCGCCGTCGGCAGTCGAGGGCAGCCAGTCATCCTTGCGCTCGGCCCAGGTGGCGTCGTCGATCAGAAGGCCATCCGGCGTCGCGTGGATGCTCTTGAACTCGCCGATGTGGCGATGGAAGGCGACGTTGGGCAGCTTGAGCTGGAAGTCGTAGCCCGCGGTCGAGATCACCTTGTTCCAGCGCAGCATGCCCTTGACGCAATCCTGGCTGTAGTCGTCGCGCAGGCGCATGTTGAGCGCGGTCAGCGCCGGCTCGTCGACCAGCTTGATCTCGCCGTCGATGAACTTGAGCACCGGATAGGTGGCGTTCTTGAGCTGATGATCGTCCTCGATCTGGGTCTCGTGATAACGGCCCTTGATGCCGGTGTTGAAAGCGTTGGCCGCGTTGGTCGAAACTTCCGAGCCAAAGAGATCAAGCGACAAGGTATAGTGCAGGTTCAGCTTCTTCTGGATCGTCGGCAGGTCGATCACGCCGAGCGCGCGGACCTTTGCGATCTCGGTGGGATCGGTGATGCCGGCTTCCTTCATCGCATCGCAGGTGCGCTGAACGACGCGGGTGATGCCGGTCTCGCCGACGAACATGTGGTGCGCTTCCTCCGTCAGCATGAAGCGGCAAGTGCGCGACAACGGATCGAAGCCCGATTGCGCCAGCGAGTGCAATTGCATCTTGCCGTCACGGTCGGTGAAGTAGGTGAACATGAAGAAGGACAGCCAGTCCGGCGTCGCCTCGTTGAAGGCGCCGAGCATGCGCGGCGAATCTGCGTCACCGGAGCGGCGGCGCAACAAATCGTCGGCTTCCTCGCGGCCGTCGCGGCCGAAATATTTCTGGAGCAGGTACACCATCGCCCAGAGATGGCGGCCTTCCTCGACATTGACCTGGAACAGATTGCGCATGTCGTAGAGCGAGGGCGCGGTCTTGCCGAGGTGGCGCTGCTGCTCGACGGAGGCGGGCTCGGTGTCGCCCTGGATCACGATCAGACGACGTAGCATGGCGCGATATTCGCCGGGGACTTCCTGCCAGGCCGGCTCGCCAAAATGCTCGCCGAACGGCACCACACGGTTCTCTTCCTGCGGCGCAAGTAGAATGCCCCAGCGATAATCGGGCATGCGGACATAATCGAACTTGGCCCAGCCGCGCGGATCGACCGAGTAAGCGGTGCGCAGATAAACCAGCGATTCCTGGAAGCCCTCCGGCCCCATGTCGCTCCACCAGTCCATATAGCCGGGATGCCAGCCCTCCAGGGCTTTGAGCACCTGGCGGTCTTCGGCGAGATTCACGTTGTTCGGAATCTTGGTCGAGTAGTCGACGTTCATGATGTTCATGCTCATGGCCGTGCTTCTCCCTAAACTCTTGTCATATCGAATTTCGGCTTCTGGCCGCTGCCGTAGCGGCGCAGCGCGCCTTCCTCGCCGACGGCATTCGGGCGCTGGAAGATCCAGTTCTGCCATGCGGTCAGCCGTGAAAAGATTTTCGATTCCATCGTCTCCGGACCTACGAAGCGCAGGCTCGCTTCCATGCCGGTGAGGCTGTCGGGCGAGAAGCTGGCGCGCTCCTCGAGGAACACGCGGACCTCGTCGTCCCAGTCGATGTCGTCGAGCGCGAAGGTGATGAGGCCAAGCTCTTCGGCCGCCTCGGCGTCGAGGCTGGTACCGACGGTGTCTTCGGCGCGGTTCACATCGGACGGATCGGCCTGGAAGCGCGATTGCAGCCGCGTCAGGCCATGGCTCATCGGATACGGGCCAAAATTCATGGCCGAAAGCTCGATCGACGGCGGCGGACGGTTGTCGCCCTGGCGCGTGCCGATCAGCATGTAGGAGCGGTCGGCGGCGAAGACGAACTCGGCGAGCGTGCCGACAAAGCAGGAGCCGGGCTCGACCAGCGTCACCAGCGTGCGCGAGGTGACGTCAATGCGCTTCAACACGCGCTTCCAGTAGTGGCGGATCTCGTTGACCAGCCAGTGCGCCTTGTTGGCTTCGAGGAAGGCGTCGGACGCCAGCACATGGGCGCGGTCGCCATGGCTCTTGAACACCAGCATGGCGATCTCGAGCTCGTTGATGCGCAGATGCAGGATGGCGTCATCGAGCTCGCGCGCCACTTGCAACGGCCAGAACGACGCGCCTTGCGCCATCATGCCGACGATGTCGGCGGGCGGTGCAGCCTCGGGCGCCTTGATCGAGATGGTGGCGATGCGCGCGGTGCGATCGATGTCGACGGTGACGAAACCATAGCGGATGCTGGTCTCGTCGATGATGCGCTTGAGCGGCGTCAACGCGACGCCCTTGCCGGAGCCGTTGCGCTTGGAGCTGGCCGCGAATTCCTTCGCGCGCTCGACGACCTTCGCTTCCAGCTTCGAATTCGGCGCGATCTCGTCGACGAGCCGCCACTGCACGGCACGCTTGCCCTTCACGCCTTCCTCGATGGTGCAGAAGAAGTCGGCATGGTCGCGGCGCACCTTGCGCTTGTCGACGACACGGGTGAGACCGCCGGTGCCCGGCAGCACCGCGAGCAGCGGCACTTCAGGCAGAGCGACAGCAGACGCGCCGTCATCGGCGAGGATGATGTGATCAGTCGCAAGCGCGAGCTCATAGCCGCCGCCGGCGGCCGAGCCGTTCACCACCGTGATGAAACGCTGGCCGGAATTCTCGGAGGAATCTTCCATGCCGTTGCGGGTCTCGTTGGTGAATTTGCAGAAGTTCACCTTGTGGGCATGGGTCGAGCCGGCGAGCATGCGGATGTTGGCGCCGGCGCAGAACACGCGGTTCTTGGCCGAGCGCATCACCACCACCTTCACCTCGGGATGCTCGAAGCGCAGCCGCTGGACCACGTCCGCGAGCTCGATATCGACGCCGAGATCGTAGGAATTGAGCTTGAGCAGGTAGCCCTCGAACAGGCCGCCATTCTCGTCGACATCCATGGTCAGCGTCGCGACGTCACCGTCGACCGCGAGCTTCCAGTGCCGATAGCGGGACGGCTGGGTCTGGAAATCGATGAATGTCGCACCGCCTGCGAGGCGCCGATCTTCCCCGGCCATGGGCAACCCTTGTGGTTCGTCTTGGTTTTACCGTTAGATGCACAATAGTGCATATTTCTGGGCGCGTCTAGTGCCCAACTGCCAATACATGCACTTTGTTTCATAGCGCCTACTGGGACCGCACGATCGCGCTGAGCGCAATCCAGTCCGCCTTAGTGAGCTCCGCCCGGCCGAGCTTGGCCTGGAGCAAGGCCGTCAGTGCCGGGACCGGAAAGCTCTCGACAAAGCCGTCGCCCGCGGCCGCGACCTTGCGCGAGCTCAGCGCCCGCAGCTCCCCGAGCGCCTCCCCGAACATGCGTGCGGCCGAATGCGCCTTCTGCATGCGCAGCCGCAAATTCGCATTGGCGGTGTGGATACAGGCGCGGAGCAGAATGCGCTCGCGGCCGCCTTGCGGGGCTGCGGCCCACACCGCCTCCAGCACCTCCTGCGCTTCCCAGAAATAGCCGCGATCGTTCAGCGCGAGCCCGTAGCGCAGCGCCGGATGGCGCGCCGGCACATAGCCGCGGAAGACCGGGGGCACCAGCGCCTTGGCGAGAGCGAGCGTCTCGTAATCGGCATCCAGCCCCGCGGCCTCGCCAGGCACATAGGCCCATTGCGGCCATGGCAACGGGCCGTGCACATTCGGTGGCACACTCATAGGAGATGTGCCTCCGCAAAATCATGCGGCGCGCACCCCGAGTCCCTGATCGTCGCGCAGGGCCGCCTTTGCAAATTGCTCAATCGCGTCAAGCGTCGCCTCCGGCGCTTCACGATGCGGGGAATGTCCCGCGCCTGAAATGACTTTCAAATCTACTGGACAGTAACACTCTTCCTGCGCGATCTCGACCTGACGCAGTGTCCCATATTGGTCGTCCACACCTTGCAGGACCATGACAGGAACGCGGATGTAGGCCAGATATTCCGAGATATCCCAGTCGCGGAATTTCGGGTCGAGCCAGGCGCGGTTCCAGCCATAGAAGGCGTTGTCGACATCCTTGTGCCAGCGCCCGAGTTTTGCCTTGAGGTCCGTGGTCTCGTAGGTGGTCTTGATCGCGGCGATCGAGGCCACCGAAATGTCCTCGACGATGAAGTGCGGTGCCATCAGCACGAGGCCTTGCAGACGGTGATCCTGATGCGCCCCGGCATAGATCGTCGCGATCGAGGCGCCATCGGAATGGCCGAGCAGCAGGCCGCGCCTGAAGGAAATCGCGTCGAGCAGCTTCGGCAGCACATCCAGCGCCTCGCGCTGCATGTAGTCGAGCGGCCGCGGCAGCGTTGCCGGACTCGACTGGCCATAGCCCGCGCGCGAATAGACAAAGATGCCGGCGCCGGTCGCCTCTCGAAGTTTTTCCGGGAAGTCGCTCCACAGCCCGACCGAGCCGAGGCCTTCATGGAGCATCACGATGGTCGGCGCATCCGATGATTGCGGCGCGAGCCATTTGTATTCCAGGCTGGCGCCGTTGATGGTGAGGAAGCCTGTGGGGGTGAGATTGGTCATGCTGTCACTCTGCTTTTCAGCCTTGTCGAACGTGGGACGTCATCACGCGCCACTCGCTCAGTCGTTCCCTCCCCCCTTGCGGGGGAGGGCTAGGGAGAGGGGTGCCACGCGGGGACCCTCAGTGTGGCGGAGAACGTCTGGCGCACGACAACAAACACCACTTCCTGGGCTACCCCTCTCCCCCGCCCTCCCCCGCAAGGGGGGAGGGAGCTCAGTGGAGTTGGCCGTGGCAGCGCGAGTCATACGCCGCGCAGTCACACTTAGTTCGCCCCGTCGCGCAGCTTGAAGCGCTGAATCTTCCCCGTCGCCGTCTTCGGCAGCGACTCCACCACGTCGATCCAGCGCGGGTATTTCCATGGGCCGATCTTCTGCTTGACGTGATCCTTCAGCATCTCCTGCAAGTCCGTCGTCTTCACGCCTGGACGCAGCACGACGAAGGCCTTCGGCTTCAGCAGGCCTTCCGGATCGGCCTCAGGCACGACGGCGGCCTCGAGCACTGCGGGATGCGTGATCAGCGCGCTCTCGACTTCGAAGGGCGAGACCCAGATGCCGGAGACCTTGAACATGTCGTCGGCGCGGCCGCAGAAGGTGTAGCGGCCCTCGGCATCCCTGACATATTTATCGCCGGTGCGGGTCCACGGTCCCTCAAATGTGCGGCGGCTCTTGTGGCGCTGGTTCCAGTAGCCCTCGCCGGCGGAGGGCGCATCGACCAGCAACTCGCCGACCTCGCCGTCGGCCACATCCTGGCCCGCTTCGTTGACAAGCCGCACCGCGTAGCCCGGCACCGGTTTGCCGGAAGAACCGTATTTGATGTCGCCGGGCGCGTTCGACAAGAAGATGTGCAGCAGCTCGGTCGAGCCGACGCCGTCCAAGATGTCGACGTTGAAGCGGCCTTTCCAGCTGTTGCCGACGGATTCCGGCAACGCCTCGCCGGCCGAAGTGCAGATGCGCAGCGACTTGCCGCCGCGCTCGCTCTTCATCGTCTCGTCGTTAAGCATCGCCGCGAACAGCGTCGGCACGCCGTAGAAGATCGACGGATTGTATCGGTTCATCAGGTCGAACATCCGCGCCGGCGTCGGACGCTCGCTGTTCAGGATCGTGGTGGCGCCGACCGACATCGGAAAGGTCAGCGCATTGCCGAGGCCATAGGCAAAGAACAGTTTTGCAGCAGAAAGGCCGACATCGTTCTCGCGGATGCCGAGCACCTGGCTGGCGTAGGTGTCGGCGGTGGCCTGCAAATTCGAATGCAGATGCCGCACGCCCTTGGGCATGCCGGTCGAGCCCGACGAATATAGCCAGAATGCCGGCTCGTCGGGATGCGTTGCGGCGGTCGTGAACTGATCGCTCTCGCGCGCGAGTTCTTCGGTGAGCTGCTTGTGGCCGTTGGTCTTGCCGCCGGACACCACGACATGCTCGAGATCCGGCATGCGGCCGACCACGTCCTTGATGACGGGGTAGAGCGCCTCGGAGACGAACAGCACGCGCGCGCGGCAGTCGGCGAGAATGTAGGCGTATTGATCTGATGTCAGCAGCGTGTTGAGCGGCACCGGCAAAATGCCGGCGCGGATCGCGCCCAAAAACACGACCGGAAAATCGACCGTATCCAGCATGATCATCGCCACGCGCTCTTCGCGGCGGACGCCGAGACGGCGCAGCATGTTGGCGATGCGCCGCGTCTGTTGCTGGAGCTCGCCATAGGCGAGTCGCGAGACGGTGTCGTCGAAAACGAGCTTGCTGCCGCGGCCCTCCTCGACGTTGCGGTCGAGCAGCCAGGTCACCGCGTTATAGGATCCCTCGCTCACGGACGTCTCTCCCGAATTTAGAATTATAATTCATAGAAAGACACCGCATCGGCTTGCTGTCAATGCTATCAGGCATTATGTTTCCATTTAAACGCGCCGCAGGACCTTCTTCAAGGAAGGCATCCGCTAAAGAAGGCTCATGACCGAAAGTCCCGACGCCGAATCCCGCTTTCTCGAACAGCTCGGCCAGCGCGTGCGCACCATGCGCGCGCTGCGCGGCATGTCGCGAAAAGTGCTCGCCAAGGTATCGGGAATTTCGGAGCGCTACATCGCGCAGCTCGAGAGCGGCAAAGGCAACGTCTCCATCGTGCTGTTGCGCCGCGTCTCGGACGCGATGGGCGCGCATCTGGAAGATTTGCTGCCCTCAGTCGACCCGACGCCGGACTGGCAGATGTTTCGCGATCTCCTGCGCAAGGCGACGCCCGCCCAGATCGCGCAGGCCAAGGATCTGCTCGCCGGCGGCAGCGCGTCGGCGCCACGGCGCGCGCCGTTCTGCGGCATCGCGCTGATCGGCCTGCGCGGCGCCGGCAAATCGACACTTGGGCGGATGCTGGCGAAGAAGGTCGGCTGGAGTTTTGTCGAGCTCAACAAGGAAGTCGAGCAGCAGAACGGCCTCTCGGTCGCCGAGATCATCGCGCTCTACGGCCAGGAGGGCTTTCGCCGTATGGAGCAGGCCGCGCTGCAACAGCTGCTGGCGCGCAACGAGCTGATGGTGCTGGCGACCGGCGGCGGTATCGTCTCGGAGCCTTTGACCTTCGACCAGATCCTGTCGTCGTTCTACACGATCTGGCTGAAGGCCGAGCCCGAAGAGCACATGGCCCGCGTGCGCCGCCAGGGCGATCTGCGCCCGATGGCCGACGATCGCTCCGCAATGGCGGAACTGCGCAACATCCTGCTCAGCCGCGAGCCGCTGTATTCGCGCGCGACGGCGGTGGTGGACACGGCGGGGCTGAGCGTCGATGCCGCCGCCGCGCGGCTGATCGATGCGGTGCGGCCGGTGCTCCAGAACGAGGCGCGCAGCTTTGGGCTGCGCAGCGTAGCGCTGTAGGCTGGGCCGCGGAATGACCGACAGCGACGTCGCAATCTCCATGTTCGCACGGATCGGCGGAAGTACCACGATCGACCGGCTGGTCGACCGCTTCTACGACCGCATGGACACGCTGCCGGAGGCGAAGGTCATCCGCGCCATGCATGCCGGCGACCTCGGCCTGATCAGGGACGTGCTGAAACGCTATCTCACCGAATGGACCGGCGGCCCGAAACTCTACTCCATCGAGAAGGGCCATCCGAGGCTGCGCCAGCGCCATATCGGCTTTGCCATCGGCGACGCCGAGCGTGACGCGTGGCTGCTGTGCATGCGCGGCACGCTGGAGGAGACGGTCACTGACGCTACCGCGCGGCAGGATCTTGATCGCGCGCTGTCGGGGCTCGCTGACTGGATGCGCAACCGGTAGTGATGTCTCCACCAGTCGTAGCCCGGATGAGCGGAGCGACATCCGGGATTCTTCGCGAGAGTTGTCCCGGGTATCGCTTCGCTCACCCGAGCTACAAGAGCTACAACAACTGCGACCGCACCGACTCCGCACCCGCGCGCAGCAGCGGCAAAAATCGATCGATCAACTCTTGCTCCGGTACGCGGTCAACGTGAGCGCCCATATTGATGGCGGCGACGATCACATCGTCGTAGCGACGCACGGGGACGGAGATCGAGCGGAAGTGCGGCTCGGCCTCGCGATCGACCAGCGAATAGGCCTGGGCTCGGTCGGCAGCGATGCGTGCGAGCAGCGCCTTGGGATCGGTCACCGTCTGCGGCGTCAGCTCTTCGCGTTTCATCGTCTTCAGGCGCGCGGCCAGCTCGGCATCATCAAGCTGGCCGAGCATGGCGCGGCCGACCGAGGTGCAGAAGGCCGGCAGCCGGTAGCCGATTTCGAGCCCGCCTGAAAACATCCGCGCCGGGCTGCTGCGCGCGATGAACACGACCTCATCACCGTCGAGCACCGCGAGCGAGGAGATTTCATTTGCCGCAGTCGCGACGCGATCGAGCACCGGTTGCAGGACCGCGACGAGCTGATTGGACCGCAGATACGACGCCGCGAGTGTCAGCACATGCGGTGTCAGCGAGAACAGCTTGCCGTCGCCACTGACGAAGCCACCGCGCTGGAGCGTGAACAGCATGCGGCGCGCGGTGGCACGCGGGAGATCGGCGGCGCGGGCGAGATCGCTCAGCGTCATCGGACCGGTGGTCGCGCCAAAACATTGCAGCAGTCGCAGGCCGCGATCGAGGCTTTCGACCCAATCCGTCGCGCGCTCGTCGGTGTCACTCCGCTTCAGCTTGGGCATGGGCTCGGGGATAGTCCTGCAAAATAGTGCTTGCTGCCGATCCCAAGCATGGCATAATTCGCCCATTCGTTCAATAGGCGAACAGACGCCACTCCAAGAAGGATGCACTCGCCATGATGAGCCAGGAGCAGAACGACCTGATCACCCGCACCGGTCCGAAGGACCCCTGCGGAAAGCTGATGCGGAGCTATTGGCAGCCGGCGGCGCTGGTCGATGAGCTGGAGGGCGCGCGGCCGATCCGCCCCGTCAAACTGCTCGGCGAAAATCTGGTGCTGTTTCGCGACGAGACCGGACGTTACGGCCTGATCGATCGCCACTGCGCGCATCGCGGCGCCGATCTCGCCTTCGGACGGCTCGAGCATGGCGGCCTGCGCTGCGCTTTCCATGGCTGGCTGTTCGACGCAACCGGCCAGTGCATCGAGACCCCGGCCGAGCCGAAGGACTCAAAGCTCTGCCAGAATGTCCGCCAGCGCTCCTATCCCGTGGTGGAGAAGAGCGGCATCCTCTGGGCCTATCTCGGCGAAGGTGAGCCGCCGGCATTCCCGGAGCTCGACTGCTTCGTCGCGCCCGGCACGCACACTTTTGCGTTCAAGGGCCACATGGCCTGCAACTGGCTTCAGGCCCTCGAAGTCGGCATCGATCCCGCGCACGCCTCCTATCTGCATCGCTTCTTCGAGGACGAGGATACATCCACGGCCTACGGCAAGCAGTTTCGCGGCGCCTCCGCCGGCTCTGACCTGCCGATGACAAAGATCCTGCGCGAATACGATCGGCCCATCATCAATGTCGAGCACACCGAATACGGGCTGCGGCTGATCGCGCTGCGCGAGATCGACGAGGAGCGCACCCATGTACGCGTCACCAACCAGCTCTTCCCGCACGGCTTTGTCATCCCCATGAGCACGGAGATGACGATCACGCAGTGGCACGTGCCGGTCGACGACAAGAACTGCTACTGGTACGCGATCTTCACCAGCTACACGAACCCGGTCGATAAAAAGAAGATGCGCGACCAGCGGCTCGAACTCTACGAGCTGCCCGACTACAAATCGCGCAAGAACAACAGCAACGATTACGGCTTCGATCCGCACGAGCAGCAGACCGCGACCTATACCGGCATGGGCACCGACATCAACGTCCACGACCAATGGGCGGTGGAATCGATGGGCGCGATCCAGGACCGCACCAAGGAGCATCTCGGCACGAGCGACAAGGCGATCGTGCAATATCGTCGCCTGCTGCGGCAGGAGATCGAGAAGGTCTCGGGCGGCGAGAAGCCGATGCTGTTTCTCGACGAGGCCAACGCGCGCAGCATCCAGGGGCCGGCGACCATGGACGGCATCGGGCCGACGCGCGGCTGGGAGACCTACTGGATGGAAGTCGACGTCAAGCGCCGCCGCGGCGCGCCCTGGACCGCGCCGGTGCCGAAGGAAATCGCGGACAATGTGCATCGGCTGACGGCGGCGGAGTGACGATCTTGCACGGAGCCCGTAGGGTGGGCAAAGGCGCAAAGCGCCGTGCCCACCATGCTTCCATGCGAACGACAGACATGGTGGGCACGCTACGCTTTGCCCACCCTACGGCAGTTGAAGGAGTAGCAAAGTGACTTTCGTCGCGCGTCATGCGCTGTGGTCGGATGAGCAGAAGGACGCGGCAACGCGGCTGCGCCGCATCGTCGAGGAGAAGAACCTCGAAGTCATCCGCCTCGCCTTCCCCGACCAGCACGGCATCTTGCGCGGCAAGACCATCATCGCCTCCGAGGCGATCGCCTCGCTGGAGAGCGGCTGCTCCATCACCACCACCATGCTCGCCAAGGACACCTCGCACCGCACGGTGTTTCCGGTGTTCACATCAGGCGGCGGCTTCGGCATGAAGGAGATGGAGGGCGCGGCCGATGTGCTGATGGTCGCCGATCCCACCACCTTCCGCGTGCTGCCCTGGGCGCCGGCCACGGGTTGGGTGCTATGCGATCTCTATTTCAACAACGGCCGTCCCGTACCGTTCGCGACGCGCGGGCTCTATCGCAAGGCGCTCGATGAGCTCGGAAGCCGCGGCTACGATTTCGTCGCTGGGCTCGAGGTCGAATTCCACATCTTCAAGCTCGACGACGCGCATATGCGACCCGAGGATGCCGGCCAGCCCGGCACACCGCCCTCGGTGAGCCTGCTCAGCCACGGTTATCAATATCTGACCGAGCAGCGCTTCGATCAGATGGAGCCGGTGCTGGAGATTCTTCGTCGCGACATCCTGGCGCTCGGGTTGCCCTTGCGCTCGGTCGAGGTCGAGTTCGGACCGAGCCAATGCGAGTTCACCTTCGCGCCGAAAAAGGGCATGGAGCCCGCCGACAACATGGTGCTGTTTCGCAGCGCCGTAAAGCAGATCGCACGCCGCCACGGCTATCACGCCACCTTCATGTGCCGGCCGAAGCTGCCGAACCTGGTCGCGAGCGGCTGGCATTTGCATCAATCGATCGTCTCACGCGTGAGCGGTGAGAACCAGTTCATCGCGCAGGAAGGCGGCGAGCCGCTCAGCCAGTTCGGCCGCTCTTATCTCGCCGGCCTGCTCGACCACGCCCATGCGGCGACCGTGTTCACGACGCCAACCATCAACGGCTACAAGCGATATCGTTCCTATTCGCTGGCGCCGGACCGCGCGATCTGGGGCCGCGACAATCGCGGCGTGATGATCCGTGTCCTCGGCGGCGCCGGCGATGCCGCGACGCGCCTGGAAAATCGCGTCGGCGAGCCCGCGGCCAATCCCTATCTCTACATGGCTTCGCAGATCCTCGCCGGGCTCGACGGCGTCGACCGCAAGCTCGACCCCGGTCCGTCCGCCGACACGCCCTACGAGAGCGACGCACCGCTATTGCCCAAGTCGCTGCGCGACGCGGTCAGCGCGCTCAAGGACGATCCGTTCTTTCGCAAAAAATTCGGCGCCGAATTCGTTGACTACTACACCCACATCAAGAACGCCGAGATCGACCGCTTCCTCGCCGAAGTGACGGATTGGGAACATCGCGAATATTTCGAGATGTTCTGAGCACCCTCCGTTATGCCGCCTTCTTCTGCCTGAGGTAGAGGTAGGTCGGCAGAAGACCAAGCGCGACGATCGCGACCATCACCCACCAGCCGCGCTGGAATGCGACGAGGCGCTCCGGCAACGATGCCGGTGTGCCGATGATGGCCACGAAGATCGCGACGCCCACTGCAAGCGAGGCCTGACGGATCATGTTGATGACGCCGGAGCCCGTCGCAAAGGACGAGGGCGGCAATCCGGCGGCACTGACGCCCATCAATGTCGGGAAGGTCAAGCCGACGCCGATGCCGGTCGGGATCATGCCCATGATCACGAACGCCATGTGCGGCTCAGGACCGATCAGAGTTGCCCAGGCGACCAGACCGGCCGCGAAGATGACGATGCCGGCTGTGACGACGGGCGCGGCGCCGAAGCGCGCGATCAGCCGTCCTGCGAACAGCAGCGAGGTGATCGGCACCATCAGCGGCCCCGGCGCAATCGCAAGTCCCGTCTGCAACGCCGACCATCCCCACGCGGTCTGCTCCCACAGGGCAACCGAAAGCAGCATGGCGCCAAAGGCCGCCGAATAGGGCGCCATCACCAAGGCAGCCCCGGTGAATGGACGGACGCGAAACAGCGCCGGATCGACAAATGGATTTTCCAGGCGAAGGCAGCGCCAGACAAACAAGCCGAGCAGGATCGTGGCGGCAGCGAAGCTGTAGCCGATGGCCGGCGCGCGCAGTCCCCAGTCACTGACCTTCACGATGGCGAAGACGAGCGCGCCGATTCCGCCGGTCACCAGCACGGCGTCGAGGAATTTCGGGCGGGGCGCATCATGCCCCTCGATCTCCGGAAGCTTCCACCAGCCGATCACCATGGCGGCAAGGCCGATCGGAACATTGACGAAGAAGATCCAGCGCCAGTTGACGGTAACGAGCACACCACCGACGACGGGCCCGAGCGCCGCGGCGAGGCCGCCGATCGCCGTCCAGGTCCGCACCGCACTGCCGCGCTTCTCCGGGGCGAACACCGCCAGCAGCAATCCGAGCGAAGTCGGCGTCATCAGCGCGGCGCCCGCGGCCTGGACGATACGAAACGCCGTGAGCATCCCGACATTGTTGGCGGCGGCGCAAGCTGCGGACGCCACGGTGAAGAGGCCGACACCGAGCAGGAAGCTAAGATTTCGGCGGTGACGTTCGGCCAGCCGTCCGAAGAATACCAGCAGCGCCGCATAGGCGATCGCGTAGCCGTTCAGGACCCACGACATGTCGTCGAGGGAAGCGTCCTTGAAGTCTCGCCCGATATTGGGAAGCGCGACGTTGACGATGAAGAGGTCGAGATTGGCAAGGCAAATGCCGACGCACACGATCGCCAGCACCGTGTTAGGCGAAGCTGACGAACGGGGCTTAGGCGACAGCGAGAGATCATCGAGCGGCACGGCGCGGGCGAAGGCGCCGCGTTCAATACTGTTCATTGGTTATGCCTTTTCGTGATGCAATTCGTGTCGCTCGGGAATCAGCGACTGATCGCCGGCGATGCCAACCAGCACGTTTCGCAACTCGGCCGCAGCGCGCCTGCCGAATCCATCTTCGAATTTCTCCTGCGCCGCGCGCCACAGCGGCAGGGCGTCGGCAAGGCGCGAACGCCCTGTCCGAGTCAGCTTGACCCGGCGGCTTCGGCGATCAGTCTCATCGCGCTCCAGTGTGACCAGACCGTCACGCTGGAGGGGACGCAGGTTCTGGCCGATGGTCGACTGGTCCATGACCAGCGCATCGGCGAGGTCGCCGATCGAAGGCGCGGCATCTCCGCGGCGATGGATCTCGGTCAGGAGCGCGTATTGGGTGGAACGAAGCCCCGAAGGCTCCAGCGCCGCATCGTAGAACAGCGTCATGTGGCGCGACGCCTTGCGCAACGCCACGCAATTGCAACGATTACGCTCCATCACAGGCAGATCTTGGTCAGCCATGACGCCCCCATTATCGGGATATCCCGATATACAAATAGAGGGATATCCCGGTATTCTTGGGGCGTCAACCCGCGGGATGCTTTCCGGCCGCGGCGAGCGCGTGTCTCACACGCCTGTGATGCGACTTCGTCCGGCCTGTTCCGACGACATCACTCCATCCCTGACGAAGCCGTTTTCCCCGCGGATCGAAAAACGCCGGAAAGATACGAGGCCTATTGTTGGCTTCAATGATCAACAATGGAGTTCGGTCATGTTGGGTCAATTGTTCAGTCTGATCTATCGCCTGTCCTGCCGGACCACCCTGATCGAAATCGGCGTGCACCGCCTCGCCCGTTAGCGATTGGCGATACGATTTAGGTAAGACGGACTGACGAGATAACGGGCGTTTCCATGCGCAAGCTGGTCCTGATCGCAGTGATATCGCTGCTCGCAACACAAGCCCATGCCGGCGGTCCACGGGGCTTGAGCCTGGCGAGCCAGCCAGCAACTGAACAGCCGGCCGCAGCGGCAGCGCCACAGGTCACACCGGCGGCAACACCTCCAGACAGCGACCACCGCACCCGCTTCAACTCCGCCGGCAACAACAGCGCCAGCCGCGACGGCTACGGCTGCAATGCCCGCTCGGTCTACCGCAGCACCAGTCGCCAGCACGACCGAGACGGCCAAGCCAAAGCACCGCCAGCCGTCTACCGAGGCGCGCGTGATCCGCGAGCTGCATCGGCATGGGATTTATTGGTAATTGGTTGTCACGCGTTCTCCCCAGCGTCGTCCCGGCGAAGGCCGGGACCCATAACCACAGGGAGTGGTTTGGCGAAGACCGCCAGTTATCTCATCACAGCGCGGTACTGCTATCGAACCATCACCGATGGATCACGCGGTATGGGTCCCGGCCTTCGCCGGGACGACACTGATTGTAAGGCGGCAGCAAGCCGTCGCTCGCCGCTAAATCCCCAAATACTTATGCTGCAAATCCGGCTCGGCCATCAGCTGGTCCGACGTGCCGCTCCACACCGTTTTGCCGCGCTCGATGATGGTGTGGCGGTCGCAGATGCGGGCGAGGTGGTCGACGTTCTTGTCGACGACCAGGATCGACTGTCCCCGGCTCTTCAGCATCGAGAGACAATTCCAGATCTCTTCTCGGATCAGCGGCGCGAGGCCTTCGGTCGCCTCGTCCAGGATCAGGAGTTTTGGATTGGTCATCAGCGCGCGGCCGATCGCAAGCATCTGCTGCTCGCCGCCGGAGAGCTGGTTGCCCATGTTCGAGGCGCGCTCGGCGAGCCGCGGAAACAGCGCATAGATCGCGGCCAGCGTCCAGGGATTGGCGCTGTTGAAGCGATCGGCGGCGGCCGCGACCAGATTTTCGCGCACGGTGAGGTTCGGGAAAATCTGGCGTCCCTCAGGGACCAAGCCGACACCGAGCTTCGCGATCCGATACGACGGAAACTGCCGCACCTCGGCACCCGCAAAACGGATGCTGCCCGCGCGCGCCGGCGTCAGGCCCATGATGGAGCGGATGGTGGTGGTCTTGCCCATGCCGTTGCGGCCCATGAGTGAAACCATCTCGCCCGGCTTGATCGACAGCGACAGGCCGAACAGCACCTGGGAGAGGCCGTAGCAGGTCTCGATGCCTTCGACGTCGAGCAGCGTGTCAGCCATCACCTTTTCAGACATGGTGCGTCACCACATGCTGGTCGCCGAGATAAGCGCGCTTGACGTCGTCGTTCGCGCGGATCGCGGCCGGATCACCGGAGGCAATGACGCGGCCATAGACCAGCACCGAGATGCGGTCAGCGAGCGCGAACACCGCCGGCATGTCGTGCTCGACCAGCACGATTGAGACTTCCTTTCGCAGTTCCTGGAGCAATTGCACCATGCGCTGGGATTCAGTGACGCCGAGGCCCGCCATCGGCTCATCGAGCAGCAGCAATTTCGGCTTGCTGGCGAGAGCGACGGCAAGCTCGATCTGGCGACGCTCGCCATGGCTGAGCCGGGACACCAGGACATCGGCGCGGTGCAGCAGGCCGACGCGATCGAGCGCGGCATGCGCGGCATCGCGCAGGCCCTTCTCCTTCCGTGCGTTGGCAAAGAAGCGGAACGAGTGGCCTGCATGCGCCTGGGCCGCGAGTGCAACATTGTCGGCGGCGGTGAAGTCGGGCAGCAGCGAGGTGATCTGGAACGAACGGGCCAATCCCAGCGCGCAACGGCGATAGGCCGGGAGGTACGTGATGTCACGGCCACCGAGCGAAACGCTGCCGGAATGCGGCTCGAGATGTCCGGTGAGCTGGCTGATCAGCGTGGTCTTGCCGGCGCCGTTCGGGCCGATGATGGCGTGCAGCTCGCCCGCCGCGACATCGAGCGAGACGTTGTCCGTGGCGGTGATGCCGCCGAAGCGACGCACCAGCTTTTCGACGCGAAGCAGCGGTTCAGCCACGGTTGAGCCTCCCGAGCAGGCCCATGATACCGCCGCGGCCGAACAGCACGATCAGCAACAACAGCGGCCCCATGATCAGCGCCCAATATTCGGTGAGCTGCGACAAGAACTCTTCCAGCAGCAGATACACCACCGCGCCCATCACCGGGCCAAACAGTGTGCCCATGCCGCCGAGGATCACCATCACCATGAGGTCGCCGGAGCGGGTCCAGTACATCACCGCCGGGCTGATGAAATCAGTGTTGTTGGCCAGCAGCGCACCCGCAAGGCCGCACATCATGCCGGAGATGACAAAGCAGACCAGCTGGTAGCGTTTTGCCGGAAAGCCGATCGCCTGCATGCGCTGCTCGTTGGAGCGCAGGCCCTGCACCACGAGGCCGAAGCGTGAATTGACGATGCGCCAGATCAGGAAGACGACACCGAACAGGCAGGCGAGGCAGAGATAGTAGAACTGCGTGCGATTGCCCAGATTGATCAGGCCGGAAAAGTCGCTGCGCTTGTAGACGGTGAGCCCGTCGTCGCCGCCATAGCGCGCCAGCCCTGAGGCGACGTAATAGGCCATCTGCGCGAAGGCGAGTGTGATCATGATGAAATAGACGCCGCGGGTGCGAAGCGAGAGCGCGCCGATCACCAGCGCGTACAGCGCAGAGGCTGCGAGCGCTACCGGAAACTGGATGAAGCCGGAGCCCACACCTTCCTGCGCCAACATGCCGACGGCATAGCCGCCGATGCCGAGATAGGCGGCGTGGCCAAAGCTCATCATGCCGCCATAGCCCATCATGAGGTTGAGGCTCGCCGCCGCCAGCGCCAGGATGACGACGCGGGTGAACAGCGTCAGGATGAAGATGTTGCCCGAGAGCTGCGAATAGAGCGGCAGCAGCACGAGGCCGGCCAGCATCAGGGCCGTGACGGCCTTGCTCACAGTGAAAGCTTTCATCGACGGCTGGCCGGAAACAGCCCCTCCGGCCGCACCACCAGCACGATCGCCATCAACAGATAGATCAGCATGGACGACAGCGCGGGCGCGGCGGTGGAAGCTGCGGCGCCGCTCAGCACCTGCCGCAGCAAATTGGGCAGGAAGGCGCGGCCGAGCGTGTCGATCATGCCGACGAAGATCGCGGCGAGGAAGGCGCCGCGGATCGAGCCGATGCCGCCGATCACGATGATGACGAAGGCGAGGATCAGGATGTTCTCGCCCATGCCGATCTGTACAGTGAGGATCGGCGCCTGCATCAACCCGGCAAGGCCGGCGAGCGCGGCACCGAGGCCGAACACCAGCGTGTAGAGTAGCTTGATGTTGATTCCGAGCGCCCCGATCATCTCGCGGTTGGAGGCGCCGGCCCGGATCAGCATACCGACGCGGGTGCGCATCACGCCGAGATAGAGCAAGAGCGCCACCAGCAGCGCCACCACGATGATGGCAAGCCGATAGGCGGGGTAGTGAATGCCGGGCAGAATTGGCACCGGCACCGTGAGCCAGGCGGGCAGCGGCAGCGCCAGGCCCGCAGGGCCCCAGATCAGCCGGACGGCTTCATTGAAGAACAGGATCAGGCCGAAGGTCGCGAGCACGTGGTCGAGATGGTCGCGGCCGTAGAGGTGCCGCAGTGCGCTCATCTCGAGCACGATGCCGAGCACCAGCGTCGCGCCGAGCGCCAGCAGCGAACCGAGCAGGAAGCTGCCGGTCCAGGCTGCGAAGGTCGCGGCGAAATAGGCGCCCATCATGTAGAGCGAGCCGTGCGCGAGGTTGACGAGATCCATGATCCCGAACACCAGCGTCAGGCCGGCGGCGAGCAGGAACAGAAGCAGGCCGAACTGCAATCCGTTCAAGAACTGTTCGACGACGAGCAGCATCAAAACTCTTTCAGGCGCACGCGGAATCGCGCCGATGTTCGAACACAGTCGCCATCAGTGAAAGAGCTCCCCCTGCCTGTTCAAGGCCGAAAAATGGGTAAAGGCAGTATCGTTCCGAGGCAAGAGCGATTCCGCGCCAGACATGCACTTTGTTGCATCCCAGCGCTTGCGGTCGACCCCGCCCTCTCTGCGCCCTGCAAGAAGGCTGCCGCGCGGGATGGGTCAACCTGCCGCACCTAAACGATCACCCTCCCCCCGTTGCCGGGGAAAGGGTGCAGACTTCTTCGGAATGAAATGAAGGGTGCGTCTAGTGCGACGTCACCTGGTGGGGAAGATCATCGGGCTCGCCGAGCTCGGTGTTTGCCGTCGAGGCCTCCAGCGCTGCCATCCGGAACAGATAGGCAAGCGTTGCCAGTCCGGTGTCTTCCGCCATCTGCGCAAGCTCAAGCGCCATGTCGGACATGTAGCCGAGATTCTCGTCCTTGGTTTGCGCCATGATCTGGCCGTCCCGCATCATGTTCGACATCTCATGCGCTCTTTCGTTGGGCGGCGGAAAGGCCGCAGAGGTTGGCAAGGGCGATACAGTCGAGACGCGGTCCGTCCTGCTGGATGACATTCTTCATCCCGATGCGGTCGCGCACGATCTCGAGCGACTCCTGACGGACCTCGATGGTTGCGGCCATCGTCCAGGAGTCCTGGATCAGCGCAGGCAATCCCAGCGGCGTGACGACGAAGCCGATCTCCTGGAAGCGCGGCAGCCACCATGTCTCCATGACCAGGCAAAGGCGCTCGATACCTTGATCGAGACAGAACTCCTGCGCCGCCGCCATCAGTTGCAGGTTGAACGCACCGTCGCGACGCTCGCGCGACACGAAGAAGCGCGACCACTCCCAGATCAGCGGATCGACGGGGCAGCCCCGTACCGCGGCAAGGTGGGGGAAGACCTCGCTCATCATCGTCGGCTTGGTGGTTGGATACAGGCGGTAGCCACCAAGCACGCGGCGGTTTTCGAGCGCCAGCAGGTAGATCGCGTCCTCATTGTCGTAGACGTCAATCTCGCGGCCGTCGGGCTTGCGCAGCGCCTCCCATTTCCGCTCTTCGACGAAAATCTCGTGACGCATCCGGAAATGTTGCTCGATGACGTCTTCGTAAAGATGCCGGTTAGTGGCAGAAATGACATGAATCATGAATTCCCCCATGGCTTGAAATGGGGGCAGCCTCAGCGAAAAAGGCCAAACCTACTATTGGGAAATTTCCCAGTAGGCGATGATTTCAGGGATTGATGATTCTCTGGCGGATCGCGATCGCGACCGCATGCGTCCGGTTGACGGCACCAAGCTTGCGCGCGGCGGTTGCGAGATGCTCTTCCGCGGTGCGCTGCGTGATGTTCAATATCTCGCCGATCTCCCAGGCGGACTTGCCTTGCGACGCCCAGGCGATCACCTCGCGCTCGCGCGGGGTGAGGCGTGCCAACGGATGCGGGGCCGGAGCGAGCAGACGGCGGATGTGGTCGAAGCCGTACATCGCGATCAGGTGCAGTGCCGGCTTGCTGCGGGCATTGAGATCGAGATGGACGCCACCGAGCGAGACGCCGGCCTCATAGCCGGTCAAGCCGTGGATCGGCACGACGAAACCGCGTGACATGCGGAAATCGGCAGCGCGCCGCATCACCTCGACCGCACCCGGTTCGAGCTCTGCGTCGTAAGGCGCCTCCGACCATTCGAACGGATTTACCGTGTGCCGGCACTTGCGGATCACGGGATCGACGCGGTCGTAGCTCTTTTCGGTATAGAGGTTGAACCACTCGGCCGGCCACTTCTTGGCCAGCACCATCTGGGAAAAGCGTTGATCGGGATTCGGCAGGCCCGTCACGATGATATGCTCGAAGCCGTAACGGCCGAACGTCATCGCAAGCGCATCCATCGCGTCCGGAACCTTGCCATAGGCTCCGAGCCCTTCGATGAAGTCCAGCGCTTCCCGGCCATAATCGACGGCGGACATCGGTGCGTTCCCTGCCCCTCGCCGTTCCGTATAGCACGTCTTTGGGGGCTGCCTCAATTCACCCGCTTCGGTATTTTCCCGGTGTGCCGCTGGCTCCGCAGATTCAATCTACTTGTGGAGGAAGTGACGTCAAGTTACACCTAAGGCGTCTAGAGCGGGAAAGCCACGATGGAAGACGAGAACATCGCCCTCAACAGCGTGCTCGGCCTGGAATTGAACCGCGTGTTTTTCGCCGTCCGCGATACGGCAAACAAGCAGAAGATCATCGAGTTCGCGCGCGAAGTGCTGCAAGGCGAGCGCGAGGAGCGGCCGGGCAGCGTGTCTCCGGATGGACCGGCGAGCTAGAACGCAGTCGCAGCAAACACAACGCCGCGCTCAGGCGCCGTTGTCTCTCCTGAACACGGTCCCTCCTGAACGCGCCGCTTTGGCCAATACAGTCCGCCCGCGAAGTCGGGTTTCCGTCTCCCGTTCACATCAACAGGCATTTGCCGCTGGATGACCGCGCGCTGCTCGTGAGATGATCGCTGCCACGATCGTCTTTCGGGAAGTTCAGCACATGATGACGCTGCGCCAGGTTGAAGTGATCCGTGCCGTGATGGTGACGGGCACCATTGGCGGCGCGGCGAAACTCTTGAACGTGTCGGCGCCGGGCATCAGCCGGCTGGTCAAATACACCGAACGCTCGCTCGGCATCCGCTTCTTCCAGCGTCAGAACGGACGCTACTTCCCGACGCCGGAAGCCGAGAACATTTTTGAGCAGATCAACGGCGTCTACAAGAAGGTCGACGACCTCTCCGAGATCATCTCCAAGATCGGCCGCGGCGGCCTCTCGGAACTGCGCATTGGTTCGGTGCCGAGCATCTCGCAGGTGATGGTGCCGCGCGCGATCGAGCGCGTCCGCCGCCGCTATCCGGATCTCGGCATCGACATCAACATCCTCAAGCTCGAGGAGGCCATCGACTATCTCCTGCTCGGCCGCGGCGAGTGCGTGGCGATGAGCTACCGGTTAGAGCATTCCGGGCTCGACTTCATGCCGCTCGCTTCGGGCGAGCTGTATTGCATCGTGCCGCCCGGCCACGAGCTCGCCGGCCGCAAGCATGTCTCGGCCGCCGAGATCACCCGCTATCCGCTGATCGGCATCGATCCCAACGACCCCTACGGCCGGATCATGGCCGAGATCTTTGCGCGCCACCGGCTCGACTACAACATCACCATCCGCGCCCGCTTCGGCACCACGGTGTGCGCGCTGGTGAAGGCCGGCCTCGGCATTGCCATCATCGACCAGTTCACGGTGGCCCATGGCGGCTACCCCGGGATCGAGTTGTTGAAGATCACCGAGCCGACCCGGTTCGACACCTACATTGCGGTCAAGCGCGGCGCGCCATTGTCGCTCCATGTCGAGTATTTCATCGAATCCCTGCGCGCCGAGATGCGCGCGGTCGAGCCGTCCCGTGGCAACGGCAAGGCTGTCTCAGGGCGCGGACGCAAGAAATAACATTATGTTAGGTTTACCAGATAAATGGATAATTGTGTTAGGCGGGGGAAAGACTATCGTCCCACTTCGAAAACCCCTTGGAATTGCGCGAATTTCGCGGCTAATGGCCGGAAATCAGTGCACCTCACCAGGCGATAGTGGATCATGTCAAAGCGCGGACCTGCCGCATCCGAGAAGCTCCTGACCGGCCTGATCGGCGCGCCGATCGCGCATTCCGCCTCTCCCGCCATGCATGAGCGCGCCGCTGAGGCCCTTGGCTTGCGCGGTCACTACCAGCTTATCGAGGTCGCCGGTGCTGACGCGGCCGGGCTCGGCATGATGCTGGAGGGCGTGCGGCGATTAGGCTTTGCCGGCGTCAACGTCACCTTTCCCTACAAGGAAGCGGTGGTCCCTCTGCTCGATGAGCTGGCGCCGGCTGCGGCCGCTATGGGGGCGGTCAACACCGTCGTCGTCAAGGACGGTCGCCTGATTGGCCACAACACCGACACGACGGGCTTTGCGCACGCCGTCACGCCGCTGCTGGCGCCCACCGGAAATGCGGTTGCCGTGATCGGCACCGGCGGCGTCGGCAAGGCGATCGCCTTTGCGCTGGCGAGCCTGAAGGTGGCCGACATCCGCATCTTCGACAGTGAACCGGTGCGGGCCGAAAGACTCGCCGCGCTGCTCGCCAAACAGGGTGGCGCCAGGGTGGCCACGAGCGTCGAGGACGCGCTCGACGGTGCAACCGGCCTCGTCAACGGCACGCCGGTCGGCATGCTCCCGAACCGGGAAACGCCGGTCGCGCCGGCGCTGCTGCGTGAAAACCTGTGGGTTGCGGACGCCGTCTACTCGCCGCTGATCACGCCGCTGCTGGCGGCCGCCCAAGCCAAGGGCGCACGGATCATGACCGGGCGCGAGCTTGCAATCTACCAGGCCGCAGACGCCTTCGAACTGTTCACGGGCCTTGCCCCATCGACGGAAGTCATGGGAGAGGCATTCGACGAGGTGATGGCGGCACGAAGCGCAGCCTATCACGCAGCGTAACGGAAGCGGCCGGACACAAGGCCGCGGGCACGATCAAAGTCAATAAATGGGAGGAGAGACCATGAAATCCACACTACTGGCAGGCGCATTGCTTGCCTTCGCCGCGGCAACAAGCGCACACGCGCAGGCGATCAAGCTCGCCGACGTCGCCGAATTATCAGGGGGCGGCGCCACCGTCGGCACCAACTGGAAGAACGGCATCGACCTCGCGATCGAGGAGATCAACGCCAAGGGCGGCGTGCTCGGCCGCAAGTTCGAAGTCACCCACGCCGACTCGCAGTCCAACCCGGGCGTCGCGCGCGCGCAGGTGCAGAAGGCGCTCGACGCCGAGCCCTATGTGCTGCTCGGGCCCGGCTATTCCGGCTCGGTGAAGGTCACCGCGCCGCTCGCGGCCGAAGCCGGCATCGCACAGATCATGGGTGGCGAAGCCGCCGAACTGACGCAAGCCGGAAACAAATTCCTGTTCCGCACTTCGTTCGGCCAGCAATCCTCGATGCCGAAAGTGGCAAAGTACATCCACGACGAGATGAAGGCGAAGTCGGTCGCGGTGGTCTGGGTCAACAACGACTTTGGCCGCGGCGGACGCGACGTCGTGGTCAAGGAGCTCGACCGGCTCGGCTCCAAGGTGGTCGCCGACCTCTCCACTGAAGCGGGCCAGGCCGATTTCGCCGCCGATGTCGGCAAGATCAAGGCCGCCAATCCCGATGCCGTCTTCGTCTATCTCAACGAAGAAGAGAGCGCGCGAATCCTGAAGGAGCTGAAGCGCCAGGGCGTCACCGCGCCGCTGATGGGCGAGACCACGCTGATCGGCCAGAAGGTGATCGAGCTCGCGGGCGACGCCGCCAACGGCGCGCGCGGCCATGTCGGCCTCACCACCGACGCGCCGGTCGACCTGATCAAGGCGTTCCGTGACAAGTTTGCCAAGAAGTACAACTACGTGCCCGACCATAACGGCCTGAAGGGCTACCTCGCCGTCTACATGGTGAAAGCCACCACCGAGAAGATGGGCAAGGTCGATTCCAAGGCGTTCGCCGACGCGCTGCACGGCCTGACGATCAAGGCCGCGGATGAGCCGGGTATCTTGATGGACGTCACCTTCAGCGACACCGGCGACATCGATCGCCAGAGTTTTCTGGTCGAGGTGATCGAAGGCAAGCAGGTGGTGAAGCAGGTGCTGCCGAAGGTGAAGTGAGGTCTTCGCCTCTCCCCGCACACGGGGAGAGGAAAGAGGGGAATATGTCCAATCTGTTGGATCTTCTGGTCGCGGGACTTGCCACTGGCGCGATCTATGCGTTGGTCGCGGTCGGCTTCACGCTGTTGTGGCAGACCTCGCAGACCATCAATTTCGCGCAAGGCGAGTTCGTAATGCTGCCGGCATTTCTGATGCTGGCGGCGATGCATGCCGGCGCGCCGTTCTGGCTCGCGATCATTCTCGGCATTTTGCTCTCGATGATCCTGCTCGGCCTCGCCTTCAAGATGCTGCTGGTCGATCCGATGATGCGCCATGGTGTACTGCCGCTGGCGATCGCGACCATGGCGCTCGCCATCGGCATCAAGGAAGCCGTGAAGCAGTTCTTCAGCGCCGAAGCCTCGCCGTTCCCCTCGATCGTGCCGACCGGTGACATCTCGATCCTCGGCCATATTGTCTCGCTGCAAAGCATCAGCGTGCTCGCGCTCGCCATCCTCGCCGTGCTCGGTCTGACCACGCTGCTGAACCGCACCTCGCTCGGCCACCAGATGCAGGCGGCGGCGCAAAACCCGACGGTTGCGCGCATCATCGGCGTGCCGGTCGAGCGGATGATCTTGCTGACCTTCCTGATCAACGCCTTCCTGGTGGCGCTGGCCTCGCTGCTGATCACGCCGATCTATCTGGCAAAATTCTCCTCCGGCGAGGTGCTGGGCCAGGCCGCTTTCATCGCGGCGATCGTCGGTGGCTTCAACCAGGTGCGCGGCGCGATTGCCGGCGGCCTGCTGATCGGCGTGCTCGATAATCTCGCTGCATCCTACGTCTCGACGCAGTATCGCGCGGCGGTGCCGCTGATCTTCCTGATCCTGGTCATCCTGTTCCGGCCGCAAGGACTGCTCGGCCGCGCCGAGGAGCGCACGGTATGAGCGGTCTCGGCAAATCCCTGAAGATCGCGCTCGGCCTCGCCGTCATCGCCGGCCTGATCATCGTGCCCATGAACTTCAATCGCTACGGCCTGTTCATCCTGAGCCAGTGGGCGGTGATGACCATCGCCGCGATGGGGCTCAACCTCACGCTCGGCTATGCCGGCCAGGTCTCGCTGGCGCAAGGCGCCTTCGTCGGCATCGGCGCTTATGCGGCGGCCATCATGACCACGCATGGCTGGCCGTTGCCTGTCGCAATCCTGGTCGCGATTATCTTGAGCTTCGCGGTCGGCTGGGTGCTCGGCTATCCCGCGCTACGCGTGCAGCACCATTACCTTGCCTTCGTCACGCTGGCCTTCTCGACGCTGGCCTTCCTGGTGTTCCGCAACGAGAGCTGGCTCACCGGCGGCATTTACGGCATCTCCAACATTCCGCGGCCGCACTTTTTTGGGATTCCGACCAACAAGCCGCTGCCGTTCTACTATGTCTGCCTCGGATCGCTCGCGATCGTGTCAGTGGCGGTGTGGTGGCTGATCCGCTCACCCTGGGGCCGCGCCTTCATGGCGCTGCGCGAAAATCCGCTGCGCGCACAGTCGCTCGGCGTCGACACAAGGCGCTACACGCTGATGGCGTTCGCGATCGGCTCGGCCCTCGGCGGCGTCGCCGGCGCCCTCTATGCCCCGCTGACGCAATATATCGATCCCGTGCCGTTCAACCTGTCGCTCTCGCTCGACCTGCTGATGATGGTGATCGTCGGTGGTGCCGGCTTCTTCCTCGGTCCGTTCCTCGGGGCGATGATCGCAGTGCTGCTGCCGGAATGGCTGCGCTTCACGGAAGGGTATTATCTGATGCTCTACGCGGTCGCGGTGATGCTGCTCCTGATCTGGTCGCCGACAGGCATCCTGGGAATCCTCGACCGCTATCTCGCCGAGCGCCGCACCAAGGCCGCATCCGCACTGCGCGCCGTCGCAAAGTCCCGGCTGGAGACGGCGCAATGAGCGCGGTCCTCGAGGTCACCGACATCAAGAAGAGCTTTGGCGGCATCACCGCGGTCGACGGCGTCTCCTTCGACGTCCGCGAGGGCGAGATCCTCGGCCTGATCGGGCCGAACGGTTGCGGCAAGTCGACCCTGTTCAACTGCATCCTCGGCCAGCTCACGCCGACCGGCGGCGAGGTCAAGCTCGACGGCAAGGTCGTGACGGGCCTGCGCCCGGCCGAGCTCAACAAGCTCGGGGTCAGCCGCACCTTCCAGCTCTTGCAGGTGTTTCCAAAGCTCTCGGTGCGCGAGAACCTGATCCTCGCTGGGCAAGAGCATCAGGGCAACATGGCCTCGCGCCTGGTCGGCCGCTCCGATGCCGGGCTGACGGAAACCGCCAACCAGATGATCGGCTTCTTCAAGCTCGATCACCTCGCCGCCGAGCCCGCGGGTGGCCTGTCCTATGGACAGCAGAAGCTGCTCGACGCCGCCATGGCCTTCATGGGTGGACCTCGCCTGGTGCTGCTCGACGAGCCTGCCGGCGGCGTCAATCCATCGATGCTGTCGGACCTGAAAGAGCGCCTGGTCGCGATCAACCGCGAGAAGAACGCCACCTTCGTCGTGATCGAGCACAACATGGAGTTCGTGATGTCGCTGTGCTCGCGCGTGATGGTGATGGCGGAAGGCAAGGTGCTGGCGATGGGGCGGCCGGACGAGATCCGCAAGAATCCCGCCGTGATCGAAGCCTATCTTGGACATTAGGGAGCGAGCCATGAGCGACCCGATCCTCTCGGTTCACAATCTCGTCGGCGGCTACGGCAAGATGACGATTCTGAACGGCACCACGTTCGCCGTGCCGCAGGCCACGATCACCACCATCATCGGCCCGAACGGCGCCGGCAAGTCCACCGTGTTCAAGGCGATCTTCGGCCTGTTGAAGCTGCGCGAGGGCAAAATCAACTTTGCGGGCCGCGACGTCACGAACTTAAGCCAGCGCGCGCTGCTCAATGCCGGCATCTGCTACGTGCCGCAGGGCCGCAACATCTTCCCCGAGCTCTCAGTCCGTCACAATATCGAGCTCGGTGGCGTCGCCGCCGGCAAGGATATCGACCTACCGACGCGGATCGAGGCCGCGCTCGACCTGTTTCCAGTGCTGCGGCGCAAATCGGCGCAGCAGGCATCGACACTCTCGGGCGGCGAGCAGAAGCAACTCGAGATCGCCCGCTCGCTGCTGCTCGAGCCGAAACTGGTGCTGATCGACGAGCCCTCGATCGGCCTGTCGCCACTGATGGTGCAGCAGACCTTCGACATCCTGAAGAGCTTGCGCGACCGCGGCGTCACGATCTTGATGATCGAGCAGAACGCGCGCTCGGCGCTTGAGATCTCCGATTTCGGCATCGTGCTCGAGCTCGGTCAGACCCGCATGTTCGACAAGGCTGAGAGCATTCTGAATGATCCGCGCATCGGGCAATTGTTCCTCGGTGGTGCCATGGAGGAGAGTGCGGCATGAACAAGCACTCGATCGCGACCGTTTCCCTTTCGGGGGCTCTCGACGAAAAATTGCGCGCCATCGCATCCGCCGGATTCGCGGCAGTCGAGATCTTCGAGAACGATCTGCTGTCGTTCGGCGCAGGCCCGCGTGACATCGCAAAGCTCTGCCGCGATCTCAATCTCGAGATCTGCGCGTTCCAGCCATTCCGCGATTTCGAGGGCATGCCCGAGCCGCAGCGTTCGCGCAACTTCGCCCGCGCCGAGCGGAAGTTCGACTTGATGCAGGAGCTCGGCACCGACCTGCTGCTGATTTGCTCCAATGTCTCACCTCACTCGCTCGGCGGCATCGACCGCGCCGCAGACGACTTTCGCGAGCTCGGCGATCGCGCGGCCAAACGTAACTTGCGCGTCGGCTATGAGGCGCTGGCCTGGGGACGGCATGTCAACGACTACCGCGACGCCTGGGAGATCGTGCGGCGCGCCGATCATTCGGCGATCGGCGTCATCCTCGACAGTTTTCACGCGCTCGCCCCGGGGTTCCCGGTCCGCGCGATGGCCTCGATACCCGGCAACAAGATCTTTCTGGTGCAGCTTGCCGATGCGCCAAAGCTCGAGCTCGACATCCTGTCGTGGAGCCGGCACTTCCGCTCCTTCCCTGGCCAGGGCGATCTGCCGGTCGGCGAATTCATGCAGGCGATCGCGGCGACCGGCTATGCCGGACCGCTATCGTTGGAGATTTTCAACGACCAGTTCCGCGCCGGCTCGTCCGCGCAGACCGCGGTCGACGGCCTGCGCTCGCTGATCCTGTTGCAGGACCAACTCGCGCCAGATTGGCCAAAACTCGTCGGCGAGCCGCTGGCGCCGAAGGCCAAGAGCGGCGGCACCGGCTTCATCGAGTTCGCCGTCAACGAGACCAAGGCGAGCGAGCTCGCGGACCTGCTTTCACAGCTCGGATTCCGCAGAAGCGGCAAGCACCGCAGTAAGGCGGTGGAGCGCTGGTCGCAGGGCAAGATCGAGCTCGTGATCAATTGCGAGACCGACGGCTTCGCGCATTCGCACTACGTCACCCACGGCCCCGGTGTCTGCGCGATCGCGCTCGATGTCGACAATGCCGGCCTCGCCATGCAGCGGGCCGAGGCCCTGAAGACGCGCACCTTCTATCAACCGGTCGGCCCGGGCGAGCTGGAAATCCCGGCGATCCACGGCGTCGGCGGCAGTCTTCTTTATTTCCTCGACCAGGCCGGCAAGAACTGGGACACGGATTTCGAAGCCGTCGCGAGTGACGCTGGCGCGGACGCGCTGCTCGCCGTCGATCACATCGCCCAGTCGATGCCCTATGACGAGATGCTGTCCTGGCTGTTGTTCTACACCGGCATCCTTGACCTGACGCGCCTACCACAGATGGAGATCGCCGACCCTAGGGGTCTGGTGCAGAGCCAGGCCGTGATCAACGGCGACCAGAGCCTGCGCTTCGTGCTCAACGGCTCCTCCGCCAACCGCACGCTACCAGCGCGCTTCATTTCGGAGTTTTTCGGCTCAGGGGTGCAGCACATCGCGTTCTCGTGCGAAGATGTTTTCGCGACGGTCGCGGCGATGCGCGCGCGTGGAGCGGACTTTCTGGATATCCCCGACAATTACTACGACGACATCGAAGCCAAGTACGACCTGGCTCCCGAACTGATGGCGCAACTGCGCGCCAACCACATCCTCTACGACCGCGAGGGCGACGGCGAGTTCTTCCAGGTCTACACCCACATTTTCGACGAGCGGTTTTTCTTCGAGATCGTCGAGCGGAGGAGCTATCAGGGATTCGGCGCGGCCAATGCCGGCATCAGGCTCGCGGCGCAATCGCGTGAGGTAAGGCCGGTGAGCATGCCGAGGGTGTAGGCTCTATCCCTCTCCCCCTGTGAGGGCTTTGCACAGAGGGGCGAGCGGGCGCTTGAGGTGCGTCGCGGGCTTTTTTGATGTCAGCCCGCTACAGTGAGCGGCATTTTGCTCATTTCATCCCCTGTTGTCCTCTGTTTTTTCATGCGGAGACGGACTCCTGGCGTTGTGCGGCCAATGCGCCGGCCGCACGCCGTAGGTTGTAGGCGCAGCAGGCCAGCACGATGTGCACCTGATTGCGCTCGAAGTTGAAGAAGCGCATCCGCCGGAGACCATAATGCTCCTTGAACACGGCGTACGGACGCTCGACGGCGGCGCGCACCTTGGCGATTAGTTTGTTGCGCAGCTTCTGCCGCGGCGGCAGTTCGGGATGATGCTTGTTGGGCCGATGCATCAGGCGGTCCTTGATGCCAGCTTCTTTAAGACGCGCGTGCCGGGCATGCGTGTAGTAGGCCTGATCGCCATAGACCGCGGCCTCATCGCCGCAGAACAGACGATCCGCTGGCTCGGTATCGGTGATTGAGGCGTCCGTCACATGGACGCGACGAATGAGGGTGTGACCTGCATCCACGCCCGTGTGGATTTTATAGCCGAACACGCTCTTTTTGCCTTTCCGGCCCCAGCGAGCATCGCGATCCGCAGATGGTTTGGGTGGCGTATCCTCGCCATCCTTGCGTGCCTTGCGGGGCGGAGTGGCTCGTGCCGCGATTAACGAGGCGTCGACCAGCGTTCCCTGCTTGAGGATCAGCTTCTTGGCCTCCAACTGCCGATTGATCTCAGTGAAGATCTTCTCGATCAGACCGTCCTTGGCGAGTTCCTGCCGAAACCGCCACAATGTCGTGTGATCCGGGGTCTGATCGTGCAGGCTCAGACCAACAAAGCGGCGGAACGACAACCGGTCTGCAATGGCCGCTTCCAGCGCGGGATCAGACAGATTGTGCCAGATCCCGGCGAGCAAGCAGCGAAGCAAGACTTCCGCCGGATAGCTGCTGTTGCCGGCACCATCGCCGCCCCGCTTGCCAAGCAGCGAGCGCAGCGGCGCCCAATCCACAACAGCCTCCACCTCATCCAGGATGCTGCTTCGCGGTGCCCGAACCAGGCCATCCGCCAAGCTCATCTGACCGACATTGCGCTCAACCATGGCTCCCCTCGCTAGAATCAGCCATGATTCAAAGAATCACGTGCAGCCGATT
>NZ_JYMS01000036.1:0-5079 GCF_000938285.1 Bradyrhizobium sp. LTSP857 | reverse complement strand
AATCGGCTGCACGTGATTCTTTGAATCATGGCTGATTCTAGCGAGGGGAGCCATGGTTGAGCGCAATGTCGGTCAGATGAGCTTGGCGGATGGCCTGGTTCGGGCACCGCGAAGCAGCATCCTGGATGAGGTGGAGGCTGTTGTGGATTGGGCGCCGCTGCGCTCGCTGCTTGGCAAGCGGGGCGGCGATGGTGCCGGCAACAGCAGCTATCCGGCGGAAGTCTTGCTTCGCTGCTTGCTCGCCGGGATCTGGCACAATCTGTCTGATCCCGCGCTGGAAGCGGCCATTGCAGACCGGTTGTCGTTCCGCCGCTTTGTTGGTCTGAGCCTGCACGATCAGACCCCGGATCACACGACATTGTGGCGGTTTCGGCAGGAACTCGCCAAGGACGGTCTGATCGAGAAGATCTTCACTGAGATCAATCGGCAGTTGGAGGCCAAGAAGCTGATCCTCAAGCAGGGAACGCTGGTCGACGCCTCGTTAATCGCGGCACGAGCCACTCCGCCCCGCAAGGCACGCAAGGATGGCGAGGATACGCCACCCAAACCATCTGCGGATCGCGATGCTCGCTGGGGCCGGAAAGGCAAAAAGAGCGTGTTCGGCTATAAAATCCACACGGGCGTGGATGCAGGTCACACCCTCATTCGTCGCGTCCATGTGACGGACGCCTCAATCACCGATACCGAGCCAGCGGATCGTCTGTTCTGCGGCGATGAGGCCGCGGTCTATGGCGATCAGGCCTACTACACGCATGCCCGGCACGCGCGTCTTAAAGAAGCTGGCATCAAGGACCGCCTGATGCATCGGCCCAACAAGCATCATCCCGAACTGCCGCCGCGGCAGAAGCTGCGCAACAAACTAATCGCCAAGGTGCGCGCCGCCGTCGAGCGTCCGTACGCCGTGTTCAAGGAGCATTATGGTCTCCGGCGGATGCGCTTCTTCAACTTCGAGCGCAATCAGGTGCACATCGTGCTGGCCTGCTGCGCCTACAACCTACGGCGTGCGGCCGGCGCATTGGCCGCACAACGCCAGGAGTCCGTCTCCGCATGAAAAAACAGAGGACAACAGGGGATGAAATGAGCAAAATGCCGCTCACTGTAGCGGGCTGACATCAAAAAAGCCCGCGACGCACCTCAAGCGCCCGCTCGCCCCTCTGTGCAAAGCCCTCCTTGCGGGAGAGGGTGGCTCGCCGCATAGCGGCGAGACGGGTGAGGGGCCTCTCTCCGCGTCCACCTCTCACGATTGAGTTCGCGGATAGAGACCCCTCATCCGGCGCTTCGCGCCACCTTCTCCCACAAGGGGAGAAGGGAAGCCACGCGCGCAAAGCCGCCCTCGACAGTTTCTTTCTGCATTTGTCGCTCCCAACGACACCCCCATTGCTATTTGCACCACCACCCTTGCAGCACGCTCCATCCCGACAAAAGTCAGACAGACGACCACATCGGGAGACCGGCCATGGGCCTGCAAGAAACAAAAATCGAATCGCTTCCCTTCGTCACTGCTGAACTCAACTATCTCGCGCCGGTTTCCGGCAAGCCGCGCACCTACGCCTTCGACCCGCCGCCGGGCGAGCCGAAAAGCACATCGTTGCCGGAGCCGCATCAGGTCCCGATCTTCGACGCGCGGCTGATCGCGAACAATATCTCGCTCGATCGCGAGGGCTTTGCGCTGGTGCGCCATCCGAACCGGGTGAAGGACTTCTACAACGACGAGGAAATCAGGACGGTCTACTATCCCGCCGTCGAAGCCTTTCTTCGCGCGACGCTGAAGGCGGACCGCGTCGTCATCTTCGACCACACCGTGCGCAGGCGCGTCGATGGCGCCGCCGACATTCGCGACGGCGGTCCGCGCCAGCCCGCGACGCGCGTCCATGTCGACCAGACCGCGCTCTCGGGCGCCAACCGCGTGCGAGAGCATGTGCCTGATGAAGCCGACGAGCTGCAGAAGGGCCGCGTGCAGGTGATCAATCTCTGGCGCCCGATCCGCGGTCCCTTGCGCGATTCACCACTCGCGATGGTCGACGGCACCACGGTCGCGCCCGACGATCTCGTCGCTTCCGACCTGATCTATCCTAACCGTCGTGGCGAGACCTATTCGGTGAAATACAATCCGAACCATCGCTGGTTCTATTTCCCGGAGATGACGGCGGACGAAGCACTGCTGCTCAAGTGCTATGATTCTGCAACCGACGGCCGCACGCGTTTCGGGCCGCACACAGCCTTCATCGATCCGACCACGCCGGCCGATGCGGCGCCGCGCGAAAGCATCGAAGTGCGCACGCTCGTCTTTCACAAACAGTAACAATGTGTGATGGCACTGCCGGGCATCGCCCGGCAGTTCCCGGAACTTCAGGGAACAAAGCGACGTTTGCAACGCGGGGCAGGGCCAACCGGGAGCGGTGCCGTGCGAGCGTTGACTATTTTATTGCTTTGTTTGACGACCTCATCTCTCGCTCTCATTTCAATTGCGCATGCCGAGAGCGGGCTTGCTTCATATTACGGATACGGAAAAGCCGCGAAAGGCGGCGAGCTGACCTGCGCCCATCGGACGCGCCCGTTTGGGAGCGTGCTGAAGGTGTCCTATGGTGGCCACTCGATTCAATGCCGCGTCAATGATCGCGGCCCCTTCATCCGCGGCCGCATCGTCGATCTCTCCGTGCCTGCCGCCCGCGCGCTCGGCATGATGAGTGCGGGCGTGGTCCGCGTGTCGGTGGAATAGGCCCGCAAGCGCGCTATAGTGCCGCCCAAACAAGGGGTGAGGGGCGCTATGGCAAGGATCAGGGTCGGGCTCGTCGGCTGCGGCTTCGTGTCGGAGCTGCATATGTATGCGTTCCGGCGCGTCTATGGCGTGGACGTCGAGGTCGCGGCGGTGGCGGCGCGCGGCGACCATGTCGAGGAATTCGCCCAGCGCCATCAAATCCCGCGCGTCTATCGCAGTTTTTCCGAACTGAACGCGGACGCTGATATCGGCGTCATCGACATCTGCACGCCGCCCAACCTTCATGCCGGAATGATCGTAGCCAGCATGCAGGCCGGCAAGCATGTCATCTGTGAAAAGCCGTTCGCCGGCTATTTCGGCCGGGAGGGCGACCAGCAGCCGATCGGCAAGCACGTGCCGAAGGCGGTGATGTATGAGCGCGTGCTGGAGGAGATGGGCGCGACCCGTGCCGCGATCGAGCGCACTGGCAAGCTGTTCATGTATGCGGAAGACTGGATCTACGCGCCCGCGGTCACCAAGACCGCGGAGATCATCAAAGCAACGAAGGACAAAATCCTGTTCATGAAAGGCGAGGAGAGCCATTCCGGCTCGCACGCCGCGCATGCGGCGCAATGGGCGATGACAGGCGGCGGCTCGCTGATCCGGATGGGCTGCCATCCGCTGTCCGCCGTGCTCTATCTCAAGCAAGTCGAGGCCCGCGCGCGTGGCGAGACCATCAAGGTCGCCAGCGTTACGGGCGATGTCGGCAACGTCACGGCTAACCTCAAGCCCGAGGAGCGCACTTACATCAAGGCCAATCCGGTAGATGTCGAGGACTGGGGCACGCTGACCGCGACGTTCTCCGATGGCACCAAGGCGACCGTATTCTCCGGCGACATGATCATGGGCGGCGTGCGCAATCTGATCGAGACCTACACCTCAGGCGGTTCGTTGTTCGCCAACATCACCCCGAACACGCATCTGATGAGCTACCAGACCTCTGAGGAGAAGCTCGCGAGCGTCTACATCACCGAAAAGGTCGATCGCAAAACCGGCTGGCAATATGTCTGTCTCGAGGAGGAATGGACCCGCGGCTACCTCCAGGAGATCCAGGATTTCATGGAATGCGTGGCCACGGGACGACAGCCGCTATCGGATCTCGCGCTGGCCTACGAGACGATCAAGGTGAACTATGCGGGGTACTGGGCGGCGGAGGAGGGGCGGCGGGTGGTGTTGTAGGGTGCGATGAACTAGCCGCACGCATGCTGCCCACCCTTCTCCCCCTGCGGGGGCTTTGCACAATCGGCTGCACGTGATTCTTTGAATCATGGCTGATTCTAGCGAGGGGAGCCATGGTTGAGCGCAATGTCGGTCAGATGAGCTTGGCGGATGGCCTGGTTCGGGCACCGCGAAGCAGCATCCTGGATGAGGTGGAGGCTGTTGTGGATTGGGCGCCGCTGCGCTCGCTGCTTGGCAAGCGGGGCGGCGATGGTGCCGGCAACAGCAGCTATCCGGCGGAAGTCTTGCTTCGCTGCTTGCTCGCCGGGATCTGGCACAATCTGTCTGATCCCGCGCTGGAAGCGGCCATTGCAGACCGGTTGTCGTTCCGCCGCTTTGTTGGTCTGAGCCTGCACGATCAGACCCCGGATCACACGACATTGTGGCGGTTTCGGCAGGAACTCGCCAAGGACGGTCTGATCGAGAAGATCTTCACTGAGATCAATCGGCAGTTGGAGGCCAAGAAGCTGATCCTCAAGCAGGGAACGCTGGTCGACGCCTCGTTAATCGCGGCACGAGCCACTCCGCCCCGCAAGGCACGCAAGGATGGCGAGGATACGCCACCCAAACCATCTGCGGATCGCGATGCTCGCTGGGGCCGGAAAGGCAAAAAGAGCGTGTTCGGCTATAAAATCCACACGGGCGTGGATGCAGGTCACACCCTCATTCGTCGCGTCCATGTGACGGACGCCTCAATCACCGATACCGAGCCAGCGGATCGTCTGTTCTGCGGCGATGAGGCCGCGGTCTATGGCGATCAGGCCTACTACACGCATGCCCGGCACGCGCGTCTTAAAGAAGCTGGCATCAAGGACCGCCTGATGCATCGGCCCAACAAGCATCATCCCGAACTGCCGCCGCGGCAGAAGCTGCGCAACAAACTAATCGCCAAGGTGCGCGCCGCCGTCGAGCGTCCGTACGCCGTGTTCAAGGAGCATTATGGTCTCCGGCGGATGCGCTTCTTCAACTTCGAGCGCAATCAGGTGCACATCGTGCTGGCCTGCTGCGCCTACAACCTACGGCGTGCGGCCGGCGCATTGGCCGCACAACGCCAGGAGTCCGTCTCCGCATGAAAAAACAGAGGACAACAGGGGATGAAATGA
>NZ_JYMS01000035.1:188033-247685 GCF_000938285.1 Bradyrhizobium sp. LTSP857 | reverse complement strand
ACACCTCCCGCGGGACACAGCACCGCCCATCGTTTGAGGTTCATGGCCAAGCAGAGAAGACGCAGATGGGTATGGTTGCGTGCCAAGCCCAGATAGCGAGCGCGCGCCCAGCCGTAGACGCCCTTGAGGCGCGCAAAGACCTGCTCGACCGGCGCGTGGCGGCGTCCCACGGCGTCGTTGAAGCGCTTCTTCCGCTCGGTCAGGGGATGATGCTTGTTGGGCCGGAACATCAGCCGCGGCTTGATGCCCCGGGCAGCCAGCCCGGCGCGGCGCTCGTGCTTGTCATAGGCCTGGTCGGCGTAGACCGCCTTCTCGTCGCCGCTGATCAATTCATCGGCCGGCACCGTATCGTTGACCGCAGCGTCGGTCAGCTTACTGCGACGGATGATCGCCGAGCACTGGTCGACACCGACATGCGCCTTGTAGCCGAAGTATCGCTTGCCACCCTTCTTGGTCCATCGCGCATCCGCATCGCGCTCGCTGTTGACCAGCTTGCTCGGCGCGCGCCCGTCTGGGCCGGGCGGCAGCGGGTCCTTTGGCGGCTTCGGCGGCTTCACCGCCGCCGGGATCAGGCTGGCGTCGATCAATGTGCCTCGACGCGGCACCAGCCCGCGCGCGTCGATCTGGCGCAGCATCTCGGCAAACAGCGTCTCGTCCAGACCGGCCTGCTGCAAAGCTTCGCGGAAGCGCCAGATCGTCGTATGGTCGGGCGTCTCGTCGCCCAGCGCAAAGCCGCAGAAGTCGCGGAAAGAGGCCCGGTCATCGAGCGCTTCTTCCAGTTCCGGATCGGACAGCCCGTACCATTGCTGCAACAGCACAGCCTTGAACATCACCAGCCGAGGATAGGCCGGCGCGCCACGCTCAGGTTCCGGAAGGCCGCACAGCACGCGCTCCACAGCCCCCCAATCGACCAGTTCGCAAATCCGCCTCAGCACCGCACCGCCTTTCCCACGCCGCGACGCCAGCGCATCTGCGAAGCTCGGTTGCCCAACCTGCCGATATGCCATCCCAAGACCCTCTTCAGATCTCTCTTAGTGAATCGCAGATTCGCGATTTGTGCAAAGCCCTCGCAAGCGGGAGAGGGGGCGCACTTGCTTCGTGGCGGGCTCAATACATCTGAAGCGGCAGCACCTCGCCGGTCGGGCCCACCATCAGGCCCCAGGCATCGCCCGCAGCTATCTCGATCGTGGCGTTCCGACCAGGCTGCCCTGCCATCTTCAGCGAATACTGGTATTTGCCCGGCGGCAGATCGAGCGTGGGGCCCTTCGGCGACTGCGGACCGCCCGCGCCGGCCGCAACCTTGATGGTCTGCTTGTTGATCGTCAGCTGCGCGTCCTTGTCGCCCATGTTGCCGAGCATCAGTTTGGCCTGGCCGGGCTTCGGCATGATGTCCGCCTTGGTCGCCGCGTCCGGGTTCTTCTGCACGAGATTGACGGACGTCTCGCCATTGGCGCGGCCGAGCTTCAGCATGGCCGGCCCCAGCGGCGAGGCGAAGGCTAGCTGGACGCGATCGGCCGATATCGCCGCGCCATCCGGCTTTTCCTGCCAGCCGAGCCTGGTCAGCTCCGTGCGGTAGAAGGCGAGGACGTCGCTGAGCTCGGCCGGCACGCTGGCCTCGAGCTCTCTGCGGAACGGCGCCTCGATGCCGGGCAGCTTTGCTGTGCCAAGCGAGGTCGAGCTGTGCTGCTTCGGCACCGGCAGCGCGGACTCCGGATCCGCCTCCAACGGTCCGGCCGACTTTGCCGAAGCGACGGCCGGATCGCTGCTCGAAGGCTTGCCGCCGGACGCAGGCTTGGCACTGGCAGCAGGTTTGGCCGCAGCCATCACCAGACCGGATCCGTCGGCGTTGACATTCACTTGCGGCCCCATCTGCATCACGGTCATCGAGATCGACTTGCCGCCCTTTGCAAATTCCATCACCGCCATGTTCGGCTGGTTGATGACGGAGGGTTGTTCCTTCCAGCCTGCAGGCTTCAGCGCGGCACGGTAGAAGGCCGCGAGCGCCTTGACGGTGGAGGTGGAGTTGAACTCGAGCCGACCCTCGTCGCCGTCGAACTTCACCTCCTGCGCGTTCTCCGGCAGCGGCACCGGCGTGTTGCTGTTTGCGAGCACGCTGAGCGGTGAATCTGACAGCGTCGCGGCCTGGGCCTTGCGCCGGACTTCGTCGGCGGCGGTGACCTGTTTTATCATCGCTTCCGCGTCGCTCGTGAATTTGTCGTCGGCGTCCTTCTTTGCCTTGGCGCGGGCAGCAAGGACGGAGTCCTTCACCTGCGCGGACAGGCCGACCATGGTGAAATCATATTTGCGGCCGAGCCGCAGCACGCCGGTTTCCTCAGGCGAGGAGAATTTGACCGCGACGTCATCGCCGGGGGCAAGAGGTGCATTTCCCTCTTCCGTCCAGCCCCGCGCGGCAAACTCGCGATGGTAGAAGGCGAGCACGGCGGGCAGATCGGCGAGGGCCGCAACCGTCACCTCGTGCCGGTTCGATCTGGCGTCGCCTCTGCCCGCTGCCGACTTGTGCGGCTTCGGTATCGGCAGGCCGGACATCTCGTCCGCCTCGAGGTTCGTTGGCAAGGCGAACGGCGCGATCCTGATCTCGACATTGGTCCGTCCGTCGTCGCGGCGGGTCAGCGTCAGCATCACCGGCTTCTGCTTGTAGAATTGGGTCGAGTCGCCATCGGGATGGTCGTAGTACGCGCGTAGGCCGTTCGGCACGATCGCAGTCAGGTCCGCGTTCGGCCAGCTTGCCGCGGTCTCGGGCGTCAGCTTGCGCCAGCCGATCGCGGCCATTTCCTTCGTATAGAAATTCAGAGTTGCATCGAAAGCGGCCGGCGCGATGCAGCCGAGATAGGGCCGGGTCTCGTCGAATATGAGATCGATCGCGCCATCGGGGAACGGCACATTCGAATAGATGCGGTCCGGGGTGTAGGAGACCGCGGATTGATCGGGCCGGCCGAGGCCCTGCGTGAACGAGACGGACAATCCCTGCCGTCCCTTCTTGAAGGCGAGATTGGTGTTGGTCTCGTCGAGCGGGCGGACATAGGGCACCCAGCCGTCGGCGCTGAGCATCTTCTTGGCGGCAGCGGCGGTCACTGCGACCACGGTCGGCACGCCATATTGCACCCGGTCGGGATCTGGGCGCGAAGTGTCTTCCATCGCGCCTTGCAGCTTCGGCAGCGTGTGCACGTCCACGATGCCGTCGTCGGCCAGGGCCGTGACCGGGCAACTCGTCAGAACGAAGAGGCCGTACGCAAACAGCCGCCATCGTGCCGGGACGTTCGTCCCGCGCCTTACCGTCAACATGGTCACTCTCCGGGATGTCGCGCGTTATAAATCCGCGCGCGATTGCAGGCTGCGACACCGCTGGCGCGATCTCAGACAGCTAGTCGCGGCGGCAACCGGTCAGGTTCAATACAGCTGGAGCGGTGACCAGGCGTCTCCGTCGCGCCCGACCGTGAGCTCCCAGGTATCGCCGGCGGCGAAGTTAAGGATGTTCGTGGTGGCCGGATGGCCCGGCACGCTCAGTTCGTAGGAATACTTGCCGGGCGGCAGATCCAGCGCGACCGCGTTGGCGCCGATGGCGCGCTTGATGGTCCGCTGGTTGATCGTCAGCACGGCTTCCGTCTCGCTGATATTGCTGAACACCAGTTTCGCCTGGCCGGGCTCGGGCATGACGTTCGCCTGGGTCGCGGCATCCCGATTCCGCTGCACCAGATTGACCAAGGTGCTGCTGTCCCTGCGGCCGAGCTCGAGCATCGCCGGCCCCAGCGGCGAGTCGAAGGTGAGCTGGACGTGATCGGCGGCGACCACCGCGCCGTCCAGCTTTTCCTGCCAGCCGAGCTTTCCGAGCTCGGTGCGGTAGAAGGCGAGGACGTCGCTGAGCTCTGCGGGCACGGTGGCCTCTAACTTGATGCGGAGCGGCGCATCGATGCCGCGCATCATGGTGGTGTGGATCCCTCTGAAGCTGTAGCGGGTCGGCGCGGGCAGTTTGGCATCGGGATCCGGCGCGAGCGCGGACGAAAACAGCGGCGACAGATATGGCACCCAGTCGCTGGCGGTTGCCGCGAGCAGGCAGCTTGCGAGGAAGACGAGACCGCACAAAAACGCCCGCCATTGTGCCGGGATTTGCACCCCGGACCTTGCCGTCCTCATCTCACTCTCCAGGGATATCGCGTCATGTCATGCGCGATTGCATAACGGCTGCGACACCGTCGGCGCGGCCTCAGTCAGCTAGTCGCGAGCAGAATGGGGCAGGTTCAATCGCGGCGGTTAGCGCCGGGCCGACACTTGTCCGCTCTCGACGTCAAACACCTGGCCACCTGCGCCGATCTCGGTGAAGGCGGCCGGGTCCGCGCCGGTCAGCCACACCTGCGCGCCGAGCTTGCGCAGCTCCTCGAACAGCGCGGTGCGGCGGTTCGGATCGAGATGCGCGACGACCTCGTCGAGCAGCAGCAGCGGCACGATGCCGGTCATCTCAGCGACCAGCGTCGCATGCGCCAGCACCAGCCCGATCAGGAGTGCCTTCTGCTCGCCGGTCGAGGCGTCGCGCGCCGGCATGCTCTTCGGCGCATAGATCACCTGGAGATCGGTGAGATGTGGGCCGTCGGTGGTGCGACCGGCGATGGCATCGCGCGGACGGTTGTCACGCAGGATCTGGCGGTAGCGGTCCTCGACCGTGGTCGCGGTCTCGGTGAGCAGCGCGTTCTCCATCCAGCCGTCGAGCGCGATCTGCGCCGACGGGAAGGCGGACGCCTGCGCGCGCGCGTTGAGCATGCCGGTGAGCCGCGCCGCGGTCTGGCCGCGCGTTGCGGCGACGGCGACTGCAAGCTCGGCGGTCTCGCGCTCGATCGCGTCACACCAATGGTCGTCGTAATTGCGCACTTCGAGCAGGCGGTTGCGCGAGCGGAGCGAACGTTCGAGTGCGGAGATGCGGCTGGAATGCTCGCTGTCGATGGCGAGCACCAGTCGGTCGAAGAAGCGCCGCCGTTCCGACGCCCCTCCCATGAACAGCCCATCCATCGCCGGCGTCAGCCACACCATGCGGATGTGGTCGCCGAACGCTGTGGCCGAATTGACCGGCTCGCGGTCGATGCGACAGCGCCGGCTTACGGCGGCATCGGCCCGCGGCGCGTCGATGCCGGTCCCAAGTGTGCCAAGCCCCAGCGCGCCCTCGACCTGCGCGGAGACCGCCCAGGAGCCGTCGCCCTGATTGTCGGCGACGTCCTCCAGCGTGGCGCGCCGCAAGCCGCGGCCGGGCGAGAGAAACGAGATCGCCTCGATGCAATTGGTCTTGCCCGCCCCGTTCGGCCCGACCAGCGCCACCATGTCAGCCGCCGTCTCGAGCCCCGCCGCCCGATAATTGCGAAAATGCGTCAGCGTCAGGCGATGAATGCGGGAGGGGGTCATGTCGGAACTGCGGCGCGCTCTGATTCCCTCTCCCCTTGTGGGAGAGGGTGGCGCCTCACGAAGTGAGGCGACGGGTGAGGGGTATGTTACCGCCCGGCAAGCTTTGCAAGGATATCCTCCAATACAGAATTGGGCTGCTGTAGCACGTCATTGTTCCAGTAGCGGGCGATAGCGAAACCTTCTGCAGAAAGTGCGGCTTCACGGGCTGCGTCACGTTGCGATTCCGCGTGCTGACTTCCGTCGATCTCGATCACAAGGCGCTTGTCGAAACAGGCGAAGTCGAGAATGTAGGTTTTGAACGGGACCTGCCGACGAAACTTGAAGGCCGATAGCTGGCGAGCTCTAAGCAACCGCCACATCGCGGCTTCGGCGTCAGTTGGCTTACGCCGCATGTTCTTCGCAAATTGGCGGAGATGTTTGGGGACCGGCCGATGGGACGGCTGCTGCGGCACTAACCCCTCACCCGACTGAGTATGTATCCGCCAGCGGAGTAGCCCTCTCCCACAAGGGGAGAGGGCACAGCAACGCGCATTGCGCCTGGATTATGGGAGATTGCTAGGCCTCGGTGTCGAGCCACCGCCTCCTCACACCCGCATCGGCATCAGCACGTACAGTGCGCTCTTGTCGTCGCGGTCTTGCACCAGGGTCGGGGAGCCGGGGTCGGCGAGCCTGAGCGTTGCGACTTCGCCTTCGATCTGGCTGGCGATGTCGAGCAGATAGCGCGAGTTGAAGCCGATATCGAGGGCGTCGGAGGCGTATTCGACCTCGAGCTCTTCGGTGGCGCTGCCGGAATCCGGATTAGTCACCGACAGCACCAGCTTGCCCGGCGACAGCGAGAGTTTCACCGCACGGCCACGCTCGCTGGAGATCGTCGAGACGCGGTCGACTGCGTTCTCGAAATCCTTCTTGTCGACCACGAGCTCCTTGTCGTTGCCCTGCGGGATGACGCGGCCATAGTCGGGGAAGGTGCCGTCGATCAGTTTCGAGGTCAGCACCACATTGCCGATGGTGAAGCGGATTTTGGCCTGCGACAGCTCGATCGTGACTTCGGCCTCGTTGTCCTCGATCAGGCGCTGCACCTCGCCGACGGTTTTGCGCGGTACGATCACGCCGGGCATGCCGTCGGCACCCTTCGGCTGGACCAGATCGAGCTGGGCGAGGCGGTGGCCGTCGGTGGCGACGCCGCGAAGCGTGGCGGCTTTGGCCGTGCCGGCGGCGTGCAGATAGATGCCGTTGAGATAATAGCGCGTCTCCTCAGTGGAGATCGCGAACTGGGTGCGGTCGATCAGCCGTTTGACGTCCTTGGCGGCGAGCGAGAACGAATGCGACATGTCGCCGGCGGCGAGATCCGGGAAATCATTCTCCGGCAGCGTCTGAAGCGTGAAGCGCGAGCGGCCGGCGCGGATTGCCAGCACAGCGCGGTCACCATCGGCTTCCAGCACGATCTGCGAGCCATCCGGCAGCTTGCGCACGATGTCGTAGAACATGTGCGCCGGCACGGTGGTGGAGCCGGCCGTGGCGGTTTCCGCAGGCAGCGTCTCCGTCACCTCGAGATCGAGGTCGGTCGCTTTCAGCGACAGTTTCGCGTTCTCGGCGCGGACCAGCACGTTGCCCAGGATCGGGATCGTGTTGCGGCGCTCGACCACGCGGTGGACATGGCCCAGCGATTTCAGGAGTTGCGCGCGTTCGACCGTAACCTTCATTGCACTACTCGCCCGATCCCCAAGAAAACACAGCGTTGAAAAAGCCGGGCGGCCGAAACGCGCGCCGCGGCATCGAAGACCCCCAAAGCCGGATCATCCAGCCGATATGACCAAAGCCATCAGGGTCGCGCAAGGTGGCGCGGATGGCCCCGGGATTCAAGGGATTGCGAGGTAGTTCCCCACGATTTACCGGCAAAAACGCCACCGCCGCCCTGGCGTGGCCGGGGCGGCGGGAGAGCGGGAATGGGCCTAGGCGTTTATTCCTGAAGCTGGCGCTTCAGCGACTCGACTTCCTCCGACAGCGCGGTGTCCTTGGAGACCAGTGCCTCGATCTTGCGCACGGCGTGCAGCACCGTGGTGTGGTCGCGTCCACCGAAGCGGCGGCCGATTTCCGGCAGCGAGCGCAGGGTCAGCGTCTTGGCGAGGTACATCGCCACCTGGCGCGGACGGACCACATTGGCGGTCCTTCGCGAAGAGAGGAGGTCGGAGCGGCTGACATTATACTGCCGTGCCACCACGCGCTGGATGTCCTCGATCTTGATCCGCTTCGGCTCCTGCGGCCGGATCAGGTCGCGCACCTCGTGCTCGGCCATCTCCAGCGTCACCGGCCGGCTGTTGAGCTTCGAGTGCGCCAGCAGACGGTTGATCGCGCCTTCGAGATCCCTGCCGTTATGGGTGATGGCGCGGGCCAGATAGGTCAGCACCTCCTCAGGCACCTCGAACGTCGCGTGATGGGCGCGGGCGGCTGCAACGCGCGACTTGAGGATGCCGTGGCGCAGCTCTTCGCCGAGCGAGCCCATCTCGACCACGAGGCCGCCGGCGAGCCGCGAGCGGACGCGATCGTCGAGGCTTTCGAGATCGGACGGCGGACGGTCGGCGGCGATCACGACCTGGCGGCCGGCATCGATCAGCGCATTCAGCGTGTGACAGAACTCGGCCTGCGTCGACTTGCCTTGCAGGAACTGCAAATCGTCGATCACCAGCACGTCGATGCCGCGCAGTGCTTCCTTGAAGGCGAGCGCCGTCTGCGTCTTCAGCGCGGCGACGAAGCCGTACATGAATTTTTCTGCGGTGAGGTAGAGCACCTTGCGCTCGTTGCCGGAATTACCGGCCCAGGTCACTGCCTGGAGCAGATGCGTCTTGCCGAGGCCAACGCCGGCATGGATGTAGAGCGGGTTGAACATGACAGGGTCGCCGCGGCGACCCTCCGCAACCTGACGCGCAGCTGCATGCGCCAGCGTGTTGGAGCGGCCGACGACGAAGCTCGCAAAGGTCAGGCGCGGATCGAGCGGCGAGCCGCCGAGCGCATCATGATTGGCGGAGACCGGCGCGGTCGCAGTCGAGCGCAACTCGGGTGCTGGCGCACGGCGAGTCTCGATCGGCGCGGGCGCCTCCTTCTGTACGATGGGCCGCACCGCGGAGCGCACGGTGAGATCGATGCGATGCACTTCCGGCATCTCGGCCTGCCAGCACGACAGCACGCGCTCGGCATAATGGGCCTGGATCCAGCTCTTCAGGAAGCGGGTTGGGACCGAGAGACGCACGCTCTCTTCCTGCACGCCTTCGAGATCCATGCGCGCAAACCAGCTCGTATAGACGTCTTCGCCAACGCTCGTGCGCAGCCGACCCTTCACGCGTGACCAGCGATCCTGTTCCGGTGTTGTCATCATTTGAGAACTTTTCTTGAGAGATAAGGTTGCGTGGTGAACGCCATGCAGAGTTCCTGCCAAGGCCCTGCAGTGGCGCGACCTCAAGCGAGTCCATCATCAGACACAGCTCAGCCGTTCGGCGCGAACGCCGCGGTCAGATCAGCGATGTCAGAGATGGAGGGTTCGCGAGGTCAGCGCGTACTCGGCGCCCCGTCACACGCGGGAGGCTGAACGTCCGACGGATCCAGAACGGCATCGTTGGAATATGAGACTTGTTTCAATACCGCGTTGAGTCCGTAAGACATGATACCTCCCCGTCCTGCCGTGATCGCTCACGGCAAGGTCCTGCGTGTCCTGAAGACAACCACGACAAAAATCGCGAATGCCCCGCCCGTCTGCACTGTTCGTCCGCTCGGCTACGCCATCACGCGTGTCGGGATAGCTTCATGACATCTCTCATTTGCGTCTGGCGCGAGCGGGATACGAAAGATCCCGCTTGGAGACATTCAGACAAAGAGCTACCGTTCCCACATTGCTGTAGGTTTTGAACCGACAATCGCTTGTTGAAGCGTCGCCAACGTGCACACCGCCGCCGATTTGCACGCTCGCCCCGTTTCTAAAACCGCGCTGGTCTCAAGATCGTGGGCGCTGCGAACGACTTAAGGAATACACCAAGCGGAAAGACTCGCAATGGAATTGATTCACACTTGAGGCGATTAAAAACTTGATCTGCGTTAACGCCGCGCGCGAGTTGTTCACAGGCTTGAGACCAAGGTTTTGAATCAGCGTAGAGAATCGAACGCCGAACGTGCTGTGTGACAATTCTCGAACGGCGGCCAAAAAAATTTTACAAAAGCGTCACGCGCGCGCCGCGCGAGCTCATTTTCCAAATGCTTGGTGGCGCTATGTGGATAAGTGATTATCCAAACATCGTTTTTTGAGTCTCATTTCACAGGGTAGCTCCGTTCCGGGGAAACTACGGTGTGCAGAACTCTCGCAGGCACAAATTCAACTTAAGCCCGCCCCGCAGGGGTTTTTCGCAGCGCAGTGCAGTGCGGTGAAAGTTTCCGCTGTTGCAAAACACCGGCAGGTAAAATTACGGATGCGCAGCATAGCGAAGACGACACGCGTCTTCCAACGGAAGATTGGTCACCCACAACGACCGTAAGCGTGAATTGTGACAGACAACAAAAAGCCCGGCGAGAAGCCGGGCTGATTGACGAGCGCGATGTCGATCGGATCAGTTGATCGGATGACTCGACCGAATGGTTGGCGATCTTATCGCGCAACCTTGCTTCGCAATCTTACTGGGCGAGCTTGGCGATCTGCGCGGTGAGCCGGGAGACTTTGCGGCTGGCGTTGTTCTTGTGAATGATGTTGCGCTGCGCGGCGCGCATCAGAGCGGGCTCGGCATTCGCCAGCGCCTTCGCAGCCGCGGCGCGGTCGCCGGTCTTGATGGCTTCCTCGACGGTACGCACGGCACCGCGCATCTGGGTGCGGCGCGACTTGTTGACAGCGGTGCGGCGGGCGATCTTGCGCGTCGCTTTCTTGGCGGAAGTGGTATTGGCCATAGTCTAAATGTCCTCTGCGGGTACCGGTCGCATCTTGATCGGGTGGCGCCGGCTGCTTGACCGCGAAATCGACGCTCGGAATTAGGGTGTTTCGTACAAGGCCGTTCCGGGAGCATCAGCGACGGCCTTGCGGCCATCTCTTGAGACTCAGAGAGCCTCTGACTGCTCAAAGAACAGCGGCGGCAGGATTGCGCCCGCCGCCAGTTGGCGCCCTTATAGAGGGGGTCTGGGGCACCGTCAACGCTTTCCGGGTCAGGAAAACTGGCTCCGGGCGATCTGATTGCGGGTCGTAACGCCCTGATGAGGTTGAATTTCTGCCGTCTCCCGGCTATTGGCTGGCTGCGTTCCGAGGGTCGTCCGACCGGATGACCATAAAGGGTGAGGCATGATCCGCGGCTTTTTCCGACTGATTGGGCTGTTGCTGCTGGCCGGTGGGTTCATCTTCATGGTCTATGACGGCGCCCGCTGGGTGGCCGATCAGAGCCTGCGGTTCACCCGGTTCGGCCAGTTCTGGAACGACATCAATCAGGCCAGTCAGTCAGCGTTCCGGACCTGGGTCGAGGCCAAGGCGCCCTGGCTCTGGACCTCGGTGATCCGTCTGGTGCTGGATCAGCCGGTTTTCGCCGTGCTTGGCATTCTGGGCATCCTGCTGATGATTCTGTTCCGCCCGCGCAAGCCTCTGATCGGCTATTCCCGGGATTAAAGCCTAGCTGCGGCGGCGTAACGGGGCTGCCCATTCCCGCGTAAAGACCTATATTCCCACCTGATCGCGAGCACGCCGCCTGAGCGCATGGCTGAGGCGACAGACAGCTCGTTCTCGGAGATTCGACCATGCTGTTCATGCGCAAGACCACCGCATTGCCGAGCGCCACGGAAGCGCTGCCGGGCCGTGCGCAAGCCATTCCGACCGCGACAACCCATTTCGTCAACGGCGCGCAGTTGAAGCCGCCTTATCCCGCCGGCCTCGAGCAGGCCGTGTTCGGGCTCGGCTGTTTCTGGGGCGCCGAGCGCAAATTCTGGGAGCTCGGCGACGGTGTTTACACCACTGCCGTCGGCTATGCCGGCGGTCACACGCCGAACCCCACCTATGAAGAGACCTGTTCGGGACGCACCGGCCACACTGAAGTGGTGTTGGTGGTGTTCGATCCGAACAAGGTACCTTACGAGAAGCTGTTGAAGACGTTTTGGGAGAGCCACAACCCGACGCAGGGCATGCGCCAGGGCAACGACGTCGGCACGCAGTACCGAAGCGCGATCTACACTTACTCCGACGCGCAGAAGAAAGCGGCCGATGCGTCGAAGGCGCGCTATCAGAAGGCGCTCGCGGCAAAAGGCCTCGCTGCCATCACCACCGAGATCGCGCCCGCCGGCGAATTCTATTTCGCCGAGGACTACCATCAGCAATATCTGGCCAAGAATCCCGCCGGCTATTGCGGCCTGGGTGGCACCGGCGTGTCCTGCCCGATCGGCGTTGGTGTGAGCGCGTAATCTGTTCTTTCTTACCCTCCCCTCCAGGGGAGGGTTGAAGCCCGCCCTCAACGCTTTGTTAACCATACCGGGTGCATCACTGGAGCTGTCTCGTTTCGAGGGATGGCTCCGGTGCCGGTTGTGCGCGCGTTTCGATGGTCGATCTTGGCAGCGTCCGCCGCGCTGAGCCTTGGCGGCTGCATGCAGACCGCCGGACCCGTTGCATACATGCAGCCGCGCGCCGATCTCGACTCGATGGCCTATGGCCAGCCCTACAGCGCACCGCAGCCGGTCGTCGTTGCCAACGGCGGCGGCGCCATTGATGCGCTCACCAATTCCTTTGCGTCGGGTCCCTCAGCCATGCCGGTCGCCTATGCCGCGCCGATGGGTGTGCCGGTCCGCTACGACGCTTCCTATCATCTCGATGCCGGCGACAAGCTGCGCGTTGTGGTCTACGGCCAGGAAGGTCTCACCAACAGCTACGCCATCGATGCCGGCGGTTCGATCACCATGCCGCTGATCGGCGCGGTGCCCGCGCGCGGTCGCACGCCTGCGGGGCTCGCCGGCGAAATCGCTGCGCGCCTGCGCAACGGTTACATCCGCGAGCCTTCGGTTGCAGTCGAGATCGAATCCTATCGCCCGTTCTTCATTCTCGGCGAAGTCTCCGCGCCTGGTCAGTACCCTTACGTCCCCAACATGACCGTCGAAAGCGCGGTGGCTATCGCAGGCGGCTTCTCGCCGCGCGCCAAGCGCGACGTGGTGACCGTCACGCACACCGAAGCCGGCGGCTCGATGCGCGCCATGGTGCCACTCGGCACTCCCTTGGCCCCCGGCGACACCGTGTTCGTCGGCGAGCGCTGGTTCTAGCTCACTGTCATTCCAGGGCGCGACAAAGTCGCACGTCGCGCTACTTCGTCAAATGCTTCGCGAAAAATTCCAGGCTGCGCGGCCAGGCGATGTCGGAGCTGGCCTTGTCGTAGCTCGGCCGCTCATCGCAATGGAAGCCGTGCTGGGCGCCGGGATAGACGAAGACTTCCACATCCGGCCGCTTCGCCTTGACGGTCTCGACATCAGTTAAGGGAATGCCCGTATCCTTCTCGCCGAAATGCAACTGCGTCGGCACTTTTGGCGTCTCGTCGGCAAAGCGCACGACCGCGCCGCCGTAATAGCCGATCGCGGCCTTGAGGCCCGACAGCCGCGTCGCCGCGACAAAGGCGACGCTGCCGCCGAGGCAAAAGCCGATGATGCCGACCGGGCCGACGCTCTTCACCGCATCGATAGCGGCCTGGGTGTCGCGCAGCATCGCCGCCCAATCGGGATTGGCGACGAATTTGCGCGCCTCTGCGATCTCATCGGGCGTGTAGCCGCACTGGAAGTTGGGCGACGTGCGGTCGAAGATCGACGGCGCGATCGCGACGTAACCCTCCTTGGCGAGCCGATCGCAGACCGAGCGGATGTGATGATTGACCCCGAAGATTTCCTGGATCACCACCACCGCGCCCTTCGGCGCGCTCGTCGGATCAGCGCGATAGGCGCCGAGCTGGAAATTGTCGGAGGCCGTCAGTTTGATGTCTTGTCCCACGCGGGTTGTCCTTCTTTGTGACTGCGTTCTAATCTCTCCCCTCATCCTGAGGAGGGCGCTCTTCGCGCGCGTCTCGAAGGATCAAGGCCGAGATGCGAGAGCCGGGCCTTTCATCCTTCGAGACGCTTGCTTTGCAAGCTCCTCCGGATGAGGGGAGGCGGTGACGTGGCCGCTCTCACTCCCACATCCAGTTCTCGCCGTAATCCTCTTTCCATCCTGCCAGCCGTCCATGACGGAATTGCAGGAACAGGCGGTGGCGGTAGGGGATCAGTCCGCTGCCGCCGAGGTTACGAAGAGCAAGGTAGATCTCGCTGCCGGGGCGGCCGCGGACATATTGCAAGGGTTGCCCGAGCGCGCGCGCGGTCTGCTCGGCATCCATCCCGAACGCCAGCGGCGTGTTGTTCGACAAGGTCTCGACGAAGGGCCGGCGTGGCGTGGTGCCGAATGGCTCGGCCCGTGCCGATGCAGTCATCGAGAGAAACGCCGCCACTGCGCCGGCTGCCAACATCGCCCGCTTCATTGCCTACACCTCGTCCGATCGGCCTATCCTGGCAAGTTCTTCAGGAAAGGCGCCACCGCGTCAACAAAAGCCTGCGGCTGATCGATGTTGACGGCGTGTCCGGCGGCGGGGATCACGATTTTTTGTGCGCCGGGGATTTTGGCCGCCATGTAGTCGGACGCCGCGAGGAACGGCGTGTCGTCGGCGCCGACCACGATCAGCGACGGCACCTTGATGTAGGGCAAGAGCTCCATCACGCGCGCATCGCGCTGGGTCAGCATGCCGCGCGCGGCGAGCGCCAGCCCCTTGGCGTTGCGATGGCTGGCGGTGGCACGCTCGCGGGTCGCCGCCTTCAGCACGTCGAGGCCTTCGCGATCGAGCTTGTCCGCGGTCGCAAGCGCCCGCGCGTTCCAGGCCTCGCGCGCGTCGTCCTTCTTGAAGCCCGGGCCGGTGTCGATGATCAGCAGCGCGCGGGCGCGTTGCGGATGCGCGCGATAGAAGGCGAGCGACATGTAGCCGCCGAGCGACAGCCCGCCGATGATGGCGCGCTCAGTACCGACCGCATCGAGGATCGCCGCCATGTCTCCAACAGTGAGTGCCTCGCTATAGGCGTTCGGATCATCGGGATAATCGGATTGGCCATGGCCGCGCATATCCCACAGCACGAGCTTGTGGTCCTTCGCGAGCGCGTCGATCTGGCCGTGCCACATCGCCGAGGTCGATGAATAGCCGTGGGTGAGCAGCAGCGGCGGTCCTTCGCCATGAACTTCGTAATGGATCCCGACTCCGTCCCGATCGATCGTTGGCATTGTTTCCGCCCTTCTTTTTCCCTCTCCCCTTGTGGGAGAGGGTGGCTCGCCGCGTAGCGGTGAGACGGGTGAGGGGTATCTCTCCGCGCACGAAACTGCCTATTGAGTTCGCGGAGAGATACCCCTCATCCGGCGCTTTGCGCCACCTTCTCCCACAAGGGGAGAAGGGAAGCTCGCGTCTGCGGTTGCACTCTAGCTCGCCAAGTTACCTCGAAGAAATTGCCTGACCGCAATGGCATCCATGCTCGGCGCGCTCTCTTGTTGTGTCCAGTCGCTGCGCCAGCGCCGTTGTCGCAACGCACAACAGACAGACACTGCGTTTGGTTCGATCGATTCCAAATTGCATTTGCCTCTGCGCGCGAACGCGATCATTCTTGCAATCAAGGCGGCCGCCGGCCCGGTGGGCGTCCGCTACACAAGTTGCCGCCGTAAGCGGCTTCATGCACCGGCAGGGGAAGACGCCTATGCCAACGCTCACCATCAACGGGCGGAGTCTGTCCGTGGATGCGGCAAACGACACGCCGCTCCTTTGGGCTATCCGCGAACAATTGCAGATGACCGGCACGAAATTCGGCTGCGGTGCCGGCCTGTGCGGTGCCTGCACCGTGCACGTCAACGGCGAAGCCGTGCGCTCGTGCCAGACCATGGTCGGCGATGTCGCCGGCAAGAAGATCACCACCATCGAAGGCCTGTCCGCCAAGGGTGATCATCCGCTCCAGAAGGCGTGGATCGCCGAGCAGGTGCCGCAATGCGGCTACTGCCAGTCCGGACAGATCATGCAGGCGGCGTCGCTGCTGGCGAAGAATTCCAATCCGACCAAGGAAGAGGTCGTGGCGCATATGGACGGCAATCTCTGCCGTTGCATGACCTATTCGCGGATCCAGAAGGCAATCATGCGCGCCGCCACCGAGATGCGCACCGCATCCGCCGCCGGCAACGAGCGGAGGCCCACATGAACAAGCACGTGAAGACCATCACACCCGAGACATCAGATCTCAGCCGCCGCTCTTTCCTGGTCGGCACCGCCGCCACCGGCCTCGTGCTCGGCTATGCCGGCGTGCCCGGCATCGGTGAGGCGCTTGCTGCGCCTTCGAATTTCGAGCCGAGCGTCTGGTATGCGATCTCGCCCGATGGTTTGGTCACCGTGACCTGCGGCAAGGCCGATATGGGCCAGCACATCGCCTCCACCATGGCGCAGATCGTCTGCGAGGAGCTGGGCGCGAAGTGGAGCGACATGCGGGTCAACCTCGCCTCCAACGATCCAAAATTCAACGACCCCGTGCTGGGGGCGCAGATCACCGGCGGCAGCTGGTCGACCATGATGAATTTTGACGCGATGAGCCGGGCGGGTGCCGCCGGACGCATGGCATTGACCGAAGGTGCGGCCGCATCCATGGGCGTGCCGGCAGGCGAGCTCGCAGTGCGCGACTCCATGATCGTGCATGTGAAGTCGAAGAAGCAGATGTCGTTCGCCGATGTCGTGAAGAGCGGCAAGGCGACCAAGACCTTCACGCCGGACGAGCTGAAGGCGATCAAGCTGAAGACGCCGGACCAGTATTCCATGATCGGCGTATCGGTGCCGCAGATCGACATCCCCTCCAAGACCAACGGCACGGCCAAGTACGGCATCGACGTGATGATTCCGGGCATGGCCTATGGTGCGGTGGTGACGCCGCCGGTGCGCTACGGCGCTACGGTGAAATCGGTCGACGACAGCGATGCGAAGAAGGTGCCGGGCTTCATCAAGGCCGTCACCCTCGACGACAAGACCCAGACCACAACCGGCTGGGTGGTTGCGGTCGCGAACACCTATGCCAACGCCAAGAAGGCGGCGGCGGCGCTGAAGGTCAGCTATGACGGCGGCCCGAACGCGAAGGTGTCGAGTGAGTCGCTGCTTGATGAGGCCAAGCGGCTTCAGAAGCTCGATGATTCCGGCCAGTTCTTCGTCAAGGATGGCGATCCCAATGCGGCGTTCGGCACGGCCGCCAAGGTGCTGGAGGCGGAGTACACCACCAGCATCAACATCCATGCGCCGATGGAGCCGATGAACGCCACCGCGGAGTTCAAGGGCGATATCCTGCACATCTATTCCGGCAACCAGTTCGCGACGCGCTCCGGTGCGATCGCTGCCGGTGCAGCCGGGATCGATCCGAAATTCGTCGTGATGCACCAGATGTGGCTCGGCGGTGGCTTTGGCCGCAGGTTAGACGCCGACATGATGGTGCCGGCAGTGCAGGCGGCGAAGGCCGTGGGCAAACCGGTGAAGGTGATCTACACGCGCGAGAACGACATGACGATGGATTTCTCGCGTCCGCTCACCTTCCAGAAAGTGAAGGCCGGCGTGGACGGCGATGGCAAGCTGGTCGCGCTCAGCCACGACGTGGTCTCGGCCTGGCCGACCCAGCGCTGGGGGATCCCCGACTTCCTGTCGCCCTCGGTCGACAAGAAGGGGCCGCTCGATGCGTTCACGGTCAACGGTGCGGACTTCTTCTACTCCGTGCCTAACCACCATGTGCGCGCGATCAAGAACGAGATGGCCCACAACGCCACCCCGTCGGGTCAGCTCCGTTCGGTGGCGCCGGGCTGGACCTTCTGGGCGATCGAAAGCATGGTCGATGAGATCGCGGCTGCGACCAACCAGGATCCGGCGCAGTTCCGCATCGCGCTGCTGGATGGCAAGGGCAAGAACGACGGCGGCGCGCAGCGGCTGCGCAACACGCTGCTCGCGGCGATGGGGCTTGCCGGCTACGGCACGAAGAAGCTGCCGAAAGGCGAGGGCATGGGCGTGGCCTGCGTGTCGTCGCAGGAACGCGCGTCCGCGAGCTGGACGGCGTGCGTCGCCCATGTCGCGGTGGCGCCCTCGGGCGAGGTGACCGTGAAGAAGCTCACGGTCGCAACCGACGTCGGCACGCAGGTGCATCCCGACAACATCCGCGCCCAGGTCGAGGGTGCGGCGATGTGGGGCCTGTCACTGGCGATGTACGAAAAGGCGACGCTGAAGGACGGTGGCATCGAGCAGACCAATTTCGATGGCTATACGCCCTTGCGCATGAGCCAGGTGCCCGAGGTCGCGGTCGCCGTGATCGCCAATGGCGAAAAGGCCACCGGCGTCGGCGAGCCCGCGGTGACGGTGATCGCCCCGGCCATCGGCAACGCCATCTTCAACGCCTCCGGTGCCCGGGTGCGGGCCTTGCCGATCACGGCCGAGGCCGTGAAGGCGGGCATGAAGGCGTAAGGCGGCCTGCGATCGTGACGTAACATGATCCGCCGGAGGGCAACCTCCGGCGGATTTTTTTAGCAGGCCGCCTCCACAATCTCGCTGTCATGCCCGCGAAGGCGGGCATCCAGTACGCCGCGGCTTCTCGGTCCTAGCCGCGCCGTCTCGGCGTACTGGATCGCCCGGTCAAGCCGGGCGATGACGGCAGGGGGCGGGGGCGAGAGCGTCCAAAATTCTCCTTTGCCATCAATGGCCTTTCTACTGTGCATGGGGTTGTTTTCGTCGTTTGATCGGAGCGCTGATCCGTAAAATTGCGCGCAATTCCGGCAGGTTCCATTGAGCACGCCTCTTAAGGGCCGGAGAACCTGATCCGGCTTAGGCTGACGCCAAATACAGTCCCGTGCTTTTGGGGAAGCCATGAACGCGCCAGCCAAATCCGCCGCCAAACGCCGGCTTCTGCTCGCCTCCGACCGGAGCGACGAGAGCACCGAGCTCGCCAGCATCCTGAAGGCGGTCGGCGACGTCTCGACGGTCACGACTCAGGCCATTCCCGAGCAGCCGTCGCGCGATCTTTCCGGCCTCGTGGTCGACATCAATCTGCGTTCGCCCGAGAGCGTGCAGCGGGTGCGCAACAAGCTGCGCGGCGATGCCTATCGTTCGATGCCGCGGCTGTTCGTGCTCGCCGAAGCGCTTCATCACGGCACCATGCAGGCCTGGGCACTGGGCGCCACCGACACCATCTCGCGGCCGCTCCAGCCCGACGCCATTTTGCAGCGCATCCGCGCCGCGTTTCCCGACACCACGATCTATGACGAGACCGATCGCGGCAAGACGCTCAACCGCGGCGTCGAAGCGGCGCATGCGGTGCTGCGGAAGATGTTCGAGAAGCTGCCGCTCGGCATTCCCCTGACCTTCGACGACATCATCGCGGCCGAGAGCAAGATCCTGAAAGCGATCAAGCACTCGTCGCTGCGCGAATGGCTCACAGCCGTCGGCTGCCACCATGTCGGCAGCTATCGCCACTGCCTGTTCGTGACCGGATTCGCGGTCTCCTTCGCGCAGCATCTCGGCATGCGCGAGGACGACCAGCGCCGGCTGACCCGCGCCGCGCTGCTGCACGATGTCGGCAAGGCCTTCGTTCCGTCCGTGCTGCTGGACAAGCCCGGCAAGCTCACCGACGAGGAGATGGCGGAGGTCCGCCAGCATCCGCGCCGCGGCTATGACGCGCTGGCAGCGCAAGGTGGCTTCCCGCCGGAGATGCTGGATGTGGTGCTGCATCACCACGAATTCCTCGACGGCTCAGGCTATCCGAACGGTCTGTCCTCGAACCAGATCAGCGACATCGTGCGGCTGACGACCATCGTCGACATCTACGCCGCACTGGTCGAGAAGCGCGCCTACCGCATGCCCTTCACCCACTCCCGCGCGTTTGCGATGATGGAAGGCATGGGCGGCAAGCTTGATCAGCAGCTATTGCAGGCGTTCCGGCCCGTGGCGCTGGGGTCGTTCTGACCTCGGCATTCTCCACCTACCGTAGGGTGGGCAAAGGCGCGCTCTTAGCGCGCCGTGCCCACCATGCATCCGCGTCTGTTGTGAGAATGGTGGGCACGCTTCGCTTTGCCCACCCTACAAATCTCACCCCACCATCTTTCTTAGCTCCGCCTTCGCCACCTTCTCCAGCGTCGAGCGCGGCATGTCGTCGACCAGCCTGATCTCGCGCGGCACCTTGAAGTCGGCGAGGCCTTTGCGGCAGGCGGACATCACACGGTCGTGCAGGTCGGGCGCAGCAGCCGCGACGCCGCCGTGCGGGATGATGAAGACCACCGGCACCTCGTCCAGCATCGGATGCTTCTTGGCCACCACGGCCGCCTCGCGCACGCCGGGGACGAGCGCGACCACCTGCTCGATCTCGGAGGCCGCGACGTTCTCGCCGCCGACCTTCAGCATGTCCTTGGCACGGTCGCCGAACCTGATGAAGCCGTCCTCCAGCAGCGTGACGCGGTCGCCGGTGACGAAGAAGCCGTGCTCGTCAAAACTCTCGCGCGTCGCCTTTTCGTTGTGGAGATATTCGGCGAACAGCGACAGGCCGACAATGCCCTTGATCGAGAGATCGCCGGTGCCGCCGATTTCAGTCGGCCGTCCGTCATCATCGGTGATGCGGATCTGATATTCCGGCGCGGCGCGGCCGATCGACATCGGGATGTTGGGTTGATCGACCTCGCCGACGATGCCGTGGGTGATGGTCTCGGTCATGCCCCACCAGCCGATCATCTTGACACCGAACGCAGCGAAGGCCGGCGGCTCGTTGATCGCGGTGCCCCACAGGCGGAATTTGTGATCCCTCGGGACCTCCTGCTCGAGCAGCGCCTTCATGCAGAACGGAATGGTCGAGGTCCAGGTCGAGCCGTGCTCGCGCGCGACGCCCCAGAACCTGCTCGCCGAGAACCGCGGCTGGATCACGCAGGTGGCGCCGACCCACAGCGTTGCCAGCATGGAATAGGCGAGCGCGTTGGTATGGAACAGCGGCAGGTAGGCCTGGTGCACGTCGCTTGCATGCAGATCCTCATGCGCGGCGTTGATCTTAGCGCCCCACAGCGCGTTGGCGTGGGTCCACAGCACCGCCTTCGGCCGCGATGTCGTGCCTGACGTATATTGCACGCTGCACGGCGCGAGCGGATCGGTCGCGCCGCGCGGGCGGTCGGCGCTGTCGGCAAACAGTGACTCGAAGCTGTCGCCGCGTGAAACGGCTTGCGCAGGTGCAGCGCCCGCATCATGCGAGGTCACCGCCAGCCAGCGGATGTTGCGGCAGTTCTGCGCGACGATCTCCGCATAGGCCGGCTGCGTGATCGCGGCGACTGCGGCGCAATGATCGGCGAAATACTCGATCTCGGCCGGTGCCGAGCGCGTGTTGGTGGTGACCGCGATGGCCCCACACTCCACGCAGGCAAACCAGGCCAGCATCGCCTCGATGCAATTGTCGAGATGAATGAGCACATACTCGCCGGGCTTGATGCCGCGGTTCGCGAGCCCCGCCGCGAGTGCGCCGACCCGCTCGTGAAATTCGCCATAGCTCCAGCGCCGCGCCGGCGCGTCGAACGGCGCCCAGATCAGGAACGGATGTGAGCTGCGCACCTCGGCGCGCATCTTCAGCAGCCAGGGCACGTCGAGCCCGGCAAATGGACCTACGATTCCGGCCGCGGATTGCGAATTCGGCATGTGCCCTCCCGTGCAGCCTGCTTCGAGGCGGCTGCTTTCGTTATCGGGAGTCTTTCTGCCATCGGATGGCGCGGGGAGCAAATGCGCCAGCCGCGCCTCAGGCCTCGTACGACGAAATCTCGATCAGGCTGCCATCCGGATCCCGGCAATAGACCGAGCGCAGCGTGCCGCGGGCGCCTTGCTTGGGAACCGGGCCTTCCGCGATCGCGACGCCATGTGCCTTCAAATGCGCCACCACCTCGTCCGGCGATGAGGAGGTGAGGAAGCACAGATCCTCGCTGCCGGCGGTTTGGTGGTCGGCGGTGAACCATTCCACCTTGTCGGCATCGCGCGGCCGGACGTTGATTTTCTGTTGACCAAACTGAAGCGATGTCCGCGGCGCTTTGCCGCCGCCGGGCTCGAACACCTTGACTTCCATGCCGAGGATTTTGCGATACCACTCGGTGGTCACTGCGACGTCAGCGACGTTGATCACGAGATGATCGAGGGCTTCTACCTTGACCGGCATGCCTTATCCTTTCGTCGCCATGTTCGTTGCGCACTTTCCGCGTGCGGCGCGCTTTGTTACAACGCCGCGGACGCCACTTTCAAGAACAACACTTCGGGAGAACCCTTGAGATGATCACTCGCCGTACCGCGCTGGGCCTGCTCGCCGCCACTCCGCTTGCAGCCAGCCCGCTGTCGAAGGCCTTTGCCGCGGACTATCCGACCCGGCCGGTGAAGTTCGTGGTCGGCTATCCGCCGGGCGGCGCCACCGACATCCTGGCGCGGCTGATCGGCCAGCGGCTGTCGGAACGGCTCGGCCAGCAATTCGTGATCGAGAACAAGCCGGGCGCCGGCAACAATATCGGCACTGAATCCGTCATCAACGCCGAGCCCGACGGCTATACCGTGCTGCTGGTCAATCCGGCCAACTACATCAACGCCACGCTTTACACGAACCTCAAGTTCAACTTCGTGCGCGACATCGCACCCATCGCCTCGTTCCAGCGCACACCGAACGTGATGACCGTCAACAAGGATGTGCCGGCGAAAACCGTCGCCGAGTTCATCGAGTACGTGAAGGCCAATCCCGGCAAGGTGAACATGGCTTCGTCCGGCAACGGCACCTCGGTGCATCTGTCCGGCGAGATGTTCATGTCGATGACGGGCTGCAAGATGCAGCACGTGCCCTATCGCGGCGCGGCACCCGCGATCACCGACATGCTCGGCGGCCAGGTCCAGGTGATCTTCGACAATATGCCCTCGATCATCCAGCACATCCGCGCCGGCTCGCTTCGCGCGCTCGGCGTCACCACCGCACAGCGCTCGCCGCAATTGCCCGACGTGCCTGCGATCGGCGAGACCGTGAAGGACTACGAGGCGAGCGCACTGTTCGGCATGGGTGCGCCGAAGAACATGCCAAAGGATATGATCGCCAAGCTCAACAGCGAGATCAACGCGCTGATGAAGGAGCCCGAGATGACCAAGCGCCTGGTCGAGCTCGGCGGCGACCCGCTGGTGCAGACGCCGGAGGCGTTCGGCACGGAGATCGAGGCCGAGACCGCAAAATGGAAGAAGGTCGTCGAGTTCGCCGGCCTCAAGGTCGAGTAGCGATCTTGTGATGTCCGGGAATGGAGCCCTGCCGTTCGGCGGGGCTTTTTCTTGCGTGCTTTGTTCTGTTGATCTGGAATAAAGCGGCTTGGCGAAACCTGATGATAGATGGCGCGTATCTCGCGCCATGAAGAGAGAGGAGTTGGGATCATGCGCAAGATGCAATTGGCCTTGCTGACGCTGGGCGCGATAGTCCTTGCCGGTTCCGTCACCGTCACGCCCGCCGCGGCGCACGACTATCCCTGGTGCGCGCAGGGCGGGGGGTACGACTATCCCGGCGAATGCGCCTACAGCACCTATGAGCAATGCCAGGCCAGCGTCTCCGGCCGGCTGCTGTTCTGCGGCCCCAATCCGCTGGTCGCTTATGGTCAGGTGCAGCAGCCGCAACCGCATCCGCGGCGGAAGATCCGGCATTCAGTGCCGTATTGATGCTGATCAAGCCAGTCGTCCTGGCAGTGCTTTAGTCTGTGGCCAGCGATAGCCGCCTCGATTTCTATGAGACGGCTCTGGAATAAACCGGCCTCCCGAAACCTGACTCAATGCGAGGCGCGGATCTCGCGCGGCAAGCTTTGGAGGTCGGGTCATGCGCAAATCGCAATTGGCACTGGGCGTCATCATCCTGGCGGGGGTCGCGGGCACCTGTCCGGCACGGGCGGACTATGATTATCCGTGGTGTATCACTGATTCCGAATATGGCTACCCCGGCGACTGCTCGTATCAAACCCGTCAGCAGTGCCTCCTGAGCGCATCGGGCCGCAAGGGATACTGCAGCGAAAATCCTCGCTTCATCCTTAGAAGTTCGCCGCAACAGCCAGCGCCACGCGGGCGGCGCGTTTCGCCGAACTAGTCGCGCCAGGGTTCCGCTTGACGCTTTCAACGTTGCGCCTATACTAAACCTTATGGTTAAGTATCAGGATGAGGCGCTGGACCAGACCTTCGCGGCACTGTCCGACCCGACCCGCCGCGCGTTGCTCGCGCGGCTCGGCGAGCGGGACTGTCTGTCGGTGAGCGAGCTGGCCGCGCCGTTTCCGATCTCGCTGCCGGCGATCATGAAGCATCTCGACGTGCTCACGGATGCCGGCCTGATCGTGCGCGAGAAGAGTGGCCGCACGGTCGCCTGCCGGCTCACCGCGCAGCCGATGCAGCAAGCGATGAACTGGCTCAATCGCTACGCGCAGTTCTGGTCCGACAATCTCGATCGCCTTGCCGCCTTTGTGGAGAAAGACCCATGGCCAACGCAGCCGTCGACGCCGAGCCCCGCGCAACCGAACTCCCAAGCCTCACGCTCACGCGCCGGCTCCGCGCGCGGCCGGAAAAAGTCTACGCCGCCTGGACGCAAGCCGAGCAGCTAGTGCAGTGGTTCGGGCCGCCGAACATGAAGCCGGCGACGCTGAACGCCGATCTCGATGTCCGCACCGGCGGCCACTACCGCATCAGCTTTACCCGTGACGACGGCGAATATTTTGAAGCCGGCGGCACCTATCGCGAGGTCGTGCCGAACGAGCGGTTGGTCTTCACCTGGGCCTGGCACTCGACGCCGGAACGCGAATCGCTGGTGACGATCTCGCTGAAGCCGGACAGTGCCGGCACCTTGATGATCTTCCATCACGCCCAGTTCTTTGATGAGACAGCCCGCGACAACCATCAGCGCGGCTGGAGCTCGTTCTTCGACAAGCTCGACGCCTTCGTCGCCTGACCCCATGGAGGACACCATGCAGCAACATCAGATCGTCTCGCGCGAGCAATGGATCGCGGCGCGCAAAACCCATCTGGCGCATGAGAAGGAGCTGTCCCAGGCCCGCGAACGCCTGGCCGAAGAGCGTCGCGGATTGCCCTGGGTCAAGGTCGACAAGAATTATGTTTTCGAGGGGCCGAACGGCAAGGTCACGCTCGGCGATCTCTTCGAGGGCCGGCCGCAGCTCGTGGTCCAGCACGTGATGTTCGCGCCTGACTGGGAGGCGGCCTGCAAGAGCTGCTCGTTCTGGGCCGACGGGTTCGAGCGCATGGTGCCGCATCTGGCCGCGCGCGATACCACCATGGTCGCGATCTCGCTGGCGCCGGCCGCAAAGCTCGAGGCCTTCAAGATCCGGATGGGCTGGAGCTTCGACTGGGTCTCCTCGGGCGGCAACGACTTCAACTACGATTACGAAGTCTCGTTCACGCGCGAGCAGATCGACAAGGGCGTCCAAAAATACAATTTCGGCACCACGCCGTTCTATGGCTCCGAGCTGCCCGGCATCAGCGTGTTCTTCCGCAACGAGGCCGGCGAGATCTTTCACACCTATTCCTGCTTCGCCCGCGGCCTCGACATGATGAACGCGGCCTATCAGTATCTCGATCTCACCCCGCTCGGTCGTCACGAGGACGGCTTGCCCTATCCGATGGACTGGGTGCGGCTGCGCGACCAATACGAGCCGCAAGCGGCGAAGGGGGCGTGCTGCCACGGGTGAGGGGGCGCTGGATCCACACGAACGGTGTCATCGCCCGACTTGATCGGGCGATCCAGTATTCCGAGACGGGAGTGCTTGAATCGAGAGGCTGCGACGTACTGGATTCCCCGCCTTCGCGGGGAATGACAGCGGTGGTTAAGGCGACAGCGTACCTTTGATCCGATAGCTACTTCTTGGCGTCGGCCTGCTCCGTGCCGTTGCACGAGATCAGCATCGTATAGGCGCGCGCGTTGCCCGCAATGTCGGTTGTCTTCAGCTCGCTCTTCGGCTCGGTGGTCTGGTAGGGCACCACGGAATTGTCGAGGAAGTCGCGCAGCGCGCCGGTCTTGATGGCAAAGTTGATGTTCTCGGGGATGTTGCCGGTTGCTGCGGCGATCCGCAATCCATCGAGCTTTCCGGTGACCACCCCCACGATCTGTCCGGTGGTGTCGAACAGCGGGCCCCCGCTGTTGCCGGGCTGCACGGGCGCACTGATTTGCAGGAAGCGCGAATCGTTACGCATGCCGCTGAGCGAGCTCACGATACCGGTCGTCACGGTGAAGTCCGAGGTCAGCATCCCGTGGTAGGGAAAGCCGATCGCCACCACGGAATCACCGGAGCGGATTGAGCGGTCACGGATCCGGGCAAACTCCCTGAATGTCGCCGTCGACGGTGCCTGCAACAGAGCGAGATCGTTGTTTGCGTCGCTCGATACGACGCGCAACACCATCGCAGCCTCGCCGGTGAGATTGCCCTTGAGGTCGCTGCATCCGTCGATCACATGGTTGTTAGTGACGACGTGTCCGTTGGCGCTCACCACGAAGCCGGTGCCGCTCTTGGCTCTGACAGGCTTGGTGGCGGGGGGTGTGCCTTGCTTGTCCGCTGTGGCTGCCGGCTTCGCCGCCCCCTTGGTGAAATCGCCGGCCTTGCTGAGCCCGTCGGCTTTCACCTTGGTGACGCAATTGGCCAGTGCCGCGATGACGGGTCCGGTCGAGGTCAGATCGAAATTCAGGACGGTGCGGCCCGCCGTTGCGACCATCAGGCTTGCCTTCTGGAACGTTCGCACGACGTTGGCAGGCATGACGGAGGTCAGCATGTTCGACTGATTGGCAGTGGCAAACAGCCTGGCCTGCTCCTGCCCGTCGAAAATAACGTCGATCGCGGCGTTCTCGCCCTTGTTGAATCGGTAGCTGGGGCTTGCGAAGCTCAGTAGCCACGAGCCGGCAGCATTCTGGGCGACGACGAGAATGACGCCGTTGGCGTAGGGCGCCGTTGCGGCGCAATGGGAGAAGGCGCCTGTCTCGTCATTGCTGAAGGCGCCGCCGATCCAGTTACCGACATTGACGGTGCCGAACGGCCCCGCCGCATGCGCTGCTCCGACAAGACTCAGCTGTAAAAGAGACGCAACGACAAAAGACTTAAGCCACATAATTTCCCCCCGGAACGGCCATCGGGCGCATCTTATCTGCGCGGGCGGGTGTCGCGCAACCGGCAGTTGTCCAGCGGGATGCCGCCTGTCGCCTGCGACATTCCGGCTTGCCTTTACTTTGTAATGCGGTATACTTTGCAATACAAAGTAACGGGCGATGGTCCCGGAAACATGGGGTGGAGCGGGGCTTTGGCGTTGCCGATGCGCGATCTCGACAAGGCGCTGGCCGACATCGTGGCGATCCGCAGCCAGATTGCGGCCGGCACGGCGTTCCGCGGCTATGGCCCGGCGACGATGGCTGCGACCGGCGTGGTCGCGCTTGTCACGGCGATCCTGCAATTCTGGCTGCTCGGCGATCCCACGAGCGAGCCGCTCGGGTTCTTTTTGGGCTGGTTCATTGCGGCAACGCTGTCCGGCCTGATGATCTGGATCGAGATGCGCGCGCGCTCGCGCCGTCATCATTCCGGACTTGCGGACGCCATGATTCACCAGGCGGTCGAGCAGTTCTTGCCCGCGGGCGTCGCCGGCGTGCTGCTCGCGGTGGTGATGTGGAAGTTCGCCACCGAGATGCTGTGGCTCCTGCCGGGGCTGTGGCAGATCCTGGTGTCGCTCGGCATTTTTGCGTCCGTCCGCTCGCTGCCGCGTACCGTCGCGTTCGCGGGGGCCTGGTACTTCATCTCGGGTTTTGCAGTGGTGGTGCTGGCGAGCGGAACCCACACGCTGTCGCCATGGACCATGGGACTGCCCTTTGTGATCGGCCAGTCGGTCATGGCGGCCATTCTGTATTTTGCGTCCGGAGACAATGATGTCGAAGATTGACAGCGCGCCTTTCTCCTATGAAGGGCTCGACCGCGTGATCCACGAGAAGGCGAGGCTCGGGCTCCTGACCTCGCTGATGGCGTATCCCAAGGGACTGGCGTTCGCCGATCTCAAGCAGCTCTGCGGCCTCACCGACGGTAATCTCAGCCGGCATCTTGCCGTGCTTCAGGAGGCCGGCCTCGTCGAGGTGACCAAGGGCTACGAGGGCAACCGCCCGCACACCACCTGCCGCCTGACCAAGAGCGGCCGCCGCCGCTTCCTCGACTATCTCGCCGTGCTCGAGCGGTTAGTGCGCGACGCTGCCAAGGCCGCCGGCCGCGAAGCGCCGGCGCTTGGACGCCTCGGCATTCTTTCGACCTGATAGCCCCCTTTTTTTGACCGGAGACTTTGCGATGCAAAGTGAGACCACGTCCCCGAACGAGAAGCTTCATGTCGGCATCATCATGGACGGCAATGGCCGATGGGCAACGCGGCGCGGGCTCTCGCGCATGCGCGGCCACGAGGCCGGCGTCGAGGCGATCCGCCGCATTGTCGAGGTCGCACCCAAGCAGGGCATCGGCACGCTGACGCTCTACGCGTTCTCGACCGACAATTGGCGCCGGCCCAAGGCCGAAGTCGCCGCGCTGATGACGCTGTTGCGTTTCTATCTCGCCAATGAAGTGCAGAGCCTGGTCAAGAACGGCGTACGCCTCAACGTGATCGGCCGCCGCGATCGCCTGCCCGACGGCATCGCCAACGCCATCGCGCGAGCCGAAGAGGCCACCGCGCACGGCCCCACACTGCATTTGCGCATCGCTGTCGACTATTCCGCACGCGACGCCATTCTCAACGCCGCGGCCAAGGCCGCCGCGCTGACCAGCCTCACGCGTGAAGCCTTCTCGCAACTCGTCACCGGCGAGCCCGGCTTGCGCGATGTCGATCTCATCATTCGCACCAGCGGCGAGAAGCGGCTGTCGGACTTCCTGCTCTGGGAGGGCGCCTATGCTGAGCTGCACTTCACCGAGCGGATGTGGCCGGAATTCGATGCGGGCGATCTCGCTGCGGCCCTGGGCTCGTTCCATGGTCGCGAACGTCGCTTCGGCGGCCTCCAGGCGATCATGCCGGAGGAGGTGCCGTCACTCTCGCGTGTGTGACGCGCGGCACGCTGCAGCGAGCTGTTCGTTTTCAGCCGCATGATTGGCAGCAATGTCCAAGCGGTCAGTGTGCGGTCTCGGTTAGGTGTGCGGTCCACGCAACCTGCCGAGAGCGCCGTACATGTCACAGATATTCTCGGGTGCCGTCGTCGTGCCAGCCGAGCTGGCCAAGGCGAAAGGCGCGATCTACATCAGGGCTGCCGGCGCATCCGATGTGGAGAATCTCTCGATCTACTTCACTGGCCTTTCCACGACATCGCGGAACAAGCGCTTCATGGGAGCGCGCGCCGATGTTGCAGTGGTGGCGGCCGAATGCCTCTCAAGGACGGACCATCCTGACCATTTCACGCTGCTCGCCGAACTCCGGCGTGACGGGCGGAGCACGATCGTCGGCGAAACGCGATACGCCTATGATGCGACGGCCCGGCACGGCGAATTTGCCATCTCGGTCGCGGATGCCTTCCAGCGCATGGGCCTTGGCTTCCACATGATGACAGCGATGGAAAGGCGCGCGATCGATCTCGGCCACGCCATCATCGCCGGCGAGGCCGCACGAACGAATGCCGAGATGCGTGGCCTTGCGAAGAAGGCCGGGTTCAGGGATACCGGCCTTGGGGACTGGCAGTCGGTTCACCTCGCAAAACGCCTATCGCGCTGACCAGGCTTGCCGAACGGGCGTATGGCGCGCTCGAAAACCGCTGCACGTTTCTGCGGATCGTGCTCTACTGCCCACTCGTGGCGGGAGTTTTCGCATGATGCGCGCAGTCCTGGATCATTGCACCGGCGGAACAGAGCGGCAGGTTGTGGCCGGCACGCTCGTTGTCAGCGAGGGCGGCACCAGCAGCGGCCACCTCTACGTGCTCGTGGAGGGGAAGCTCGAAGTGCTCAAGGGCGACATGGTGGTCGCGACCATCGCCGAGCCCGGCGCCGTGTTCGGCGAGATGTCCGTGCTGCTCGGGCTGCCGCATACCGCAACGGTGCGGGCCTGCGCGGATTCGATCATCTACGAGTTCGAGGACGCGGCGTCGTTCCTCATACAGCGGCCGGAGGTGGCGCTGCTGCTCGCGCGCACGCTCGCGCAGCGGCTCAACGTCGCCAACACCTATCTCGCCGATCTCAAGCGGCAATATGCCGGCCACGGCACGCACCTCGCGATGGTCAGCGAAGTGCTCCAGAGCATGATCAACCTGCCGCCGCTCGAGGTCTCGCCAGGCTCGGATCGGCAATCCGACCCAAGGATGTGAGCCAGTCCGGCGGATCCTCGACGTAAGCGGCTGGCCGCTTCAGCGGTGCACTGAGATCGATCCATTGCGCTTCTCCGGCGGCCAGCCAGAACGCCTTGTTCGCATCGAGATCCAGCACGATGTGCGTCGGCGGTCGTCCGGATTGCAGGCCGGCGTTGAACGCCCAGGTCTGGCCCAGCCGGTCGAACCACGAGCCGTCCTTGATGAAGGGCGACTGGTGCACATGGCCCGAGATCACCATCGACGGCTGATACTGCATGATCCACTGCACCAGCTCGACATCGCCGAAGAAGCGCTTGCCGCCCCAGCTCGTCGGTGAATTCGCCGGCGGCGCGTGATGCGCCCAGATCCATCGTGGCGGACGGTTCACGGAGGCATCGCGCAGCTGGTCGGCAAGGCGCTGCTTGACCAGCGGTCCATCCCACCATGGGCACACCGTGAACAGCGTGTCGCCGATGGTGAGGTTGTCGCCATCGCAGGCGATGCCGAGCTCACGCACCTCCGAGATCCAGCGCGAGATCTTCTCGCCTTCCGCATTGCGCTCGTCGAGGTCGTGATTGCCGGAGCAGAGGATGACCTTGGTCTGCGCGGTCAGAAGCGCGAGGTATTTCTTCACCACCACGATCTGGGCGCGGAAATCCACCATCGAGCCGATGTCCAGCGCATCGCCGGCAAAGATCACCAGGTCGAATTGCGGTGCCGCGCTGACCAGCCAGTCGAACTGCGGCAGCGAATAGTGCAGGTCGGCCACGACCAGGCAGCGCATTGAATGTCCGTCGGTGGGAGATTGAAAATAAAAGGGAATTCGAAAAATTTATGAAGCAAGAAGCAGACCAGCACGGCTTCGTCGCCGGCGCAAGTGTCGGTGCGTCGCAGGGCTGGACCGGGTCGTCGAATTCTGATGTCGTGGCTCGGCCCCAACGCGGTGACCGCATGACCTCGTTCAAGACCATTCGTGCCCGCGCCGAGAAGCGCAAGGGCGGGCCCAAGGCGCTCGACAGACTGATGCCTGACAAGCCCGATCCGAAGCGGCTGGCCAGGCTTGGCGACGACCGCATCCTCGCCGAGATGACCAGGCGGGTGTTTTGCGCGGGCTTTGCCTGGAGCGTGATCGATACCAAATGGGACGGTTTTGAAGACGCGTTCCTGCGCTTTGCGCCGGCCAAGCTCACCTTCCAGCCCGAAGACTATTGGGAAGCTCTGCTGCGCGACACGCGCATCGTGCGCAACGGCGCCAAGATCATGTCGGTGCGCGACAACGCCGCCTTCGTGCAGGAGATCGCAAAAGAGCACGGCAGTTTTGGCAAGTTTCTGGCGGCGTGGCCGTCGTCCGACGAGATCGGCCTGCTCAATCTCCTGGTCAAGCGTGGCAGCCGGTTGGGCGGCAACACCGGCCAGATGCTGCTGCGCTTCGTCGGCTGGGACGGTTTTGTCACGTCCAGGGACGTCGTCGCCTGTTTGCGCGATGCCGGCCTCGATATCGCCGAAGAAGTGAAGTCCAAGGGCGATCTCGCCAAGGTGCAGGCGCAGTTCAACGCCTGGGCGAAAGAGACCGGCCTGCCCTACACACATCTGTCGCGCATCTGCGCGCTGTCGGTCGGCGAGGTCAGAGGCGAGTAGGGTGTGCGGCGCCGTTTGGTGTCATGCGATCGGGAGGAACCTATGGCAGGCGTGCTGGAAGGCAAAATTGCCGTCGTGACGGGGGCCGCGTCGGGCATCGGATTGGCCAGCACCGAAGCGATGCTGGCCGCAGGCGCGCGCGTGGTGACGGTCGACCGCGACGCGGCCGCACTGAAGGCGCTTCGCGACAAGCACGGCGATGCCGTGATCCCGCTCGTCATCGATCTGCTCGACCCCAAAGACTGCGCCACGCTGCTGCCGCAAGTTTTGGAGAAGGCCGGTCGGCTCGACATCCTGCACGCCAATGCGGGCGCCTATATCGGCGGCGATCTCGTCGATGCCGATCATGGTGCGATCGATCGGATGCTGCATTTGAACATCAACGTCGTGATGAAGAACGTGCGCGACGCGCTTGTTCACATGATCGAGCGCCGGAGCGGCGACATCATTGTCACGAGCTCGCTCGCGGCCCATTTCCCGACGCCGTGGGAGCCCGTCTATGCGTCGTCCAAATGGGCGATCGATTGTTTCGTGCAGACGGTGCGGCGCCAGGTGTTCAAGCACGGCATCCGCGTTGGGTCAGTGTCGCCCGGTCCTGTCGTCACGGCGCTGCTCGCGGACTGGCCCGCGGAGAAGCTGAAGGAGGCGAGGGAGTTGGGAAGCCTGCTGGAGGCCAGCGACGTGGCCGAGGTCGTGATGTTCATGCTGACGCGACCGCGCGGCATGACGATTCGCGACGTCGTCATGCTGCCCACGAATTTCGACCTCTAGACCTCCGGGGGCGTGACCGGCCGGCGTCGGAATGATGTGCATGATGTGGCGTCGGCGTGCTGAAGGCGCGGCAGACGAACCGCCTCATCACAAAATCCATCGTCCAGGAACATTTGCGCGCTGCACCAGTTCGGGAGCTTGAGCCAGCTGAACAAAGGCGCAGGGAACTCCTGCCTTTGCGTCAGCTAATCAAGCCGGACATGACAGAAACGGAGCAGGACATGAAGCTAACATCCGAGCAAGTGAAGCAGACCATCAATCAACTCGGCGCCCAGGTGCTCCCCGACGAGCATCCCGCCATGCCCCAGCTCAACAGCATGTTCGGCGAGCATACGTTTTTTGTCGACGAGAGCGGGCTCAAGGTGCTCGAGCCCACCCCATCGCCCGGCGCGGAACGTCAGACGGGCGAAGTCGTCAGCCTTGCCGAATGGAGCGATGCGGATCTGACGCGATTGACGGCACACGAGCCCGAGCCGACTGGCGTGATCGTGGTGTTCGAGCACGCCAGGCACTGACCGTGATCGGCGTTGTCAAGCCGACGCTGGCGCCGTGCCGCGAAGCAGGCACGGCGCAGCCAAGCGGCTAGGAAGCCCCGGCGAGCTTGCCGACCCGCGAAAGCAGCAGCTTCAGAATCGGCGAATTGTTGGCCTTGTGATAAGCGAGGACCAGATCGACCGTGGGGGCTTCTCCCAGCACCGGACGGGTGGTGATCTGCTCGGGCAGGTACCGTTTTGTGTAAGCCGGCAACATCATGATCCCGCGCGTCGATGTGATCATCGATATTGCGTGCACGACGTTGTGGACCTCATGCTCCGGCTTGAGATCGATGCCTGCGCGATTGAAATAGTCCAGGATGACGCTGCGCACCGCGGGTGCAGCCCTGGACGGAAGGTAGAAGGTCTCGTTTACGATCTCCTGCGGCGCGACGGTCGCATGCGATGCCAGGCGATGATCGCTCGGGAAGACAAAAATCAGCGGGTCGGTGCGAACGCGACGGCAGGCCAGATCGCCCATGTTGTCGCCCATGTTCTCTTCCCGCCGCATGAAAGCCGCATCGAGCTTGCGCCTTATCAGGGCTTTGGCGAGCACGGGAGAATATTCGCTCGACAGGCGGATTTCGAGACCCGGAAACGCGCCGCGCAGGAGCCGGTCCACCTCGGGCAGCAGGCCGATTTCGGCGCCCGACAGAAAGCCGAGCGCGAATGTCGGCTTCGGCGGCTGAGCTGCTCGCAGTGCCGCCTCCTTTGCGGCCTCGGCTTGAAGCAGCGCCATCCGCGCATGGTCCAGAAAAGCCCTGCCGGCCGACGTCAACTCGACGCCGTGGGCGCTGCGATGCATCAACTGAACGCCGACCTCTTGTTCGAGATCCCGGATCTGCCGGCTGAGAGATGGCTGGGACGTGTGGAGCTTCTGTTCGGCCGCCACGGTCAGACTACCGGCGTCGGCGACGGCGATGAAGTAGCGGAGATGCCGTAGCTCCATCCTAATTCCCCATGTCTTGAGGCCATGTCTTGAGGGCCATATCTCGCAGGCATGGGGCCAGCCTACAAAGTCTTTTTCAGGCCGACTAGCCGCTTTTATAGCAAGACGCGAAACATAACCGGGGTCTGCCTGGCAGGCAGGGCATGATCGTCGCCGCGATCCGTCCACGAGGCGGACGAGATGAAAGCACGCGCATGTGTCACAGCATTAAAACGTTGTTGCTGCTCGTTCTGGTGATGACAGGAATCGGCGGAGCCGCAGCGCAATCCCCACCCAACCAGATAAGAGCAGGCGGCATGGATACGGACGTCACCAAGATCAAAGAGGCGATGCTCGGAAGCTGGGAAAGCATCGCACCGGAGGTGCGGCCCAGCAAGAACCCCGACGGTTCGCTCAAGCCGTTCTACCTCAAGCGCACCTTCAGATATCTGCCGTCCGATCGGTTCGAACTCGAGGTCGTCAACTCGGCCGATCCCTACGGGGCCGTGCCGCTCGTGCGCATCAGGATCGGCGGCCACATGCTGTGGCAGGGCGCGCATCCGATCGCTCCCGGCGCGCAGAAGGTCGATTTCGTCGCCGACGAGACCTACGAGGTCACGCCGCTGGTGCCGGGATTTGTCGATGTGCTGAACAAGGTCGCGTCAGCCGGATACGCGCCCTGGGCCGTCAACGCGCCCCAGAGCATATTCGGCAAGACGTTCGTTCCCTTCGGTCTCAAGGAAGGGACGAATTTCATGGAGTACGACCTCGTTTATCTCAGAGGCGATCTGCTGTTCTGGGGCGCGCGCAATATCGACGGCCGTGGCTTCGATACCGAGCAGAACCGGCCGACCAATCTGCAAATCCCGCTGGTCCGGAAATAACCTCCGGGCCTGGCAAAGGGCACGATCATGATCAAGTCGGGCGAAGACGGTCGGGTGCAAATCGTCCTGAACGCGTTTGATACGCTCTTCAACAAGCGCGACTACGCTGCCGCCGAGCGCTTCTGGTCGCCCCGCTACATCCAGCACAGCGCGCATATTCCACCGGGCCGTGACGGTCTGTTCGATCTGGTAAGGAGCTTGCCCGCGACGCTGCGCTACGAAAACCACATTGTGGCAGCGACGGGTGATTTCGTCATTCTCCACGGGCGGTTCAGCGGTCACGGCCTGCCGGCGGCGTGGGTCGTCGCGGATATCGTGCGCATGGAAAACGAAGTTCTCGCCGAGCACTGGGACGTGATCCAGGACGAGGCCACGCAGGCACAATCACGCAGCGGTCTGCCGATGTTCGGCGACAAGTTCCCAGCTTGAGGAGCGGGCAGCGCGAGCGTCGCGCCCGCATCGAGCCTTGCGAATGCGATATTCTGCGGAACTACATTGCTCAATCCTTCGAGTCGTATAGCTGCTGAGCTTCTTCGATTTCATGCCTATTGTGCCGTGCCCATTCAGCTAGAACAGCGAGCGGCTTGGTCAATGTGAATCCCAGAGGTGTGAGAGCATATTCGACGCGCGGGGGCACCGTGGCGAACGCAGTCCGCCGCAATAGACCGTCGCGCTCCAGTCCTCTTAATGTCAGAGTGAGCATTCGGTGCGAAATGCCCGGTATGTCTCGCATGAGTTCGTTAAACCGATGCGTTCCCTCTGACAGGTTGCCCAGGACCATAACGGTCCACTTGTCTCCGACCCTGTCGATTATTTGTGCGAGAGAACGACACTCGACGCGCGGATCCATCCGGTCGAATTCTTCAGGCGTGGCCTCGGTCGGCACCGTCACTCCTCCAGTACGAACACGCCTGTTCGTAAAGAACATTTTCATGCGTTCTTGTGCGTATAACGCGTTCGCTTATCGTAAGGAACAAATTGTTCCTTCGGAGTGCTGCAGTGACGATCAGTTCGCTGGATACTGGGAGTGAAGTTCTCGCCCTTCCTGGGCTTACCTATGCCAGCGACAGCCCTGACGGGACCGCTGCGCGGCTAACCAGCTTCTTCCATGAGATCGAGAAGGGGGGCAGGGCATGAAGGTCGCGGTTTTGGGAGCGACCGGGAGCACCGGAGCCCTGGTCGTCGATAAACTACTGGCCAACGGCCACGACGTAGTTGCGGTGTCCCGATCGCCAGCTCTGCCACGTCAACCAGCGACACGATTTTCGCAGGAGAACGGCGATCTCACCGACACCGGCTTTGTGTCGAAGGCCGTTGCTGGTTGCGATGCGGTCGTGTCGTGCATTGGCCAGAAGCGGGCATCCAAAAGCCTTTTCGCGAAGCGAACGTCACCCCCTGACATTCTTCGCCGGAGCGCAGCCGCTACTCTCAATGCTATCGGCAGTGGCTCGCAACACTTTGTGTATCTCAGCGCTTTCGGAGTTGGGGAGGAGCGGGGCAGACATGCGATGCTGTTTCGTATCATCCTGCGGATGAGCAGCATCCACGACGCGTACCTGGATCATGCTGCAGCCGAGGCCGCTATTCGGGCATCGCGAGTAGGCTGGACCATCATCCGCCCGCCTGGCTTGACCGAGAAGGACGAAGAGATGCCCCTCATCGACAAGAGCGATCGGTGGTCCTCGTTTGAGGCCATATCGAAGCGCTCACTCGCCAGGTTTCTGGTCGAGTGCGTAGAAAAGCGTGGCCCCTTGAAGCGGGCGATTACGATCGGCGCTTTCTGACTGTCCGGCAAAATCGCAGCCACCCGACGATGCGGGTCGGAGAGATCACGTCGATCGCCTTTGAACGGGGCTCCCCAACAAGCTGTTCATTGCGGGCCGGCTGCTCGCGGTTTATCTGACCCGCAAATATCTGACGGCCAAGGTGCGAGAGCTCGCTACGATTTCCGTCCGCCTGCTTACGCGAGAAGGGCTTCGATCGACCTTCATGCGCATCATTGTCGGCCGAACTGGAGAGCGAAAATGGAAACCGTGGAATGTAGCGCGGCCACACTCGAAGCCGCTAGCAAGGCTTTGGACGGGGAGGGGCCTGTCAACATGGTCCGCTCCAGAGACCGGGTGGATTATCACGGCAAGTCGGAGTTTCGACCCCCACGGGCGGTTCAGCGGTCACGGCCTGCCGGCGGCGTGGGTCGTCGCGGATATCGTGCGCATGGAAAACGAAGTGCTCGCCGAGCACTGGGACGTGATCCAGGACGAGGCCACACAGGCACAATCACGCAGCGGTCTGCCGATGTTCGGCGACAAATTCCCAGCTTGAGGACAATTGTAGCAACAGAACAACCATTCTTCGGGGCTGAAGGATGGTTGCGCGTCTCTGATATCAGATCCGGTCGTTGAGAAGGACGCCGGACAGCGAAGGGTCGCTTGGATTCGTCGTACCGTTTGATCCCGTCCCGCTGTAGGTCGAGTCCGCGAGCGAGTTTTTCAGCGACTGAAGGAATTGTTCGAGCAGGTCCGTTGCCGAGGTGCCACTTGACGAGCTATCGGTGCTGCTGGTCGCGGAAGACGCGCTTGTCGTCGTCGTGTCGCTTGATCCCGTCGTGCTGGAGGAGGTCGAGCCCGTGAGCGAGTCTTTCAGCGACTGAAGGAATTGCTGAAGCAGGTCCACCACTGAATTGCCGCTGGATGAGCCATCCGCGCCGTTGGCCGGAGGAGGTCCGCCGGCCGGCGGCGGTCCGCCCGCGCCATCTGGTCCATGCGAGAACGCTGCTTTGAAAACGCCTTGCAGCTCGGTCGCCTGCTGGTCGGTCAGCTTGCCGGCCGAAACCTCCTGCTGGATCAGATCATCGATCTTCGACTTGATGCCGTCGGACGATGATGTGCTGCCGCTGGATTGATCGCTCGGGCTGCTTGATTGCAAAGCCGAGTCAATGTCGCTGAGCGCGGAGGACAGTGCCGACTGATCGGACGAACTGATCGTGCCGGAGCTGACTTCCGATTGCAGTTCGTCCTGCAGCCGCTGCAACGGCGATGCGCGGTGGTGGTGGGAGGAGAGGCCCGAAATCGAGGTCATGGTGGCTTTCCGTGCTTTGTGTCCTGAGTTCGCCCAGGCAGCTGGATCTGCCCGGTTGCGCGGTGGTAGCGACGCGAGCTGGCGCGGAGCCTTCGGAAGCGCGCAAGACCGGTTGCCGAGTATTGCCACGGAGCAATTAGAAACATTTAGAAACAAAAAGCCCGGCATCGAGGTGTTCGACCGCAGCTTGAGCTCGTTGCCATTCCGTGAGCACCCGTCTCTCCGGAGGTCCTCTCAACAGACAACCCGCGTCTGGTTGGGGCTTTTACTGACGGTCTCACCTCGGTGTCGCCCGTATACTCACCTCCATCAGAAGGAGGTTGAAATGCATCTCACTGTTCCGGTGCTGGCATCGCTCACCATGCTTTTGGTTCAGGTCTTCTCAGTACCAGCCCAGGCTGCCGCGGCAGATCGATACTGCCTGCGCGGTCGCCACGCTGGCTTTCCCGGCAATTGCCAATTCGCCACCCGTGCGCAATGCCTGGCCACCGCCTCCGGCACGAGCGCCTATTGCGGCATCAATCCGCGCTACGCCTCCTCGCGGCGGCGCTAATTGTTTCTGCGGTGAGATGGTGCCCCAGGCACGAATAATCCAAGGGGTTAATCCGATAAAACCCTCAGGTGCGAATGTGATTGTTCGGATTTTTCGATTGGGCGGCCAGTGATATCCAGGTCGTGGCAATCGAAGAAAGGAACACCAGATGCGAAAGCTTTCGCTATTGGTCATTCTGCTCTCGCTCGCAGGAATGCTCCCTTCCAGCGAATCCTTTGGCCAGAGTGCGCTTCGCGGTGCGGTTATCGGCGGTGCCGTCGGCGGTCGTCGGGGCGCTGCGATAGGAGCTACGGCCGGAGCCATCGCCGGAGCCCACCGTCGGCATCACCATTGGCACAGATATTATTGGAGAAACGGCAGCTGCTGGCATCGCACGCAAAGCGGAAGGTCGCACCGCGTGTCGCATCGGTACTGCCGGTGAGCGGTCAGGCTTGATGGCGGCAAAGGTCGGGAACAACGCAACAAGGAGATCGCAATGTTCTTCGCACAAGAGGGATTCACCTATCGAAATTTCCTGATGGATATGATTGCCGTATTCGCATTTGTCGTCTGGTTCTGGCTGCTCATCGTCATCTACGGCGATCTGTTCAGGCGCCACGACATCTCCGGATGGGGTAAAGTACTGTGGGTGCTCGCGCTGGTTCTGACCTCCTATTTCGGCATTTTTGCGTATCTTATCACCCAAGGCAGAGGCATGGCCGAACGCAGTGCGGAGCAGGCGCAACGGACGCGCGAGGAGTTGCGTAACATCGTCGGATTCAGTGCCGCAGACGAACTTGCCAAGCTCGATCAGCTCAAGAAGTCTGGATCGATAACCGATACCGAATACGGGCGCCTTCGCACCAGACTCGTCTCTTAGCTCCGTCGGTGCGCCAGGCGCCACTGCCGTAGGATACGCAGGTTGTAGATAGACCCGGCGGTCCCCAATCAGGCAGGCAACGGACGTTCCAAATGAATGTTTGGCGTTCGTCCTTGCCCTGCCGAGGGCGCGTTCCGGTACATTTCACTAAATAGCGGATTTGACTGACGCGCCACGGCCGACGAAGATGGGCACTATTGTTTCGCCGTGGCGCTATGATGCAGCGGCCCGTGAAGCGAGCCGGCCAGATAACCTGCGACGGACTACGATCTTCCGCTACGCGCTCATGGCGGCAGCCTTCCCGATTTTCGCGGGTGGTCCGGTCATCCTTCGATGGCGGCGATTTTCGATTAATCCCGGGAACGGCGCGATGTGCCAGATCCGGACATATGAACTAAGCATGTGGTACGATTTGTTAGCCGAGTGAATGGCGGGGAAAATGGACATCGCCAAGAAGATCATCACAAAGCTCCCGCTGGAGGAGCTATGGAACGAAAAGGGCACTCTGAACGCACAACGCGTCTCGTCGCGCCTGAATGCGGCTGACGTAATGGAAATGCTAAAGGTAGGGGCGACCTTCGTCGTCGCTGATGTGGGGAGACCGCCTTACTGGGTAGATCCAGCCCATCGCTTCGAGTTCTGGAAAACTGAGGTGAAACCCCGACTTGCAGATTTCGGTCAGGCTTTCCTTGACCAATACCCAGGCGGGTATTGCTATTTCGCCTCAAAGTGGCATCTCGCTGATGAGCTTGCACTGATAGTCGTTGAACGACACCACTGATCGGCAAACGTGGCACCGATCATGGCCGTCCAGCGGACGGGTGGAACCGTGTCAGAAACTCAGCAATCTCGCTATCACTCGCCTGCCAACGTGGCCCACGTTCGCTTCTCAATAGGGAGAGGCCGAGGAGTTCTAACGGGCAATCGGCCATAAGCTGGAGCGTTCCTTTCTTCGCGATCCAGCGCTCCTCGCCGTCCTTATCGATACGATCAACGGAATATCCAAGTTCGATCAGTGCGAGATACGCTGGCACTTCCGTATTGCCTGCGGCCGCAATGCTTTCTTGCGCCATCTCATTCCCCGTGCCGTCCAGATAGTGTTTGAGTATCGCCTCGTGTATCGCGATCGACCTTGCCTGCAGTCCGCGATGACCGCAATTGCACAAGGGCGCACGTTAGCCCGCGATGCGCATCGGGTGCTTTGGGTTGCGGCGTATGAATTCGTCAACGTCCCGCAATCGTTCTGGCAATGGTTCAGCGTCGGGGTGGCTCCGATAACTCCAGAAGCGGAAACCTGCTGACCAGAGGGCCTGCACCTTCTGCCATTGTTCGGCGTCGGACCGCTTCGGAGCTTTGAACGACCGACCCATCTCGTGGAGACAAGAGCCGCACTGCGGACAAGTCGCGCCCGTGTCCGCCCGCACCTTCCACGATTTCCGACACTCGAAGCAGGCATGGGCTATGAGGTAATCGCCTCCACGCACCGCTTGAGGCGGACGCGGGTCGGCGCGGGTGCCTGTGGAGCGCCGCAAATCCATCCGTCGAGCTTTTTCCCAGCCGCCTACCATCCGAGGAGAATGACAGCGGACCCCTATGTCTGCAATGGGGCCATTCGCGTTGATATTGCCAAGTCCGACTTCTCGTCCGCTGTCGACAATACCGACCTTACCGACCGAGAGCTGGGCGCGGATCTCGACCGATTAGGACGGCAAGATAAAAGCGACGAGGTCGCTCCGTGCCGTTGGGGGTCGTAAGCCTTTGCCTGCACATTGTTTTGGATGGCACTGCAGCGGCACCGCATGAAGTGGCCTGGTGCCGCTCGAACCGAAAAAGCATTCAAAATCAACGTTCCGAGCGCCATCGTTCGCAGCGTAGCGTTTTGTTGCGCGTGCTCGGCGGGGTGTCCGGCCATGATCGCATGGGAGGCCGCTGCCGGACCAACGGTTCGCCGTCAAGGCTCGCGCTGCGCGCGACCGGCTCCGCCGGCTCGCGGCCTTGACGGCGCTCCGCTGGCCCGGCTCTTTTGCTTCCATGCGTTCATGGCCTGCTCTGCGCGATTGCGCTCAAGCTGCAGAGGAGGTGCGAGGTCGCAGCGCTGCAGCGTGACATGGCGTGGACTTCGGCCGTTCTGCCAATCGCCCAGGCTTGCCACAGTGGCGCCATGGCTCCCCCTCACAAATCACAGCTACGGCGTCCGCTGGACCGCGCCCCACTTGACGATCTCTACGACTATGCGCGTGCGCTCGCGCGCCCTGGTCGACGACGAGCTAAGCGCGCTTCGGTGACATGGGCGGTGACGGACGACTGGCCGAAGGACGTGCCGGTGACCGAAACGGAGATCGATGTCTTCGAAGCCTGGTTCGGTGATCTGTTCGACGAGTTGTTTGGAAAGGACTGAGGGGACATCACCATGGCTGCAACGGTTCGGGCGGCGCTCTACCTGCGGGTCTCCACGGGACGGCAAGCCGATAGCGATCTCTCCATTCCGGATCAGCGCCGTCAGGCGAAGGGCTATTGCGCATCGCGTGGGTGGGAGATTGTCTCCGACTATGTCGAGCCCGGCGCATCCGCGACCGACGATCGGCGGCCGGAATTCCAGCGTATGATCGACGCCGCGACGACAAAACCGCCGGCGTTCGAGGTGATCCTGGTCCACAGCTTCAGCCGCTTCTTCCGCGACCAGTTCCAGCTTGAGTTCTATGTCCGCCGGCTTGCCAAGAGCGGCGTGCGGCTGGTGTCGATCACCCAAGAGCTTGGCGACGATCCGATGAGCAACATGATCCGCCAGATCATGGCGCTGTTCGACGAATACCAGTCCAAGGAGAACGCCAAGCACACGCTGCGGGCCATGAAGGAGAATGCGCGGCAAGGCTTCTGGAATGGCGCGCTGCCGCCGATCGGATACCGCATCGTGGAAGCCGCCGAGCAGCGCGGTCACCGCATCAAAAAGACACTTGAGATCGATCCCATCCGGGCCGAGACCGTGCGGCTGATCTTTCGCCTGGCGCGCGCGGGCGCCGGCTTCTCCGGGCCAATGGGCGTCAAATCGATTGCCAAGCATCTGAACGAATCCGGCATCCGAACCCGCGACGGCGGACGGTGGGGCGTCGATGCCGTTCACAAGGTGCTGACGCGAACGACGTATGTCGGCCGCCACCGCTTTAACACCAAGTATTGGAAAACGCGCGAGCGCAAAGCGGAGGCCGAGGTGGTCGAAATGGCGGTCCCGCCGATCATCGAGGCCGCCGAGTTTGAGGCCGTGCAAGCACTGCTCAAAACGCGTAGCCCCGCAATGACAGCGCCCCGCGTCGTCAGCGGTCCGACCCTCCTTACCGGCATCTGTTTTTGCGCCGCTTGCGGCGGCGCGATGACGCTGAGGACCGGGAAGAGCGGGAGATACAGGTATTACACTTGCTGCACCAAGGCCCGGCAGGGTGAGATTGGCTGCAAGGGGCGGACCGTTCCCATGGAGAAACTCGACAGCCTCGTGGCCGAGCACATTGAGCAGCGTCTCTTGCAGCCCAAGCGTCTCGAGGAAATCCTGTCGGCCGTCCTTCATCGCCGAGAGGAGCGCGCCGAGCGCCGAACGACGCATATTGCCGAATTGCGCAAGCGCGCGACCGAAGCAGAAGCCAAGCTCAAGCGGCTGTACGACGCGATCGAAAACGGCATCGCTGATGTGTCCGATCCGCTGCTCAAGGAGCGCGTGACCGAGCTGAAATCGATTCGCGACCAGGCCCGCGCCGACGCAGAGCGGGCCGAGGGCGCGCTCGGGCCGAGCATCACACCCCAGGCGCTAAAAACCTTCGCCAGCCAGGTCCGCAGGCGCATGCGAACCGAATCGGGCGGCTACCGCCGTGACCATCTCCGCGCCATGGCCCAGCGCATCGAGGTGGACGCGAAAGAAGTTCGCATCATGGGATCGAAAAGCGTGCTCTTCCGCACTCTCGTCGCCGCGTCCGGCGCAAAAACGGCAGGTTTTGGAGTGCCCAGTTCTGTACCGAAGTGGCGCACCCGACACGATTCGAACGTGTGACCTTTGCCTTCGGAGGGCAACGCTCTATCCAGCTGAGCTACGGGTGCAACGAGGGTTCATTTAGCCGATTGGCGCGGGGCGGGCAACCGGTCTTGCCGCGGCAATCTAGGCTGATTTGCGGGCGGTGGGGCTCGGAACTTGCACGCCGTCCCGGCCGAGGCCGGCGAATTCGGCCAGCATCCGCTCAGCGCAGATGACGCGGTTGCGGCCGAGCCGTTTGGCGGCGTAGAGCGCCTGATCGGCCGAGCCGAGCAGCCGGTCGGGGCCGCCGTCGGCTTCGCCGGGAATGTGGCTGGCCACGCCAACGCTGAGGGTGACGTGGTTGCCGGCCCCAATGGCACCATGGGCGATCCGCAAGGCCATCACGGCACGGCGGATCTCCTCGGCGATGGCGCAGGCATCGTCGCAACTCATATCGGGCAGGATCAGCGCGAATTCCTCGCCGCCATAGCGGCTGGCAAGGTCGAGCGGGCGCAGCGCATGCCGGCTGACGACATCGGCGACCGCCCGCAGGCACTCGTCGCCGGTCTGGTGGCCGTGCTGGTCGTTGAACAGCTTGAAATGATCGACGTCGACGAACAGCAGCGACATCGGCCGCTGCGTCTGCTGCGCCCGCGACCATTCCGACATCAGCATCTCGTCGAAGGAGCGGCGGTTGGACAGTCCGGTGAGGCCGTCCTTGGTCGCGAGCTCTTTCAACGCCGTCTCGGCGCGCTTCTGGTCGGTGAGGTCGCGCAGCGTTTCCACCACCGCAATCAGATTGCCGGCCTCGTCGTGGATGGGGCCAGCATCGATCGCGAGATAGAGCTGGTTGCCGAGCCGTGGCATCACGCACCAGTTTTCCGCGCTGAAGCCGAGGCCGTTGTGGCCGCGCGCGGCATATTCCGAATAATACTCCGGGAGCTGCTCGGGGCGGTCGAGCGCGACCAGATCGGCGAGACAAGGGCGCTTGGACTCGTAGAAGGCTTGCCAGTGCTTCGTGGTGCCGATCACTTCCGACGCAGCCACGCCGGTCAGCCGCTCGCAGGCTCTGTTCCAGATCACGACACGACGCTTCGGGTCGATCACGAATGTCGGCACCACCAGATGCTGCATCAGCCGCACCGCGTAGGAATCCGCTACGTCGACGGTTTTGGCCGGAGTCTTGCCTCGCTTTGCCATCTCAGGCCACCGCCGCTACCGGCACGGCATCGCCCGGTCCGAACAGCTTGCGCACCTCGGCCGCCGGCTTCGGCTTGCTGAACAGATAGCCCTGCATCTCGGTGCAGCCGAGCGCGCGCAGCATCTCGCGCTGCGCCTCGGTCTCGACGCCTTCGGCGACCGTTGTCATGTTGCTGGCGGCGGCGATGTTCACCACAGCCTGCACGATGACGGGCGCGCCGCTGGCGTCGGCGATGTCGGAGACGAAGCAGCGGTCGATCTTGATCTTGTCGAACGGGAAGCGCTTCAGATAGCTCAGCGACGAATAGCCGGTGCCGAAATCGTCGAGCGCGATGCGCACGCCGATCGAGCGGAGCTGGTGCAGGATCGAGAGCGCGGCCTCGTCGTCGCGGATCAGCACGGCCTCGGTGATCTCGATCTCGAGCCGCCGCGGCTCGAGCCCGGAGGCGGCCAGCGCGCCCGCGATCTTCAGCGCCAGGGTGTCGCATTTGAGCTGCACCGGCGAGACGTTGACCGCGAGGCGCACATGGGCGGGCCAGGTCGCGGCCTCGTTGCAGGCGGTGCGCAGCACCCAGTCGCCGAGCTCGTTGATCAGGCCGGTATCCTCGGCGATCGGAATGAACTCGGCCGGCGATATCATGCCGCGCTCGAGATGGCGCCAGCGCAGCAGCGCCTCGCAGCCGGAGACTTCGCCCGTGTGCAGATTGACCAGAGGCTGGTAGTGAAGCTCGAATCCGCCATCGACTAGAGCCTGGCGCAGATCCTGCTCCATGGTGAGGCGGGCCTTGGCGCTCGCATCCATCTCCGGCACGAAGAAGCGGTAGGTGCGCCGCCCTTCCGCCTTGGCGCCGTACATCGCGAGGTCGGCGTTCTTGATGAGCTGGTCGAGATCGCTGCCGTCCTGCGGCGCCAGCGCGATGCCGATGCTGGCGTCGGTGGAGAGCTGATGGCCGAGACAATGATAGGGGCGGCGGATCGCTTCATGAATCCGCGTCACGAAGGACAGCACGTCGGCGGACGATTCGATTTTGGTGTGGATGACGGCGAATTCGTCGCCGCCGAGCCGCGCGATCAGGTCGCCCGGCTTGAGGCAGGCACGGATGCGGCCGGCGATCGCCTTCAACAGCTCGTCGCCGACATGATGGCCGAGCGAATCGTTGATGCCCTTGAACTCGTCGACGTCGATATAGAGCAGCGCGAACTGCTCGCCGCTTGCGACCTTTTCCAGCTCGCGCTCGATCTGCTCGCGGAACAGCGCGCGGTTCGGCAGGTCGGTCAGCGCGTCGAAATGCGCCATATGCGCGATCTTCTCATGGGCGCTCCGCCGCTCGGTGACATCCTCGACGACATTGATGAGGTAGCGCGGCTCGCTGGACTTATCGCGGATGCCGATCCGGGTCGAGGTGATGTAGCGCAGTCCCTTGGTTTGGCTCGGCCAGGGATGTTCGTCCTTGTACAATCCCGTGGCCGCTTGCAGCGCCTTGCTGTCGTCGTCGGTGACGAGCCTGGCGGTGTCATCCGGGTATATGTCGAAGGGGGTCTTGCCAACGACGGCTTCGTGCGATTGGCCGAATTGCTCTGCGGCGGTGCGGTTGACCAGCAGATATTGCCGCGTGCGGGCATCCTTCACCGTGATCTGCGACGGGATATGGTCGATGATCTCGCGAAGGAACGTGTAGTTGCGGTCGCGTTCCTGCTCCAGACTGCGCCGCTCGGTGATCTCCTCGATCGTGGCGACCCATCCGCCCTGCGCGAGCGGGGTGTTGATGACCTGGAAGGCGCGGCCGTTCGGCAGCTCGTGCATCCTGGTGGAGACCGTGCCTTCAGCGACGACCCTCATGACGTCGGCGCAAAACGCCTCGACGTCGCCATTGAACGCTCCGCGTTCCTTGCGATGGTGCATCGCCTCGATGATGTGGCAGCCGGGTTTGATGACGTCCGCGGACAGGCCGAACATGTCGGCATAGCGGCGGTTGCAGGTGACGATGTATCCGGCGGCGTCGTACAGGATCAGCCCTTGCGACATGTTGTTGAGGGCGGTGTCGAGCCGCTGCCGCTCCGATTCGATCCGTTCCTGGGCCTCGCGGTTCTGCCGTTTGATCTGGCGGATGATCAGGAACAGGATCAGCGCGATCACGGTCGCCGAAAGCGTTGCGGTGGTGACCATGAACCCGGTTTGCTGCCGCCAGTCCGTAAGCGCAGCCGACATGGTGTTGGTCGCGACGATGACCAGCGGGAAATGGGTTAGCGACGCGGCCGAGCCGAGCCGATCCTCACCGTCGACCGGGCTCTTGACGCGAAGCGTGTGCTGACCGCCTTTGGCCAGCACTTTCTGCATCAACGGTGCGTTCTTGTAGTTGGTCCCGATCAACTCCTCGACATGCGGGTAGCGCGCCAGCATCGTGCCTTCGCGGTCGAACAGCGAGATGGCGGCGCCCTCGGCCAGCGCGACGGACGCGAAATAGCGTTGATAGCTGTCGGGATCGATCCGCCGGACCATCGCGCCGACGAAGGTGCCGTCCGGCAGACTCAGCCGGCGTGCGACGATCGTGGTCCATTTGCCGATCAGGAGGCTGCGCACGGATTCCAGCAGCACCGGCTCCGACATCGGATTCGATCTGAAGGTCTGGAAGTAGGCGCGCGCCGACACATTGATCTTGGGAAGCGGCCGAGGCCGCGACCAGCTGATTAGCTCGCCATCGGCATCGTAGATCGCGATGTCGCCGAGATAGGAGACCGCGCTGATCTTGCTCCTCAGCATCCGGCTGGCTTCAGGTCCCGACATGCGCTCGCGAAACATCTGCGGCGAGGAGATCTCCGGCAGATGCATCTGCCCGATGAGATCGGCCGCGATGACGTCGGAGTCCTCGAATTGCTGATCGAAATGCCGCGCGATCAGCTGAACAGTATTTTCCAGCTCGCGCTCGCGGTTCGCCAGCGTGCGCTCGCGGAACTCGCCGGAGGCCATAGCGGTCACGGCGAAGATGCCGGCGACCAGCAATGCGCCTGATAGTGTCAGCCACAACACGGGGCCGCGCCGTGTGACAGCGTCCCAGCCGCCCCTTGCGGCTAGCGACAGTCTGACTGCCATCCCTGAAAATACGTCGCGCATTTCCTCCCCCTGGAGGAACAGAAATACACCGCACAAATGGCCTAAAGCTTAGGAAAACCAGTTACCTAAGGATTAATCCGGTTGCGCAGTCGCATCGGCGTAGAGCAGGACGCGAATAACGTCATGGTTGCACATCATCTGCAACAAACGCTGCGCTGCATCATGAATCGCTGCTTAATGCGAGGCGCCCGGGCTCTTGTCGCCGCCCACATTGCGCAGCCGTCCGACCACGCCGGTCGGGAAGAAGTAGACGCTGGCAATGAACAGCAACCCGAGCCACAGCAGCCAGCGATCTGGATGCAACAGTCCCGGTAGCAGCGGCAGGCCAGCCTCCGCCGCCGCCTTCGAGGCGACGCCCATCAGCGATTGCAGATAGTTCTGGGCGAGAATGAAGATCGTGGCGCCGATGATCGCGCCGTAGATCGTGCCCATGCCGCCGATCACCACCATCAAGAGGATGTCCAGCATGATCGAGAAACTGAGCGAGGTGTCGGGGCCGGCATAGCGCAGCCATAGCGCGTTCAGCATGCCGGCGCTGGCGGCGACCAGCGCGGCGAGGCAGTTGGCGTAGGTGAGATGGAAGACGGTGCGGAAGCCAAGCGCCTCGGCGCGAAAACGGTTCTCGCGGATCGCCTGGAGCACACGCCCGAACGGCGAGTTCACCACCCGCAACAAGGCGAGGATCATCAGCGCCGAGACCGCGAACACCAGATAGTAGGTCAGGGTGCGGCCGTTGATCTCGAAGCCGAGCAGGCTTTTCGAGACCAGCACCGTGCCGGGGCGCAGCAGCTCCGGCAATTGAAAGCTGCGTCCGTCCTCGCCGCCGGTCAGCCAGGACAGCTGTGAGGCCAGCACCTGGAAGGCGGAGGCGACCGCGAGCGTGATCATGGCAAAGAAGATCGCGGCGACGCGCAGCGAGAACAGGCCGATCGCGAGCGCGAGCAGGGCCGCGAGCGGCAGGCCGACGACGATGCCGGTTGCGACTGCGGCCCAGTTCGGGCCCATCCCATACAGCGCAATCGCGACCGCGTAGCTGCCGATGCCGTAGAACATGGTGTGGGCGAACGACACCGAGCCGGTGTAGCCGAGCAGCAGGTCGTAGGACGCGACCAACGCGGCGAAGACGCAGATCTTGGCCGCGACGTTCAGCGCCTTGGCGCCCGGAAACAGGAACGGCACCGCCGCCAGCGCCAGGATGATGACGACAAGAACGAGCGTGAGGGCGCGGCTGCGCGGCGGGTCGCCTGACAGGATTATCATCGGCTGGTTACCGCATAGAGGCCGCGCGGCCGCCACATCAGAATGGCGACCATCAGCAGGATATTGGAGACGAGGGCGAGCTTCGGCACCAGGAAGCCGCCATAATTGGCGACCATCGCCACCAAAATCGCGCCAATGAAGCAGCCTCCGATCGACCCCAAGCCGCCGATGATGACGACGACGAAAATCAAGACGGTGAGCTCGTCGCTCATGGAGGCATGGACCTGCTCGCGATAGAGCGCCCACATCACGCCGCCGAGGCCAGCGAGCGCCGATCCCGTCATGAACACGCCGAGGAACAGCCGTCGGATGCGATAGCCGAGCGCTTCCACCATCTCGCGATTCTCGACCCCGGCGCGGATCAACAGGCCGAGCTTGGTGCGGTTGAGCACGAGCTGGATCGCGATGAAGACGGCAAGCCCGATCAGCGTTGCCAGCACGCGGTATTTCGCGATCGCGACGTCGCCGAGGATGAAGGAGCCGCGCAGCGAGGTCGGCAGCGGCGTCGGGATGATCTGCGGCCCCCACAGCGCATAGAGCGTCTGCTCGGCGACGATCAGGCCGCCCGTTGTCATCAAGATCTGCTTTAGATGCTGGCCGTAGACAGGCAGGATCAGCACGCGCTCGACGATGAGGCCGATCGCGCCGGAGACCGCCATCGACAGCAGCGCCGCGGGCGCCAGCACCGCGAGGTTGATCCACAGCGAATCCGCCTGAATGGAAGCTGCGAATGGCGCAAACACCAGCGTTGCGACATAAGCGCCGACCGCGATGAAGGCGCCGTGGCCGAAATTCAGCACGTCCATCAGGCCGAATACGAGTGTCAGGCCGGAAGCCATGATGAAGATCATCATGCCCATTGCGAGGCTCGCGGCGGTCAGTGTCAGCCAGGTGCTGGGCGAGCCGATCAGGGGTATCGTCACCAGCGCGAGCGCGATCGGCAGCAGGATTGGCGCGATGTCGCGCTTGGGCTTCGGCAGCGGATCGGTTGCGGCAAGTTCAGTCACTGATGCGCCTCCAGGCTCAGGCCCAACAGCCGCTCCTGGAGCGGCACATCGGAGGCCAGGGCCGCCATCTCGCCGCGATGGACGATGGTGCCGTTGTCCATCACCAGCACGTGGTCGCCGAGCTCGCGGGCGGCAAAGAAATTCTGTTCGACCAGCAGGATGGTGGCGCCGTTGCGCTTGATCTCCTTCAGGCATTCGATCAGCGCCATCACGATTGCAGGCGCCAGCCCCTTGGTCGGCTCGTCGATCAACAAAAGCTTACGCGGCTCGATAATGGCGCGCGCGATCGACAACATTTGTTTTTGTCCGCCCGAGAGGCTGCCCGCGCGCGACAGCCAGAACCGGCGCAGCGCCGGGAAGAAGCCAAAGATCCACTCGAGCTGGGTGTCGTCGAGCGGCCCGTCGCGCGCCGCCAGCACCAGATTTTCCTTCACCGTGAGGTCGGAGAACACCGCCATGCTTTCCGGCACATAGCCGACGCCGAGCCGCGCGATGTCGGGCGTGGCACGGCTCTCGATACGCTGGCCGGCGAGGCTGATCTCGCCGCTTGAGGCCTGCCACAGGCCCATGATGGTGCGCAGCGTCGTGGTCTTGCCGGCGCCGTTGCGGCCGAGCAGCATCGTGGTCTGTCCCTGCGGGACGGCGAGATCGATACCCTGGAGGATGTGATAGCGGCCGATATGGGTGTGCACGCCGGAAAGCTTGAGCAGGTCGGTCATGCTGCGCTCTTCGGAGCAATGCCGAGATAGGCTTCCTGCACGATTGGCGAGGCGATCACTTCGGCCGGCGGGCCATCCGCAACAAGTTGTCCGTTATGCAGCACGATGATGCGGTCGGCGAGCGAGCGCACCACGTCCATCTTGTGCTCGACCAGCAGGATGATCTTGCTCTTGTCCTGCTTGAGCTGCGCGATCAAATTCAGCACCACAGGCACCTCGTCGATGCTCATGCCCGCGGTCGGCTCGTCGAACATGAACACCTTTGGCTCGAGTGCGATCATCAGCGCGACTTCGAGCTTGCGCTGGTCGCCATGCGACAGGACGGTCGCGGCGACGCCGCGACGGTTGCCGAGCGCGACCTGATCGAGGATGGCGTCGGCGCGCGCGATCAGGTCGCGGCGAACCATCCAGGGCCGCAGCATGTCGTAATGCGTGCCATCAGCCGCCTGCACCGCGAGGCGGACGTTTTCCTCCACCGTCAGGTTCGGGAACAGATTTGTCAGCTGGAAGGCGCGCCCGAGGCCAGCGCGGGTGCGCAGCGGCGCGGAATGCTGGGTGATGTCGGTACCGTCGAACAGGATGCTGCCGTGTGAAGCGCGCAGCTGGCCCGAGATCAAATTGAAATAGGTGGTCTTGCCGGCGCCGTTCGGCCCGACGATGGCGGTGAGCTCGCCCGGGCGAAATGTACAGGTGACGTTGTTGACTGCGACATGGCCGCCGAAGCGGATGGTGAGATCGCGGGTTTCGAGAGTCAGCGTCATGAAGTTTCGATCGGGTTCGGCGAGTGGGATGTATCCGCGATCACGGTGGTCTCCCTCTCCCGCTTGCGGGGGAGGGTAGGGGTGGGGGTGCCTCTACAGGCGAGAAGCCCCAAGAGGATAGAGCCCTCTCCCGGCCTCCCCCGCAAGCGGGGGAGGTGAAGCAAGAAAACTCAACGCTTGTTGCGGATCGGAACGTCCATGTCCTCGATCTTCAGCTCGCGCACCGGCTCGAGCACGGCCCAGGCGATGTTCGGATCGACCTTGACCTTGAAGTGATACATGCTCTGGAGCGCCTGATGGTCCTCTTTTCGGAACACCATCTTGCCTTTCGGCGTGTCGAACTCCAGGCCTTCCATGGCGGTGATGAGCTTCTCGCTGTCTGTCGACTTCGCCTTGGTGACGGCGGCGACGACGGACATCGCGGCGGCAAAGCCGCCGGCCGTGAAGAAGTCCGGCGGCGCGTTGAAGCGCTTCTGGTGCTCGGCGACGAACCAGTCGTTCACCGGGTTCTTCGGGATGTCGTAATAGTAATAGGTTGCGCCTTCCATGCCGGGCAGGCCCTTATAGGCTGCGAGTGCCGGGAGGATGTTGCCGCCGGTGGAGAGCTCGATGCCGTAGCGCTTCGGGTCCATGTCCTGGAGCTTTGCCAGCGGATTGCCGGCGCCGGCCCAGATCACCCAGATCACCTTGCGGCCCGGCTTATCTTTCAGCGCATCAAACAGGCGCTGGCCGACCGCGGTGAAGTCGGTGGTCGAAGTCGGGGCGTATTCTTCCGCTGCGAGCGTCGCGCCGGTCTTGCCGAGCGCCTCCTTGAAGGCGGCGACGCCGTCGCGGCCGAAGGCGTAGTCCTGCGCCAGCGTCGCCACGGTGACGCCCTGCTTGCCGATCGCGACCGCGTTGGAGATCGCGTCCTGAGAGGAGTTGCGGGCCGTGCGGAAGATATAGCGATTCCACTTCTCGCCGGTAATCTGGTCCGCGACGGCGGGCTCGACGATCAGGATTTTCTTGTTCTCCTCGGCAACGGGGAGAATGGCGAGTGCCGCGGCCGACGAGGTCGTGCCGATCGCGATGTCGGCCTTGTCGTCCTGATAGGCCTCGGCGAGCGCGGCCTTGGAGAGGTCCGGCTTGCCTTGGTCGTCCTTGGTGATGATGACGATCTTGCGGCCGTCCAGCGTCATGGTGCCCTTGGTGGCGTACTCAAAACCCATTTGCAGGCCGGTCTCGGTCTGCTTGGCGTAGGCCTCCAGTGGACCGGTCTTGCCGTAGATCAGCGCGACCTTAAGATCATCTGCGTGTGCGGAGGCCGCCGCAGCCAGCCCGAGAATGGTTGTTGTGATGATGAATGATCGACGCAAGATGATCCCTCCTTATTGAAATTCCTTGGCAACAGCGATTTGCACAGCCTGACCAACATTGCAATTCCACCTTCCGGCGGGACGTGCACGAGGCGCATATGACAATGGCTTGACGCGGATCATAACGGATTGCGGTTGCCACGGAAATCGGCGGCGCGGGCACGCAGGTTCGTGCTGTAGTCACCCCTGGATCGGGCTGCTCAGGTCACACAAGGTCAGGCTGCGGGAAGCGGTCAGCGCCGATAGCCGCTCGCGCGTGAATAGCCCTGCCGGTTCTGCTGCATCGGGCGGTTTGCGACGCTGACCCTCGCCTCGCTGGAGGCGGGCGTGGCGAGCTTCAGCTCCTCCAAAAAGATCGGCCGGGCGAAATAATAGCCCTGGGCGTAGCGGATCTTGGTCGCGGCCTGGAGATAGGCGAGCTCCTCGTAGGATTCGAGGCCTTCGGCGATCACGGTCATGCCGAGCGCTTCGCTCAGGGATTCGATCGCGCGCAAAATGCCCTGGCTGCGCGGGCGCTTATGGATGTCGGTGATGAAGGAGCGGTCGATCTTGATCTCGTCGGCGGTGATGTCGGCGAGCGCCGACAGCGACGAATAGCCGGTGCCGAAATCGTCGATGGAGATGCCGACGCCGAGGTTGCGGAACATCGGCAGGATTTCCGACTGGAAGTGGCTCTTGGCGACGAACGCGTCCTCGGTCACCTCGATCATGAAGCGCTTGGGAAAGCCGGTGTCCTCCAGCGCCTTCGCAAAAGTGCGCATGAATGCGGGATTGCCGGCCTGCTTGGCGGCGACGTTGATGCTGATGGTGGCGTCCGCGCCAAACGTGTCGTTGATCAGGTCGATCGATTTGACGATCTCGGCGAGCACGAGATGGGTGAGCTCGTCGATCAGTCCGAGCTCGACTGCCAGGTTGATGAACGAACCAGGGGCCTGGATCACGCCTTCGTCGTCGCGCAGCCGCACCAGCGCCTCGATGCCCGTTACAGCCTGCGTCCGGATATCGACCTTGGACTGGAATGCGCAACAGAAGCGCTTGTCGAGAATGGCGAGCCGCAGCGACTGCTCGATCTTCATGCGCGCGAGCGCCTCGCGCTCCATGCTGGCGTCAAAAAACGCCGCGGATCCTTTGCCGTTGTTCTTGATGCGGTACATCGCGATGTCGGCGTTCTGGCGCAACGTCTCGAAGTTGCGGCCATGATCCGGATAGAGGCTGACGCCGACCGAGGTGGAGGCGAAAATCTCCGAATTGTCGAGGAAGAACGGCGCGGTCAGCCGCTCCAGCGTCGATTGCATGAATTCCGCAACTTCGTCCTGGCTCTGGATCGGCGAGAGCAGCAGCAGGAATTCGTCCCCGGAGATGCGCGACAGCATGTCGGACTCGCGCAGGTCGCGGCCGAGCCGCTTCGACAGCTCGACCAGCAGCATATCGCCGACGGCGTGGCCGTAATAGTCGTTGATGTGCTTGAAATTGTCGATGTCGAGAAAGGCGAGCGCGAAGCGTTCGCCGACACGCTCGCACGCCAGCAGGTTGTTGGCGCGATGCTCGATCACGCGCCGGGAGGGCAGTCCGGTCAGCTCGTCGAAATAGGCCGAACGGAACAGCTGGTCCTCGAAATTTTTCTGCTCGGTGATGTCTGCGGAGGTCGAGATCAGCAGCTCGCGTCCGGCGAGGCGGACCGGACGATGCGTGGTGAGCAGCACCTGGCGCGCGGGGCCGTCGTGCAGCGCTTCCTCGGTGATAACAGCCTGGCCGGCCGCGAGGGCCCGCTGGCAGGCATCCCGGCGCTGCGCGAGATTCGGCGACGGACGGCTGCCGTCCATGCCGAGCTGGTTCGCCGCGGTGTCGTTAACCAGGAGAAGCTCGCCTTGCGCGTCCTGCACGGTCAGGCCGGTCGGCAGCAATTTAACGATTTCCTTGAGAAATCCGAGCTCAGCCTCGCTCGCGCCGGAATATTTACTGTTGTTCATAGAAGTCATGAATCTTGTTGTTTCAGCGCGCCTTTGCAATGGACGCGATCATGCGCAGTTCCCTCTTAGGTTTGGTTAAGGGGTCCGAAGAAATACGGGTGTGTTCTGGGGGAAACTTGCGGCGTTGCGACGCGCGCTCGCGACCGTCATTAACAGAAGGTCAACGGCGCAAACGAAAGCGAGCGGCGCGCGCGATCTGCTTTCGTTGCAGCGAGGCTATCGCTGGCCGGTTATTCGCTTTGGGGGATGCGGCATTGCATGATGCAATGCAGCCCGGTCTTCAGGTACGAGACCTCAGCCTTGCCGTCGAAGGCGGTGAGTGCCGACTTCAGCAGCTTGGTACCGAATCCGGGTTCGGACACCTTGTCGATGCTCGGGCCCTCGGTTTCGTCCCATGTGACGGTCAGGCGGTCATCGCTGACGGTCCACGACACCTGCAACAATCCGCGGGGTGCGGAGAACGCACCGTACTTTCCCGCGTTGGTGGCGAGCTCATGAAACATCAGTGACAGCGTGACCGCGAGCTTCGGCGGCAGAAATAGCCGATCGCCGTTGAGGGTGAAGCGGACGTGGCCGTAAGGGCCGAGCTCCGAGATCAGGAGATCGCGGATGTCGCAGCCGGCCTTGTCGATCCGCGAGATCAGATCGTCGGTGGCGGCCAGCGACCGCAGCCGCGGGTCGATGCGGGACCACACCTGCGGCTGGTCGTGCAGCACCTGGTGCAGCACGGCGTGCACGGTCGACAGCTTGTTCTTCAGCCGGTGCTGGAGCTCGTCGACCAGCAGCTTGCGATAGCCCTCTTCCTCGATCAGGCGCTTGGAGATCCGGCGCTGCTCCGCCAGCATCGTGCGATAATGCTCGACGCCCCAGATGGTGAGTGCAGAGACACCCCAATAGAGCGTCAGCAGGGCGAACCGGGCGCGATCGGCAAACGCATCGCCGAAATTCACGACGACGCCGAGCACGCCGCCGACCAGCGCCGTGACAATGCCGATCCGCAAGCCTCCGAACGCGGCGGCAAAGAACACAGCCGGGAAGTACGGCGTGAAGTAGACGTCGGGACGCACATGCGCGAGACCCCAGCGGGCCAGGGTCGCGACCAGCAAGCAAGCCACCGCAAAGGCGATGCTCAGGCCGAGCGATGGCGGCGCCACGCCCCGCCAGCCTTTACGGAATTCGTCGATCAGCTTCCCCATGCGTAGCCCAGTTGCAATGTGCGTTCGAAAATCGAGTGGCAGGTGAAGATGTTACGCATGCCGCCCGCACAAGCAAAGCTTGCCTTGTCGCGTGCCGGCAGGAATAGTGACCGTCGCGGTGCCGACTGTCGCGGCGACGTCATCGATCGGCGCCCGCCATTTGATATCAAATCGTTCAAAAACAGGGACATTCCATGGGCAGGCTGGACGGCAAGGTTGCGGTGATCACGGGTGCGACGAGCGGGATCGGATTGCGCACCGCAGAAGTCTTCGTTGCCGAAGGTGCCAAAATTGTGATCGCGGGGCGGCGTATACCGGAAGGCGAGGCGCTGGCGAAGCAGCTCGGCGGTGCCTGCGTTTTCCGCCAGACGGATGTGACCGTCGAAGCGCAGATGCAGGCGCTGATCACGCTCGCGGTCGAGAAATTCGGCAGGATCGATTGCCTCTTCAATAATGCCGGCGGCCCGGCCCAGACTGGCGGCATCGAAGGCCTCGAGGTCGAGCGCTTCGACGCCGCGATGGCGACGCTGGTGCGCAGTGTGATGCTCGGCATGAAGCACGCTGCGCCCACCATGAAGAAGCAGGGGTTTGGCAGCATCATCAACAATGGCAGCATCGCTGGCCGTCTCGCCGGCTTCTCATCCTCGATGGTCTATGGCGCGGCGAAAGCGGCGGTGATCCATCTCACCAAATGTGTGGCGATGGAGCTCGGCGAGTCCAATGTGCGCGTCAACTCGATCTCGCCCGGCGCGATCGCGACCGGCATCTTTGGCAAGGCGCTGGGCCTCTCGACCGAGGCTGCGGAAAAGACGCCAGCCGTGATGCGCGAGGTCTACAAGACCGCGCAGCCGATTCCGCGCGCAGGTCTTCCCGACGATATCGCTCACGCCGCGGTGTTCCTGGCGAGCGACGAATCCAGCTTCATCAACGGCCACGACCTCGTCATCGACGGTGCCATCACCGGCGGCCGCAACTGGAGCCAGCAGCAGCAGGGTTACGTCGCGCTGCGCAAGGCGTTCGATCAGGGGGCGTAGCGGCGGGGACGGTGCCGTAGTGTCGTAGGGTGGGCAAAGCGAAGCGTGCCCACCAACTTTCTATCCACGAAAATGGTGGGCACGGCGCAAGTGCGCCTTTGCCCACCCTACGAGAGCGTCATTCACACCGCCTTCACCGTCACCCTTAACCCATCCCGCGGCTTCGGGATCGGCCACATCTGCCAGTCCGGCTTGTAGCCGGGCTCCAGCGACACCTCGATGTTCTGCAGGAAGTGCCGCGCGAAGCATTTTGCCTGCATGTAGGCGAAGTGCAGGCCGAGGCACATATGCGCGCCGCCGCCGAACGGCACCCAGGCGAAGCGGTGGCGGTTGCGCTGCGCTTCTTCAGTGAAGCGCAAGGGATCGAAGCGGTCGGGCTCCGGCCAGATGTCCTTCATGTGGTGGGTATAGAGCGGATTGACGCCGATCGCGGTGCCGGCGGGAATCGTAAATCCCTTGAAGCTGAAATCGCGCATCGCGCGGCGCGGCATCGACGGCACCGGCGGCTTGATCCGGAGCGCCTCCTTGAATGCCATCTCCGACAGCGGCATTTTTTCGAGATCATCGAAGCTGGTCGGCGCATCCGCAGCCAGCCCGAGCGCGAGAACCTCGTCGCGCAGCTTGCTCTGCCAATCCGGATTCGCGGCCAGCTCGCCGATGAAGGATGTCAGCGACGAGGTCAACGTGTCGTGTGCCGCCATCATCAGAAAGCTCATGTGGTCGATAATGTCCTGCTCGGAGAGCAGCGCGCCGTCCTCATGGGTGGCGCGGCAGAGATGCGAGAACAGATCATCGCCGCCATGATTGCCGCGTCGCAGCGGGATCTGCTCGCGGAAATAGGCAACGATGCGCTTGCGTCCCTTCACGCCGCGCGCCATCTGAGTGCCGGGCAGGGGACGGCGGATCGGGGCAACGGCGGCCGCGACCATGTCGACGAAGGCGCGGTTGATGTCGTCAACCTCCGGCCCGATCTCGGTACCGAGGAAGGACGTCGCGGCGAGGTCGAGCGTGAGCTGCTTCATCGCCGGATAGAGCTGCATCGTGCCGGGCTTCGCCTTCCACTGCGCGACTCGTGCCGCAATGCCGCGGTCGAGATCGGTGAGATAGGATTTCATCGGTCCGGATTTGAACGCAACCGAGAGCGCCTTGCGGTGCAGCCGGTGCTCGTCGAAATCGAGCAACATCAAGCCGCGCGGAAACAGCAGGCCGAGCACCTTATTCCAGCCATGGGTCGAGGAAAACAGCTTATGCTGGTCGAACAGCACGAGCTCATTGGCCTCGGGCCCGAGCAGCACGACATTGGTCTCGCCGAAAAAATGGGTGCGGTAGACCGGGCCGTATTTGGCGCCATTCGCCTCGATATGCCGTTTGGGGTCAGCCAGCACCTGAAAGGTCTTGCCGATGATCGGCCAGCCTTCATCGCCCGGAATATGCGTCAGCTCGTTGCGCTTGGGCGCGGTGAAGCTGAGCGCAGGCGAAGCCACATTCTGCATCGACATCACGGTTGCTCCGGTTGGCTGACCGAACAGAAATCACGCGACCGCGGCACTATTGCGGCCCGCGCCAGGCTGACGTGGTCAGCATAGCACAGGCCGATATCTCTTGCTTGTGATCGTGGTTACAACTGTAGCGACGACGAGGCCTATCGCTTCGCCGCTTCCTTCTGCAAATCCGGTGCGTTCACAGCCGGAATCGCGACGCGGCCGGGGCCGGTCACCTTCAGCGCCTCTGCGGCCTTGTCGTTCTCCATGATCTTGGCCATCACGGCTTGTCCCGCGCGCTCGAAGATCGCGCGGTTCTCGATCACGAATTTTTGCGACTTGCGGAGTGCGTCGATGTAGCCGTTGATCTCGGGCACGACATAGCGCGCGACCATGTCCCAGCTCCGGCGGGTGGCTTCCGGATTGGCCCAGTCGTGCACGAAACCGATCACGGCGCCGACGCCGCCCGACACCTGCATCACCTTCTTGATCATTTTGACGAGATCGTCGGGCGTGCCGATAACGGAGGCCGCGCCCTCGACGAAAGCGGTCTTGTCCACGGCCTCGTCGGGCGAGTCGAATGCGGTCAGGCCCGGCCGTTGCAGCGTGCCGACATTATATTCGTTGTGCCAGCGCATCAGGCCTGCACCGGCCTCGCGGCGGGCCTGTTCGCGCGTTTCGGCAACATGCCAGCTCAGCAGCACGCGCCAGTTCGCGCGATCGACCGTGGTGCCGTGCTTCTTGGCGGCATCCTCGGCGAACTGCCATTGCTGCTGCAGCGACATCAGGCCCTGCGTCGTCATCGAACCGAGCGAGATGATGCCGATGCCGTATTTGCCGGCGAGCGTCATGCCGGAAGGCGATATCTGCGACGCCACGACGAACGGCATCTCTTCCTGCAACGGCAGGATCTGAAGCGCCGCGTCGTTCATGGTGAACCAGTCGCTCTTGGCGGTGACGCGCTCGCCGTTGAAGAGGCGGCGGATCACGCCGATCGCCTCGTCCTGGCGGTCGCGCTGGGTCATCGGATCGATGCCGAGCGTGTGCGCGTCGGAGGCAAGCGCGCCGGGACCGGAGCCGAAGATGGCGCGGCCGCCGGTCATGTGGTCGAGCTGCACCATGCGCTGCGCGACGTTGTAGGGATGGTGATAGGGCAGCGACACCACGCCGGTACCGAGCTTGATCCGCTTGGTGCGCTCGCCGGCCGCCGCGAGAAACATCTCGGGCGAGGCGATCATCTCCCAACCGGACGAATGATGCTCGCCGCACCAGAACTCGTCATAGCCGAGGCCATCTAACTGCTCGACGAGGTCGAGATCACGCCGGAACTGAAGCATCGGATGCTCCCCGATCGGATGATGCGGGGCAAGGAAAGCTCCGAATTTCAGGCGCGCCATGACGTTCTCTCCGGCTGGATTTTTTGTTTGTTGAGGCGGTGAGGCTACGTGCTGAAGACAGCGAAGGCAATCGCGTGATGTCCCGCATGGCGGAATGCAGCTATGTGCAGAACGAGGCGACGCTGCTTCTTCTCCCTCTCCCCGTTCTTACGGGGAGAGGGTTGGGGTGAG
>NZ_JYMS01000035.1:0-187984 GCF_000938285.1 Bradyrhizobium sp. LTSP857 | reverse complement strand
CCCTCACCCGGAATTCAAACTGCGTTTGAATTCCGACCTCTCCCCGCACGCGGGGAGAGGTGAAGATCACCGCGTCATCCTGTTCCACGCATCGAGGCCGGCGATCTTGTACGCTTCGGCCAGCGTCGGATAGTTGAACGTGTTCTGGATGAAATAGTCGATCGTGCCTTTGAGATTGAGCACGGCCTGGCCGATATGGATCAGCTCGGTGGCGCCCTCGCCCAGAATATGCACGCCGAGCAGGCGGCGCGTCTTGGTCGAGAAGATCATCTTCATCATGCCGCTGTTCAGCCCCATGATGTGACCGCGCGAGGTCTCGCGAAAGCGCGCGATGCCGACCTCATAGGGGATGCCGCGCGTCCGCACCTCTTCCTCGGTCAGGCCGGTCGTCGAGATCTCGGGCACCGAATAGATGCCATAGGGAAAGAACTCTGGCGGCGCCATCGGCTCCATGCCGAGCGCGTGGCATGCGGCGACCCGGCCCTGCTCCATCGAGGTGGAGGCAAGGCTCGGGAATCCGATCACGTCGCCGGCCGCGTAGATGTGCGGCACGCTGGTCTGCAAGGTCACGGGATCGACCTTGATGCGGCCGCGATGATCCACTGCAATGCCCGCCGCTTCGAGGTTGAGCTTGTCGGTGGCGCCGACACGCCCCGCGGCAAACAGCAGCATCTCCGTCGTGACGTGCCGCCCGTCGGACAGCTTTGTGACGATGCTGCCCTGTGCGGTCTTCTCGATCGAGTTGACCTTGGCGCCGAGCCGCAGCGCGACGTTGCGGTCGCGCAATTCGTGCATGAACTCGTCGATCAATTCCTTGTCGATGAAGTCGAGGAAGGTCGGCCGCGGCTCGATCAGCGTCACGGGCACGTCGAGCGCGCTGAAGATGGTGGCATATTCGACGCCGATGACGCCGGCGCCGATCACGGCCAGGCTGCGCGGCAGCTTTGGCAGCTCGATGATCTCGTCGCTGTCGAGCACGGTCTGCCCGTCAAACGGCACGTAGTCGGGCCGGAACGGGCGCGTGCCGCAGGCGATCAGGATGAAGGCTGATGACACCACCTTGGTCTCGCCGATGGCGCTGGTGATCTCGACTTCGTGCGGCGAGACCAGCCGCGCCTCGCCATTGGCGGTCCGCACCAGATTGCGGCTGAACTGATGCTCCAAAACCTCGACCTCGTGGTCGAGCGTCTTCTGGAGCCGGGTCATCAAATCGCTCGCCACGATATCCTGCTTGACCCGGTAGGAGCGGCCGTAGAAGCCGCGCTCGCGCCAGCCGGAGAGGTTCAGCACGGTCTCGCGCAGGGTTTTTGAGGGAATCGTGCCGGTATGGACGGAGACGCCGCCGACCCGCCGACCCTTCTCCACCACCAGCACGGCCTTGCCGAGCTTGGCGCATTGCACCGCGGCCCGGCGCCCCGATGGGCCCGAACCGATCACCACCATGTCGTAATCGTACATCGGGAGACTTCCGAACCCGCGAACCAGCGGGAATTCCCATGCAGCAATCGGGCCAATGCGGCAAGTCCTACCTCTGAGGTAATCGCGCGAATGACGCCGATCTGAGAGCATCGGGCGCAAATAAATGCCCGAAGGTTCGCGCGCCGATGCATCAAACAGTCACAAAGCAAATCGATTCGTCCCGCCGCTGGTGGGTGCTCGCCATCGTCGTCGCCACCCAGTTCATGTTCGGCGTCGACGCCTTCGTGGTCAACGTTGCGATCCCGACCATTGCGGTCGATCTGCACGCGACGCCGGCCCAGATCGAATCCGTCATCGCGATCTATCTGATCGCCTATGCCACGTTGGTCGTGACCGGCGGCCGGCTCGGCGATATCCACGGCACCAAGACCGTATTTCTGGCCGGCGTGCTCGGCTTCACGGCGACGTCGCTGTGGTGCGGGCTGGCGCAGTCCGGCGCGGAGCTGATCATCGCGCGGCTGGCGCAGGGCGCCACCGCGGCGCTGATGGTGCCGCAGGTGCTGGCGACGCTGCATCTCCTGTTCACCGATGAGACGCGCAGCCGCGCCTTCGGCATCTACGGCATCGTGCTGGGGCTCGCGGGCGCTGCCGGCTTCCTGCTCGGTGGTCTCCTCGTGACGATCGATCTTGCCGGCACCGGCTGGCGCTCGGTGTTCTTCGTCAACGTGCCCTGCGGCCTCGTTATCGCGGCCGCCGCGTGGCGCATCATGCCGTCGGTCCCGCGCCGCGCCGGCACAAGGCTCGATATCAAGGGCAGCGTCGTCTTGTTCGCAGGCCTGTTGTGCCTGATCGGGCCGCTGCTGTTCGGCCATGATGTCGGCTGGGCGCCGTGGCTGTGGGCGGTGATGGCGATCGGCGGCGTGATCCTCGCGGCATTTCTCAAGCTCGAACATGCGGTCGCGCGCGCCGGCGGCATGCCGCTGATCGATCTCACGCTGCTGGCGGATGCAAGCTTTCTGCGCGGCCTTGGCGCGGCGTTCTTTTTCTTCGTCGCCAATCTCTCATTCTATCTGGTGATGACGTTGTTCATGCAGCGCGGCCTGAAGATCCCGCCGCTCGCGGCAGGCCTGGCCTTCATTCCGCTCGCGCTCGCCTTCGTCGTGGCGTCGCGCCACAGCGGCGCGCGGGCGCGGCATCGTGGCACCAGGGTGTTGATCGAGGGCTGCATGTTGCAGATCGCGGGCCTCGCCGCGCTCGCGCTCGTTGCATTCTCAGTCGATGCGCCGTCGCCGATCGAACTCGCGCTCGTCATGATCATCTTCGGCTACGGCCAGGGGATGGTGATGGCGCCATTGTCCGGCGCGGTGCTCTCGAGCGTGAAGCCCGTCGCCGCCGGCTCGGCATCAGGCATGTACGGCACCATTGCGCAGATCGGGAATGCGGCCGGAGTGGCCGCAATCGGCGCGGTGTTCTTTGCGGTCGAAGCCCTGCAATCAGCGCGCGCAGGCTTCGTCGTCTCGCTTACGCTGTTTGTGACGTTAATCATGATCTGCGCCGCATTTCTGGCGTGGATGCGCCGCGCATCTGCACGAAGTTGAGGCATTGCGGTTAATACCTGCGGATTCACCGTGAATTTCCAGTAATTGACGGCACACACGCTTTTTATTTTGCAGTGCAGCAACTATCTGGTCTGGGTGACGTTGGAAATCGCCCACCAGGAGTTGCCGGTGTCGTTAACAAGAAATGTCGAACTCTTAAGACGTCTGCCGAGGCTGGACGGTCTGCGCTTTCCCGACTTCGGGCAGAACGCTGATTCATCCAGTCCGCTGGAGGAAGTCACGGGGTTCGGCGAAAACCCCGGCAACCTGCGCATGTTCGCGTTTGCGCCGGCGCAATTGCAGAAGCCGCGCGCGCTCGTCGTTGTCTTGCATGGCTGCGGCCAGACCGCCGCAAGCTACGACCTCGGCGCGGGATGGTCGACGCTCGCACGGCACTACGGCTTTGCGCTGTTGATGCCCGAGCAGCAGCGCGCCAACAACGGCAACACCTGCTTCAACTGGTTCAACCCGGAAGACACCGCGCGCGACAGCGGCGAGCCGCGTTCGATCCGCGAGATGATCGCGCATATGGTCGAGGCGCACCGCATCGATCCCAAGCGCATCTTCATCACCGGCCTCTCCGCCGGCGGCGGCATGACCTCGGTGATGCTCGCGACCTATCCCGAAGTCTTCTCGGCCGGTGCGGTCATCGCCGGACTGCCCTATGGCATCGCGTCCAACCTGCGCGAGGCGCTGGATGGCATGTTTCATTCGCCGGAGCGGCCCGAGCGTGAGCTCGGCGACTTCGTGCGGCGGGCATCGAGCCATCGCGGGCCCTGGCCGAAAATCTCGGTGTGGCACGGCAGCGCCGACCGCACCGTCAATCCCGGCAATGCCAACGAGATCGTCAAGCAGTGGCTCGATCTGCATGATCTGCCGGCCGCGCCGATGGCGGAGACCAACGTTGACGGCTATCCGCGCCAGACCTGGTGGAACAAGGACGGCGAGACGCTGGTCGAGTCCTATGCCATCACCGACATGGCGCACGGCACGCCGCTCGGTCTCGCCGACAACGATCAGCGCTATGGCGTCGAAGGCGCGTTCCTGATCGAGGCCGGCATCTCCTCGTCCTATCACATTGCGAAGTTCTTCGGCCTGACCGGCTGGATTCCGGACGCCACGAAGAAGAAGGCCGAGGCAAAGGCTGCTGTCGCGCCGATACCGGCACCTTCACCGGCACCACATCTCGCCCGCTCGATCCGCGCAGCGGTCGCCGAGCAGCCGGCCGAGCCGAAGCGCGAGAAGGCCCGCGGCTTCGATGTCGGCGAGATCATCACGCGGGCGCTGACGGCCGCGGGGTTGATGAAGTAGCCGTCGTCCCGGCGAAGGCCGGGACCCATACCGCGGAATCTATCGATTGCAGTCGGTACGAGTACCGGACGACGAGTCGTCGCCAAACTCCCTCCTCGGAGTATGGATCCCGGCCTTCGCCGGGACGACAGTGGAGTTTGTGGCTAAGCCGTCTGATCGATCATCTCGATCGGCGTCACCGTCACCTCGCCGCCGGCGACCTTCCGCGTCATCTCCGTATAGTGCTTGAAGAAGTCGCGCGATTGCAGCGCCTTTTGCGCGGCATCGTCGGTGACGCTGGCGAGATGGAAGTAATGGCCGTCGTCGCGGTTCTTCAGGCAGCGATAGCCGACCCGCCCTTTGAGTTCATCATCGTCGTTGATCGCCTTGATGAAGCGGCCGATCTCCTGGTGCCAGGCCTCCGTCGTGCCGTGCTTGAATTCGTATCTGATCATGAAGTGCTTCATGTGACGCTCCCTGTTCGTCATGTGCGCCATCATCTGCGCCTTGGGAGCCGTCCTGCAAGTATGGACAAAATTGATAGTATGGACTTTTTCGCCGCTGCTCCTATCCTGATCTCGCACATGGAGGAGACGACATGGCAAAGGCAATCCCGGCACGAACCTGTCCGGTCGCGGCGTTTCAGAAAATGATCAGCGGCAAGTACAAGCTGCGTATCGTCTGGGACCTCAAGGACGGCCCGCGCCGCTATGGCGAGATCAGGAGCGGCCTGCTGCGCGGGACGGAAGGCAGCGCCGAGATTACTCCGCGCGTGCTCAGCCGTGAACTCAAAGCTTTGACGCAAAGCGGCCTGATCGATCGCAAGGATTTTGGCGAGGTGCCGCCGAAGGTCGAGTATCGCCTGACCCGGAAGGGCAAGAGCTTTGTGCCGGTCGTCGCCGCAATCCGCGAATGGGGCGAGCGTAACCTCAGCGAGCCGGCGGTGCTGGCAGACGCCGCGGAGTAACGCATGATCCGGAAAAGTGTAAAGCGGTTTTCCGATCAGATCATGCGCAAATAGAAGAGGCTTACATCTCGCCGGTGATGAACGGATTGGTCATCCGCTCCTGGCCGATGCTCGAGCCGGCGCCGTGGCCGCAGATGAAGCCGACATCGTCGCCGAGCGGCAACAGCTTGGTCTTGATCGAATCGATCAGCGTCGCATGACTGCCGCCGGGCAGATCGGTACGCCCGACCGAGCCTGCGAACAGCACGTCGCCGACATGAGCAAAACGCAAGTCCTTGTTGAAGAACACCACGCTGCCGGGCGAGTGACCGGGGCAGTGCAAAATGTCGAACTCCAGGTCGCCGATCGACACGGTGTCGCCTTCGTCGAGCCAACGGTCCGGCGCGAAATTACGACCGCCGGTCATGCCGAAGCGCGCGCCGCTCTCGACCACGTTGTCGAGCAGGTACTTGTCGGCGGGATGCGGGCCCTCGATCGGCACCTTCAGCGCATCGCGCAACTCGGCCGCGCCGCCGACATGGTCGATATGGCCGTGGGTCAGCCAGATCTTCTCCACGGTGACGCCGGTCTGCTTGATCGCCTCAAGAATCTTCGGCACGTCGCCGCCGGGATCGATCACCACGGCTTTTTTGCCGGGCTCGTCCCAGATGATGGTGCAGTTCTGCTCGAACGCGGTCACGGGAACGATGATCGCGCCCGCCTTGGCTTGTTGGGTGTCGTTTTGCTCGGTCATGGCCTCACAATGCCGATTTTTGGCCTATGGCCAAGCAAAAGATTCGTGTCGTGGACCCGGGAACAGCCGGTCGTCACACAGCCGTCCCAATTGGCTCGCTGGTTTGAACCGGGACGTTCCTTCCGCGTTCTCTCGCGCGAGGTGCAGATTCAGGGTGGGTTTTCCGGCATGGCTCAGAGCGGCGACAATTGGTGGCGCGACGGCATCTTCTATCAGATCTACCCGCGCTCGTTTCAGGACTCGGATGGTGACGGTGTCGGCGATCTCGCCGGCATCCTGCAACGGCTGCCTTATGTGAAATCTCTCGGCGTCGATGCGATCTGGCTGTCGCCGATCTTCCCCTCGCCGATGGCCGATTTCGGCTACGACATCTCCGACTATACCGGCATCGATCCGCTGTTCGGAACGATGGCGGATTTCGATGCGCTGCTCATCGCGGCGCATGACAACGGCCTGAAGCTGATCCTCGACCTCGTGCCGAACCACACCTCCGACCAGCATCCCTGGTTCGTCGAGAGCCGCTCCTCGCGCGACAATCCCAAGCGTGACTGGTACGTCTGGCGCGACCCCGCGGGCGACGGCGGCGCGCCGAACAACTGGCTGTCGGAGTTCGGCGGCAGCGCGTGGCAGTTCGACGAGACGACGGGTCAATATTACTACCACGCCTTCCTCGCCCAGCAGCCGGACCTCAACTGGCGCAATCCGGATGTCCGCGCGGCGATCTATGACGTGATGCGGTTCTGGCTGGAGAAGGGCGTCGACGGCTTTCGCGTCGACGTGATCTGGCACCTGATCAAGGATGCCGAGTTTCGGGACAATCCGCCGAACCCGCATTACGTCGAGGGTCGGCCGCCGAACGAGAAAATCCTGACGCAATACTCCACCGACCAGCCGGAGGTGTTTGATGTCATCACCGAGATGCGGCGCGTCATCGATTCCTTTGGTGCGCGCGTGCTGATCGGCGAGGTCTATCTGCCGCTGCACCGGCTGATCGCCTATTACGGCAACGATCTCACGGGCGCGCAGATGCCGTTCAACTTCGCGCTGCTCTCGACCTTCTGGAGCGCGCGTTCGATCGAGAAGATCATCGACGATTACGAGAAGGCATTGCCGCGAGGGGCCTGGCCGAACTGGGTGCTCGGCAATCACGACCGCCCGCGCGTGGCGAGCCGCGTCGGGCCGGAGCAGGCCCGAATCGCCGCCATGCTGCTGCTGACCCTGCGCGGCACGCCCACGCTCTATTACGGCGACGAGATCGGCATGCATCAGCTCGCCATTGCACCGGAGGACGTCCGCGATCCCTTCGAGAAGAACGTCCCCGGCATCGGCGTCGGCCGCGACGGCTGCCGCACGCCGATGCAGTGGGACTCTTCGAACTTCGGCGGCTTCTCGGACGTCAGGCCTTGGCTGCCGTTACCGGAGGATCATATCCACGAGAATGTCGTCAATCTCGACGCCGACACGCGCTCGATCCTCACTCTGTACAAGCGCCTGATCGCCTTCCGGAAGACCTGCCCGCCACTGGTTTCGGGCGACTATCACCCGATCGCAGCGCAGGGCGATCTCCTGATCTATCGCCGTGAGGCCGAGGGCCGCGGCGTGATCGTCGTGCTCAATCTCGGCCCCGAGCCGATCGCAGTGACCACCAGCGCGATCCGTTTCGGCAGCGAGATTTTGCTGTCGACGTCTCTGGATCGAGAGGGAGAGAAGCTCGAAGGCGTGCTGGATCTGCGCGGCAATGAAGGCGTGATTATCGCGCCGCCATCCTAGCCGTCGTCCCGGCGAAGGCCGGGACCCATACCGCGGAATCTATCGATAGCGGTCGGTCGGCGTACCGAACGATGAGTCTTCGCCAAACTACTCCCTGGGGTTATGGGTCCCGGCCTGCGCCGGGACGACACCGAGATTGTGGTCGGCGTTACCCCGGATGCTTGTTGCCCGCCGCATTCTCATCGATATCACTGCGCTTCAGCAGATAATCCAGCCCGCCGACGCGATACCAGCGATACCCATACGGCTCCAGCACGATGCGGTGCTGGCCGCGCTTGTCGGCGTGGCTGTGGTCTTCCGCGAGCAGATTGATCAGGTGCTCGCCGGCATCGCCTGGCAGCCCAGCCGAGAACGCGGTCTCGCGCGGTTTTTCATCGAGATTGTGCACGAACAGCACCGAATTGTTGCGCCAGTCATAGCGCATGATGAAGACGGCAGGATCGCGCGTCGCGATGATGGCGAAATCGCCCCAGCCGATCTCGGGCACCTCCTTGCGCATGCGCACGATGCGCTCGGTCCAGTTCAGCATGGAATTGGGATCGCGCCGCTGCTTGGCGACATTGACGTGCTCGAACCCGTAAGGGCCCTTGTCGATGACGGGGTTGGCCGGCTTGTCGCTTTTGGTGAAGCCGCCTTGCGGCTCGGTCGACCATTGCATCGGCGTGCGCGCGCAGTTGCGCTCCGGCAATGAGAGATCGTCGCCCATCGCGATCTCGTCGCCGTAGCGGATGACAGGCGTTCCCGGCAGCGTGCACATCAGGCTGTAGGCAAGCTCGAGCCGCCGGCGGTCGCCGCCGAGCATCGGTGCAAGGCGGCGGCGGATGCCGCGGTCGTAGAGCTGCATGTCCTTGTCGGGGCCGAAGCGCTTGAACACGATGTCGCGCTGCGCCTTGGTCAACCGGCCAAGGTCGAGCTCGTCGTGATTGCGCAGGAACAGGCCCCATTGCGCCGCGGCCGGCCGTGGCTTGGTCGCCTTCAGCGCCTTTGCCAGCGGACGCGTGTCGCCGGACGCCAACGCATAGAACAGATGCTGGTTGACGTGGAAGTTGAACATCATGTGCATGCGGTCGCCATCGCGGCCGAAATATTCCATGTCGGTTTCCGGCTGCACGTTGGCTTCGGCGAGGATGATGGCATCGCCCTGCCGCCATTGCAGGAATTCGCGGAAGGTGCGCAGCATGTCGTATTGCTCGACGGGCTTCCTCACCTTGGCGCCCTTGGTGGCGATCACGAACGGCACCGCGTCCATGCGGAAGCCGGAAACGCCGAGCTGGATCCAGAAGCCCATGATTTTCAGGATCTCGGCCTGCACGTGGGGGTTCGAGGTGTTGAGATCAGGCTGGAAATCGTAGAAGCGGTGGAAGAACCAGGCGCCGGCTTCCTTGTCGCGCGTCCAGGTCGACTTCTGCACGCCGGGAAACACCATGCCCTGATTGGCGTTGGCCGGCTTCTTGTCCGACCACACATACCAGTCGCGATAAGGTGAGTCCTTGTCGCGCCGCGCTTCCTTGAACCATTGATGCTGGTCCGAGGTGTGGTTGACGACGAGATCGATAATGACACGGATGCCGCGCTGCTTGCAGCCGTGGGTGAACTCGACGAAGTCGCCGAGCGTGCCGTAGCGGGCATCGACACTGTAATAGTCGGCGATGTCGTAGCCGTCGTCGCGGCCCGGCGAGGTCTGGAACGGCATCAGCCAGATCGTGGTGATGCCGAGCCCGTGCAGATAGTCGAGCCGGCGCAACAAGCCCTTGAAATCGCCGATGCCGTCGCCGTTGGCGTCCATATAGGTGCCGACGGACAGGCAATAGATCACGCCATTCTTGTACCAGAGATCGTCGATCATGCGCGAGCGCCCTCGATGCTCCCGCCGAGGTGCGGCGGCTGCGTGATAAGTGCGAGGGCAGGGGGAGGTTCCCGCCTCACTGTCGTCCCGGCGAAGGCCGGGACCCATACCGCGTGATCTCACGATGTAGCGCGGTGCGCGTACCGCGGGAGGCTTTCTAACTACCAGTCTTCGCCAAACTCCTCCCTGTGGTTATGGGTCCCGGCCCCCCGTGCGCGAATGCGCACTAGGCCGGGACGACACCGAGAATGGAATCGGCTAAACTCCCCCCATGGACAACATCGCCCGCATCGCCCTGGTGCCGCCGCCGGACCGCCGTCAATCCGAGACGGCGCTCGCCATCGCGCGCGGCACGGCGCGGCTGCTGCGCTCGCTCGGGTTCACCTGCATCAGCGAGTTGCCATTGCCGTCGGGCCGTCGCGCCGATCTGGTGGCGCTGAACGAGCGTGGCGAGATCTGGATCGTCGAGATCAAGTCATCGATGGAGGATCTGCGCGCCGACCAGAAATGGCCCGAGTACCGCGCCCATTGCGACCGGCTGTTCTTCGCCTTCACGCAGGACCTGCCTTGCGAGATATTTCCCGAAGGCACCGGCCTGATCATCGCGGACGCCTATGGCGCGCATCTGCATTGCGAGGCGCCCGAGCACAAGCTGGCTGCGGCCACGCGCAAGCAGATGACGGTGCGTTTTGCGATGGCGGCCGCGTTGCGGATCAATCGCCTGGTCGATCCGCAGGGGCACGCGGAGTTTTGGGAGTAGGGCGCCGCGATCACGGCTGCCGTAGGGTGGGCAAAGCGAAGCGTGCCCACCGTTCAAACCAATCAAGAAGCAGAGTTTGGTGGGCACGGCGCTTCGCGCCTTTGCCCACCCTACGATCCGTTTTTCCGTCATCCTGAGGTGCGAGGCTTGCGATGCGAGCGCATCGCAAGGGGAGCCTCGAAGGATGTACGGCCGAGATGCAGCCGGGCCGTCGCCCTTCGAGGCTCGCCTTGCTTTGCAAGACGAGCACCTCAGGGTGACGGTGATAGATAGGCGGTCGCTGAATTACCGCGGCGCGCGCTTGGCCAGAATCCGCTGCAACGTACGGCGGTGCATGTTGAGCCGCCTCGCCGTTTCCGAGACGTTGCGGTTGCACATCTCGTAGATGCGCTGGATGTGTTCCCAGCGCACGCGGTCGGCCGACATCGGGTTCGCCGGCAGCTCGGATTTGTCCGAATTGGTCGAGAGCAATGCGGCGACCACGTCGTCGGCATCCGCAGGCTTCGAGAGATAATCGATCGCGCCCATCTTTACCGCGGTCACGGCGGTGGCGATGTTGCCATAGCCGGTCAGCACGATCGCGCGAGCTTCGGGGCGCTTCTTCTTCAGCGCCGACACGACATCGAGACCGTTGCCGTCGCCGAGCCTGAGATCGACGACTGCGAATGCGGGGGCGGACTTGCCGATCTGGGCGAGACCATCCGAGACGGTGTCACATGATGTCACCGCAAAACCGCGCGTTTCCATGGCGCGCGACAAGCGCTCCAGAAACGGCTTGTCGTCCTCGACGATGAGAAGCGAGCGGTCGGTCTGTTCGTTCAGTTCGACGATGGCGTTCAAGGTTTTGTCCTCTCTCCAGCACATCTACATATGGCGTCGCAATCAGGCGGTGCCAAGGCCGCCATTAGTCGATCGGGCCTCTCGTGCGACGCAAGGTCGCGGCCTATCCTATTGTTTCTTCGAAGGTCTCGATAGCCTCAAAACGCTCCCTCGGCCACGCGATCTGGACCACTGCACCGTGTTCCGGGAAGGTTCGATTGGTAAACGAGACCTTGGCGCCGGTGCGTTCGAGGAGCGTGCGGGCGATGAACACGCCGAGGCCCAGGCCGCCGCCGGCATCCTGGGTGCGCCGCCGCGATAGATAAGGCTCGCCGATCCGGCGCAAGAGATCTGGCGGAATGCCCGGGCCGTCATCGGAAATCACGATCTCGATCGTGTCATTGTTCCACCACGCGTTCACCTCGACCGTGGAGTTGGCGAAATCGACGGCGTTCTCGACGATATTGCCGACGCCATAGAGCACCGCCGGATTGCGCGATCCGACCGGCTCGGCCGTGGCGGCAATCGCGATCCGCACCTTGATGTCGACGCCGAAATCGCGATGCGGCGCCACCACCTCCTCGATCAGTTCGGACACCTTCATGTGGTCGAACGGCGCGCCGCTGGAGGAGAGCTGGGTGATCTTGCTCAAAATGTCGCGGCAGCGCTGCGTCTGCTCGCGCAGGGTTTTCAGGTCGGCGGCGAAGACCGGCTCCTTCACCGTCTTTTCCAACTCGCGCGAGATCAGGAAGATGGTCGCGAGCGGCGTGCCAAGCTCGTGCGCTGCGGCCGCCGCCAATCCATCGAGCTGGGTCAGATGCTGCTCGCGCGTCAACACCAGTTCGGTCGCGGCCAAAGCGTCGGCAAGCTTGCGCGCCTCCTCGGTCACCTGGAACGAGTAGAGGCTGGTGACACCGATCGCGAGCACGATCGAGAGCCAGACGCCGAAGAGATAGATCGGCGGGAGCACCACGGGATCTTCCGAATCCCATGGCAGCGGCAGATGAAAGAAGAACAGGATCGAGGCGCAGGCCACGGCCAGAAGGCCGATGGCGAAGGTCAGCCGGGCCGGCAAGGCGGTGGCTGAGATCAGCACCGGCGCGAGGAACAGGAACGAGAACGGGTTCTGCAATCCGCCGGTGAAAAACAGCAGCCCGGCCAGTTCCACGATGTTCAGCGCCAGCAGCCCGGCCGCCTGAAGCGGCTCCAGCCGCTGCATCGGGTTGGCCACGGTTTGCAGGGCCAGGTTAAGCAAGGCCGACAGGCCGATGATGCTGACACAGGGGACAATCTCGACCTCGAACTCGAGCCCCTGCGCCACGATAAAGATCGCGGCGAGCTGGCCCAGCACAGCGAGCCAGCGCAGCCGCAGGATGGTGTCCAGGCGGATATGTCGCTGCGAGGGACGGAAGTCGGAAGCTGCAGTCTCGGTCATCTCAGCCAATCTAGCGGTGCGTGCGCCCGATCACAACACGCTGGCGCACACGTTCGGCCTGCTTGCAGGCCTCTTACATCAACCCGTGTTACTTCAGGTCCTATTACTTCAGGTCTTGCACTCGACGGCGCAATGGCGGAAGAACGCCTCTAGCATGACTGAGAACGACAATGCTTCAAGTCGGCCGACTGTCGCGGATGGCACTTCGTCTGCGGCAATAGAGGTCGATCGCCTCGTCAAGCTCTACAAGCAGACCCGCGCGGTGGACGGCATCTCTTTCTCGCTTCCCCGCGGCAGCATCACCGGCCTCCTCGGCGGCAACGGCGCCGGCAAGACCACCACCATCGCGATGATCATGGGCCTGGTGCTGGCGACCTCCGGCCGTGTGCGGGTGCTCGGGCATCGGATGCCGGAGGAGAGCGCCGCGGTACTGGGGCGGATGAATTTCGAGAGCCCCTATGTCGACATGCCGATGCGGCTCACGGTGCGACAGAACCTCACCATCTTCGGCAAGCTCTATGCGGTGAAGAATCTCACCGACCGCATCGCAGAGCTGGCCGACGATCTCGATCTCACCGAATTCATCGACCGCGCCAATGGCAAGCTCTCCGCCGGGCAGAAGACCCGCGTCGCGCTGGCGAAGGCGCTGATCAACCAGCCCGAGCTGTTGCTGCTGGACGAGCCGACCGCCTCGCTCGACCCTGATACGGCCGATTGGGTGCGGGCGCATCTGGAGCGTTACCGCAGGGCGCACAACGCCACCATCCTGCTGGCGTCGCACAACATGCTCGAGGTCGAGCGGCTCTGCGACCGCGTCATCATCATGAAGCGTGGCCGCGTCGAGGACGACGACACGCCCGAGGCCATTTTGGTCCGCTACAACCGCACCACGCTGGAGGAAGTGTTTCTCGACGTCGCGCGCGGCCGGGTGAACGGTGTTCAGGAGGCGGCGCGATGAGCGAGCCCCAATGTTTCGGCCGTAGCCGTAGCCCGGATGGAGCGCAGCGAAATCCGGGGCCTTCGTCGCTCGTGGCACGATTCCCGGATTACGCTTCGCTCCATCCGGGCTACCGGATCCATCCGAGCTACGCGGTGCGGTTATGACCGATATCTCCCTTCACCGCGGCATCTCCGTGCAGCGCATCGGCGCGATGATCCTGCGCTACTGGTATCTCTTGATGTCGTCCTGGCCGCGGCTGCTCGAGCTGCTGTACTGGCCGGCGCTCCAGGTCATCACCTGGGGCTTCATCCAGTATTACATCGCGCAGAACGCCAGCTTCTTCGCGCGCGCCGGCGGCACACTGATCGGGGCCGTCATCCTCTGGGACATCCTGTTTCGCGGGCAGCTCGGCTTCTCCATCTCGTTCCTGGAAGAGATGTGGGCGCGCAATCTCGGCAATCTCATGATGAGCCCGTTGAAGCCGATCGAGTTTCTGCTGTCGCTCATGGTCATGAGCCTGATCCGGCTCGCGATCGGCGTCATCCCGATGACGCTGCTCGCGCTGATCTTTTTTCACTTCAACGTCTACAGCCTCGGCCTGCCGTTGATCGCCTTCTTCTGCAATCTGATCTTCACGAGCTGGTCGGTCGGCATCTTCGTGTCGGGTCTGGTGTTGCGGAACGGGCTGGGCGCCGAGAGCATCGTCTGGACCTTGATGTTCGCGATCATGCCGCTCGCCTGCATCTACTATCCGGTCAGCGTCTTGCCGGGCTGGCTGCAATATGTCGCCTGGTCGCTGCCGCCGACTTACGTGTTCGAGGGCATGCGGGCCCTTTTGATCGAGCAAACCTTCAGAACCGATCTGATGCTCAGTGCGTTAGCCATCAATGTCGTGCTTCTGGTTGCTTCTTTTTGGGCATTCCTTGCCCTTTTGCGCAGCGCCAAAAAGAACGGCTCTCTGCTCGCGGGCGGCGAATAACTTCACTTTCCCGTGGATTTAGGCTGGTTTAACCGTCTTCGCTACGTAGATGTACGGAACCATGCATTGACGCAATATTACGCATTCGGCAGTATGCTGCGATGCGAAGAGGGATTTGAGTATGCCTATTGGTGAGTTTGGCGGCGCACCGCCTCTGGCGAGTGAAGGCAGTCCGGTCCTGACCACGCCGATGTACTGGATGTACGAGATGGCGCAGGCCTCTCTCAATCCAGCGCGTGCCGTCACCGACGCGACCAAGTTGCTGTTTCAGAATCCGCTGAATCCCTGGGCGCGCACCGAGGTCGGCAAGTCGGTCGCTGCGGCCTGCGAATTGTTCGAGCGCACCACGCGCCGCTACGGCAAGCCGGAATGGGGTCTCAACGACACCGAGGTCAACGGCATCCGCGTGCCGATCGAGGTCCGTCCGGTCTGGGAAAAGCCGTTCTGCAAGCTGCTCTACTTCGATCGCAAGTTCACCCGTCCGCTGCGCAGCCCGCAGCCGCGTGTGCTGATCGTCGCGCCAATGTCCGGCCACTACGCGACGCTGCTGCGTGGCACGGTCGAAGCCTTTCTTCCGGCGCATGAGGTCTACATCACCGATTGGGCCGATGCGCGCATGGTGCCGCTCAGCGAAGGCCGTTTCGATCTCGATGATTACATCGATTACGTCATCGAGATGTTGCACGTGCTTGGTGGCAACACCCATGTGATCGCGGTGTGCCAGCCCTCGGTTCCCGTCGTCGCCGCCGTCTCGATCATGGAAGCGCGGCGCGATCCGTTCGTGCCGACCTCGATGACGCTGATGGGCGGCCCGATCGACACGCGCCGCAATCCGACTGCGGTGAACAACCTCGCCCAGGAGCGCGGCATCGACTGGTTCCGCAACAACGTCATCACCAAGGTGCCGTTCCCGCATCCGGGCATGATGCGCGACGTCTATCCGGGCTTCTTGCAGCTCAACGGCTTCATCAGCATGAATCTTGACCGGCACATGGATGCCCACAAGCAGCTCTTCGCCAATCTGGTGAAGGGCGACGGCGACCTCGTCGACAAGCATCGCGACTTCTATGACGAATATCTCGCGGTGATGGATCTCTCCGCCGAATATTATCTACAGACGGTCGACACCGTGTTCGTGAAGCACTCGCTGCCGAAGGGCGAGATGAGCCATCGTGGAACTCGCGTCGATCCCTCCAAGGTCACGCGCGTCGCGTTGATGACGGTCGAAGGTGAGAACGACGACATCTCCGGCATCGGTCAGACCGAAGCAACGCACGGATTGTGCAGCTCGATTCCGGATCATCGCCGCGTTCATTACGTCCAGAAGGGCGTCGGACATTACGGCGTGTTCAACGGCTCGCGTTTCAAGTCGGAAATCGTGCCGCGGATTCATGATTTCATGGTCTCGGCTGCGAATCCGAACGTAACTCAGGCGCTTGCGGCCGAATAAGCGCGTTTTTCGGCTTTCCCGCTGTAAATTCTGGTCCCGTCGGAGGCTCCGACGGGGTCGGGCTTCGCCTAGATTCGAGGTATTTAGGTAGCTTTATAGGAGTGAGTCCGTCCTCATCCCTTGAGGGTGCCGCATGCGTCCAGCGGGGACGAAAAAACCGGGTTCCAACCCCAGTCTGTAGGGTCTCCCGGCCGCCAGACCCCTGTATATTGGGCAAATGATTTGTTTTTGCGCCGAGCGCTTTCCGTGGCGGCGGTTATGGCAGAATCCGGGCGAACTCTTGCTCCCCGGACTGACAGACATGGCCACTCGCGCGCTCCTCTATCGTCGGCCCCACGAACCAAAGACCCTTGTGATCACCCATGGGTCGCAATTTTTCGCGATAAGGCTGCGCCGCCATCGCCGCGCGCGCCGTTATACGCTCCGAATTCATCCGAGCGACCGCGAAGCCATCCTCACCATGCCGCCGCGCGGCACGCTCGCCGAAGCAAAGGACTTCGCGCAGCGTCATGGCGCGTGGATCGCGGCTCGTCTTGGTCGTTTGCCGAAGGCTGCGCCGTTCCAACCTGGCACAGTAATACCGCTGCGCGGCGTTCCTCATCGCATTGTTCATCGCGCGGGGACGCGCGGCACGGTGTGGACGGAGGTGCGTGACAGCGGCGAGCGCATTATCTGCGTCGCAGGTGGCGTTGAACATGCCGACCGCCGCGTCCATGACTTCCTCAAGCGCGAGGCCCGCAGTGATCTTCAGCGCTCGGCGGAGGCCTATGCCGTCGAGCTCGGTGTCAGGGTCAAGCGGCTGTCGATCCGCGATCAGTCCAGCCGTTGGGGCTCCTGCACCTCGGCGGGCTCGCTGTCGTTCTCTTGGCGCCTGATCCTCGCGCCGCCCTACGTGCTCGACTATCTCGCCGCCCACGAAGTCGCCCATCTGGTCGAGATGAACCACTCGGCGCGGTTCTGGCGCGTCTGCGGAAAAGTCTGCCCGTCGATGGAGCGCGCCAAGAAATGGCTCGATACGTACGGCAATGATCTGCACCGGTACGGGGTCGAGGATTAGGGCTTCGCTGTCATCGCCCGCGAAAGCGGGCGATCCAGTATTCCAGAGGCCGTTGTTGTTAAGCCGAGAAGCCGCGGCGTACTGGATTGCCCGCTTTCGCGGGCAATGACGGCGGAGAGCGAGGCAACGTCAGCGCTTTGCGCTACGGCTTCTGATTTACCCGACCTATCAATGACCTCGTGTAATCCACCCAGCCTCGCGCCGGAACGCACCGTCTACTGTGCATGGGGTTGTTTTCGACATTTTTGTTGTGAGGTCATGAGGACCTCACGCCGAACCTACCTGTTCCCGCCAAACAGCCGGTCCATCAGCCAGCCATCAAGTCCCGCCGCTGCCTCCGGCCGCACATTGGCGCGCGTGGGTGGCGGCGAGCGATAGCCGCCATTGTAGGAAGGCTGAGCAGGCGCCGGTCCGGGCGCGGCCGCTGTCGGCGGCGACACCTGCGATGCCGCCTGCGCGAGGTTCGACAGGCCCCAACCGGCTTGCGCGTTCGGCAAGGCTGCCACCGGCACGCCCTCGTGCGCTGTCTTCATGAAGCGCGACCAGACTTCCACCGGCAGGCCGCCGCCGGTCGCCTTCTTGGTCGGTGAGTTGTCGTCATTGCCGAGCCAGACGCCGGTGACGAGGTTCGCTGTGTAACCGATGAACCAGGCGTCGCGATAATCCTGGCTGGTGCCGGTCTTGCCGGCTGCCGGCCAGCCCGGGATCTCAGCCTTCTTCGCCGTGCCGGAGATCAGCGTCTCCCGCATCATCGTGTTCATCATCGCCACATAGCGCGGCTCGATCACCTGGTTGTGCTCGTCCGCCTGGCGCATATAGAGCAGCTTGCCGTCGAGGGTCTTGATCCGCGTCACCACATGCGGCGTCGCTACGAAGCCGCCATTGGCGAACGGCGCATAGGCACCGACCATCTCGACCACGGACACTTCAGACGTGCCGAGCGCAATCGAGGCGTTGGGTTCGAGTTTCGAGGAAATGCCGAGCCGGTGCGCGGTGCGCACCACGTTCTTCGGCCCGACCTCGAGGCCGAGGCGAATGGCGACCGTGTTGAGCGACATCGCCAGCGCCTGCGTCAGCGTCACCGAGCCAAAGTATTCGTGGGTGTAGTTCTCGGGCTTCCAGCCCTTGACCTCGATCGGTGCGTCCTGGCGCACAGTGTCGGGCGTCAGCCCCAGCTCGAGCGCGGTGAGGTACACGAACGGCTTGAACGAGGAGCCCGGCTGGCGCTTGGCGGTCACTGCGCGGTTGTACTGGCTCTCGGAATAGTTTCGTCCCCCCACCATGGCGCGCACGGCGCCATCAGGCGTCATCGCCACCAGCGCGCCCTGGCTGACATTGAACTTGACGCTCTTGGCCGCGAGCTCGTCGATGATGGCGGCTTCCGCCACGCTCTGGAGCTTTGGATCGATCGTGGTCTCGACCGTGATGCTCTGGTCGATCTGGCCGACGAGGTCGTCCAGCACCTCGCCGATCCAGTCGGCGACGTAATTGACGGTGCCGGCGCCGACCGGCTTCACATTGTAGGAGGGATGGCCGATCGAGGCCTGCGCCTGTGCATCGGTGATGAACTTTGCGTCCGCCATCGCCGTGAGCACGATCTGGGCGCGTGCTTCCGCACCTTCAGGGTTGCGGTTCGGCGCCAGCCGCGACGGCGACTTGACGAGGCCCGCCAGCATCGCGGCTTCGGCGATGGTGACGTTCTTCGCCGACTTGCCGAAATAGCGTTGCGCCGCGGCCTCGACGCCATAGGCGCCGGAGCCGAAATAGACGCGGTTGAGATAGAGCTCCAGGATCTCGTTCTTGGAATGCTTGCGCTCCAGCCAGATCGCGAGCTCCGCCTCCTGCAGCTTGCGCTGCATGGTGCGCTCCTGGGTCAGGAACAGGTTTTTCGCGAGCTGCTGCGTCAACGTCGAGCCGCCCTGCGACACGCCGCGATGAAGCACATTCGTCACCGCGGCGCGCAAAATGCCGACCGGGTCGATACCGAAATGCGAATAGAAGCGGCGGTCCTCGATGGCGATGAACGCTTTGGGCAGATAGGGCGGCAGATCCTTCAGCGAGACGTTGGCGCCGGCCATCTCGCCGCGCTGCGCCAGCACGCTGCCGTCCATGCCGACGATCTGGATGGTCGGCGGCCGTTTGGGAATTTCCAGCGACTGGATAGGCGGCAGATGGGCGCCGACATAGATCACGACCCCGATCACGGCGATCACGCCCCACAGGCTCAGCACCGCGCCCCAATAGACGAGGCGGCCGAGACCGGCGCTGATGCGCGACTTCGATCGGCGCTTGGCGCCGCTGCGGCTGGCCGGCGCCTTCCGCTCGCGCGGCGGCTCGTCGCCGGAATCCTCGCTTTGACGCTTGGGGGATGATTTCGCGGATTTCTTTGGCTTGTCGTCGCCGCCGGGAATGCGGTCCGCCACCGTCAGGCGCAGATCGGCGAGCGCCGCGGGCAAGCCGAACAGCGGCTCCTTCCGCCCACCCTTTTTCTTTCCCGACCCCATACGCAAACGCCCGGTCACCCCGCCCCGCCGCACGCTAGCGGTGGCTGTTTAAGGCCCGGTTACCCAGAGCTTAACGCGTGATTAGGAGGTGCGGCATTCGCCCGCCGCAGTTCCGCTCGTCTGACGCCGGAGCTAGGATCGCCGGCACAGAAGAAGAGGGAACCCGCATGGGCCATATCGATCCGACCAAGGAGATCTTCGCGCAATTCCGGGAGAACGACCGCCCGGGCCCGATCCACATGCTCAATCTGGTGCGGCTTCGCAAAGACGCCGCCTATCCGGACGGCCGGAAAGCGTCCGGCGCGGAAGCCTATGCGGCCTATGGTCGCGACAGCGGCCCGGTGTTCGAACGCCTCGGCGGGCGCATCGTCTGGCAGGGCAAATTCGAGCTGATGCTGATCGGTCCCGAGACTGAGCGTTGGGACCACTGCTTTATCGCCGAATACCCAAGCGTCGCCGCCTTCGTCGAGATGATCCGCGACCCCGTCTACCGCGAAGCAGTGAAGCATCGCCAGGCAGCGGTGGAAGATTCGCGGCTGATCAGGCATGCGATGCTGCCGGCCGGGAAGAATTTCGGGGAGATACCGAAGTAAGTCGGTGAATTCGTAGGGTGGGCACGGCGCTTGCGCGCCCTTGCCCACCCTACGAGGTGCCGCTAACCCGCCGGACCCGTATCCTCGATGATCGGGCCGAACAGCTCCCAGCGCTCGCCGTTGAACTTCATCAACTGCATCTGCTTGTTGACGCGGAAGTCGCTCGGGCTCGTGTTGACCTTGATGCCAGGCAGCGCCAGGCTCGGCACGAAGTCCTTCACATTGGCGGCCTGCTTCATGAGATTCTCGCGGGTGAGATCATCGCCGCATTGGCGCAGGATCTGCGTCATGAGCTCAGCCACCGAGTAGCCATAGGTGTTGATGGTGTTGAGCTTGTCGCCTTCCGGGAAATATTTGTCCATGAAGGCGAAATAGGCCTTCATGCCGGCATCGTCCTTCCACTGCGGGTCGCCCGGATCCTTGCCGTAGGCCGTCGAGATGATGTCCTTGGAAATATCGAGGCCGGCAGGCTTCAGTGTCGCCGACATCGGGCTCGCATTGATGTCGAGGATGTGAACCGGCTTCCATCCGAGGTCGGCGAGCTTTTTGATGGCCTGCGCCCCGAATTTCGGTGTCGAGGCATCGAACAGCAGGTCGGTGCCCAGCGATTTCAGCTTCACGATCTGCGAGTCGACGGTCGGGTCGGTGACCTCATAGGGCACTTCGCCGACGATCATGCTCGCCTTCTCCCCGAGCCCGCTCTTGAGGCCCGCGACGTAGTCGCGGCCCATGTCATCGTTCTGATAGAGGATACCGATCTTGGCGTTGGGGTGATTGGCCAGAATGTACTTTGCGTAGATGCGGGCCTCGGACTGATAATTCGGGTTGAAGGCCATCGTCCACGGATAGCCTTGCGGATCGGTGAAGCGCGAGGCGCCGGTCGAGGCAAGCATCTGCGGCACCTTCTTGCTGTTGAGATATTTCTGCACAGCGGCGTTGGCGGCCGTCCCGATCACCTGGAAGGTGAACAGCACCTCATCGCTTTCGACGAGCTTGCGCACCTGCTCGACCGTCTTGGGCGGAGAATACGCGTCGTCATACTGGATCAGGTTGAGTTTGCGGCCGTTGATGCCGCCCTTGTCGTTGATCATGGCGAAGTAGGCGAGCTCCGACTTGCCGATATTGGCATAGGCGGAATAGGGGCCGGAGAACGGCACTGTCTGGCCGAACTTGATCTCGGTGTCGCTCGCGCCGGTGTCGTATTTCTTCTGTGCAAGGGCTTGGCCTGCGGAGAACGCGAAGGCGAGCGCCGTCGTGGCAGCTAGGAAGGCTCTGCGATTGTTCATGTTGGAATGTTCCTCCTGACGGAATTTTCGACCGATGGTCTTGTTCCGTTGATTGCAACGGTCGCCATCGCTGCCGAAGATTGTGGAGGAAGGTCCGGCGCGGCGCAAGGATCGTGGCGCTGCGCCGAAGCGTCTCAGGCCAAGAGTCTTAGGCTAAGATCAGCGCGACCAGCGCGATCGCCGCCGGCAGCGCCTGCACGATCAGGATGCGTGTGCTGACCGTTGCCGCACCATAGGCGCCGGCCACGATCACGCAGATCAGGAAGAACGCCTTGATCTGGAACGCGAAGGCCGGGTTGCCGTGAACGAGGCCCCAGATCAGGCCGGCGGTGAGGAAGCCGTTATAGAGCCCCTGATTGGCGGCCAGCACCTTCGTGATCTCGGCCTTCTCCGGCGTGTTGTGGAATGTCTTCAAGCCCAGCGGCTTGTCCCAGAGAAACATCTCCAGGATCAGAAAGTAGGCGTGCAGTGCGGCGACCAGCGCCACCAGGACATTGGCGATCAGAGTCAAGTTGAGCTCCCCCCAAAAGCGTCAGCTTTCGGGTGGACGGTAGCATGGCCGGCATGGCATGTGCGACGTGTGTTTCAACGCAATGGTGTCGCAATGGCCGGTCGATCAGCGCGTCCATCAGAGAGCTTTGGCCTTGATCGGCTGACCACGCCGATCGGGATCGCATTGCTCGTCACCGATGCCGAGGGCGCACTGCGCGCGCTCGATTGGGAGGACTACGAACACCGCATGCGCGAGCTGCTGCGCCTGCATTACGGCGCGGTGGACCTGCGGGAGCAGGCCGCGCCGGCTGCAATGAAGGTCGCGTTGTCGGATTACTTCGCAGGCGACCTTGCGCAGCTCTCATCGATCGCATGGCGAATCGCCGGCACATCGTTCCAGCAAAAGGTCTGGACCGCGCTTGCGCAAATCCCTGTCGGCACGACGCTCAGCTATAGCACGCTCGCTGCAAAGATCGACATGCCCAGAGCCATTCGCGCCGTCGGCCACGCCAACGGCTCCAATCCAATCAGCGTGGTGCTGCCCTGTCACCGCCTGATCGGTGCAAATGGTTCGCTGGTAAAATATGGCGGCGGCCTGGAGCGCAAACGCTGGCTGCTGCGGCATGAGGGGGTGGAGGTTTAGGTTTCCCCTCACGCCGCCGGCTGAACCGCCTTCTCACCCGCCATCACGTGGGTCAGCGCGCTCTTGATCGCGGACTGGCGGGTCGGCGCGTTGATCTGCGCGCCGAGGAGATCGGTGACGTAGAACACGTCGCGGGCGCGCTCGCCGAAGGTCGCGACATGGGCCGAGGCGATGTTGAGGTTGAGCTTCGAGATCGCGGTGGTCAGCTCGTAAAGCAGGCCGGGACGGTCAAGGCCCGACATTTCGATCACGGTGTAGCGGTCGGACCATTGATTGTTGATGGTCACTTCCGGCTCGATGGTGAAAGGCCGCGCCTTACTGCGCACGGTGCGTCGCGCCACCACTTCGGGCAGGCGCAGCTTGCCTTCCAGCACGTCCTCGATCATCTCGCCGATCCGGGTGGCGCGCCGGCCCTCGTCTTCGTCGCGGTCGTATTCCCGGGAGATCGAGATCGTATCGAGCGCGCGGCCGTCGGTCGTGGTGTAGATCTGGGCGTCGACGATGTTGGCGCCGGCCGAGGCGCAGGCGCCGGCGATGATCGAGAGCAGCCAGGGATGGTCGGCCGCGAAGATCGTTAATTCGGTGACGCCGCGGACCTCGTCGAAGCCGACATTGATCGCGAGCTTGTGGCCGGCCTGCTCGCTGGAGCGGACGAAGCGGGCATGGCGGATCTTGCGCGGTAGCTCGACCTTGAGCCAATAGGCCGGATAGTGCCGGCCGATATAGGCGTCGAGCTCGTCGCTCGGCCATTCGGCGAAGGCCATGCGGAATTCGGCGTGCGCGGCCACGAGGCGTTTTCCGCGGTCGACTTCCGAGAAACCGCCGGTCAGAACCGGCTCGGTCTCGTAATACAGGGAACGCAAGAGCTGCGCCTTCCAGCCGTTCCACACGCCTGGGCCGACGCCGCGGATGTCGGCGGTGGTGAGGATCGTCAGCAGCTTCATCTGCTCGACCGACTGCACCACGGCGGCGAAATTCTCGATGGTCTTGCGATCGGACAGGTCGCGCGACTGCGCGACCGTGGACATCGTCAGATGTTCCTCGATCAGCCAGGCCACGAGCTCGGTGTCGGCCGCGCTGAAGCCGAGCCGCGGGCAGAGCCGGCGCGCGACCTTGGCGCCGGCGATTGAGTGATCCTCGGGCCTTCCCTTGGCGATGTCGTGCAGCAGCGTCACGATATAGATCACCGAGCGATGCTCGGGCCTGATCTTGCGCATCAGGTCGCTGGCGAGCGTGAACTCCTCGAGGCCGCCGCGCTCGATGTCTTGCAAGAAGCCGACGCAGCGGATCAGGTGCTCGTCGACGGTGTAGTGATGATACATGTTGAACTGCATCATCGAGACGATCTTGCCGAAGGCGCGGATGAAATGGCCGAGCACGCCGGTCTCGTTCATCCGCCGCAGCACGATCTCGGCGTTGTCGGAGGTCAGGATCTCCATGAACAGCCGGTTGGCCTCGGGGTTCTCGCGCAAGCTCGCATTGATCAGGCCGAGCGAGCGCGTCACGTCGCGCATCGCATCCGGGTGGAAGGCGAGGTTGTTCTTCTGCGCCAGCCGGAAGATGCGGATCAGGTTGACCGGGTCGTGCTTGAACACGTCGGGCGCGGCGACGTTGATGCGGTTGTTGTCGACAATGAAGTCGTCGCTGTCAGGCACGCGCCGCTTCACCTGGGTCGGCCGTAGGCGTGCCATCATCCGGCTCAGCACGGGTGCGGGCTTGGCCTGCTGGTCCTCGAGCTTGGCGCAGAGAATGGCGGTGAGGTTGCCGACTTCCTTGGCGACCAGGAAATAGTGCTTCATGAAGCGCTCGACGTCCTGCATGCCGGGATGCGAGGTGTAGCCGAGCCGGACCGCGATCTCGCGCTGGAGATCGAAGGACAGGCGCTCTTCGGGTCGTCCGGAATAGAAGTGCAGGTTGCAGCGCACCGACCAGAGGAAATCGGCGCAGCGGCGGAAGGTGCGGTATTCCTGCGCATCGAACACGCCGTGCTCGACCAGCTCGTCGGTGTCGCGGACGCGGTAGACGTATTTCGCGATCCAGAACAGCGTGTGCAGGTCGCGCAAGGCCCCCTTGCCGTCCTTGACGTTGGGCTCGACCAGATAACGCGACTGGCCGCCGCGGCGATGCCGCTCCTCGCGCTCGGCGAGCTTTGCGGTGACGAATTCGGACGCCGTGCCTTGCACCACTTCCTTGTCGAAGCGCGCGACCAGTTCATCATAGAGCGGCTGGTCGCCGGTGAGGAAGCGCGTCTCCAGGATCGCGGTGCGGATGGTCATGTCGCCGCGCGCCTGGCGGATCGACTCATCGACCGAGCGCGTGGCGTGACCGACCTTCAGCCCCATGTCCCAGAGACAATAGAGGATCGCTTCCGCGACCTGCTCGCCCCACGCGGTCTGTTTGTAGGGCAGGATGAAGAGCAGATCGATGTCGGATTCCGGCGCCATCAGGCCGCGGCCATAGCCGCCGGTCGCGACCACCGCCATGCGCTCGGCGCCGCTCGGGATCGGCGAGCGGTAGAGATGGCGGGTCGCGGCCGAATACAGGATGCGGATGATCTCGTCCTGAACATGACACAGCCGCTCGGCGCAGCGCCGGCCGTGACGGTCTTTCAGCAGGATCGCTTGCGCAGCCGCGCGCGCCGCCATCAGTTCGGCCTTGAGCAGTTGTGCGGTCGCAGTGCGGAACGTGTCCTCTCGTCCCTGATGCTTTTCGGCAAGCGCGTCGACCGCGGCGGTGATCCGCGCGGTGTCGAAGCGATCGTCCACCTCTGGCTTGGGCTCAGTCGTGACGCTGTCCATGTCTCACCGGATATAAGAGGTGACAGGCGCTGTCACCCGCCATTCTCTGGCAATAGTCGTTCCATGCTGGAAATGGCTGGCTTTGGGCAAAGTTGTTCTCGGCTGGCCCGCATTCAAGGGTGGGATTTTCTCGTTGACCTCTAGATATAACTCATTGAAAAACAATGAAATTCGGAGGAGGCCGGGCATGACCAGGATTTCAAGACGCATTCTGCTGGCGGGGGCGGTGGCGCTCGCCGTAACCCCCGCTGCAAGGGCGGCGGATCCGCTCAAGGAAATCCGCATCGACTGGGCGACCTACAATCCGGTGTCGCTGGTGCTGAAGCAGAAGGGACTTCTGGAGAAGGAGTTCGCCAAGGACGGCATCACCATCACCTGGGTGCAGTCGGCCGGCTCCAACAAGGCGCTCGAATTCCTCAACGCCGGCTCGATCGATTTCGGCTCGACCGCGGGCTCGGCGGCGCTGGTCGCCCGCATCAACGGCAACCCGATCAAGTCGATCTATGTCTATTCGCGTCCCGAATGGACAGCGCTGGTCACGGGCAAGGATTCCAAGATCGCGACCGTCGCCGACCTCAAGGGCAAGCGCGTCGCGGTGACGCGCGGCACCGATCCGCACATCTTCCTGGTGCGCGCGCTGCTAGGTGCAGGCCTCACTGAAAAAGACATCACACCGGTGCTGCTCCAGCACGCCGACGGCAAGACCGCGCTGATCCGCGGTGACGTCGATGCCTGGGCCGGCCTCGATCCGATGATGGCGCAGGCCGAAGTCGAGGAGGGCGCAAAACTGTTCTATCGCAAGGCCGATGCCAACACCTGGGGCATCCTCAATGTGCGCGAGCAGTTCCTAAAGGACAATCCGGACATCGTCCGCCGCGTGCTCGCGGTCTATGAAGAGGCGCGCAGATATTCGCTGGCGAATTACGATGACCTGAAGAAGACCTTCATCGCCGTGACCAAGCTGCCCGACGCCGTCGTCGACAAGCAGCTCAAGGAGCGCACCGAGCTCACCCACAGCCGCATCGGTGCGCCGCAGCGCGAGTCGATCCTCGCCGCGGGTCTTGCCTTGCAGCAGGCCGGCGTCGTCGACGCCAAGGTCGACGTGAAGGCGACGGTGGATGCGTTGATCGACGACCAGGTCCCGCTGCCGACGAATTGAGGTTGGCAAGCGCGCGCGGCAAATTCAGGTGTCGTCCCGGCGAAGGCCGGGACCCATAATCCCAGGGCGTAGTTTGGCGCAAAGACGGTCACTCCAAGTCCCCGTAACCACATCTCCCTGTGGTTATGGGTCCCGGCCTTCGCCGGGACGACGGGCTGAGGGCGTGGCAAGAGTAGTGTTGCAATCTCGCAGAAGACGCGCTTCCTACCGGCCATGATCTCCGACGCGCCAGTGCTGCAAAAGTCTTCGGAACCGGCCGAAAGCGCCGCGGCGCCCTCGCGCGTCGCGCGCTATGCGCGGCCGGTGCTGGGACTGCTGTTGCCGCTGATCCTCGCGCTCGGCTGGGAGCTCGTGGTTTGGTCCGGCTGGTCCAACGGCCGGCTGGTGCCGCCGCCCTCGCGTGTCTTTGCCACCATCATGGACCTCGCCAGATCCGGCGAGCTGATCCACCACATCGGCGCGACGCTGTGGCGCGTCGGTCTTGGCTTCGCGTTCGGTGTGGTCGCGGGCACGCTGCTCGGCGCCATCTCCGGCTATTGGTCGCTGGCGCGCCGGCTGCTCGATCCGACCGTGCAGGCGCTGCGCGCGATCCCGTCGCTGGCCTGGGTGCCGCTGTTCATCTTGTGGCTCGGCATCTTCGAGACCTCGAAGATCGCGCTGATCGCGGTCGGCGTATTCTTCCCGGTCTATCTCGGCGTGATGGGCGCGATCCTTTCCGTCGATCGCAAGATCGTCGAGGTCGGCCGCACCTTCCGTCTCTCCGGCCCGGCGATGATCCGCCGCATCCTGCTGCCCGCGGTGCTGCCGGCCTATGTCGTCTCCTTGCGCGTCGGCCTCGGTCTGGGGTGGATGTTCGTGGTCGCGGCCGAATTGATCGGCGCGTCTGAAGGCCTTGGCTATCTCCTGCTCGACGGCCAGCAGCTCGGCAAGCCCGCGCAGATCCTGGCCGCGATCGTGATCTTCGCCATCCTCGGCAAGCTCACCGACTGGCTGATCGAGGTCGGGGCCGCGCCCTTCTTGCGCTGGCAGGACGCCTTCGGGCGCGCCAAGGGAGCGTAACGCGATGCTGGCGCTCGACCGGGTCAGCAAGACCTATCCCAACGGTGTGCACGCGTTGGCGCGTTTCTCCGCCGATGTCAGGCAAGGCGAGATCGTCGCCATCATCGGCGGCTCCGGCTGCGGCAAGTCCACGCTGCTCCGCGCCATCGCCGGCCTCGATCGCGCCAGCTCTGGGGCGGTGACGCTCGACGGCGAAGCGATCGCCTCTCCGCATGCCAAGATCGGCATCATCTTCCAGGAGCCGCGGTTGCTGCCCTGGCTCAGCGTCGCCGACAATATCGGCTTTGGACTTGCCGATGTGCCCGCGGCAGAGCGGCGCGAAAAGGTGGCGCGTGCGCTCGCCCGCGTCGGTCTCGCCGACAAGGCGCAGGCCTGGCCGCGCGAGCTCTCCGGCGGACAGGCGCAGCGCGTCGCGATCGCACGCGCGCTGGTGCCGCAGCCGGAGGTGCTGCTGCTCGACGAGCCCTTCTCGGCACTTGACGCCTTCACCCGCAGGGATCTCCAGGATCATTTGCTCGACCTCTGGGCCGACACGCGGCCGACGCTCATTCTCGTCACACATGACGTCGACGAGGCCGTGGTGCTGGCTGATCGCGTATTGGTGATGCGACCGCGGCCGGGGCGGCTGTTCGACCAGATCGAGATCAATCTGGGGCGGCCACGCGACCGCAATTCGCCGCTGTTCGAGAATTTCAAGCGAAGCGTGCTGACGTCACTCGACCGCTCGCTCGATCGCAGCGTGCCCGACCGTGACGCAACCCAGGGTCCCGGTCAGGCCATGTGGTGGTGACAATTTCTCTCCGAGCCGGTACATCGCAAGCCAGTACTTCGTAGAGGCGATTTTTCCGGGAGAGAACAAAAATGGACGCCGCAGAACTGCGCCAGATGCAGGCCCCGATCAAGGAACGCTACAAGACCGATCCCAAGACCGCGATGATCACGCTGAGGGCCAAGGGCTCGACTGACAGCGAAGGCATCGCCTGCAAGGTCGAGACCGGCCGTGCCATCGCGATGGCTGGCCTCCATCCCGCCACCGGCGGTTCGGGCCTCGAGCTCTGCTCCGGCGACATGCTGCTCGAGGCGCTTGTCGCCTGCGCCGGCGTCACGCTGAAATCGGTCGCGACCGCGATCGAGGTGCCGCTGAAGACCGGCAACGTCTATGCCGAGGGCGATCTCGATTTTCGCGGCACGCTCGGCGTCGACAAGGAAGCCCCGGTCGGCTTCGCCGAGATCCGGCTGCGCTTCGAGGTCGACACATCAGCACCGCAGGACAAGCTCGATCTGCTGCTGAAGCTCACCGAGCGCTATTGCGTGGTCTATCAGACCATCAAGAACGGCCCGAAGGTTTCGGTGTCGATGCAGCGGATGTAGCCATCAGTGTCGTCCTGGCGAAAGCCAGGACCCCTGCGCGAGCGCTTGCGCTCGTCGCAACCACCACCGTCCAACACAGCGAAGCCTGTGGTTATGGGTCCCGGATTTGCGCTTCGCTTGTCCGGGACGACAAAGAAAAAATGTCCCTCGACCTCCACTTCATCCTCTTCCTTCTCTTGCGCATGGCGATCGCGGCGGCGTTCGTCGTGACGGCGTCGATCATCACGGAACGCTCGGGGCCGGTGATCGGCGCGCTGATCGCGACCTTGCCGGTCTCGGCCGGCCCGTCCTACGTCTTCCTCGCGTTCGACCATGACGCCGCCTTCATCGCGCAGGGTGCGCTGTCGAGCCTGCCGGTCAATGCGGCGACGATCTTCATGTGCCTCACCTATGTCGTGCTGGCGCAGCGGCACAGCATGCTGGTGAGTTATGGGAGCGCATTCGCGGTCTGGATCGTGCTTGCCTCGATCATCAAGCAGTTCGACTGGACGCTCACCGCCGGGCTCGCCGCCAACCTGATTGCGTTCGGCATCTGCATTCCGCTCTTGGCGGGCTATCGCCACGTGAAGATGCCGCTGGTGACGCGGCGCTGGTACGACGTGCCGATGCGGGCTGCGCTGGTTGCGACTCTCGTCGCCATCGTGGTCTCGACCTCGGGCTGGGTCGGTCCCCGGATCAGCGGCATCATCGCGCTGTACCCAGTCGTGTTCTCCAGCATGATGATGATCCTGCATCCGCGCATCGGCGGTCCGCCGACAGCCGCGGTGCTGGCCAATTCCGCCTGGGGTCTGCTCGGATTCGGGATGGCGATCGCCGTGCTGCATGCCGGTGCGGCGAACTTCGGCTCGGCGATCGGGCTGAGCCTTGGACTCGCGACCTGCGTCGTGTGGAATCTGACGCTGTGGTGGAACGGGCGGCGGAAACGGCTGGCGACAGCGTAATTGTAGGGTGGGCAAAGGCGCGCTCTTTGCGCGCCGTGCCCACCATCTCTCCGCGAATTCGCCGTTGCATGGTGGGCACGCTGCGCTTTGCCGACCTTACGGCACCGCTACTGCTTCGGCAGCTTGGCCTTCAACGCATAAAGCGCATCTAGTGCCTCGCGCGGCGACATCTCGTCGGGATGCAGCGCCTTGACCGCTTCCATCAGCAGTTCGGCTTCGCTCGGCGGGGCAGCTTCGGCGGCGGCGCGCGAGGGCACGGCGAACAGTGGCAGATCGTCGGCGAGCGCGCGTGCCGTCTGGCCGCGATCTTGCGCTTCAAGCTTGGCCAGCACCGATTTGGCGCGCGTGATCACGGCCGGCGGCAGGCCTGCGAGCTTGGCGACCTGGATGCCGTAGGAGCGATCGGCGGAGCCCGGCAGCACCTCGTGCAGGAATACGACATTGCCCTGCCATTCCTTCACCCGCACGGTCGCGTTGAACATCCGCGGCAGTTTTGCGGAGAGGGCAGTCAGCTCGTGATAATGCGTGGCGAACAGCGTGCGGCAGCGGTTGCTCTCGTGCAGGTGCTCGATCGCGGCCCAGGCGATCGAGAGACCGTCGAAGGTCGCGGTGCCGCGGCCAATCTCATCCAGGATCACGAGCGCACGCTCGCCGGCCTGGTTGAGGATCGCCGCGGTCTCGACCATCTCCACCATGAAGGTCGAGCGGCCGCGGGCGAGATCGTCGGCGGCGCCGACACGCGAGAACAGGCGATCGATGATGCCGATCCGCGCGCGCGCCGCCGGCACGAAACTGCCGATCTGCGCCAGCAGCGCAATCAGCGCGTTCTGGCGCAGGAAGGTCGATTTACCGGCCATGTTCGGACCCGTAATCAACCAGAGCTGGCCGGACTTTTGCCCCGGCGCCGGTGAGAGATCGGAGGCATTGGCAATGAACGGCTCGCCATTGCGCTTCAAGGCCTGCTCGACCACGGGATGGCGGCCGGCCTCGATGGCAAAGCCGAGGGATTCGTCGACTTCGGGTCGCACATAATTCTCATCGATTGCGAGCTTGGCGAGCGACGTTGCGACGTCGAGCAGCGCGAAGGCATGGGCGGCGGCGCGCAAATCGTCGCTGACCGCGAGCGCCTTCACGGAGAGCCGCTCAAAAATCTCGAGCTCGAGTCCGAGCGCGCGGTCGCCGGCGTTGGCGATCTTGGCCTCGATCTCGCCGAGCTCGGAGGTGGTGAAGCGCACCTGTCCCGCCAGCGTCTGGCGATGGATGAAGGTCGCATTCAGCGGCGGCGACATCAGCTTGTCGCCGTGCTGCGCGGTGACCTCGACGAAATAGCCGAGCACGTTGTTATGCCGGATCTTTAGACCCTTCACGCCTGTATTGTCGGCGTAACGCGCCTGCATCGAGGCGACCACCAGCCGCGAGGCGTCGCGCAGGTTTCGGGTTTCGTCGAGCGCGGGCTCGTAGCCCTGGCGAACGAAGCCGCCGTCGCGCTTGATCAGGGGCAGTTGATCGTCGAGGGCGCTGGCAAATTCCGCCGCGAGCTCGCGCGACGGACGCTGCAAGGCCGCCATGACGGCAGCGATTTCCTGCGGCGGCTGCTCGAGCTCGCTAAGCCGCGCCAGCGCCTGGTCGGCCGCCATGATGCCATCGCGGAGGCCGGCGAGGTCGCGCGGCCCGCCACGGCCGACCGAGAGGCGGGCCAGCGCCCGTGACATGTCGGGCGCCCCGCGCAAAATGCTGCGGATGTCCTCGCGCGCGGCCGAATCCGCAACGAAGCTGCTGACAGCGTCGAGCCGCCGTGCGATTGCCGATGCATCCGTCAGCGGCGCGGCGAGCCGTTGCGCCAGCAGGCGCGAGCCTGCCGATGTCACCGTGCAGTCGATCGCGTCGAGCAGCGAGCCGCGGCGTTCACCCGCGAGCGTGCGCGTCAGTTCGAGATTGGCGCGCGTGGCCGGATCGATTGCCATGGTCGCACCGGAGGCTTCGCGCGCGGGCGGCGACAGCGGCGGATGCTTGCCGACCTGGGTGCGGTCGACATAGGTGACGGCGGCCGCAGCGGCCGTGGCTTCAAGCCGCGAGAGCTGCGAGAGCCCGTCCATGGTTGCGACCGCGAAATAATCGCACAGGCGCTTTTCAGCGGTGGCACCGTCGAAGACGTCGCGGGTCAGCGGCGTCACCGCCGGCAGCTCGCGCAAGGTCTGCCCGAGCTCGCTGTCGTTATAGAGCGCGTCGGTGACGATCGCCTCGTTCGGATTGATGCGCGCCAGTGTCGCGGCGAGCTCGCCGCCTGAGCATTCCAGCACCATGAATTCGGCGGTCGAGATGTCGATCCAGGCGAGGCCAAAGCGGTCGCCGCCGGCCGACGAACGTGCCCGCGCAATCGCCAGCAGATAATTATTGGCGCGCGCATCAAGCAGCGTGTCCTCGGTCAGCGTGCCCGGTGTCACCAGCCGCACCACGCCGCGCCGCACCACGCTCTTGTTGCCGCGCGCTTTGGCGGCGGCCGGATCTTCGGTCTGCTCGCACACCGCGACCCGGTGACCGGCGGTGATCAGGCGGTGCAGATAATCCTCGGAGCGCTCGACCGGCACGCCGCACATCGGGATATCTGCGCCCTGATGCTTGCCGCGCTTGGTCAGGACGATGCCGAGGGTTTTCGAGGCGATCTCGGCGTCCTCGAAGAACAGCTCGTAGAAATCGCCCATCCGGTAGAACAGCAGCAGGCCCGGATGCCCGGCCTTTATTTCAAGGTACTGTTCCATCATCGGCGTGACGCGCGCGGCAGCTTCCGCCTGCGGCGCGGGCACGTCATCGGGGGGCGGTATAGGGATGGGCTGTTGCATGGTCATGAGCGGCGCAACCTACAAAATTTCGACCCATGGTCCTACCGGTTTGGCCGGGAGCGGCGGGTTTTCCACGTTGTCCGCACCGCGGCATGCGTGGCGAGCGTGCGCGCCCCTCGGAACACGCGCGAAACCGTCAATTGACCTGTCGCGGGCGCCCTCCTAAAACTCCGCCGACATTGAAGAATTTTGGCCGAACCGCGGCATTGAGGGAGAACAACGATGCGTGACGTCTTTATCTGCGATGCCGTGCGGACCCCGATCGGCCGTTTCGGCGGCTCGCTCGCCAAGGTGCGCGCCGATGACCTCGCGGCTGCCCCGATCAAGGCGCTGATGGCGAAGCACCCCAATCTCGATTGGGCGCAGGTGGACGAGGTGTTCTTCGGCTGCGCCAACCAGGCCGGCGAGGACAACCGCAACGTCGCGCGCATGGCGCTGCTGCTGGCGGGCCTCCCGGATTCGGTTCCCGGCCAGACCTTGAACCGCCTCTGTGCCTCGGGCCTCGATGCGGTCGGTGCGGCTGGCCGCGCCATTCGCTCCGGCGAGATCGAGCTTGCGATCGCTGGCGGCGTCGAGTCCATGACGCGCGCCCCCTTCGTGATGGGCAAGGCGCAGGAAGCCTTCTCGCGCTCCGCCGAGATTTTCGACACCACCATCGGCTGGCGCTTCATCAATCCGCTGCTGAAGGCGCAGTACGGCGTCGATGCGATGCCGGAGACCGGCGAGAATGTCGCCGAGGAATTCCAGGTCTCGCGCGCCGACCAGGATGCCTTCGCGATCCGCTCGCAGCAGCGCGCGGGCGCGGCGATCGCAGCCGGTTATTTCGCCGAAGAGATCATCCCGATCACCATTCCCGGCGGCAAGGCCGGTCCGATCACGGTCGACAAGGACGAGCATCCGCGTCCCGAAACCACGCTCGAAGCCCTGACCAAACTGAAGCCGATCGTGCGCAATCCCGGCACGGTGACGGCCGGCAACGCCTCCGGCGTCAATGACGGCGCCGCCGCGATGATCCTCGCCTCCGAGGCTGCCGTGAAGAAGCACGGCCTGACGCCCCGCGCCCGCATCCTTGGCCTTGCCTCCGCCGGCGTGCCGCCGCGCGTCATGGGCATCGGCCCGGTGCCTGCGACCCGCAAGCTGATGGAGCGGCTCGGCAAGAAGATCAGCGATTTCGACCTGATCGAGCTCAACGAAGCCTTCGCCTCGCAGGGCATCGCCTGCATGCGCCAGCTCGGCGTCGCCGACGATGCCGATTTCGTCAATCCGCATGGCGGCGCCATCGCGCTCGGCCATCCCCTCGGCATGAGCGGCGCCCGTCTCGCGCTCACCGCCGTGCACGGCATGGAAAAGCGCGGCGGCAAGCTCGCACTGGCCACCATGTGCGTCGGCGTCGGCCAGGGTGTCGCGGTCGCGATCGAGAAGCTGAATTAAGCTCTCTCCTTCTCCCCGCTTGCGGGGAGAGGGCCTTCAGGGATCGTTCATGATCATCGAGCGCGAGCAGGACGTCACGGCCGCGGCATTGGCGGTGATGGAGCGGACCTCCGATCCGCGGCTGCGCCAGATCATGGTCTCCCTGGTCAAGCACCTGCATGCCTTCGTCCGCGATGTTCGCCTGACCGAGGCGGAATTCCGCGACGCCACGGCGATCGTGGCCGAACTCGGCAGGCTTTCGACCGACACGCATAATGAAGTCGTGCTGATGGCGGGCTCGCTCGGCGTCTCCCCGCTGGTGTGCCTGCTCAACAATGGCGATCAGGGCAACACGGAAACGGATCAGTCGCTGCTCGGACCGTTCTGGCGGCTGAACTCGCCGCGGATGGAGAATGGCGGATCGATCGTCCGCTCCGAAACGCCGGGCGCACCGCTGTTCGTCAGCGGTCGCGTTGTGGACAAGGACGGCCGCCCGGTCGCCGGCGCGGAGGTCGATGTCTGGCACGCTTCGCCGGTCGGTCTCTATGAGAACCAGGATCCCGAACAGGCGGACATGAACCTGCGCGGCAAGTTCACGACCGACCAGGATGGACGCTTCTCGTTCCGCTCGGTGATGATGATCGGCTATCCTATTCCGACCAACGGCGTGGTCGGGCGCCTCTTGAAGGCGCAGAGCCGGCACCCCTATCGTCCCGCGCATCTGCACGCCCTGATCTTCAAGCCCGGATTCAAGGTGCTGATCTCGCAGGTCTACGACCCCGCGGACCCGCATATCGACAGCGACGTGCAGTTCGGCGTGACACAAGCGCTGATCGGCAAGTTCGTGCGCCACGATTCGCCGCATCCGAGCGCGGCGGCCGTCGCGACGCCCTGGTATTCGCTCGACCATACCTACCGGCTCGAGGCCGGAGAGGCCGTGCTGCCACGGCCGCCAATCAAATAGCGTTGGGCGCCGGAGGCCTGCTAAACTCGCTTCCCTAGATTAGTTATATTCTATAATGATCGGCGGAAGCGTTGACCGGCTGGACCGAAATCGCCGGGGAGGAGTTCGCCAATGACATTCATCTACCCCGTCGACAGCAACAAGGCGCATCCGCTGCCGCTGTCGCCCGAATACAAGAGCTCGATCAAGCGCGCGCCGAACAAGCCCTTGATCCCGATGCGCCATACGCTGTCGGAGCTGACCGGCCCGGTCTACGGCCACGAGACCGTGCGCGACGGCGACAACGACCTCACCACCCAGCACAAAGGCGAGCCGCTCGGCGAGCGCATCATCGTCCACGGCCATGTCCGCGACGAGGACGGCCGCGGCGTGCCGAATTCGCTGGTCGAGATCTGGCAGGCCAACGCCTGCGGTCGCTACGTCCATGTCCGTGACCAGCATCCGGCGCCGCTCGATCCGAATTTTACCGGCGCAGGCCGCACGCAAAGCGATGCCTCCGGCTACTACCGCTTCGTCACCATTAAGCCCGGCGCCTACCCCTGGGGCAATCACCACAACGCCTGGCGTCCGGCGCACATCCATCTCTCGGTGTTCGGCCACTCTTTCGTCACGCGGCTGGTGACGCAGATGTATTTCCCGGGCGATCCACTGTTCCCGTTCGATCCGATCTTCAACTCGGTGCCTGACGAGGCCGCGCGGATGCGGATGGTGTCGTCGTTCGACTTGGAGAATACCAAGCCCGAATGGGCGCTGTGCTACCGCTTCGACATCGTGCTGCGCGGCAAGAACGCCACTCCCATGGAGACCAAGTAACGTGCAGGATAACGTAAAGGACAACGGGATCACGCCATCGCAGACCGTCGGTCCGTTCTTCAAATACGGCCTGACACCGACCGGCGACTACGCCTGGAATGACGCCTTCACCAACTCGACGCTCACGCCCGACGTCACGGGCGATCGCGTCCGCATCGAGGGCCGGGTGTTCGATGGCGAAGGCGCCGTCGTGCCGGACGCCATGCTCGAGATCTGGCAAGCGGATGCGCAGGGCCGCTTCGCCGATCCGCAGGACAAGCGCGCGCTGCCGAATGCCAGCTTCCGCGGCTTCGCCCGTTGCGGCACCGACAAGGACGGCAACTATTCCTTCGACACTATCAAGCCGGGCGTGGTGCCGGATCCGGACGGCAAGCCGCAGGCGCCCCATCTCCTCCTTGCGGTGTTCGGCCGCGGCATGCTGCGGCACCTCTACACCCGCATCTACTTCAGCGACGAGGCCGGCAACGCCGCCGATCCCGTGCTGGCGCTGGTACCGGCCGATCGCCGCGCCACGCTGATCGCAGCGCGCGACGCTAGCAAGGCGGTGTATTGCCTCGACCTGCATTTGCAGGGCGGCGAGGAGACAGTGTTCTTCGACGTGTGAGGATGGGTGCGATGGCGTGTGCGGCAACGATGATGTCGGCACGCCACACATCTGGTCGGGCCTGATGTTGCAACGCGGCGGTCCTCAAAACTATCTTTGGGCTATTTTCCCGTCTTCGCACGCGACCGCTGCGCTGTACGAGAAGTGCGTTGCCGATTTTCCCGTAGTTCGCCGGGGTCGTTTCAGTACAATTTCCGCGCGAAGCAATCCCGTGTTTACCGCAAGCCCTTAACGTCCGATTTGATTCGACGCGGGCTACCGGATTGTTCCATGAAAATACGTCTGTCGCTTTCTTCCGCGATCATTGCGTTCGGCATTGTTCTGGCCGTCGGTTTCACGGCCGTGGTTGCCACCAGCTACTATGCGCTGCGCGAGCTCAAGGTCGGAGGTCCGCTCTACACCGACATCAAGCTCGGCAACGATCTGATCGCGGATATCCTGCCGCCGCCGGAATACGTCATCGAGGCCTATCTCGAAGCGACGCTGGCGATGCGCGAGCCGGATCAGCTGGCGGCTCATGGTGAGCGTCTGGTCCAGCTCCGCAAGGACTACGACGAGCGTAAGGCGTACTGGACCGCCTCGAGCCTCTCCGCCGACCTGAAGACCGCCCTGGTGTCGAAATCAGACGCTGAAGTGCAGAAATTCTGGAAGCTGCTGTCCGATCAACTCCTGCCGGCCCTCAAGGCCAAGGACACGGCCGCCGCCGAGCGCGCCTACGCGCAGCTCAAGGACGCCTACACCGCGCATCGCGCTGTCATCGACAGCATCGTCGAGAGCGCCAACAAGCAAAATGCCGATATGGAGAAGCTGGCCGCGGATCGCGACAGCTCGATCCTCTACATCCTGCTGGGCGTCTCCGCCGCCGTCCTGGCCTTCATTGCCGCGGGCCTGCTCGGTGTTGCCCTCGGCGTGGTGCGTCCGATCGTGCGCATGACCGATGCGATGCAAAAGCTCGCGACCGGCGATCTCGCCGCCGACATCCCCTTCGCGCACCGTCAGGATGAGGTCGGTTCGATGGCAGGGGCACTCCTCGTGTTCAAGCAGGCCGCCGTCGAGAATTCCCGGCTGCGTGAGGAGCAATTGCAGAAGGAGCAGGAGGCGGCGTCTGCCAAGCGCGGCGCCCTGCATCAAATGGCTGAGACCGTCGAGCGCGAGACCGGCCGCTCCGTCGACACCGCGAGTGCTGCGGCCGCGGGTGTGGAACGAGCTGCCTCCAGCCTGTCCGAGATCGCCCGCTCGCTGTCCTCGGAGTCGCAGGCCGTGGCCTCGGTGTCCACCCAGGCCCTGAGCAGCTCGCAGACCGTCTCAGCCGCGGCCGAGGAGCTGAGCGCCTCGATCCGGGAGATCGCCACCCAGGTCGCGCGCACCAGCACGGTCACCAAATCGGCGGTCGCAGGCCGCGAGCAGGCGCGCTCAACCATCCAGACGCTGGCCGGCTCGGTGAAGAAGATCGCAGAGGTCTCCGACCTCATCGGCGGCATCGCCGGCCAGACCAATCTGCTGGCGCTCAATGCCACGATCGAGGCGGCGCGCGCGGGCGACGCAGGCCGCGGTTTCGCGGTGGTCGCCGCCGAGGTGAAATCATTGTCCGACCAGACCGCTAAATCCACCGAGGAAATCGCGCGCCTGATCGCCGAGATCCAGGCCTCCACCCAGGCCGCGGTCGACGCCGTCGAGACGATGGGAGGCCACATCGTCGAGATCGATGGCGTCGCGACCTCAGTCGCCGCGGCGATGGAAGAGCAGGATGCCGCAACAAGGGAGATTGCGCGGTCGGTTTCCGAGTCGGCCTCGGCGGCGAAGGACGTCTCGACCAAGATCGGCAATGTCAGCCGCGACGCCGCCTCGGTGAACGAGCGCGCCACGGAGGTCAGGCAGGCGATCGCCGGCATGGCGGCGAACCTCGAATCGCTGCGCACGGTGGTGGTCCGGACAGTGCGCGACTCGACCGCGGCGGCGTAGCTTGGCGCCCGGTCAGCCCGCTGGTGCCCGCGGCTTTGATCGTGCAGTATGGCACCGCACGGGGGCATCGTGGCTTTCATGACAGATTCGCAACTGCCGGCGGTCGCCGAGCCGGCTTATCTTACCGCCGCGCTGCGCAAGGCCGGCGTGCTGGACGCCGGTGCCGTCCGCGAAGTGAAGGTGCTGCATGAGCGTGACACGATCCTGTCGCACATCGTCCGCCTCGGCCTGCGCTATGTCGGGGAGTCTGCCGGCGCCCCGCAATCTCTGATCCTCAAGACCGCGCATTCTGCCTTCGCGAAGACGCTCGCGAATGCCGGCCGGCATGAGGTCGCCTTCTACACCCAGCTCGCGCCAAAAATGCCGCGGGGGCTCGTGCCGAGCTGCTTCGATGGGCATTTCGACGAGGAAAGCCAGGCCTGGCATCTCCTGCTCGAGGACCTCACCGACAGTCATGAGATCGCGAGCCAATGGCCGCTGCCGCCCTCACGCGAGCAGATGATGGCGATCGTCACTACGCTGGCGCGCTTGCATGCGGCCTGGTGGGACCATGCCAGCCTCGGCGAGACCGTTGGTGACTGGGCGAGCGCAGAGGACAGCGCGACGCACATGGAGACCTTTGCCGGCCATTATGACCGCTTCGCCGATCTGCTCGGCGACCGCCTCAGCGAAGAGCGCCGCCTGCTCTACCGCCGCCTCGTCGAGCAGTCGGCCCGGCTGTCCCAGCGTTACCATTCGCGCCGCCACGTCAGCATCACCCATGGCGATGCTCATACCTGGAATTTCCTGCTGCCGCGCGCCGGTGTCGCCGACACCGTGCGCATCTTCGATTTCGACCTGTGGGGCATCAATGTTCCCACCAGCGATCTCGCCTACATGATGGCCATGCAATGGTATCCGGAGCGCCGGCAGGCGCTCGAACGTCCCCTGCTCAACCTCTACCATGAGACACTGATCGCGCACGGCGTGACCGGCTACACGCGCGGCGCGCTCGACCAGGATTATCGCTCGTCGGTGCTCTGGCACATCACCAAACCGGTCTGGCAATGGAGCATCAACATCCCGCCGTTGATCTGGTGGAACAATCTGGAGCGGGTGATGATGGCGGTCGAGGATCTGGGTTGCGAGGAGATTTTGGGATAGGCGGCGCAACATATTAGGCGTCGTCCCGGCGAAGGCCGGGACCCATACCGCGAGGTCTATCGGTTTTAGGCAGTGTCCGTCCCAAACGAAGATCACCGCCAGTCTTCGCCAAACTATGCCCTGTGGCTATGGGTCCCGGCCTTCGCCGGGACGACAGTTACCTACTCCATCACCGCATGTTCCGGCGCTGCCGTCTGCTTGCGCAGTGTGGCCTTGGTCGAGCCGATCATGAAGGCAAGCGGGATGGTGCAGAGGATGAAGAACATCACGAGCTGATAGTCGCGCGCAAAGGCGATGATCTGCGCCTGGAGGCCAACGATTCTGTCGGCCATGGCGCGGCCGGCGTCGGTCGACAGATTGATCATGCCGCTGACATCAGGCATCTGGAGCGCGTGATTGAACGGGTTGATGTGCTCGGACAGGATCGCATAGGTCTTGCGCGTGCCCTGGGTCAGCTGGGCGATGACGATCGAGATGCCGACCGAGCTCGCGACGTTGCGGAAGAGCGTCAGCATCGAGGTGCCATCGGTGCGCAGATGGTTCGGCAGAGTGAGGAACGCGACCGTCGAAAGCGGAACGAAGACGAGGCCGAAGCCAAACCCCTGGATCACGCTGACGACCACGATTTCCGGCACCTGGGTCTGGTCGGTCCAGCCGGTCATCTGGAACAGCGACGCCGCCGTCAGCGTCAGTCCGGAGATGATCAGCGTGCGCGCCTCGATGTAGCGCATGATGCGCCCGACCATCATCATCGCGAAGAAGGTGCCGAAGCCACGGCTCGCGAGCAGGCCGCCGGCGGTCATGATGGGATAGCCGATGACGTTTTGTAAGTAGGGCGACGCGAGCGCCATGGTAGAATACAGCACGAGCCCCATCACCGTCATGAAGATGACGCCGGTGAGGAAATTGCGGTCTTTGAACAGCGCGAATTGGATGAACGGCCGCGACGTCGTGAAGGAGTGCGCGAAGAAATAGTAAAAGGCGACGGCGGAGACGGCAAATTCGGTCAGGATCTCGGCGGACTCGAACCAGTCGAGCTGCTCGCCGCGGTCGAGCGCAAGCTGGAGCGCGCCAATCCCGATCGCCAGCGCGGCGAAGCCGAACCAGTCGAATTTGAGGCTGGAATCCTGCTTGGTCTCGTCCATGAAGATGGAGAGCCCGAGCACGGTGATCGCGCCGAACGGCAGATTGACGAAGAACACCCAGTGCCAGGAATAGGTCTCGGTCAGCCAGGCGCCGAGCGAGGGGCCCATGATGGGGCCCATCATCACGCCCATGCCCCAGATCGACATCGCCTTGGCGCGTTCCTGGAGCGTGTAATAGTCGAGCATGACCGACTGCGACAGCGGCACCAGGGCTGCGCCGAACACGCCTTGCAGCAGGCGGAACAGCACCATCTGGTTGATGTCCTGCGCCAGCCCGCACAGTACGGAGGCGAAGGTGAACCCGGCGGCGCAGATGATGAAGATGCGCTTGCGGCCGAAGCGGTTGGAGATCCAGCCCACCGGCGCCGTCATGATCGCGGCGGCGACGATGTAGGAGGTCAGCACCCAGTTGATCTGGTCCTGCGAGGCCGACAGCGTGCCCTGCATGTAGGGCAGCGCAACGTTGGCGATGGTGGTGTCCAGCGCCTGCATGATGGTCGCGGTCATGGCGCAGATCGTCACCATGTTCCGGCGCAGGCCGGGGACCATCAGGGCGGGATTGGACTCCGCCATCGGATCAGTCCTTGTCCTGGCTAGCTGTTGCCGACAGTCCGAACAGGCCAGCGAGCGAGCGCTGATGGCCGGTGTCGATGGTGGCATAGACGCTCATGCCGGCCTTCAGCCTCTTCACGTATTTGTCGGTCTCGTCGAAATAGATCCGGATCGGCACGCGCTGCACCACCTTGACGAAGTTGCCGGTGGCGTTCTGCGGCGGCAGGATCGCGAATTGCGCGCCGGTGCCGGGCGACAGCGAGCCGATCTTGCCCTTGAAGACATGGTTCGGGAACGCGTCGACCTCGAGCGTGACCGACTGGCCTTCGGTGACGTGGGTGAGGTCGCTCTCCTTCGGATTGGCGTCGACCCAGGGATGGGCGACGTCGATGATGGAGAACACCGCCATGCCGGCGGAGACGTAGCGGCCGAGCTGGATCTGCTCGACCTGCGTCGCCACGCCGCCCATCGGCGCGCGCACCACGGCGTGGTCGAGATTGCGCTCGGTGTTGTCGAGCTTTGCCTTGGCCTGCGCGTAGGGCGGGAATTTTTCCAGCGGCAGGTCGGGATCGCCGAGCAGCTGGGTCTTGGCCGTCGAGATCTGCTGCTTGATGTACTGCGCGATCGAGCCGGACGTGACCAGCGCGTTCGCCGAGTTGTCGAGGTCGAGCTGCGAGCCGAAGCTGTTCTTCACCAGTGACTGCTTGCGTTCGACGTCGCGCTGCTTCAGGTCGACGCCCTGCTGGGCGAGGTTGAGCATGTCGCCGTAGATCTTGATGTTGGCGCGGAGGTTGTCATAGGTCGTCTGCGCCTGCGCGAGCTGCGCCTTGGACTCGTCCACCGCGAGGCGGAACGGCACGGGGTCGATCTCGAACAGCTCGTCGCCTTTGTTGACGATCTGCCCCTCTTTCACGACGACCTTCTCGATCTTGCCGGAGATGTCGGGCGTCACCAAAACCTTCTGCGCGCCGACATAGGCATCGTCGGTGCCGACATAGCGGCCGCCATTGAGATAGAAGGTGAAGCCGGCGATGGCGACGACGATCGGCAGTACGACCATGAGCAGGAAGCGGCGATAGCGCCGCAGGCCCGCGACCAGGCGGCGGCGTGGGTCGGTGCCGGCCTTCTTGGTGGGCTTGCCGCTGTCGATCTTCTGCTCGGGCTGGAATTTGAGAACTTGATCAGCCATAGCGCTGCTCCTTACGCGCTTGTTCCGCTCCGGACGTCTGGATCGCGTTACGCACGTTTTCCTTGATGGTTTCGAGTTGGGTGAGGAGGCGATGGGCGTCCGCCGGGCTGATGCCGTCGAGCGCGTTCGCCGTGAGTTCCGACTTCAAGCCGCTCATTTTACCGAGCAACGTCCGGCCGGCCTTCTTCAGATAGAGGCGCTTGACGCGGCGGTCCGAGGCGTCGTTGCGGCGCTCGATCCAGTCGCTGTCGCAGAGCTTGTCGATCAGCCGCGTCAGCGTGATCGGCTGCATCTCCAGCAGTTCGGCGAGTTCCGACTGTTTCATGCCCTCGCTGCGCTCGACCTTGGACAGCACCGCCCATTGCGCGCGGGTGATGCCGAAGCGCGACGCCTCCTTGTCGGCATAGACCCGCAAGAGACGGTAGAGTTCACCAAGCGTGAACAGGAAGTTCTGGTCGACGGACCCGCGGGTCATAAATGTCTCCCCCAATGAGCTTGACTATAATAAGCAAGCTTATGATTATTTCATGGCGGGTTAACGCGATGCTGTCCCGCAGCAAGAGCATGGCTGGCAGCCGTTCGGTGGCTGCGCTTTGGGTTCCCCAGCCGAAATGCTAGAAGGCGGGCCACATGACCCTCGCAAAGCCGGCATTTCCGACGCCTGACCACGATCACGGCCGCTGCACCGCCGACGCGCTGGCGCATGCCGAGGCGGTTTGTGAGCAGCGCGCGCAGAAATTCACGCCGATTCGTCGCCAGGTGTTGGCGGCGCTGCTCTCCAGCCACCGCCCGCTCGGGGCTTATGAGGTGATCGACGAACTGGCCAAATCGATGCCGCGGCCGGCGCCGATCACGGTCTACCGTGCTCTCGATTTTTTGATAACCAACGGTCTCGTGCACCGCATCGAAAGTCGCAACGCCTATCTCGCTTGTGCCGCCCACGACCATGACGCGACCTCGGCGGTGGCGTTCCTGATCTGCGAGCGCTGTGGCCTGGTCGGCGAGATCCCGTCGGCGTCCTTCGCCAAGGACCTCAATGCCGCGGCGCGTGCGTCAGGCTTTGCGCCGAAATTATCCGTGGTCGAGATCACGGGCACCTGTACCCATTGTCAGAAGACCTCTTAAAGCAACAACGGCGCGAAGCCGGATTTCGGGAAGAAATGTCCTCACCTCAAGTCAATCAATCCGCCGGTCGCCCCCTTAGTGCCGGCGCCATCGCACTGATGCTCATGCTGTGCTTGACCTGGGGCTTCAATCAGATCGCGGTGAAGTTCGTTCTGCCCGATATTCCGCCGATGCTTCAGGCGATGATCCGGTCGATGGGTGCGTTGCCGGTGTTGTTCATCATCGGCACCGTGCGTGGCGTCAAATTCTTCGAGCGCGATGGCACGTGGAAGGCGGGTCTTTTTGCAGGCTTGATGTTCGGCATCGAATTCGTGCTGATCTTCCAGGGCCTGCGCCTCACCTCCGCGTCGCGCGCGGTGGTGTTCCTGTACACCGCGCCGTTCTTCGTCGCGCTCGGCTCCTATCAGGTGCTCGGCGAGCGGCTGGGCTCCTCGCAATGGCTGGGGCTGGCCGTGAGCTTTGCCGGCGTCGCCCTCGCGATCGGCGTCCCGCAGGCCAACGTGGACTCGCACGTCCTGCTCGGCGATCTCTTGATCGTCGCCGGCGCCGCGCTGTGGGCCGCGACCACGCTGGTCGCCAAGGGCACGCGGCTGCGCTTTGCCGCGCCCGAGAAGGCGCTGGGCTATCAGGTCGCGACCTCGATCCCGATCCTCGGCACCGCCGCCTGGCTGTTCGGGGAATCCATCACCCATACACCGTCGCCGCTGTCGCTCGGCCTGATGGCCTTCCAGGCGATCTGGGTGGTGGGAACCACGTTCACGCTTTGGTTCGCGCTGGTGAAGACCTATTCGGCCAGCAAATTGTCGGCTTTTACCTTCATCACCCCTTTGTTTGGTGTGGTGGGTAGCTATTTCATCATGCACGACAGCCTGAGCCTGGCTTTCGGAGCCGCAGCCGTCCTTGTAATTGCTGGGCTTTTTCTGGTTAACCGTCCGAGCCGAGAGGCTGCGGCGCCACGCGATGCATTGCTGAACGTCACCAAAACCTGATATTTGGACCCCATGAACAAGCTCGAAAACTCGATCGATTCCGACATCGCGGGCCCTGCACCGCGTCATCACACCACCCAGGTCAAGGTTGGCAACGTCGCCGTGGGCGGCGGTGCGCCGATCGTGGTGCAGTCGATGACCAACACCGACACCGCCGATATCGATGGCACCATCGCCCAGGTCGCAGCGCTCGCGCGCGCCGGTTCCGAGCTGGTCCGCATCACCGTCGACCGCGAGGAGGCGGCAGCCGCCGTTCCGCACATCCGCGACGGCCTGCTCAAGCTCGGTCTCACCACGCCCCTGATCGGCGACTTCCACTATATCGGCCACAAGCTGCTCGCCGCCTATCCGGCCTGCGCTGAAGCGCTGGCCAAGTACCGCATCAATCCCGGCAATGTCGGCTTCAAGGACAAGCGCGACACCCAGTTCGCCGACATCATCGAGATCGCCAACAAGAACAACAAGCCGGTGCGCATCGGCGCCAATTGGGGCTCGCTCGACCAGGAGCTGCTGACCAGGCTGATGGATGAGAACACCGCATCGGCCAATCCGCGCGATGCGCGCGCGGTGATGCGCGAAGCCATGGTGCAGTCGGCGCTGCTCTCGGCAGCGCGCGCCGAAGAGCTCGGCATGCCCAAGGACCGCATCATCCTGTCGGCCAAGGTCTCGGCGGTGCAGGATCTGATCGCGGTCTATGAGGTTCTCGCCAGCCGTTCCGATTACGCCATCCATCTCGGCCTCACCGAGGCCGGCATGGGCACCAAGGGCATCGTGGCGTCGTCTGCCGCGCTCGGCATCCTGCTTCAGCAGGGCATCGGCGACACCATCCGCATCTCGCTGACGCCCGAGCCCGGCGGCGACCGCACCCGCGAGGTGCAGGTCGGCCAGGAGCTGCTTCAGACCATGGGCTTCCGGACCTTCGTGCCGCTGGTTGCGGCCTGTCCCGGTTGCGGCCGCACCACCTCGACCACGTTCCAGGAGCTGGCCCAATCGATCCAGGGTTTCATTCGTGACGAGATGCCGAACTGGAAGACGAAATATCCCGGCGTCGAAGAGCTCAACGTCGCGGTGATGGGCTGCATCGTCAACGGCCCCGGCGAATCCAAGCACGCCAATATCGGCATCTCCTTGCCCGGCACCGGCGAAGCGCCGGCTGCGCCCGTCTTCGTCGACGGCAAGAAGTTCCGCACGCTGCGCGGCCCGACCATCTCTGCCGACTTCAAGGCGCTGGTGATCGACTACATCGACCAACGCTACGGCCAGGGCGCCAAGGTGCCGGTGACCGCGGCGGAGTAGTTTCACTCCGTTGTAGCGCGTAGCCCGGATGGAGCGCAGCGAAATCCGGGGCTCTCGCAAGCTGATGAACTGGTCCCGGATTGCGCTTCGCTCCATCCGGGCTACGATGTCTTCCAATCAAGATGATCGGGAGACACGCCATGAGCTCACTCGCCGGCAAGCAGGGTCCGCGCTACCGCCACACGGCTGAGGACGGCGCGCCTTACGAAACCATTGCGGTCGAAAAGCTCACGCCGATCATCGGTGCTGAGATCTCCGGCGTCGACATCGGCAAGCTCGTCTCCGACGACGCACGCTCCAACCGGCAGATGGACGAGGTCCATCGCGCGCTCGCCGAAAACCTCGTCATCTTCTTCCGCGACCAGCACATCACGCCACAGCAGCATCTCGCCTTTGGCCGCAAGTTCGGCGAGCTGCACTTTCATCCGGCCGCCCCGCATGAGGATGAAGATCCGGCGCTGATGAAGATCTATGCGGATGCGAATTCGCCGCGCGCCAACGGCGAGGGCTGGCATTCTGACGTGTCCTGCGATCTCGAGCCGCCGATGGGGTCGATCCTCTACATCAAGCAGTGCCCACCGCGCGGCGGCGACACGTTGTTCGCCAACATGTACGCGGCCTATGAGGCGCTGTCCGACCGCATGAAGGCCTATCTCGACGGGCTCACTGCGCTGCATGACGGCGAGCCGATCTATCGTGGGCTCTACGCAAACTACGGAGTTGCCGACCGTCCGTCCTATCCGAACGCCGAGCACCCGGCGGTGCGCACGCACCCGGTCACGGGCAAGAAGGCACTCTACGTCAATCGCGGCTTCACCCGTCACATCGACGGCATCCCCCGCGATGAGAGCGACGCGATGCTCGCCTATCTCTACCAGCACGCCGAAAACCCGCTGTTCCAGTGCCGTTTCCGCTGGACCGAGAACGCCATCGCCTTCTGGGACAACCGCTGCGCCCAACACCGCGCGATGTGGGACTACTGGCCGCACACGCGGTCAGGGACGCGCGTGACGGTGAAGGGGGAGCGGCCGGTTTAGGCGCAGCTGTCGTAGGGTGGGCAAAGGCGCGTCAGCGCCGTGCCCACCAACTCCCTATCTCCAGTCGTAGTTGGGTGCTGGGCACGCTTCGCTTTGCCACCCTACGAAACGGTTCTTGCGTTGACGTCCTCCTCCGCCCGCGCCAATCTTCCTAAAAAACAAATCGGGAGGATCTGCCATGCTCCGCGCCGAGGATAACAAGTTCCTGACCGAATCGAGCCAGGGAACAGGCATGGGCGAATTGCTGCGCCGCTTCTGGATCCCGGTCCTTCTTTCTGAAGAACTCCCCGAGGCCGACGGCGAGCCGAAGAAGATCACGGTCCTCGGCGAAGAGCTGCTCGCCTTCCGCGACTCACGCGGCGTGGTCGGTGTCATCGACCAATACTGTCCGCATCGCGGCGCCAATCTCTGGCTTGGGCGCAATGAGGAATGCGGCATCCGCTGCGTCTATCACGGCTGGAAGTTCGATACCGACGGCCGGTGCGTCGACATGCCGACCTCCTATCCCGATCTCAACGCCAAGGATCTCATCCGCATCAAGTCCTATCCGGTGCGCGAATGGGGTGAGATGATCTGGGCCTATATGGGCCCCGCGAATGCGATGCCCGAGCTGCCCGATCTCGAGATGGCGCTGCTGCCGGCCTCGCACCGCTACGTCAGCAAGAAATGGCAGGACTGCAATTGGGTGCAGGCGCTGGAGGGCTCGATCGACACCGCGCATTTCACCTTCGCGCATCTCTCCTTCGATAAGGAGGAGAACGAGATTCTGGATATCAAGAAGCACTTCGTGAATCCGCTCGTGCGGATGTCGAGCGACCACATGCGCTGGATCGCAGAGGATCCGCGCCCGGTGATCAAGATCGCCGCGCACGAGGTGGGGCTGACGATCGCCGGCGGCCGGCTCACCGGCAGCGACAACATCTACTGGCGCATCGCGCAGTTCCTGATGCCATTCCACGCTTACGCGCCGAGCGCGATGCCCGGCGAGAACATTTTTGGCCAGACCTTCGTGCCGGTGACCGACACCAATTGCTGGATCTACACCTATGCTTGGAATCCAGAGCGGCCGCTGACGCAAGGAGAGCGCGACGCCTATGACCGCGGCAACGGTGTGATCTCGGAGGTCGATGACAATTACGTGCCGCTGCGTCACAAGGGCAACGACTATCTGATCGACCGCAAGCTCCAGAGGACCAAAAGCTACACCGGTATCAAGGGCGTCTCCGAGCAGGACGCCGCGGTGCAGGACAGCCAGGGTCCGATCGCCGACCGCACCCGCGAGCATCTCGGTCCGACTGATCTCGGCATCATGCATTTCCGGAAAGTGGTGATGGATCTGGCGCGCGCGCTTCAGCACGGCGAGCCGCCGCCGCAGGCCGCGCATCAGGATCGCTACGCCGTGCGCTCCGGCGCCTGCGTCACCAGCAAGACCAAGGACCTGCCCGCGGTGATGCTGGAGCGTTTCGGCGACGTCGCGGGCTTTGTCGGCCGTCCCCGGATTGCAGCGGCGGAGTAGCGCTTGTCACTGGCGCGAGGCATTGTCGCAGCGATTGTGGTGTCGCTGGTCGCATCATCGCCCGCGCCGGTCGACGCGAGGCGCACCGCACCGGCGCGCAAGGTCGCTAAAACCAGACAAAAGACAGAGGTCCCGGAAAAATGCGAGCCGCGCAAATTCCGGATCGTGCTCGACGTCGGGCACACCTCCGAATCGCAGGGTGCGACGAGCGCGCGCAACGATGTAGAATTCGGCTTCAACCTGCACTTAGCGAAACTCATCGGCGAGAGATTGAAGTCGGCCGGCTTTGCCGCGACCCGCGTGCTCGTGACCGAGGGCAAGGCGAGGGCAAGCCTGCTCAAGCGCGTCGGCACCGCCAATGCTGCGCATGCGGATTTCTTCCTGTCGATTCACCACGATTCCGTGCCGGACAAGATGCTCGAGGCATGGGAATTCGAGGGCGCCAAGAGCTTCTTCAGCGACCGCTTTGGCGGCCATTCGCTGTTCGTGTCGGAGCGCAATCCGAGGTTCGGCGCAAGCCTCGCCTTCGCGCGGCTGCTGGGCAAGGAACTGAAGGAGCGCGGCCTGCAATATGCCAGCCAATACACCCTGCCGCTGATGGGCCGCTACCGGCACGAATTGCTCGACAAGGATGTCGGCGTCTATCGCTATGACGGGCTCGTGGTGCTGTCGCAAACCAATAGCGCCGCAGTGCTGCTCGAGGCCGGCTCCATCATCAACCGCGATGAGGAGATGGCGATGAACTCGCCGGAGCGACAGGAGTTGATTGCGACGGCCGTGACGGTGGCGATGCAGGAGTTTTGCGAGAGGCGGTAAGAGATAGTGGCGCTAAGCTACAACGGCGCCCCTCGATACTCCCTGTTCGCCAAACTCGCTTCCTCCAGATCCAGATCGCGCTCGATCCGGCGCCGCGTCTCGTCCGTGATCTGGCCGTCGCGCAAGAGGTCATGGATGAATTTGCGCTCGGCTCCGATCAGCTCGCGGGTCAAAGCGGTGCCGGCCGCGGAAACGTCGTGGTGGTTTGGGTCGAGCGAGTCCGGAAGCTGGTTGGCGCGGATCTCGTGACGTGCGCGCAGCAGTTTCACCACCCCCTCGGATACTTCCTTCTCGTCGGTCAAGGTATCGAGTGATTTCAATGCGGCGTCGAGCGCCTGGCGCCGTGCCGAGATCTCAGCCTCGTGTTCGGCGACATGTTCGTTGCGGCCGGCTTCCGCGATGCCGAGCCAGCGCACCACCGGCGGCAGCGTGAGGCCGATGCCGACCAGCGTGATGAAGATGACGCCGAAGGCGACGAACAAGATCAGGTCGCGAAATGGAAAGGCCTCGCCGCTCGGCAGCGTGAACGGCAGCGCCAGCGCGGCCGCGAGCGACACGGCGCCGCGCACGCCGGTGAACGCGAGCGTGAACGGCCATTGCCATGGCGGCGACGGATCGCGCGTGCGCAGTGACTTGCTGAGGATCCGCGGCAGGTAGATCGCGGGATAGAGCCAGGCGAAGCGCGCGATGACGATGACCACCATCACGATGGCGGTCGCGATCATGATGTCGTCGAGCGGAAACGCCTTCGACTTCTCGTAAAGCGCCCGCATCTGGAAGCCGGTGAGCAGGAACAAGAGGCCCTCGATCAGGTAGATGATGAGGTCCCAGAAGAAGATGCCTTGCAGCCGCGTCGACGCGGAGATCCACAGCGGCCCGTTCCAGCTCACATAGAGGCCGCAGGCTACGGTGGCGATCACGCCGGAGCCGCCGAAATGCTCGGGCAGCCAATAGGAGACGTAAGGCGTGATCAGCGACAGCGTAAGCTCGACCTGCGGATCGTGAGCCCATTTGCGGGCGCGCAAGGAGAGCCAGCCGACGCCGATGCCGAAGGCGATCTCGCCGGCGACGATGAGAGAAAATTCGCCGGCCGCCTTCGGCAGCGAGAACTGGCCGACCATGATTGCGGCAAGCGCAAAGCGGTACAGGATCAGCGCGGTGGCGTCATTGGCGAGCCCTTCGCCTTCGAGTATGACCAGGATTCGGCGCGGCAGGTTCAGTCGGCGTGCGATCGCGAGTGGCGCTACCACGTCGGGCGGCGCGACGATGGCCCCGAGCAGGAAGCCGATGGTCCAGGGCAGCTCGATCAAATAATGTGTGGCCGCCGCCACCAGTGCCGCGGTGAAGATCACGGCGCCGACCGCTAGCAGCACGATCGGGCGCAGATTGTTCCTGAACTCGCGCCAGCTCATGGCGACGCTCGCCGAGTAGATCAGCGGCGGCAGCACCATCAGCAGCACCAGTTCCGGCGGCAGTTCCACCGGCGGCATGCCCGGCACGAAGGCGAGGCCGATTCCGGCCAGCATCAGGAGAATGGCCGGCGCGACATTGAAGCGGCGCGCGACCACCGCCGTGCCCGCCAGCACCGCGAGCAGGATGAGAAAGGTCTGAAATTTCGCTTCGATCATGGCCTGTCTTCGCCCGGAAGCGGGCGACAGGTCAATGTGGCGTGGTCAGGCGAGCCGCTCAGTCACCATGCGCCCGATGCGCGCGAACACGGCCTCGATCTGTGCAGCGGTTGGCGTGCCGCCCTGGGTATAGGCCGCGATCAGGATCGGCCTGTCAGGCTTGGGCCAGACGATCGCGATATCACCCGATGCATCCTTGCCGTTATTGCCGGTCTTGTCGCCGATCTTCCAGTCTGCGGGCAGGCCGCCGCGCAGCCGGTTGGCGCCGGTCTTGCAGTTCACCATCCAGTCGGTGAGCTGCGTGCGCGATGCTTGCGACAATGCCTCGCCCGTCACCAGCCGCCGCAGATTGTTCGCCATCGCGGCCGGTGTCGTGGTGTCGTGGGGATCGCCGGGCGGCGAGCGGTTGAGTTCGGGCTCATTGTGGTCGAGCCGCGAAGTGGCATCGCCGAGGGATCGCCAGAACGCGGTGAGGGCGGCGGGGCCGCCGATCCGCGCCAGCAGCAAATTGGCGCAGGTGTTGTCGCTGAGCTCGATGATTGCCTTGCACATCTCAGCGACCGACATCGCGCCGGTCGCGAGATTTTGCTTCGCGATCGGCGCATAGTCGAGCAGATCGGCCTGGCCGTAAGGGATCGTGGCGGCAAGCTGCTCCTCGCCGCGATCGACCCGCGCCAGCACGCAGGCCGCCAGCGAGGCCTTGAATGTCGAGCACATGACGAAGCGCTCGTCGGCGCGCCAAATGAGCTTGGCGCCGGTCGCGAGGTTCTCTGCATAGACCCCGATCCGCCCGCCGCTCTCGCGTTCGTAGGATTCGAGTTCTGGCGGCGCATCCGCGGCGAGCGCGGGAGAAGCGGCCATCCAGCACAGCGAGGCGAGCAGGGAACGGCGATCGAGCAGCATGGGAACCTTTGAGCGGGACGGAAGGTGGGGAAGGATGCAACGTACGCGCGATCCGCGCCGTCATTGCGAACGTAGCGAGGCAATCCAGTCTGCCTCCGAGGAGAGATTCTGGATTGCTTCGCTACGCTTGCAATGACGGAGAATGGGAGACGAGTGTGCCCGATTTCAGGCAGTGAAAGCCTCACTCCCTCAGGTCATACCGATACGATTTCGACACGATCTGCCAGCCATCGGCGAGCTTCATTGCGACCAGATAGTCTGTGAAGAAGCGCGGCGGCAGCTGGCACTTGACCTTGATGAAGGCGGTCTTGTCATCCGAGCGATCGATGGTGACGATGAAATCCTCGCGCGGCTTGCCCTCGGCCTTGGCGGAGGCGCGCTTGCGCACGCGGTCGAGCCAGTCGGGCACGGTGAGCACCTGCAATTCGCCCTTCTCGACCCAGCGCAAATCGGCGGAGGGATGGAAGATGGCGCCGAGCTTTTCGGCGTCGCCCTCGTAAAGCCCGTCAAAATAGGATTGCACGACGGCTTCGACGCTCGAACGATTCTGGCTCATGGGTCATCCCTTTGAATGATGGTTTGGCGCGAACTTAGTCGTACACATCAAATTGCGCTATGGGTCTCCAAGCCTTTTGCGCGAGGACGCCGACATGACCGGATCAGAAAATTCGAACGCTCGTATCCTTGCCGGCGAATGCTATTGCCGTGCCGTCCGTTACGAGGTGGCGGACGCGTTTTCCTATGCGATGAACTGCCACTGCTCGAACTGCCGCCGCACCACCGGCTCCGCCTTCAAGCCGTTCGCCGGGATCGAGCACAGCAAGCTCCGCATCGTCAGAGGCGAGGACCAGCGCATCATTTTCGGGGACGACGCCACGCACGACGCCCATTGTGCCCGCTGCGGCTCGCTGCTCTATTCCCGGGTCCGCGAAGGAAAATGGGTCCATGTCGCCATGGGAACCCTGGTCGACGCCCCCTCGATCCGGCCGGGCGCCCATATTTTCGTCGGCTCCAAGGCCCCTTGGCACGAGATTACGGACAATCTGCCGCAGTATCGGGGGCACATCGGGAATGGCTAGGGGAAACCCCGGCCCGCGCGCATTTGCCAGCGAACCGCCAACGCACTGGCGCGACTAACGAAAGGGGTTCCTCGGCATGCGGCCGGCGCTGCTTCGTGACCTCCATCACAAGCGCAGGCGGCAGATCTTGCTAAGGCTATCCCGAGGGTATGAACTGCCCCGAACATTTGGATGTCGTGTCATGCGCAATTTATTCAGACTTTGCCCGCTTCTCCTCGCAGTCGTGCTGTTGTTCGGTGCGGACCCCGCCTTTGCCGGAAAGCGCGTCGCGTTGGTGCTCGCCAATTCCGCCTATCTGAACGCGCCTCAGCTCACCAACCCCGTCAACGACGGCGCGGTGATGGCAAAGACGCTGAAGGATGCCGGCTTTGATGTCGTCGATTCCCGCCACGATCTGACCGCGCTCGATACGCGACGCGTGCTGCGCGAGTTCGCGGATTCAACCCGTGATGCCGACATCGCTGTCGTCTATTACGCCGGCCACGGCATCGAAGTCGAAGGCTCCAACTATTTGATCCCGGTCGATGCGAAGCTCGAGCGCGACACCGATGTCTATGACGAGGCGCTCTCGCTCGATCGCGTCCTGGTCGCAGTCGAGCCTGCGAAGCAGCTTCGCCTGGTGATCCTCGACGCCTGTCGTGACAATCCTTTCGGCAGGACCATGAAGCGCACGCTTGCCTCGCGTGGCATCGGCCGTGGTCTGGCCCAGGTCGAGCCGGCCAGCTCCAACACGTTGATTGCCTATTCGGCCAAGGCCGGCTTTACCGCGCAGGACGGCGACGGCGCCAACAGCCCGTTCACGATCGCGCTGTCGAAGCATCTGACGACGCCGGGCCTCGACGTCCGCCGCGCCTTCGGCTTCGTGCGCGATGACGTGCTCAAGTCGACCGGCAACAGGCAGGAGCCGTTCGTTTATGGCTCGCTTGGCGGTGAAGACGTGCCGCTGGTGCCCGTCAAGGTGACGGCTGCGACGGCGGCAGCGCCCGCGCAAAATCCGCAGGCCGACATGCGCCGTGACTACGAGCTCGCGCTCCAGGTCGGCAACAGGCCGGCGTGGGAAGCCTTCCTGGCCCAGCATCCGGACGGCTTCTATGCGAACCTCGCCAAGCTCCAGCTCGACAAGATCCAGGCCGAGCAGGCGCACGTTGCGGCGATCGAGAAGGCGAAGCAGGCCGATGCCGAACGCGACCGTCTCGCCGCGCTTGGTGCGCAGAAGGACACGCAAGCCAAGGCCGACGCCAATGCGAAAGCAGCCGAGCAGGCGCAGCTTGTCGCGCAGAAGGCCAAAGAGCAGGCGCAGCAGCAGGCCGCTGCTGCCGAGCAGCAGCGCGTCAACCTCGCCGCCACGGCACCGAGCGCCGCGCCGGCCAGCACGGCGAGCCCCGCCGGCACCAATGTCGCCTCGCTGACGCCCGCGACGCAGCCTGCCGATCTCAGCCGCTCGGTGCAGACCGAGCTCGGCCGCGTCGGCTGCTTCTCCGGGCAGGCCGACGGCAACTGGAACAGTTCAGCGCAGCGGTCGCTGTCGCAGTTCAACCGCTATGCCGGCACCAAGCTCGACGTAAAGGTGGCAAGCAGCGACGCACTCGATACCGTCAAGTCAAAACCGTCGCGCGTCTGCCCGCTGGTTTGCGAGCATGGCTTCAAGGCCGACGGCGACAAGTGCTCCAAGATTGTCTGCGACGAAGGCTACGCACTCGACGACGACAACGACTGCGTGAAGAAGCGTGCCGCAAAGCCTACGCCTTCGAAGCCCACGACCTCGCGGCGTGACGACAGTGACGATCGTCCGGCCCGGCAGCGTCCGCAGATGGGCGCGGCGGGTGGTTATGGTGCCGGCATGGGCGGCGCCGCGGCCGGCATTGCCGCCGGCGCGGGCCGCGCCTCGGGCGGCGGGCAGATGTACTGCAACAATACCGGCTGCCGTGCGGTCAACCGCGGCTGCCATCTCGAATATCGCGGCGGTGGCGGCCCCGGCAACGATGCCAATGCCGAGGTGTGTTACTAAAGGACACGGTGTCGTCCCGGCGCAGGCCGGGACCCATAACCACAGGGAGTGGTTTGGCGAAGGCTGGAAGTTATCCATCGTAGCGCGGTACTGTCACCGAACTATCAAAGATAGATCACGCGGTATGGGTCCCGGCCTTCGCCGGGACGACATTAAGTGGCAATCGCGCTCGCCGCGATGTTCACGGTCAACGCCAGTAGCGCCGTGTTGTAAATGAACGAGATGATGCCGTGCGCGGTGGCGGTGCGGCGGATGGTCTTGTCGGTGATGCCGACGTCGGAGACCTGCGCGGTCATCCCGATCACGAACGAGAAATAGACGAAGTCCCAATAGTCGCAGTGGTCTTCCTTGTCGCCGCTCGGGAACTGCAACCCGCCCGGCGGGTGGCGGTAATAATCATGGGCGTAATGCAGCGCGAAAGTCGTGTGCACGGTGGCCCAGGACAGCACGATGGTGGTGATGGCGATCGTCAGTTCCGCCGCACCACGATGGGCGCCAAGCTCGGAGACGATCGCGGCGATGCTGGCAAACGCACCGATCGCCGTCACCAGCAGAATCACGAAACGGCCGTCGTCCTGCATCGCGGCGCTACGGCGGATGTGCTGATGGTCGTTGTTCAGCATCATGCTGTAGACCAGCACGAGATAGACCGCGATCAGCGCGTCCCAGCCGAACAGCAGCCGCGTCACCAGCCGGTGCGAACCTGGCAGCAGCAGGCAGACCAGGATGCCGGCCGCGAGCGAGATGAATGTCCGCGGCCGCGCGTAGAGCACGCGCATCGGCCGCGACATCTTGCGGAAGCGGACGAGGACGGGATCGTCTTTGTCGATGCCCGTCATCGCACCGTCAGTTCTTGCGTTCGGCGACGAAGCGCGCGGCAGCTTGCAGCACGGCGGCGCGATCGCCGAAGATCGACACCGCGCTGTCGGCCCGCGCCAAGAGATCGCGCACGCGCTGCTTGGCGCCTTCGATGCCGAGCTGAGTGACGAAAGTGGTCTTGCCCATCGCCGCGTCCTGGCCCGAGGGCTTGCCGAGCGCTTCCGCATCGCCCTCGACATCGAGCAGATCGTCGGCGATCTGGAAGGCCTCGCCGAGCGCGCGGCCGTAATCGTCGAGCGCCTGATATTCCTTGGCAGTCGCCTGGCCGAGGATCGCGCCGGCGATGCAGCCATATCGCAGCAGCGCGCCGGTCTTCATCTGCTGGAGGCGCGCGACGTCCACGGGCTCGCGGTCGCCGAAGCGGCCTTCTCCGGCGAGATCGAGCATCTGGCCGCCGACCATGCCGCCGATGCCGGCGCAACGCGCCAATGCGCGCGTCAGCAGCAGCCGCACGTTGGCGTCGCGATGGATCTCGTCGCGGGTAATGATGTCGAAGGCCAGCGTCAGCAGGCCGTCGCCGGCGAGGATCGCGGTGGCATCATCGGTCTTCTTGTGCAGGGTGGGGCGGCCGCGGCGCAGGTCCGAATTGTCCATCGCCGGCAGGTCGTCATGGATCAGCGAATAGCAGTGGATGCATTCGAGCGCGGCGCCCGCAAGCAATGCCGCCTCGCGGGGCACGCCGAACACGGCCGCGCTCTCGACCACCAGGAACGGCCGCAGGCGCTTGCCGCCGTTCAGGCTCGAATAGCGCATTGCGTCCATCAGCCGCTTGGGCCGCGCGATCTCATCGGGCAGAATGTCGTCCGCCAGGAGGCGCCCGAGCAGGGCTTCGGTGTCATCAGCGGTCTTGTCCAGACGTTTGGCGAAATCGGACGGGGACGTGCCGGTCATCAAGAAAGGCTCCAGAACTAAAATTCGGCGGGACAATCCTTTATGCGCCCGCCCCAGTCAATCGTTTGGAAGGCCTAAAAAGCGCTGGAAAAGGCCCGAATTATCACAGACTTAATGGGTGGGCCCGTGGCCGCGTTTCAGTTTGCGCCGGAAAGGTCGATTTGCGCATCGTCAAAATCCTGCTGGTGATGCTCGCGGTCGCAGCTCTCGCGCCGTATGTGATCGCGCCGTTCTACCGCACCGGCCATCCCGTTTCGACGCTGATGGCCTGGCGCAGCTTGCGCGGCGCGCCGATGCAGCGGGAATGGATCGATCTCGCGGCGATGTCGCCCTCATTGCCGCGCGCGGTGGTGGCGGCCGAGGACGCCCATTTCTGCAAGCATCACGGCATCGACTGGGGCGCGCTACGCGAGGCGATCGACGACGCCAAGGAGGACGGCACGCCGTTCCGCGGCGCCTCCACCATCACCCAGCAGGTGGCCAAGAACCTGTTCCTCTGGCAGGGGCGGGATTTCGTCCGCAAGGCGTTGGAATTTCCGCTGGCGCTGTGGGTCGATTTCGTCCTGCCCAAGCACCGGATCCTGGAAATTTACCTCAACATCGCCGAGCTCGGCCCGCAGGGCCAGTTTGGGGTGGAGGCGGGCAGCGCCTATGCCTTCGGCAAATCGGCGGCAAACCTCTCCCCTCGGGAGGCGGCACTTCTGGCCTCGATCCTGCCGAATCCGGTCAAACGGAGCGCCAGGGCCCCCGGGCCGGGCGTCCGGCGCCTGGCCGGGACCTATGTGGCCAGGGCGCAGGCCTCTTCGCTTTCGACCTGCTGGCCGGAAAATCGCGGATTTTGAGCCCTTTTCGGGCTTATTTTCCGGTCCAAAACCCTAGCTTTGCGGCCAGCCTTCCTCTATAAGCCCGGCCTTGATCGGCATTTCGCTCGCCCCGTTTGGGTGCTGAGCCGTCCTGCGGACGATGCCCGGACAACACCAATCCCTAGAGGATATTGAAATGGCCGTTCCGAGAAGAAAAACCTCGCCGTCGCGTCGTGGCATGCGCCGCTCGGCAGACGCCATCAAGAAGCCGACCTATGTCGAGGACAAGGACTCCGGTGAACTCCGTCGTCCGCACCATCTCGACCTCAAGACCGGCATGTACAAGGGCCGTCAGGTCCTGAAGAAGAAAGAGTCCTGAGTCAGGACCTTTCCTCAGGCAGGTTTATCCTCAATCAGGATGACGTGACCTGCCTGATTTCAGCCAATCCATGAGATATGACGGTGACGGCGGCGGAGCGAATGCTTCGCCGTCGCATTGTCCTGCCCGGACATCTTGATCGAGAAGGCACATTGCCGATGGTCGGTTTCCCGCTGCTTCTGATTCCGCTCGCGGTCTACAACATCATCGCCTTCCTGATGCCCAGCGTGTCCTTCTCGGACGTGCTCTTCAAGGTGCCGATGATCACCGGCGAGACCTGGCCGGTGACGCTTGCCGACCTCCTGCTCGCGCTCGGTGTGGTGCTGCTGCTGCTCGAAGTGGTCAAGGGCGCGCGGCCCGGCGCGAAATTCCTGATGGATCACTTGCTGTCGCTGATCCTGTTCGGTGCAGCCGCGGCCGAATTCGTGATCTGGCCCAAATTCGGCAACTCCACCTATTTCCTGCTGGTGCTGCTCGCGATGGCTGATTTCCTCGGCGGCATCGCCCAACGCGCGCGCCGTCGCATCGCTTACGTCGCCGCCGAGACTGTGCCGGTGCCGCGCAAGGCCAAGCGCCAAGTCGAGACGCCGGCGGATGAACTTGCGTCCGAGCCCAAATTCGAGCCGGTGCCCACGCCGCCAGCCGCACCGGCGGCCCCGCCAGCACCCACGGCGCAATCAGTTGCCGAATCCGTGCTGATGGATCACCCCGCGCCGAAGCCGGTGCAGGGCGTGTCTTCGCCGGAAATACCCTCGCCACATTTGCAGCCGGGCAACGGCACGCCGTCCTCGCCTGACGCACCGCGCTGATCGGCTTTACGCCACCTGCCGGGTGCGCGCGGTGACGGTGGGAAGCGGGCGCTTGCCGCCATAGGCCATCTGCGCATCTTCGGAAGAACCGCGGCGCAGCCGGCTTGTCTGGGGCAGGTGCTCGGCGTTGGCGATCAGCTGGGTGACGAAGCTCGGATCGGGGCGCGGCAGGGGGATCACCTTGTGAACCCATTCCAGCGTCGGGGTCAGCGGCACCACTGCGGTGCCCATCATCCGCTCCGCCTCGTCCGATCGATTAATCGTCACCATCGTAACACCGTCAGGCCGGTCAACTGTCGCGTTTCGGGACGAAGCGCGCTGTGCCTGTGATGGTCTCGCAAGGCCTATGCCGGCGGAGCCTATCTGGTTCCAAGGTGCCCTTGGAACGTGGTTTCCAAATTGTTTATGAACTTTGCCTAGGGTCGGGGACGAATCTGGCCGTATTCTGTGCCGGCTCAGGACTCCCCGCTGTCCCGAAACGAGGCGATTTTGACCCCCGCATTGCCGCAAGCCTCCGAAATCCTGGCCGCCCTCGGCCAGGCTGTTTTCGTCTGGGATATCGCCAGCGACGCCATCGTCTGGGGCGAACAGGCCGGGGCGGTCTTCCCGGGCATCCCCACTGAGCGGCTTGCGACCGGTGCGGAGTTCGCCAAGCTGATCGAGCCTGCGCAGACGCTGCGGACCGCCGCGCTGGCGCAGACCTCCGCCGTGCACGGCGCCGACGGCACGCCCTACCGGGTCGAGTACGGCGTCCGCGTGAGCGCCTCCGATCCCGTGGTCTGGGTCGAGGAGACCGGCCGCTGGTTCGCCGGCGCCGACGGCCGCCCGGTGCGCGCGATCGGCTCCGTCCGCATCAACAATGAGCGCCACGCCCGCGACGAGGAGCTGTCCAAGCTCGCCCGGCTCGATCCCCTGACAGGCGAGCTCAACCGCTCCCATCTGATCGCGGCCCTGGCCGAAGCGATCGAGGAGACGACCCGCTTCCGCTCGACCGCGGCCTTCATGCTGGTCGGCATCGATCATCTCGCGCGCGTCAATGACGCCTTTGGCTTCGATGTCGCGGATGCCGTGATCCTCGATGTTGCCCAACGCATCCGCGCGCGACTGCGCGGCGGCGACGTGCTGGGGCGCTTCTCCGGCAACAAGTTCGGCCTGATCCTGAAGAACTGCACCGTCGACGACATGAATATCGCGGCCGAGCGCTTCCTCGCCGGCATCCGCGACGAGGTGGTGCCGACCAAATCCGGCCCGGTCTCTATCACTGCCTCGATCGGCGCCGTCAGCCTGCCGCGCTATGCCCGCAGCACCGATGAGGCGATCAACCGCGCCCATGAGACGTTGGATGCCGCCAAGCGGCGCCGCGCCGGCTCGTTCGCTGCGTGGCGCCCGGATGCTGCGCGCGATGCGCAGCGCCGCGTCAACATCCGCGTGACCGACGAGATCGTCACCGCGCTGAACGAGCGCCGCATCAAGCTCGCCTATGAACCGGTGGTGTCAGCCGCCTCGCGCGAGGGCGCGTTCCACGAATGCCTGGTGCGGATGGACCAGGGCAATGGCCAGGTGCTGCTTGCGCCCGACATCGTGCCCGTGGCCGAACGGCTCGGCCTCATTCGCCTGGTCGATCACCGCGTGCTCGAGCTAGTGGTCGCCGAGCTCGCGGCTGCGCCCGACATTCGCCTCAGCCTCAACATCTCGCCGGACACGACGATGGATCCGGACTGGTGGGCGGGAATTGAATCGCTGATGCTGGCCCATCCCGGCGTCGCCGAGCGGCTGATCGTGGAGATCACCGAGACGGTCGCCATCCAGGACATCGATGACGTCCGCGGCTTCGTCACGCGGCTGAAGAATTTCGGCAGCCGCATCGCCATCGACGATTTCGGCGCCGGCTACACCTCGTTCCGCAATTTGCGCAAGCTCGGCGTGGACATTGTGAAGATCGACGGCGCCTTCGTGCAGAACATCACCCATTCCGCCGACGACCGCGCCTTCGTGCACACCCTGATCGACCTCGCCCGCCGCCTCGACATCAAGACCGTCGCCGAGTGGGTGCAGGACGAGGAAGCAGCCAGCATGCTGCGCGACTGGGGTTGCGACTACATCCAGGGCAGGTTGATAGGGCTCGCGTCAGCCGACCGGCCGTGGAGCGCGCCGCCGGACAGCGCGCTGCCCGCGGCGGGATAGGGCTTCGCCATCACCCGGGTTGAGGTCAGCCGCGTCTCCACGAATTTCTCCTTTGAAATCAATACCCCTTCTACTGTGCATGGGGTTGTTTTCGCCGAAATTCACGAGGGGGGAGGAAGAAGCTCACGCCACCCGCCGGACGGTGTTGAGCCGCTCGATCGCGTGCACGACCTCCGCCGCCGGGCACGGTCTGCCGAAATAATAGCCCTGCACCGCGGTGCAGCCGCATTCGCGTACGAAGTCGAGCTGCTCGATCGTCTCGACGCCCTCCGCCGTGGTTTCGACGCCGAGCACTGCGCCGAGGCTTGCGATGGTGCGGACGATGGCGATGCTTTCCGGGCTTTCGCCGAGCGTGCCGACAAAGGAGCGATCGATCTTGATGCGATCGAACGGAAATTTGCGCAGATAGCTCAGCGAGGAATAGCCGACGCCGAAATCGTCGAGGCTGACGCGTACGCCCAGCGCGCGAAGCTGATGCAGGATCTCGATCGTCGCCTCGCTGTCGTCGAGCAGTGCGGTCTCTGTGACCTCGAGCTCGAGCCGTTGCGGCGGCAGGCCGGCCTCGGCGAGCGCGCTCGTGACCATCGCCACCAGCCCGCGGGAGCGGAACTGCACCGGCGACAGGTTGACCGCGATCGTAAGGTTCGGCCAGGACGCCGCCGTCGCGCACGCCGTACGCAGCACCCATTCGCCGATCGGAACGATCAACCCGGTCTCCTCGGCGATCGGAATGAATTCGGCCGGCGAGACCAGACCGCGCGATGGATGCTTCCAGCGCAATAGCGCTTCGAAGCCGGTGAGCTCGGTTGCGTCGAGCCGCACTTGCGGTTGGAACACCAGATGGAATTCGTTGGCTCCCAGCGCGCTGCGCAGATCATGCTCCAGCGCGTGCCGGCTGCGCGCCTGCTCCTCCATCTCGGGCTCGAACAGCTGATAGGCGCCGCGCCCCTTGGCCTTGGCCTGGTACAGCGCGAGATCGGCGCATTTCATCAGCTCGTCCGCATCGAGCCCGTGATCGGGCGCGATCGCGATGCCGATGGAGACGCCGATATGGATCGACTGGCTTTCCAGCGGCGGCGGCCGGCCGATGATCTCGACCAGGCGGCGCGCGAGCTTTTCGGCCGATTGCGGCTGCGGACCGCGCTGGAGCACGGCGAACTCGTCGCCGCCGAGACGCGCGACGGTGTCGTGCTCGCCGACATTCTCCTTCAGCCGCGCTGCGACCCAGCGCAGCAGCCGGTCGCCGGCGGCGTGTCCGAGCCGGTCGTTGACGGTCTTGAAATTGTCGAGGTCGAAGCACAGCACGGCCATGGCGCCGCCGGCGATCGCAACCTGGTTCAGCCCGTCGCCCATCTTCTCGCGAAACAGCGTGCGGTTGGGCAGGTCGGTGAGCGAATCGTGCTGTGCCATATGGGCGACGCGGGCCTGGGCCTTGTGGCGCTCGGTGACGTCCTCATAGGTGACGACCCAGCCGCCATGCTCCATCCGCTTGTGATTGAGCTTGATGATGCGGCCGTCGCTCAAATGGCGGTGCAGCGTGTGCTCGCCCTCGCGCAGCCGTTCGACATAGTCGGCATAGAGCTTGGCCGCGGTCGTGTTCGGATGGATGCCGAGGTCGCAGCTATGCTCCATGATCTCGCGCATCGAGACACCCGGCTTTACCACTTCGGGCGACAGGCCATACATCTCGATGTAGCGGCGGTTGCAGACGATCACGTGCAGGCTCGAATCGAGCATGCACAGGCCCTGACTCATGTTGTTCAGCGCCGCGTCGAAGCGCCGATATTGCTCGCTCAGCTCCTCGACCGCGCGCTCGCGTTCGGTGATGTCCTCGTAGGTGGCGACGAAGCCGCCATCGGGCAGCGCGCAGTAGCGCACCGAAATCACGGTGTTGTTCGACATGCTTCGCCGCATTGGCGAGGAGTCTCGGCTGGCGATCTGGGCGCGGGCGGCCTCGAGGATCTGCCGCGGGCTGTATTCCGAAGCGAAGGCGCCGTTCACCATCGATCGTTCGATCAGCTCGGCAAGATGCGTGCCGGGCTTACTCTCCTCCGGCGACAGCCGGTAGATCGTGCGATACGTGGTGTTGCAGATGCGAAGGCGCATGTCGCTGTCGTAGAAGGCGAGCCCGTGCGCCATGTTCTCCAGCGCGGCATCGAGAATGACGTTCTGCTGCTTCAACGTCTCCTCATATTGGAGCCGCTCGGTGACATCCTCATGCACCGTCACCCAACCGCCATCGGGCATGAATCGGGAGATGGCCTGTATTTTTCGCCCGTCGTAACGCGTCACTTGAACGGTTTTCGGCGTCCTGGTGCGGACATCGTTGATCCGGGCATCGTGGAATTCTTCCCCCGGCATGTCCGATCGATTGCCGCGCGAGAGCCAGTGGTCGATCGCCGTGCTGTGCGTGATGCCCGGTTTCACGATTTCGGGGTCGAGGTCGTAGAGGTGCAGGAAGCGCTCGTTGCAGACCACGACGCGGCTGTCGGCGTCATACATGATGAGGCCGTGCGACATGTTGGCGAGCGCGTGCTGGCTGCGTTCGGTCTGGACGCGCAGTTCCGCCTCGAGCCGGGCGAGGCGGCTGACATCGTCGCAGACCGTCATCCAGCCGCCGTCGGGAAGCGGCTTCAGCTCGAGCGTGATGACAATGCCGCTTGCGAGCGTCTGCCGGGTGCGGAATGGCTTGCCGGCGGCGATCAATGCGATCCGGGAAGTGTAGAGCGCGTCAACCTCACCTGCCGGGATGTTGCCAAGCACCACGCTGTGGCCGAGCACGTCGCGGTAGCGCGCTCCGATCCTGACGATGTCGGCCGACATTTCGAACAGCTCGATATACCGACGATTGACCAGCACGATCCGGTTGTCGGCGTCGTAGACACAGACGCCCTGTTCCATGCCGTCGAGCGCGAGCTGGCTCAGCGCGACCAGGGCTTGCGGACCCTGCTCGCGGCGTGCACCAGGCTCGTTGTCGTCGGTCGACATCATGGGATCAGCGGGTCTCGGTGGGCAATACGCTTAACGCAACCTATTTCGGACCCCGAAGGTAGCGAAGAGGCGGGAAAATTCCCTTAAGCGCCGTAGTTTACGGAGGGTGACTGCTGATGGAGAGAGTGCGTGCAACGGCCGCCGGGCCACACGTAGGACCGTAGCCCGGATGAGCGAAGCGATATCCGGGACAGCTGCTCCCGCATGTCGCTGCGCTCATGCGGGCTACAAGCCGATTCGATTGAAGACGGAGCCGATTTCCTACGGCCCGTACAGCACGAGCTCGGTGTCCGTCAGGTCGGCGAGCCGTGGGCGATGCGGGCCCTTGAAATATTTGCGGCCGCGGCGCTCGGTATAAATACCGACGAGGCCGGGGATCGGCTCGTTGGAATCGACAATGACAGAGATCTTGCCGAGCCGCAGCAGCAGCCGGCCGATGCGACCGGCGCAGGCGGCGTATTCGGCGGCGCTGCGGCAATAGATCAGCTGCATCGCCGGCGGTGCGATGAAACCGCGGCGGATGCGGACCGGTTGCAGGATGAAGGGGAAGGCGCCCTTCGGCGTACGGCAGACCAGGCTCAGGCAATTGTAGCGCGCATGCCGGGTCAGCAGTTCGGTCTCGGCTTCGGAAAGGCCTTCGATCTGCTTGGTATGCTGCGAGATGACTTCGATCTTGCTCCAGCGAGGCGCGCGCGACAGCGCCGGCACCGAAAAGAACAGGCCGCGGCAATAGGCGCGAAAGCCCTGCGTCTCGATGATCGGCCAGGTCCATACCGCCGGGCTGATGTTGAGATAGGTCACGTGCTTGTGCCGCTGCGCGATCTTGGTCAGCAGCGGGGCGTAGTTGCGGTAGGCCGGCTCGACATACCAGCTCGAAAGGTTGCAGTGGATGGCGATCTCCTCGCCGTCCTTCCGCGTGGTGTAGATCAGCAGCAGCACGCCGACCGGCGTGCCGTCATCGTCGAGCATGTAGCCGAAGCGCGGATAGCCTTCCGGTACCGGCCGGAAGGCCTGCCGGCGCAGGCCCTGGATCCAATAGTTGCGCGAGCGGCCGACGAAGCCACGCGTCAGCAAGTCCGCGATGGCATCGACATCGGACTCGGTAATCTCGCGGCATCGGACCTTGGTATGGATCACGCTCGTCTTACCCGTGGAAATGGTCGGCCTCTTATCTTAGCGCCAGCCTTCGCCGTGGGCGTCAGCCGGAGCTAGCGGCTGCATACCCAGCAGGTCCCGCACCTTGGCGGGCCAGGCGGAGAGATCGGTGCCGTGCGTGTGGAACATCGCGACCGCAAGCCGGTCCATGCCGAAGGCGACGCAGCCGGTGTGGGCCGGTTCGCCATTGGCGTCCTGGATGCCCCAGGTCGTGCCGAAATGTTCGCGATGATAGTTGAAGCTCATGCAGGCGGTCGGCTGCTCTTCCGAACGCAGCGGGATCAGCAGCTCGAACTTGAGCTGCTGCTGCTTCTGGCTCACCGCCTTCATCTGGCCGACGCGGCCGAAGAAGGGGTCGCTGGCATAGTCGACGCGGAAGGTCAGGCCGAGATCGGTCGCGATCGCCTGCGCGCGCACCATCCAGCGCTCGCGGAAATCCGCGACGTCGTCGGCGGTGCCGATGCAGACATATTCGCGCATCCGGAACGATTGCAGCCGGTCGAGATGCTTTGACGGCTCGCGGCGGAAGCAGTCGGCGGCGACGTCGAAGCGCAGGCCACCCTTCGGCAGCTGCCCGCGGCTCGCCGCGATCGGGTAGACGGGATAGCAGGCGGCCGGCGACAGCACGAGATCGGCCGGCGACAGCGAACTGGTCCAGTCGCCGCCAGCGTCGAAACGGCTCACCGCGGCGTTGATCTCGCGCTCGGTGCCGTGCAGGCCGCAGACGCAGCCGAGCAGGTTCGGAAAGCTCTTGAGATAGCCGGATTTCTCCAACTGGGCGCGGCTCATCACCGGCGGGAAGCGCATCACCTCGGTGCCGGCTTCGCGATTGCTGGTGATCAGCGCGGCGAGCCGCTCGACGACGCCCTCATAAAGTGCGGTGCGGGCATAGACGCCGTCCGAGCCCATAGGATGAAACAGCGCGTCGGCGAGATGATCGAGCGGATCGGCGGCCTGCGGCGCGGTGTCAGGCGAGTTGGGGAGAACAGCAATGTTCATGTTCGACTTCCTGCTATCTGAAATTATTCTTATTGGTCGAAGGCACGTCAGTCGCAAAGGCTTGTTGGTCGCGAAGACTTGTCAGTCTCGAAGGCTTGCCGGAATGCCGCTCATCAACGTCGATGTCGCGGCGTTGGCCAGAATGCGGTCGTTGTTGATCATGATCGGCGATGACAGTACGTCGCGGAGGTGGCGGCCCATGGTGAATTCGCCATCGTTGCGGTAACCGGCGAGGCCGGTGGTGCGCATCGCATGCATCACGGTCTCGACCGCGAGCTCGGAGGCTTGCACCTTCAACAGCGTGATCGAGGACTGGAAGTCGAGCGAGCCCAGCGCACGCTCGTCATGTTCGGCGCGGGCGAAGGCGTCGAGATTGGCTGATATCAGGGCGCGCAGCTTTGCCAGCGACATTTTTGCGGCGGTGAAGTGCGCCGCGGCCGGCGGCATTTGCCCGCCGGAGCTGCGGGCCGCCTTGCGGACGAAGGCCTGCGCGCGCGTTACGGCGGCGGCGGCGATGCCGGCCCAGGCCGAGGACCAGCACAGATGCGCGAACGGCGTCATGGTCTGGGCGTGGATCTTGTCGTAGGACTCCGGAAAGACGCGGTCGGCGGGGCAATCGACCCTGAGCTCGAAACCGGTCGAGCAGGTGCCGCGCATGCCAAGCGTTTCCCAACCTAGCGTCCGCTTCAGCGAATAATCATCCTTGGCGAGCGCCAGCAGCACCTGGTCCGAGGCGGTGGCATCGGTGGCGCGGCGGGCGATGGTGACGAGGCCGTCGGCCTCGGCGCCGTAGGAGATCACGGTGGCGTCGCGCACCAGCGAAACGGTATCGCCGGCGTTGTCGACGGCCGCGGCACTGGCGCGGATGTTGCCGCCGTTCTGGCCTTCGGTGGTGGAGGATGCGAGCAGCCATTGGTCGCGGGCGACCCGGCGCATCATGGTTTCCATCCAGGGGATGCCATGGCCGTGGCGGATCACGCAGGCGACCTTGGTCGTATGCATCGCGTAGATCATCGCCGTGGAGGCGCAGGCGCGGCCGAGCGTATAGCAGATGTCGGTGACGTCGTGGATCGAGGCGCCGAGGCCGCCGAACTCGACCGGGATCATGACCCCGAGCAGTTTTTGCTCACGCGCGGTGTCGAAAGCCTTGTGGGGGAAGCGGGCGTCGCGATCGACACCCTCGGCGTCGATTGCCGCCACCGTGGCGGTGTGAGCTGCGCGCTCGATCAAAGAGGGGCCCTGCTCGAGGAGACTTGTCTGCGTTTCGTCGACAGTAAGAACCGCTTCACGCACGTTCATGCTCGTCCGCCTCCGCTTTGCCGTTCAGGATCGCCGGCATCATTCGCGATGCCGTCCAGCAATCCACCGTCGATCTTGCTTGTGAGATGAGGCTACGGATTTAATTCAAATTCGTCGATGAAATAGAGGGTAAACGAACCCCAATTCCAAACGAACAGTTAAGGCCCGGTTGTTTGCTTCGCCGAAACCCCGCCTATCGCGTTAGCGATTTGGAAGAGGTCTGGATTTTAATCAATCTGAGTCATCGTTTACTAAGAAACGCGATGTAATGGTCGCGCCCATTGCGGGACCGGCCATCCCTGCCCATCGTAGCTGGCAATCCGGTCCGACCTAAGACGACATATGGGAATTTGCCGATGCAGGCTTTCGATACCGAATTGCGCAATCGCATCATCAAGCTGGTGAAGGGCATCCTCGAACAGAACTCACTGTCCGCCGATCTCACGCCGCAGGCCAAGCTCGTCGATGTCGGCCTGACCTCGATGGACATGGTCAATTTGATGCTGGGCGTCGAGGCCGAGTTCGACTTCACCATCCCGCAATCGGAGATCACGCCGGAGAATTTCCAGTCGGTCGAAACGCTGGAGCGGATGGTCACGATGCAGTTGCAGCCGGCGACGGCTGCTTAACCAACTTTATCGGCGTCGTCCCGGCGAAGGCCGGGACCCATACCGCGGAATCCATCGATCGCGGGTAGTTGTCGTCCCGAACGACCACTCTTAGCCAAACTACTCCCTGGGGCTATGGATCCCGGCCTTCGCCGGGACGACACGGAGTGTGTGGCGAGCGCTTATGCTTCTCACACGATCGTCCCGCCCCTCAACTCCCGTTTCAAATCTGCCGCAAAACTGGCATAGCTTAACCATGTCGCACGTGGCGAACGGGGTGAAGCAGGCATGACGCAGGCGGTATTGGGCATCATCGGCGGTTCCGGCATTTACGACCTGCCGGGACTCGAGGGCGCGCGCGAAGAGGTGATCAAGAGCCCCTGGGGTGAGCCGTCGGCGCCGTTGCGGCGCGGCACCATCGCCGGCCTGCCGATCGTGTTCCTGCCGCGGCACGACAAGGGCCACCGGCTGTCGCCCTCCGACATCAACTACCGCGCCAATATCGACGTGCTGAAGCGCGCCGGCGTCACCGATCTGATCTCGCTCTCGGCTTGCGGTTCCTTCAAGGAGGAGATGCCGCCCGGTACCTTCGTCCTCGTCGACCAGTTCGTCGACCGCACCCACAGGCGCGAGAGCTCGTTCTTCGGCAGGGGCTGTGTCGCGCATGTCTCGATGGCGCATCCGGTCTCGCCGCGGCTTCGCGTCCATCTTGCGACAGCGGCTGAAGCCGAAGGCATCGCAACCGCCCGCAGCGGCACCTATGTCTGCATGGAAGGACCGCAATTCTCCACCTACGCAGAGAGCATGACTTACAAGACGCTCGGTTACTCTGTGATCGGCATGACCAACATGCCGGAAGCCAAGCTCGCCCGCGAGGCAGAGATCTGTTACGCCACGGTCGCGATGGTGACGGATTTCGATTGCTGGCATCCCGACCACGATGCCGTCACCGTTCAGGACATCATCCGCGTGCTGTCTTCCAACGCCGACAAGGCGAAGGCGCTGGTCGCGCGGCTGGCAAAGGATTTCCCGCGCGAGCATGAACCGTGCCCGATCGGCTCCGACCGCGCGCTCGACACCGCGCTGATCACCGCGCCCGAGGCGCGCGATCCCGAGCTTTTGAAGAAGCTCGACGCCGTGGCGGGCCGTATCCTGCGCGCCTGAGACGAGAGGCAAACGCGATGAAGGTTGACGGTAAGCATTTTCGCAGCATCTGGCGCGAGCGCGACGGCTGGTCGATCGGCGCGATCGACCAGCGTAGGCTGCCGCACGAATTCGTCGTCGCGCGGCTGACCTCATGTGAAGATGCGGCCACAGCGATCCGCGACATGCTGGTGCGCGGCGCGCCGCTGATCGGCGCCACCGCGGCCTTTGGCATGGCGCTTGCGATGCGCGAGGATGCTTCCGACGCCGGCCTGAAGCGCGCCTACGAGACTCTCGTCGTGGCGCGGCCGACCGCGATCAATCTGAAATGGGCACTCGACGAGATGCGCACGACGCTCGCGCCGATCGATCCGGTGGAACGGGCGGAAGCGGCTTACGCGCGCGCCGACGAAATCGTCGAGCAGGACGTCGAGATCAACCGCGGCATCGCCAGCAACGGCCTGAAGCTGATCGAGGCGATCGTGGCAAGGAAGAAATCGGGCGAGGTCGTCAACGTACTGACCCATTGCAACGCCGGCTGGCTCGCCACCGTCGACTGGGGCACGGCGACCGCGCCGATCTATCTCGCGCATGAGCGCGGCATCAAGATCCATGTCTGGGTCGACGAGACCCGCCCGCGCAACCAGGGCGCCTCGCTCACCGCGTGGGAGCTCGGCCATCACGGCGTGCTGCACACCGTGATTCCCGACAATACCGGCGGCCATCTGATGCAGCACAGCATGGTCGATCTCGCCATCGTCGGCACCGATCGCGTCGCCGCCAATGGTGATGTCTGCAACAAGATCGGTACGTATCTGAAAGCGCTCGCCGCGCATGACAATGGCGTGCCGTTCTATGTCGCGCTGCCGTCGCCGACGATCGATTTCGCCGTCAATGACGGCGTCCGCGACATCCCGATCGAGCAGCGCAGCGGCACTGAGGTCACCGACATGACCGGCCGCACCGCGGATGGACGGCTGGAGACGGTGCGCATTGTGCCCGAGGGCTCGCCGGTCGCGAACTACGCGTTCGACGTGACGCCGGCGCGTCTCGTCACCGGCCTCATCACCGAGCGCGGCGTGCTGAAGCCCGACCGCGCATCGCTCGCCGCCGCGTTCCCCGAGCGGATTGCCGTCGCGGCGGAGTAAGCTTGCTCTCGTAGGGTGGGCAAAGGCGCATCGCGCCGTGCCCACCATCTTCATCCCGCGTCGCGCGAGATTTGGTGGGCACGCTTCGCTTTGCCCACCCTACGGCTGTCGAACCGGCCTACCTCAGCTTCAGCCCCGTCGCCGCCTCGAGCTCGGCGATCGCCTGGGCGCCGCTGGCGACCTTGATCGTGGTCATGCCCATCTCGCGCGCCGGCTTCAGATTGACGCCGAGATCGTCGAGATAGACGCAAGCCTTCGGATCGACCTTCAGCGTCTCGACCATCATCTTGTAAATGCGCGGGTCGGGCTTGCGCAGGCCGATCTTGGCGGATTCGATGACGTGGTCGAACAGCACCATCACCTCGGCGACATAGAGAGAGCGTCCCGTCATGCTGCCGATGGCGTTGGCGGGCAGATTGTTGGTGATGCAGCCAGTCTTGAACTGCGCCTTGATGCGCTTCAGGGCCTCGACCATCTCTGGTCGCAGATCGCCCTGAAGCAGAGGCAGCACGTCGCGGCCGCGCACTTCAGCGCCGAGCGCGAGCGATTCTGTGGCAAACAGTTTATCGAAGGTGTCGATATCGACTTCGGCGCGCTCGAATTTGGCCCAGGCGTTTTCAAGATGATTGGCGGCGTTCGTGCGCCGGATGATGTCGGTTGGCAGACTGCGCTCCCGCTCGAATCGCGCGAACGCCTCGAACGGCGAGCTTGTGAGCACGCCGCCAAAATCAAAGATCACCGCTTCGATTGCCAATGTCCTGCCCTCGTCAATGCTTCCCCAAGACGGCTAGCATGCGATATCGGTAAGGACCAGCCTCAAGCCATTCCAGGCTCCCGCCGATTCGAAGGTCATGACGTGGTCCCATGAAGAAGTCTGCCGCACTTGTCACAACTGCATTGCTGCTCGCCACACCGGCCCACGCCATCGTCGGTGGCGGCACGCCGCAGACCGACGGCGTTGCCCGCGCGGTCGTCACCATCGTTGGTTCGCGCGGCAATTTCTGCACCGGCAGCCTGATCGCACCGAAGCTGGTGCTTACCGTCGCCCACTGCGTACAGCCCGGTGCGGATTACAAGATCGTCGACTATGGCGCCGACGGTAAACCGCAGCTGCTGAACGTGCGGACGGTCGCGATCCATCCGAACTTTAACATGCAGGCGATGCAGGCGCATCGCGCCACTGCCGACGTGGCATTGTTGCAGCTCGATATTCCACTCAAGGGAAAATCGACAGTGTCGGTCGGCGCACCGAATATTCCAATTCAGGTCGGTAGCCGCTTCACCATCGCCGGCATCGGCGTCACCGTGCGTGGAGATGGCAAGAGCGGCGGCACCTCGCGCGTTGCTGCGCTCGTCGCCACCGGTCAGCCCGGCACGCTTCAGATCCGGCTGGTCGATCCCGTAACCAACGGTGTTCGCGATGGAATCGGCGCTTGCACCGGCGATTCCGGCGGCCCGGTGTTCGAGGACAGGCCGAACGGTGCCGTGCTTGTCGGCGTCATCAGCTGGTCAACCGGGCCGAATGGGGCTGCCGGCTGCGGCGGATTGACCGGCGTCACGCCGCTCACGCTCTATCGCGACTGGATCTTGCAGACCGCGCGGAGCTGGGGTGCGGCCCTGTGATTTGACCGCGACTTGATCTATGTCATTTTGCAGCGGAAGCGCGATGGGCGAGCACGCCCGACGCGGAGGAAACGCGTCGTCCGGTCAAGGGCGGCCCTAAAAGCAAAACAAGGCATAGAAGCAACAATGAATGTCGCTGTTCGCAGTCACGCCACGACCAAACAGGCTTCAGAGCATTTCGACGTGCTGATCGTCGGAGCCGGCATCTCCGGCATCGGCAGCGCCTATCACGTCACAAAGCAGCTGCCGGGAACGAGCTACGTCATCCTGGAAACACAGGCGACGTTCGGCGGCACGTGGAGCACGCATCGCTACCCCGGCATTCGCTCGGACAGTGATCTCCACACGTTCGGCTATAGCTTCAAGCCCTGGGTCGGACCGCCGATCGCGACCGCCGAGGAAATCCTCGCCTACATGAACGAGGTGATCGACGACAACGATATCGCGCGGCACATCCGCTACAAGCACAAGATCAATTCGGCGAGTTGGTCGAGCGAGCAAAATCTCTGGACCATCGAAGCGACCACGACCGATACTGGTGAAGCGAAGACCTTCACCGCGAACTTCCTCTGGATGTGCCAGGGCTACTATCGTCATTCGGAAGGTTACACGCCGGAATGGAAGGGCACGGAGCGCTTCAAGGGTCGCATCGTCCATCCGCAGACCTGGCCGGATGATATCGATCTCGTGGATAAGAAGGTCGTGGTGATCGGCTCGGGCGCAACCGCCGCGACGCTGGTGCCGAACATCGCGGACAAGTGCGCCCATGTCACCATGCTCCAGCGCTCGCCGACCTATTTCCGGCTCGGCCGCAACGCCATCGAGATCGCCGAGGAGCTGCGCCGGCTTCAGGTCGATGAGGAGTGGATCCACGAGATCGTCCGGCGAAAAATATTGTTCGAGCAGGATGCGTTCACGAAGCTCTGCCTGAGCAATCCCGAGCAGGTGAAGAAGGAGCTGATCGGCCAGATCAGCGCGGTTCTCGGTCCCGACTACGACGTCGAGACGCATTTCACCCCGACCTATCGGCCGTGGCGGCAGCGCATTGCCTTCGTGCCGGATGCCGATTTGTTCAAGGGTATCGCCAGCGGCGAGGCCTCCGTCGTCACCGACGAGATTGAGTGCTTCGTCGAGAACGGCATCCAGCTCAAATCCGGCAAGTTGCTCGAAGCCGACGTCATCGTCACCGCGACCGGCTTCAATCTCGCAGCGCTCGGCGACATCGCCTTCGAGATCGATGGCAAGCCGCTCGCCTTTGGCGACACCGTCACCTATCGCGGCATGATGTTCACGGGTGTTCCGAACATGGTCTGGGTGTTCGGCTATTTCCGCGCGAGCTGGACGCTACGCGTCGATCTCGTCGCCGATTTTGTCTGCCGTATGCTCGGACATATGAAAGCGAAGGGAACGAAGAAGGTCGAAGTCAAGCTGCGCGCCGAGGACCACAACATGCCGATCCTGCCCTGGATCGATCCGGAAAACTTCAACCCCGGCTACATCATGCGCGACATGAACCTGCTGCCCAAGCGCGGCGACAAGCCGGAATGGCAGCACAGCCAGGATTACTGGACCGAGAAGGACGAGATCCCGAAGACGGATCTGGATGATGGGGCGTTTGTGTATGGGTGAGGGGCGGTAGGCGCCGCCACCAATTCTGGTGTCGTCCCGGCGAAGGCCGGGACCCATAATCCCAGGGAGCCGTTTGGCGAAGACTCGTCGTTCGGTACGTCTACGTTCCAAAACTGAGAGATCACGCGGTATGGGTCCCGGCCTTCGCCGGGACGACGCCGTTTGCTGAGCGGCCAGCGTCTCAACTCGCAGCAAGAGCTACGAATTCCGCCTCGTCGCATTCGTCGCAATCGCGGCCGCGGCCGTCCGGTTCTCCACACCAAGCTTGGCGTAGATCTGCTCGAGATGCTTGTCGACCGTGCGCGGGCTTAATCCCAGAATCTGCGCGATGTCGCGGTTGGTCTTGCCCTTGCTGAGCCAGGCCAGCACTTCACCCTCGCGGGTGGTGAGGCCGAGCTCGCTGGTGAATTCGGGCGGCAGCGCGGTGCCGGACTCCTTGGAGAGCCGCAGCAGGAACTCGTTCGGCCCTAGCTCGCCCATGTAGTAGAACCGCAATTGTGGATGGTCGGGCAGCGACGCGGCCTGGGATTTCGACCCGCTCTTGCCCTTATGTGCCTGTTCCAGCCATTGCAGCAGCGACGGCGGCAATCCGATCTCCTCGCCCGCAGGTGTGCCGTGATGATCGGTCAACAATTTCTGGGCCTGCTGCGTCGCCCAGAGAATGTGGCCCTGGCGGTTGACCGCGAACAGGAAGCGGCCCGAGACATCGAGCGCGGCGCGCGCGCTCTGGGTCAGCCGCGCGTTGCCAAGATGAACGCGGATACGCGCCAGCATCTCCTCGATCACGATCGGCTTTGTCACATAGTCGACGCCGCCGGCCTCCAGCCCGCGCACGATATGCTCGGTCTCGGCGAGGCCCGTCATGAAGATCACGGGAACATTGGCGAGGCCTGCGTCGCGCTTGAGCCGGCGGCACGTCTCGAACCCGTCCAGCCCGGGCATCACGGCATCGAGCAGCACGATGTCGGGCGTGATCTGGTCGACGATGCGCATGGCGCTGGCACCGTCGAGCGCCACCATAACCGTCATCCCTGCGCCGTCGAGCGCGTCGGTGAGCAGCCGCAGCGTTTCGGGAGAGTCGTCGACAACGAGCGCGACGTCGCGCTTTTTCGTCTCAATGCTCATAAGCATGCAGTGTTTTCAATGTTGTCATGTACTGGTCGAGGTCGAAGCGATCGACCAGCGTTCGCATCTGTGCGACAAAGTCGGCATGCTCGGGATGTTCGCTGCCGATCTCGTCCAGCTTCAGCTGGATGCCCCGGACGTAGCCGATCTGGCCGAGCCCGATCAGTGCTTCGATATGCCTGACCGGTGGCCGCGAGCCGCTTTCGGGCTGCCACAGCGGCACGACGATCTCGTCCGAGCCGTATTGCCATTCGATCTTCAGAAGCTGGCGGATGCTTTCCAGCAGCCGTGGGATGTCGATCGGCTTCATCAAATAGCCGTCGTGGAAAGGCTGTGCCAGCGGCGTGCCGTGCGCTTCGAGCGCGCTCGCCGACACCATCAGGATGCGCGCCTGGTGATGTCCGCTCGCGCGCAACGATTCTGCCACGGTCCAGCCGTCCATGCCTGGCATCGAGATGTCGAGCAGAAACAGATCGGGTCGGCAATGCTGCGCCAGCGACAGGCAGCCCGGTCCGTCGGCGGCGCTGAGAAGGATGAAGCCGAGCGGGGCCAGTATCTCGCGCAGGAGATCGCGATGCACGGGATCGTCGTCGGTGACGACGATGGTCTTGCGCGCCCCGTGATAACCGGAGACCGGCGCCTCCACCGGCGCAGTGAGCCTGGGATTGGTGACCTCAGACAGCAGCATCTTCACCTTGAATGTGCTGCCGCGGCCAACCGTGCTGGTGACCTTGATGTCCCCGCCCATCACGCCGGCGAGCAACCGGCTGATGGTGAGCCCCAGTCCCGTGCCGGTCTGCGGTTGCGAGACCCCGAGCGCGCCGCGCTCGAACGGCGCGAAGATGCGTTCGAGATCGTCGCCCCGGATGCCGGGGCCGGTATCCGTCACCTCGAACTCGGCGACGGGACTGCGATAGTGCACGATGAATTGCACGCTGCCGGTCTGTGTGAACTTGATCGCGTTGGACAGAAGGTTGATCAGGACCTGGCGCAGCCGCTTCTCGTCGGCATAGACGACGGTCGGCAAGGTTGCCGGCCGCCTGAAAACGAAGTCGATACCTTTGGCGCCGGCCTGGAGGCGGAACATGCCAACAAGCTGATCCAGGAATTCGCTGAGACGGACTTCGTCGCGCGAGAGATAGAGCCGTCCCGCCTCGATCTTGGAAATGTCCAGAATGCCGTCGATCAGGCCGGAGAGGTGATCGGCGCTGCGGCGAACGACGCGGACCTGATCGCGCGGCTTGGCGGGCAGCGTCGAATCCTGTTCGAGCAGCTGGGCATAGCCGCTGATCGCGTTCAGCGGCGAGCGCAGCTCATGGCTCAGGCCGACCACATAACGGCTCTTGGCGAGGTTGGCGGATTCGGCGACCTCCTTGGCGCGCTGGAGCTCGGCGTCGGTGCGCTTGTGCGCGTCGATCTCCTGGATCAGCAGTGTCGTTTGCCGCCGCGTCTCGTCCTCTGCCGCACGGCGGCTCTGCTGCGCCAGCACGAACAGCCAGGCGACCACGCCGATGATGATGCTGAGCGAGAAGAACACCTTCCAGAGCACGTTGGAGACGAGCAAGTTCTCGCCATGCACGCTCACCGAGGTCTGGAGATAGATCAGCCCAAGCACCAGCGCGACGAGGCCGGCGGAGACCACGAACACGCCGATGTAGTGGCCGAGCTGCGAGTTGATCCGCGCGTAGATCGGCTGCGGTAGGATCTTGCCGAGCGTCTCGGAGAATTGCGTCTGGATCCGCGCGTGCGGCTTGCAGAGATCGTGGCAGCGGGCGTCCAGCGAACAGCACAAGGAGCAGATCGGCCCGGCGTAAGCGGGGCAGGAGGCCATGTCTTCCGGTTCGAACGCGTGCTCGCAGATACAGCACTGGATCGCCTCGAGGTTCTGCCAGCTCCGCTTCGGTTTGCGCGCGATGTAGTATTTGCCGCCGGTCGCCCATGCAATCAGGGGTGCGGTGAGAAAGGCAACCGCCAGCGCGATGAAGGCCGACAGCGCCTTCGCGGTCGGCCCGAACAGGCCGTAGAAGGCACTGATGGAGATAATGGTCGCGATCGTCATTGCGCCCACGCCGACCGGATTGATGTCGTAGAGATGCGCGCGTTTGAATTCGATTTGCTGTGGCCGCAATCCGAGCGGCTTGTTGATGACGAGATCAGCGACCAGCGCGCCGACCCAGGCGATCGCGACGTTGGAATAGAGCGCCAGTGTCTGCTCCAGCGCCTTGTAGACGCCAATCTCCATCAACAGCAGCGCCACGATGACGTTGAAGACCAGCCAGACGACGCGGCCGGGATGGCTGTGGGTCAGACGCGAGAAGAAGTTCGACCAGGCGATCGAGCCGGCATAGGCGTTGGTGACGTTGATCTTGACCTGCGAAAGGATCACGAACGTGCCGGTCAACGCCAGCGCGAGGTCCGGTTGCGACAGCACATATCGAAAGGCTTCGAGATACATATGCGCCGGCTCGGCGGCTTCCTCGGGCGGCACGCCGTGGCCGAGCGCGAAGAAGGCGAGGAACGAACCTGCCAGCAATTTCAATGCGCCGAGCACGATCCAGCCCGGCCCTGCACTCATCAACGCGATCCACCATGAGACCTTGGAGGCACGGCGGTCGCGCGGCAGGAATCGCAGGAAGTCGACCTGCTCGCCGATCTGCGCCACCAGCGAAAACACGACCGAGGCTGCCACACCGAACAGCAACAGGTCGAAATGTCCGTTGAGATCGCCGTGCTCGCCCGAGAACTTGCGCCACTCCGTAAAGGAGTGCGGGTTGTGCCAGGCGATCGCCGCGAACGGCATGATGTGGAGCACGATCCACAGCGGCTGCGTCCACAATTGGAAGCGGCTGATCAGCGTGATGCCGTAGGCCACCAGCGGGATGATGACGACGGCGCTGATGAGATAGCCTACGGGACGCGGAATCCCGAAGCACATCTCGAGCGCGGACGCCAGGATCACGGCTTCGATCGCGAAGAAGATGAAGGTGAAGGAGGCGTAGATCAGCGAGGTGATGGTCGAGCCGATATAGCCGAAGCCAGCGCCGCGGGTGAGCAGGTCAATATCGATGCCGCATTTGGCGGCATAATAGGCAATCGGCACGCCGCAGCAGAAGATGATGGTCGAGACGACGAGGATCGCGGCAGTTGCGTTGGTGACGCCGTAATTGAGGGTGATGGTGCCGCCGATCGCCTCCATCGCGAGGAACGAGATTGCGCCCAGCGCAGTGTTGGCAACGCGGGCGGCGGACCAGCGGCGCGCGCTCTTGGCGGTGAAGCGCAGTGCGTAGTCTTCCAGCGTCTGGTTGGCGACCCATTGGTTGTACTGGCGCCTGACGCGGTCTATTCGCTGCCGCCCTGCCACTTAACCCCACTCCCGAACTCGTCCGAACCTCTCGAAAACTCGCAAATCCCGTACCAAAAGCCTACGTCGGTATTTTGCGGTGCAGTATACGCGATCTTGCGTATGCTTGCGGTGCACAAATTCGAGCCATCCTCACCGGACCAATCGCGTGTCCTCGAACAAAAGTGGGGTGCTCATGTCAGACGAAGAAACCAAGGGCCTATTGTCGCCGCTCCGGCGCAAACTATTGATGGGAATGGCGGCCTTGCCGGCCATGACGATGCTGCCGCGGGCGTCCTTTGCGCAGGCTCCGGCGACCTCGGCGGTCAATACCACGGGTCTGGCGGTCACTGACACCGAGGTGACAGTCGGCATCCTGCATTCGGCGACCGGCACCATGGCGATCTCCGAGACCGGCTCGATCGAAGCCGAAAAGCTTGCCATCGAGCAGATCAACGCCATGGGCGGCGTGCTCGGACGCAAGATCAAGTTCATCCAGGAAGACGGCGCCAGCGACTGGCCGACCTTCGCGGAGAAAGCCAAGAAGCTGCTGGTCAACGACAAGGTCGCCGCGATCATGGGTTGCTGGACCTCGGCCTCGCGCAAGGCCGTGCTGCCGGTCGTCGAGCAGTACAACGGCATGCTCTATTACCCGACCTTCTACGAAGGCCTCGAGCAGTCCAAGAACGTGATCTACACCGGCCAGGAGGCGACCCAGCAGATTCTCGCCGGCCTGAACTGGATCGCGAAGGAGAAGGGCGCGAAATCGTTCTTCTTCGTCGGCTCCGACTACATCTGGCCGCGCACCTCGAACAAGATCGCGCGCAAGCACGTCGAGAACGTGCTGAAGGGCAAGGTCGTCGGCGAGGAGTATTATCCGCTCGGTAACACCCAGTTCAATTCGGTCATCAACAAGATCAAGCTGACCAAGCCTGACGTGATCTTCACCGACGTCGTCGGCGGATCGAACGTGGCGTTCTACAAGCAACTCAAGGCCGCCGGCATCGACCTTTCCAAGCAGGCGCTGCTGACGATCTCGGTGACCGAAGACGAAATCGACGGCATCGGCGGCGAGAACATTGCGGGCGCCTATGCCTGCATGAAGTACTTCCAGTCGCTCGACAACCCGAACAACAAGACCTTCGTGCCCGCGTTCAAGAAGATGTGGGGCGAAAAGACCGTGATCGGAGACGTCACCCAGGCTGCCTATCTCGGCCCGTGGCTGTGGAAGTTGACGGTGGAGAAGGCCGGCTCCTTCGACGTCGACAAGATCGCGGCAGCTTCGCCAGGTGTCGAGTTCAAGGGCGCTCCGGAAGGCTATGTGCGCATCCACGAAAACCATCACCTCTGGTCGAAGACCCGGGTGGGACGCGCCAAGCTCGATGGCCAGTTCGAGCTGATCTACGAGACCGCCGATCTCGTCGAGCCGGATCCGTTCCCCAAGGGCTACCAGTAAGACCGGCTACCAGTAAGAGACGCGGCGTCCGTCGCCGTTTCCCTCAAGGCCAACCGCTCCCTGGCGTGGATTGCAAGTCCACGCCCAAGACCCCCGCGTCGCGAACCTGCTCGCGACGCGGGACCCTTATCCCCGACGGAGGACATCGATGTTCGGCGACTATTCGCTTGGTGATCTTGGCTCCATCTTCGTCATGCAGGGTTTTGCAGGACTGATCCTGTTCTCGGTCTACGTGCTGATGGCGTTGGGCCTTGCCATCATCTTCGGCCAGATGGGCGTCATCAACATGGCCCATGGCGAGTTCATGATCCTGGGCGCCTACGTCACCTGGATGACCTCGAATTTCTTCCAGACCTATTTGCCGAGCCTGTTCAGCGGCTACTTCTTCCTCGCGATGATCCTGGCCTTTGTGGCATCCGGTGCGCTGGGAATGCTGGTGGAATGGGTGCTGATACGGCATCTCTACAAGCGCCCGCTCGATACGCTGCTCGCCACCTGGGGACTCAGCCTGATTTTGCAGCAGGCCTTTCGCTCCGTGTTCGGCGCGCGTGAGGTCGGCGTCGACCTGCCGCAGTGGATGCTCGGCTCGCTGCACGTGTCCGAGAGCATTGAAGTGCCGATCAACGGCGTCTTCGTGATGTGCCTCACCGTCTTGATCACTGTCGGTGTCGCCTATGTGATGTACAAATCGCGCTGGGGTCGCCAGGTGCGCGCCGTGGTGCAGAACCGCATCATGGCCGGCGCGGTCGGCATCAACACCGAAAAAGTCGATCGCTATACCTATGGCCTCGGCTGCGGCATCGCCGGTGTCGCCGGCAGCGCCTTCACGATGATCGGCTCGACCGGGCCGACGTCCGGACAGCTCTACATCGTCGATACCTTCCTGGTGGTCGTGTTCGGCGGCGCCGCGAGCCTGCTCGGGACCATCGCCTCGGCCTTCTCGATCTCACAGACGCAATCCACCCTCGAGTTCTTCATGTCGGGCTCGATGGCCAAGGTACTGACGCTGCTCGCCGTTGTCGGAATCCTGATGCTGCGGCCGCAAGGGCTGTTCGCCCTCAAGGTCCGCAAGTGAGAAACGGAAGGCTGATGCAATGACCGACAATCGCTTCTTCAATCGATCGGAGTTGATCGGAATTCTGTTGCTCGCGGTCTTCCTGGTGGTGGTGCTGCCGCTCACGCTCGACGTCTTCAGGCTCAATCTGGTCGCCAAATATCTCACCTATGCCTTCGTCGCGCTGGGGCTGGTGGTTTGCTGGGGCTATGGCGGCATTCTCAGCCTCGGCCAGGGGGTGTTCTTCGGGCTCGGCGGCTACTGCATGGCGATGTTTCTCAAGCTGGAAGCCTCCAGCCCCGAGAACACCAAGATCCAGTCGACGCCGGGCATTCCAGACTTCATGGACTGGAATCAGATCACCTCGTTGCCGCTGTTCTGGAAGCCCTTTCACAGTCTCCCCTTCACCATTGCCGCCATCATTCTGGTGCCCGGCATCTTCGCCCTGATCATCGGCACGGCGATGTTCAAGCGCCGGGTCGGCGGCACCTACTTCGCCATCATCACCCAGGCGGTCGCGGCCATCCTCACCATCCTGATCGTGGGACAGCAGGGCTACACCGGCGGCATCAACGGCATGACCGATCTGCGGACGCTGAAGGGGTGGGATATCCGACCCGATCACGCCAAGATCGTGCTGTATTTCTTCGAGGTCGGATGCCTGTTCGTCTGCATCATGATCGCGCAGTTCGTCCGGCACTCCAAGCTCGGACGCATCCTGGTCGCGATGCGCGAGAAGGAGGACCGGGTCCGGTTCTCCGGCTATAGCGTCGCGAACTTCAAGATCTTCGCCTTCTGCGTCGCTGCGGTGTTCGCCGCGATCGGCGGCGCCATGTTCGCGCTCAATGTCGGCTTCATGTCGCCGTCCTTCGTCGGCATCGTGCCGTCGATCGAAATGGTGATCTACACCGCGGTCGGCGGCCGGCTGTCGATCCTTGGCGCAGTCTACGGCACGCTGCTGGTCAATTTCGCCAAGACCAGCCTGTCGGAAACATTTCCCGAATTGTGGCTGTTCGGATTGGGCGGCTTGTTCATCGCCGTGGTCCTGGCCTTCCCGAACGGCCTTGCCGGGATCTGGGGCGATTATGTGCAGCCGCGCATCGATCGCCTGATCTCGTCGCGCAAGCCAAAACCTGAAGGCTGGACCGACAGCTCGGTCGCCGACGGCGCCCCGGCGGAGTGAGGAGATCATCATGCTCGTAGGTCACCAGCCTAAGGAATTCCTGCTCGCGGTCGAAGCGCTGACGGTGTCGTTCGACGGGTTCAAGGCGGTCAACGATCTCTCCTTCTACGTGGACGAGAACGAGATCCGCGTCATCATCGGCCCTAACGGCGCCGGCAAGACCACCGTGCTCGACCTGATCTGCGGCAAGACCAAAGCAACATCCGGCTCGATCCAGTTTCGCGGCAAGGAGCTGACCCGGATGAAGGAAAACGAGATCGTCAAGACCGGCGTCGGCCGCAAGTTCCAGAACCCGTCGATCTACGACGATCTCACGGTGTTCGAGAACCTTGAAATTTCTTATCCGCGCGGCCGCTCGGTGTTCGGCGCACTGACCTTCACCCGCGACGCTGCCGTGCGCGACCGGGTGCATGAAGTCGCCGAAATGATCTTCCTGAAGGATAGGCTGAACGTGAACGCCGATCTGCTCAGTCACGGCCAGAAGCAGTGGCTCGAGATCGGCATGCTGCTGATCCAGGACCCTGATCTCCTGATGCTCGACGAGCCCGTCGCCGGCATGAGCGTCTCCGAGCGCGCCAAGACCGCCGAGCTGCTCAATCGCATCATCAAGAACCGATCGGTGCTGGTGATCGAGCACGACATGAAGTTCGTCGAGGATATCGCGCACAAGGTCACCGTGCTTCACCAGGGCCAGATCCTCTCGGAGGGCACCATGGACAAGGTGAAGAACGACCCCAAGGTCATTGAAGTGTACCTCGGTCACTAGGGAGCCTCGCATGCTGGCTATTTCCGATCTTCACGTCGCTTACGGCCAGAGCGAGGTGCTGCACGGCCTCAACGTCAAGGTCGCCGCCAACGAGATCGTTGCGATTATGGGCCGCAACGGCATGGGCAAGACCACGCTGATGAAATCGCTGATGGGTATCCTTCCGACCAAGAGCGGCTCGGTCAGCATGGACGGTGCCGAGCTCGGCAGCCTGCCGAGCTACGAGCGCGTCGCCAAGGGCCTCGCCTATGTACCGCAGGGCCGCATGATCTTCTCGACCATGACGGTGAAGGAGAACATCGAGACCGGTCTCGTCGTCTCCGGTGGGACCGAGGTGCCGGCTGACATCTACGAATTGTTTCCGGTGCTGCTGGAGATGAAGGGCCGCCGCGGCGGCAATCTCTCCGGCGGTCAGCAGCAGCAGCTCGCGATCGCGCGCGCGCTCGCGACCAAGCCGAAAGTGCTGTTGCTGGACGAGCCGACCGAGGGCATCCAGCCGTCCATCATCAAGGACATGGCGCGCACCCTGAAGCGCATCCGAGATGAGCGGGGTCTGTCGATCGTCGTATCCGAGCAGGTCCTCAGTTTCGCACTCGATATCGCCGACCGCGTGCTCGTCATCGAGAACGGCGAGATCGTGCGCGACGATCCGCGCGACGCCGTCGATGCCGCGCAGGTCTCGAAATATCTGTCCGTCTAACCAACCGTGTAAAAGGGGAGCTTCTCGATGCCAGAGACACTGATCAAGGTCGATCTCACCAAGTCGGCTTACGACAATGACATGGTGCACAACCGCTGGCACCCCGACATCCCGATGGTGTCCTGGGTCAATCCCGGCGACGACTTCATCATCGAGACCTATGACTGGACCGGCGGCTTCATCAAGAACAACGATTCCGCCGATGACGTCCGCGACATCGATCTCTCGATCGTGCACTTCCTGTCCGGCCCGATCGGCGTCAAGGGCGCCGAGCCGGGCGATCTGCTGGTGGTTGACCTGCTCGACGTCGGCCCGCTGAAGGAGAGCCTGTGGGGCTTCAACGGCTTCTTCTCCAAGCAGAACGGCGGCGGCTTCCTGACCGACCATTTCCCGCTGGCGCAGAAGTCGATCTGGGACATCAAGGGTCTCTACACCTCGTCGCGCCACATTCCCGGCGTCAACTTCGCCGGCCTGATCCATCCCGGCCTGATCGGCTGTCTGCCTGATCCGAAGATGCTGGACACCTGGAACAAGCGCGAGGCCGAGCTGATCGCGACCAATCCGACCCGCGTGCCCGGCCTCGCCAACCCGCCATTCGCGCCGACCTCCCATGGCGGCCGCGCCAAGGGCGACGTCAAGGACAAGATCGGCGCCGAAGGCGCGCGCACCGTGCCGCCGCGCGAGCATGGCGGCAATTGCGACATCAAGGATCTCTCGCGCGGCTCGAAGATCTACTTTCCGGTCTATGTGCCAGGCGCCGGTCTCTCGATGGGCGATCTGCATTTCAGCCAGGGCGACGGCGAGATCACCTTCTGCGGTGCCATCGAAATGGCCGGCTGGCTGCACCTGAAGGTCGAGGTGATCAAGGACGGCATGGCGAAGTACGGCATCAAGAATCCGATCTTCAAGCCGTCGCCGATCACGCCGAACTACAAGGACTATCTGATCTTCGAAGGCATCTCGGTCGACGAGCAAGGCAAGCAGCACTATCTCGACGTCACCATCGCCTATCGCCAAGCCTGCCTGAATGCGATCGAATATCTGAAGAAGTTCGGCTACTCCGGCGCCCAGGCCTATTCGATCCTCGGCACCGCACCGGTTCAGGGCCACATCTCCGGCGTGGTCGACGTGCCGAACGCCTGCGCCACGCTGTGGTTGCCAACGGAAATCTTCGACTTCGACGTCATGCCGTCGTCGGCGGGTCCGATCAAGCACATCACCGGCGATATCCAGATGCCGATCTCGCCGGACAAATGATCCCTGCGTGAGGAGATGCGGGATGGCGCGTATCTGCCGCCCCGCATCCCTCGCCAGATGTGTTGAACAGGCCATAGCGTAGGGATGATGCGATGCCGGTCTATGAATATCTCTGTGACGATTGCGGTCCGTTCAAGGACCTCCGCCCGATGGCGGAATGCGACGATCCGCAAAGCTGCCCGCATTGCGAGACGATGGCGCCGCGCGTCATCCTGACTGCGCCGAACTTCTTCTGCATGCCGTCCGAGACGCGCAAGGCGCACGCCGTCAACGAGCGTAGCTCACACGCGCCGCAGACACTCGCGCAATACAAGGCCTCGCACGGCCCAGGTTGCGGCTGCTGCTCGTCGGGCAAGACGGTCAAGGACAAGGGCTCGTCGGACAATAAGAAGCCGGCACGGCTGATGACCAAGAGCAAGAGTGGCGCCAAGGGCTTTCCCACCGCGCGCCCCTGGATGATCAGCCACTAACGCACGCGATAACCTCAAACGAATAAAAGACAGGAGCGGACCCAATGCTTCACGGCGATATTTCCAGCAGCAACGACACCGTCGGCGTCGCAGTGGTCAATTACAAGATGCCCCGCCTGCACACCAAGGCCGAGGTGCTCGACAACGCCCGCAAGATCGCCGACATGCTGGTGGGCATGAAGGCCGGCCTGCCCGGCATGGACCTGGTGATCTTCCCGGAATACTCCACCCAGGGCATCATGTACGACTCCAAGGAGATGTATGAGACCGCCTCGGCGGTGCCCGGTGAAGAAACCGCGATCTTTGCCGAGGCCTGCCGCAAGGCGAAAGTGTGGGGCGTGTTCTCGCTGACCGGCGAGCGCCATGAGGAGCATCCGCACAAGGCGCCCTACAACACCTTGATCCTGATGAACGACAAGGGTGAGATCGTGCAGAAGTATCGCAAGATCATGCCGTGGGTGCCGATCGAGGGCTGGTATCCTGGCAATTGCACCTATGTCTCCGACGGCCCGAAGGGCATGAAGGTCAGCCTGATCATCTGCGACGACGGCAATTTTCCGGAGATCTGGCGCGACTGCGCCATGAAGGGCGCCGAGCTGATCGTGCGTTGCCAGGGCTACATGTATCCGGCCAAGGAACAGCAGATCATGATTTCCAAGGCGATGGCATGGGCCAACAATGTCTACGTCGCGGTTGCCAACGCGGCCGGCTTCGACGGCGTCTATTCCTACTTCGGTCACTCCGCGATCATCGGCTTCGACGGCCGTACGCTCGGCGAGTGCGGCGAGGAGGATTACGGCATCCAATATGCGCAGCTGTCGAAACATCTGATCCGCGATGCGCGCCGTAATGGCCAGTCGCAGAACCATCTCTACAAGTTGGTCCATCGCGGCTACACCGGCATGATCAATTCCGGCGAGAGCCCGCGCGGCGTCGCGGCTTGCCCCTATGATTTCTACAAGAACTGGATTGCCGATCCCGAAGGCACGCGCGACATGGTCGAAGCGATGACGCGCTCGACGCCGGGCACCGCCGAATGTCCGATCGACGGCATCCCGAACGAGGCGGCGCCGAGCAATTACTGAGCCATCGCGGCGAAATCCGGATCGGTTGGCGCAAGCCATAATCTTGCGCGGAATGGGAATCCGATCGGCCATAACCGTGGCGCGGTTGCAACATGGCTGCGGGATTCTGCCCTGGTTGTGCGCCAAACTGACGCATTCGGGCCCGGCCGTGGTTCTACGGAACCTTCTCATGGCCTAGGTTCCCGGCGGAACAGCCGGGGCTGGGGGAGTGCGACGTGAGGGGCGTGGGGCGATGGAGGCCGCAGGGTGGACTGCGGCGGTACGGCTCCGTGTCATCCGCTGGCGCGTCGGCAATCCTGACGCTTGCATTTGGCCTCGGCATTTCGACCACGCCGGCCACCGCGCAATGCGCGCCCGATCCGGCCTCGAGCGGCCAGACCGTCACCTGTAGCGGCACCGACGTCGACGGCTTTCAGGCCGGCGCTGGTGTCAACAGTCTCACCGTCAACGTGCTCTCCGGCGCGACCGTGAACGACAACGGAGCAGTATCGATCGGCGTCAACGACTCCAACACCGTCACCAACAACGGAACGCTGTCGGCAGGCTCCGGCCTGACCGGCATGAGTGTCGGCAGCTCGAACACCGTGACCAACAACAACACCATCACGGTGCTGGACAACGGCCTCGGCATCTCCGCGCTCGATCACAACATCATTGTCAATGCCGGGACGATCACGACCGGCGATGGTGGCGCCGCCATCTCGATCGGCGACAACAACACCGTCACCAACGGCGGTGCATTGTCCGTCGGAGCCGGTGGCGCGGGCGTCTTCGCCGGCCAGAACAACACGATCACCAATGCCGCGACGGGCACGATCACGGGGACTAACGGTGCGATTGGCATCCTCGTGTTCGGCGGCGCGACCGTGACCAATGCCGGCGCGATCACCGTCGGCGATTCCCCCGGCTTCTCCGGCGGCATTCTTGCGATCAATGACAACAACACGGTCACCAACAAGGCCACTGGCACGATCTCGGTCGGGCAGAATGCTGCCGGCATCTTCATGCAGGGCAACTTTCAAACCGGCAGCAATTTCGGCGTTATTACGGCCGGCGATTTCGGTGCCGGCATTGCCGTGATAGGCGACGACGCCAAGGTCACCAATGGCGGTTCGATCACGACGGGCGACAGTGGATCGGCAGGCATTTCGGTGCAGGGTGATCGGGCCGTCATCAGCCAGAGCGGGACGATCAATGTCGGCCTGGGCGGTACGGGCATCGACTATTCCGGCCTGTCGTCATCCACGATCACCAACAGCGGGCGTATCACCGGAACAGATTTTGCCGAAGGCATCGCAGTGGTTGGTGATTCCAACACCGTCACCAACAACGGCACGATCACCGTCGGCGCTTCCGGCATCGGCATCGACGTGACTACGCTGAGCACGACCAACCAGATCGTCAATACCGGCACCATCACCGTTGGCGACGGCGGCACGGGCATCAGCGTGAGCGGTGGTGCCAGCATCTTCAATTCGGGAACGATCAACGCCGGCGCGCCTGGTGCCGTCGCGATCGATTTCTGTAGCTGCGGTCCGAACACCCTCACCCTCGGCCCCGGCAGCGTCATCAAGGGTCAAGTGCTCGCCTCCGGCACCGACACTTTCCAGCTTGGCGGCACCGGCAAGGATACATTCAATCTCGACCTGATCGGCACCGGCCTCCAGTACGACGGCTTCTCGACCTTCAACAAGGTCGACAGCTCGGCCTGGACCGTGACCGGCACCGGCAATCAGGATTGGAACGTGCTGGGCGGCACGCTCCTGTTGGCCGGCACCATCAACGGCAATGTGAGTGTCGCGGCGGGCGGAATATTTGGCGGCGTCGGCACAGTCGGAAGCTCCATCACCGTCAATGGCGGCACGCTGGCGCCGGGCAGTCCGACCGGGACGCTGTCCGTGTCCGGCGATCTCTCGTTCACGTCGGCGTCGCGTTACATGGTGCAGGTGTCCGGCACCAGCAACGGTCTCGCGGTCGTCACGGGAACGGCGACGCTCGGCGGCGCCACCGTCGTGGTCGTGCCGACCGGTTCGATCGCGAAGCACTACACGATCCTGACCGCAGGCACGCTGCCCGACACCTTCAATCCGGTCGTCGCGGGTCTGTCGTCGAACCTGCACGCGACCCTGAGCTACGGTTCCAACAACGTCTTGCTGGATCTCGCACTGGGTTATGGCGGCGGCCTCAACATCAACCAGCAAAACGTCGCCAATGTCCTGACGCACTATTTCGACAGCACCGGCAGCCTCCCCGTCGCGTTGGCGAACCTCTCGCCGACGGGACTGACGCAAGCCTCCGGCGAGTCAGGGACGGGATCGCAGCAGACGACGTTCAATGCGATGAACCAGTTCCTCGGCCTGTTGACCGACGTCTTCAGCGCGGGGCGCAGCGGCGCGCCGGGCACGACGCCCTATGCCGACGAGACGAACGCGACTGCCTACGCCGCGACCGGCAAGCGCCCCAGCGATGCCTTTGCTTCGATCTACCGCAAGGCACCGACGCCGACATTCGAGCAGCGCTGGGACGTCTGGGCTGCAGGTTTCGGTGGTTCGCAGACCACCGACGGCAATGCGGCGCTTGGCTCGAACAACACCACCAGCAGCGTGTACGGCACCGCGGTCGGTCTCGATTATCGCTTCTCGCCCTCGACCATCGCCGGCTTCGCGCTTGCCGGCGGCGGCACCGGCTTCAACGTCAACGGGCTCGGCTGGGGCCGCTCGGATTTATTCCAGGCCGGCGCCTTCGTGCGTCACAACGCAGGACCTGCCTATGTCACGGCGGCGCTCGCCTATGGCTGGCAGGATATCACGACCAATCGCATCGTCACGGCGGCCGGCGTCGATCAGCTGCGCGCACAGTTCAATGCCAACGCCGTCTCGGGCCGCATCGAGGGCGGCTATCGCCAGGCAACGCAGTGGATTGGCCTCACGCCTTATGCCGCGCTCCAGGCCACCATGTTCAGCCTTCCCGGCTATTCGGAGTTCGCCGTGGTCGGCAACAACAATTTCGCGCTCAATTACGCAGCCAAGAGCGTCACCGACACCCGCACCGAGCTCGGCCTGCGCGCGAACAAGGCGTTTGCGGCTGCCGGCGGCGTGGTGACGCTGCGCGGCCGTGTCGCCTGGGCGCATGATTTCAATCCGGACCGCAGCGTCGGCGCGGTGTTCCAGACGCTGCCGGGATCGGCCTTCGTCGTGAACGGCGCCGCGCAGGCGCGCGATTCCGCGCTGACCACGGCGTCGGTGCAAATGAACTGGATGAACGGCTGGTCCACGGCGCTGACCTTCGAGGGCGAGTTCTCGAATGTCACCCGCTCCTACGCCGGCAAGGGCGTCGTACGCTACGCGTGGTAGGCCCTACCGCTTCGGCTGCGCAGGTTTGCGCGGCGGGCGCGGGGCTAAGGCCGGCGCGGGCGTCCCACTCATCTTGTTGGCGGCTTCGCTGAGGTCGAGCAGAGTCTTGCGGCCGTCCTCGAGGTAGGTCGCCGATTTCTTCTTCATGGTGTCGGCGAGCTCGTGCAGCCCCCTTATCTTTTCGAACAGCTCGTCGGCCTTGCCGTCGACGAAGCCGGGCACCACGCCCTCGATCTTCGTGACCGCCTTGTCGAAGCCTGCGAAGGCACTGTCGACCTTGGCCATCACCGAGTCGATCTCGGCGCCCTTGCTCCGGAGATCGGCGGTGTAGTCTTCGAACGTGCGCAGGCCTTCCTTGATCGCGGGAGCATTGGTGACGATCGTGCGATCGACACTGTGCAAGGTGTCGACGATCGTTTCAGCGTCGCTGAGATCGGCGGTCAGCACGGGAATGCCGTCCGAGTCCAGCGGCACCGGCGGTGCGGAGGGGGCGCCGCCGATCAGCGAGACCGCAGCGACGCCGGTGAGGCCCTGGAACTCGATGCCGGCCACCGTGTCCTTGCGGATCGGCGCGGAATTGTCGAGCAGCACCAGCGCCACCACCTTGCGCGGATTGTCCAGCTTGATTGACAGGATCTGGCCGGCGGGCACGCCGTCGAAATTGACCGGGCCGCCGCGGCGCAGGCCGCTCGCGGAACCGCCTTCGAACACCACGCGCAACTGGCTGCGGCTCTGGATGCTGCGCCATTTCTGCACGCCGAGCAGGCCGCCGAACGCCACGGCGATCACCGCCAGCGTCGCCGTCCCGATCACCAGATTGCTCGCGCGTGCCATGCCGGAGCGATTCTACGGCCAAAGCGGGGAGTTTGGAAGGATGATGCTTCGGCCGTGATGGTAAGCAGGGTTAATCGGCCCCACGCGACATCAATGCCCGGCCGCGCGCTTTGCCGCGGCATTGTTCAGTACGATAAGCGCATCGACCGCAACGCCGGTCCGGGTGTTGATCAGGAACGGATTGATGTCGATCGAGGCGATCCGGTCGCCGGCGTCCGCGATCAAATTGGACAGGCCGACCAGCGCCTTCACCGCGGAGGCCTCGTGCAGCGCCGGCTTGCCGCGATAGCCGCGCATCTTGATGCCGGCCTTGGTGCGGCCGATCAGGAGCCGCGCCTCGGCTTCGTTCAGCGGCGCGCCGGCGAGCGCTACGTCCTTCATCAGCTCGATGTCGATGCCGCCGGTGCCGAACAGCACGACCGGCCCCATCTCGGCATCAAGGGAGGCGCCGACCACGAGTTCGAGGTCGGCCTTGACCTGCTGCGCGATCAGGATGCCGTCGAGCTTCGGCTTGCCCTTCAGCTTGTTTACCCGCGCGGTGATGTCGGCAAACGCCTTCTTCACCTCGGCTGCGCTGTTGAGGTTCAGCACCACGCCGCCAATATCGGACTTGTGCAAAATCTCGGCGCTGACGAGCTTGGCCACGACCGGAAAGCCGATCTGCTTGGCGGTCTTCACGGCGTCCGCAGCCGTCTGCGCGATTCCCTCCTTCGAGACCGGGATGCCATAGGCCTTCAAGAGCTTCTTCGAGGCGACCTCGTCGAGGGCGGCGCCGCTTGCCGATCTCAGCGCTTTCTCCAGCATCGCGCGCGCGGCTGGCTTCGAGCTCGAGATGATCTCAGGCACTTCCTTGCGCAGCCTGGCATAGTCGAGCAGTGATTTGATCGCGGTCACCGCGCGGTCCATGCCCTGCATCACCGCGAGATGCGGCAGCGATTTGCGCAAGCCCTTGGTGAACTCGGTGAAGCCGATCGACATCGCGCTGATATAGATCACGGGCTTCGAGGCCCGGCTCGCCATCTCGTCGACGATACGCAAATTGCGCTCCCGCAGCTCATGCGGTGCCTTCGGCAGCTCTGCATCGACGATGACGATGTCGATGTCGGGATCGTCGATCATCAGCTTGATCGACCTCATGTAGACGGAGGGATCGACCACCGCGGCAAAGCCGGCGTCGAGCGGATTCCCGACAATCGAGCCCGGCCCGAGCATTTTTGCAAGCTCGGAGCTGACATGCCCGCTCAGCGGCGCGAAGTTGAGACCTGCGGCGTAGAAAGCATCGATCAGCATGCCGCGCTTGCCGCCGGACAACGTGACGGCGGCGAGCCGGTCGCCTTTGGGCACCGCGGCGTGGACGAAGCATTCGGTGGTTTCGATCAGCTCGTCGAGCCCGCGTACGCGGATCACGCCCTCGCGCGTCGCGATCGCATCGAACGTCTCGATCGAGCCGGCGAGCGCGCCGGTGTGCGCCATCGCGGCGGCACGGCCACCCTCGGACGATCCGAGCTTCAGCGCGATCACCGGCTTGCTGGCGGCACGCGCGGCCTTGCAGGCGTCGCGAAACGCCTTGGTGTTGCGCACACCTTCGAGATAAACCACGATCACCTTGATGCTCGGATCCTCGGCGAAATAGCGCATCAGGTCCGGCGTCTCGAGCCCGGCCTCGTTGCCGGTCGTCACCATGTAGCCGACCCCGACGCCGCGATCCTCCAGCGCCTGCCGGATCGCCATGACGATGGCGCCGGATTGCCCGGCGATCGCCACCGCGCCTTGTTCCATGGTGACGATGCGGTCGTCGATATTGGTGAAGAGCTTTTCGCCGGCGCTCAGATTGCCGAGGCAATTCGGGCCGGTGACGGCCAGCCCCGTCTCGCGTATGGCCGCTTGCAATTCGGCGGCGAGCTTCTGGCTCGCCTCATCCTGCAACTCGCTGAAGCCCGAGGTGACGATGGTGGCCGAACGCGCGCCGGCTGCAGCCGCGTCGCGGATCACCTGCACGGCGAAGCGCGCTGGCACCAGCACCAGAACGTGGTCGGGCTTCTCGGGGAGGCTGGCAAAATCCTTGAAGCAGGGCACGCCCCAGATGGTCTCGCGCTTGGCGTTGACTGGGTAGAGCCCACCCTCGAAACCGTATTTGACCAGATTGTTCCAGATGCGCTCGGCGTAGTTGCCGGGTTTGTCGGTCGCGCCCACCAGCACGATGTTGTGCGGATGCAACATGGCGTGGATGCCCTTGACGATGTCGCTGGCATCGGGCGGCGGAGACCATGGGCGCGGAGAAACCGACGCGGCAGAGATCTGGGCTTCCATGGTGTGACCTCACCTGTTGTTCTTCTTGGTGGTGCGTCACGTGGTTGTATGGCGAGTTGCGTGGGGTGGCAACCAGCAGGGCTGCATGCCGCATGGCGGAATGCGCAGCGATGTAGGCGGATCGCAATCGATGCATTCAATCGTCGGCTCGAATCGTCGCCTCAGTATCGCAACACGCCCCACTTGTAACCGTAGTGATAGGCCAGTTGCTGCGCGAGATAAGGGGCGATGGCGCGGCGGATCTGCATCTGCGTCGGTTCGAAGCCGAGGACGCGTCGGCGCAAGATGCCCATTTCCCTGACACCGACCGAATAAGTTGCCGCGGTCTTTTGTGCGTCATGGATGCGGAAGCAGGCAAGAAACCGCGGCAGGCGCACGAACTTGAATCCGGCGGCCTGCGCCCGCAGGATGAAGTCCCAGTCCATTGCGTAGTGGAAGTTTTCGTCGATCGGTCCGATCCTGTCCCACACGCGCTTGCGCCAGAACATCGTCTCCTGCGGAATGTAGTCGGCAAATTGCAGCGCCTTGCCGTCATGGCGCGGCAGCACGGCACGGCCGACCTCGAGCCCCTCGCGATCGACGAAGACGCGATGGCCGTAGACGATATCGACGTCCGGATGCTCCGTGAAGTAGTCGGCGACATAGGCGAGCGTCCCGGGCAGCAGCATGTCGTCGCTGTTGAGATAGGCCATGATCTCGCACTCGACGCCAGCGAAGCCGAGATTGATCGCGGTGGACTGCCCGTTGTCCGGCTCGCTGTTCCAGCTGATGCGATCACCGCGGCTCTTCAGGAGATCGAGCGTGCCGTCGATCGAGGCGCCGTCCTGCACGTGATAGTAGAGGTTCGGATAATCCTGGCTAACGATGCTGTCGATCGTGGCGCCGAGATATTGCACCTGGTTGTAGCTCGGCGTGACCATCGCCATCCGCGGCGCACGCGCAGGAACCGCGGGCGCGGGCTTGAACGCGTTCAGGTTGAGAAGTCGCGGCGGATATTGCTCGAATGTCCACATCGGCGGACGCCGCCAGAGGCTGCGAAGTGAGCTGCGTCGCTGCCCGGCTGCAATGAGATCCAGGTTCCTTTCCAGTAGCGCGACGCGGTTTTCGAGCTGCTCGAGACGCTGCTTGAACTCTTCGTCCATTAAATACTTTCTTCGTGCTCACTATAAAATAAAAGAGGAAACCAACGGGCCGTTCTTATTAAGTCTACGGTCGGGGGCGCCAGTTCAGCGGCTCCATCAACACGCCTGTCCGGCACGCCATGGGCTGTTCGAGAGGGTGCGGTCGACCCGTGCGGGCTGATTGTGAACCGTCATCCATCGGTTCCAATCAGCGTGGCATGAAGGATATAGCGCTCGGGACCCGGCGTGACGGCGTCGAATGGCCAGCAGGTTGTTAACACGAGTTCAAAATCCTGCGTTGCAACATCAATGCCCGACGCGTCGAAGCGAACCACGCTGGAGGCGTCCGCGCGATAGCGAAAGTGCTTGCCATCGCTGCGCGTGACCTCGATCACGTCCCCTATGGCAACGTTCCGCAGGAAGCGGAAATGCGTGTCGCGATGCGCGGCATATACCGCAATACCGCGCTCGCCCGCATCAACCGTTTGGTCGATATGACCGGGGCCGAAGGCAAGCGCCTGGCCGCTCGTGCCAGCGAGCACGATGGCGCTGGCGCCGATCCGCTTCACCTCGATCCGTGCGACCGGCCAGGTATCGGCCCATGACCATGGCTTGACGGCCTCGCCGGTCGCCAGGCTCCTGTCGAACGCGCGCTCCAGCAGCACCTGCGCAAGCCACGCCTTGGCGTGAATATAGGCGCCGTCGCCGAACAGGATGAGGCCGACGAGCGCGAGAGCGAGAGGAGAGATGAGGCGGGGCATGATGTCTCCCGTCATTGCGAGCGAAGCGAAGCAATCCAGACTGTCTCCGCGGCGGCAGTCTGGATTGCTTCGTCGTTTCGCGCCTCGCAATGACAGTAAAAAAGGCGCGCGCGGCTGTTTGGACGGGGACGGGCAGCCGCGCGCGCTAAGCAAGAGGAGTTCGGGGGCTCCTCTCTCAAGCGGCGTCAGTGAGCAAGGGCCGACGTCGGTTGAACACGAACAGGATCAGGGCGAGCACGATCAGGATCAGGCCTGCGATCATCTTGAGCTCGGCCGAGGTTGCGGTCTTGGGCAGGCGGATCGCGTCGGGCGCGACAGGGGCCGGCCGCCTTGCCGCGCGTTGGCCGCCTGCATCGGCGCGGCGTTCGCGCAACTGCGTCGGCGCCTGCTGCGGTTGTTCGCCAAAGACTTTCGCGAAGTCCCAGCCAGCCGGCAGGTTGATGGGCAGCTCGCTGAGCTTAAGCGGCTCGCCTGCGGGACGGCTCGGCGTCTTGTCGACTGCAACGAGGCTGGTCAGCCGCGTGACGATCTGATGGTCGAGCGCCAGCGCCAGGATCGCCTTGTCGGTATCTTCCGGCGTCATTTCGTGCATGGTGCGCGCCACTTCCGCATCGCCGATCTTGCGCTTGGCCCAGAGCTTTGACAGGCCTTTGCCTTCGGCGGCATTTTGCAGCGGCAGCGTCACCGACCACGGGCGGTCGCCGACGCGTCCCTTGATTTCGAGCGAGCCTGCGAGCTTGTCGAGCTTCGCCGCCAGCACCAGCGGCTCGTCGCGATAGACGTCGGGAATGATCGCCGGCGTGACGTCGGCTTTGGCCTCGGAGAATTTGACGGTGAGGCCGGTGACGGCGGGGTTCTCCAGCTTGGCGAACAGGCCGCGCATGCGCTCCTCGACCTGCTCGACGGAGCCGATATGGGTGAAGGCGCCGCGGCCGAGTTCAGCGGCGCGCGTCATCAGATAGGTGTTGGGCGCGGACCCGATGCCGATCATGAAGATGCGCGAGCGGCCGCGCATCGCCGTGATCGTCTCGAACAATTGCTGCTCGTTGCCGATCGCGCCGTCGGTCAGGAACACGATTTGGCGGACCATGCTGGTCTCGCCAAGCTTGTCGGTCAGCGCCGCACGCATTGCCGGCACCATCTCGGTGCCGCCGCGCGCCTGCAACGCACTCACGAACGAGGTCGCCTCGCCGACATGCGCCGCGTCGGCCGGCACCGAGGCCGGAAACAGCACGTCCATGGTGTCGTCGAAACGGATGACATTGAAGCGGTCGTTCGGCTGAAGGCGGCCCAGCGCATAAAGCAGGCTCGCCTTGGCCTGCTCGATCGAGGTGCCACCCATCGAACCGGAGTTGTCGATCACGAACACCACTTCGCGCGGCAGCGGCTTCTGCACCGTCTGCTCAGCCGTGGGCGGCGTGACGAAGGCGAGGAGGTAGTCGGCATCGCCGACATGTTCGCGGAACAGGCCGACCGACGGCGCCTTCTCTGCGGCCGGCTTCCAGGTCAGCTCGAAATCGCGATCGGCGGGGACAGTGCCCTCGGAAAGTGTGACGACACGCGTCGTGCTGTCAGGGCTCTCGACCTTGACGTTGTGGTGGTGGCTCTTCACCTCGCCGAGCGCAAAACCGGCCTTCAGACGCACAGTGATGCTGGTCGGATTGACCGGCTGGTTCTTGGCAGGGTCGAGCATAGGCGAGGCGATGCGGTCGCGGTCCGGCACCGGGTCCGATGTGGTCGCGCCCCAGCCGGAACCGTCCCGGCGGAAGTCGACGCTCTGCACGATCGGCGCCGGATTGTAACGCGGGGCGACCACGAGCGGCACGCGCAGCGCATATTCGTTGCCGGATTGATGCACCGGCTCCTGGTATTCGATCTGCACCAGCACGGTCTCGCCGGGACCGATATTGGCGACCGAGTTGGTGAAGATGTTGGGCCGCTCCTGTTCGGTGAGCGCAGCTGTCTGTCCGGCGCGGCGCGCCTGCTCGTAGATCACGCGTGCCTGCTGACGCTCCTTGATGTCGCCGACAATGACGCGGTCGCCGACCACCATCTTCAGCGTATCGACCGCGCCGTCGTTGGCGAGCGGATAGACATAGGTCGCCTCGACCCAGTCCTTGGTCGGGTTGCGGAACACCTGCGTGACGCGGGCGCGCAGCGTCGGGCCGGACACCGTGATGTCGACATCGATGCCGAGGCGGACGGCTTCCGTGTAGGCGCCATCTTCCTTCAGGAGGAGGGTGCCGGAGCGGGCGTCGCCAGGTTGGAGCAGGCTTGCCTGCTCCGTCGTCGCCGACCAGCTGGGCTCAAAGCTCACCAGCAGGGCTACGAAGCCGACCAGCAGCACGGCCACGCCCTGGACCAGAAGAAACAATCCGAGCTTGATCAACCTGTCCAGCAGGGGATGCTCGTTGCTGTCGTCCGCGTCGTAGGTATCCATTTGGCCTGCTCCCGAAGGGTGTTTGACGACACCGAGCATCGGCCGGGAGGGGCTGATGTCGCGAGCAGAATGATCGGCAATGTTCCGCCGCGGCTGGCCTTGGCGGTCCGGCGCCGGGGCGGCCATGTCCGGTTTTGTGCTGACTTGTCCGCCCTGCTAGACTGACGCCCATGGAGCAGGGTTAACGATGCAGACCCAGGATAAACTCTCCGACAAGCAGCTTTCGGACGAGCAAAGTCGCGAGATCGCCGAGACAATCCGTGAGGAGCTCGCCAGACGCCGGATCTCGCGGCAGGCGCTGGCCGAGCAGGCCAAGCTCAGCCTGTCGACGCTGGAAAAGGTGCTCGGCGGGCGCCGGCCGTTCACGCTGGCAACGACGGTCCGGCTGGAGCAGGCGCTGGGCGTGTCCTTACGCAAAAGCGCGGTCGTGGTGGCGCCTTCGGCCGCAAACGATGTCGCGCCGGACAGCCTAGGCTCCTATTCGCATCGCGCGGTGACCTGGCTCGAAGACGTCTACATCACGCTGCGGCCGTCGTTCGGCGACAAGGATGCGATCTTCGCCTACCGCACCGCAATCGTCTGGGAGCCAAAGGTCTCGTCGCTGGTCTTCCGTGAGGGCGAGCGGACGGATGCGGCCTATGAGCACACCGGCGAGGTCGCGGTACCGCACCAATCCGGTTTCATCTATCTCGTCATCAACAAGCATGGCCAGCATCGCGTGATTACGGTGTCGCGGCCGACGGTGGCCGGCGAGATGTACGGTATCATCTCGACGCTACGCGCCGGCTCGGGTTCGCAACTGACGCCGATTGCGGCGCCGATCGCTTATGTGCCGGCACGCAACATCGGCGATCCCGCCGTGGGCCGGATCGGGTCCGACCATGCGAACTACAAGCTGTATCGCGATCACCTTCGGCGTACCGTCGATGAGTCCTTTGCTCTGTTTCTGCCCGCCTAGACCTGCGCCCGTGTCGGCGCCTCGCGCGATCATCTTAAGGAATGAAATCCGGCATGAGTCCCGACCGACCCATGTTCTCCGTCATCATCCCGCTCGAATATCACCGCGGGCAGTGGGAGCAATCCTGGCTTGGCTGGACTTCGCAGACCGCGGACAAATCTCTCTACGAGATCATCCTGGTCGTGCCGCCCGATTTCACGGCGTGCGATGAGCTGAAGGCGCTCGCCGGCGATAGGGCACGTCTCGAATTCACCGAGTCCGTTCACGACATCGGGCTTTGCGCATTCGGCGCCACCAAAGCCCGTGGCAGCTATCTGTTCTTCACGGAATCGCATTGCCGGCCCGAGCCTGACGTGATCGAGCTCTGCATCCGCGCGATCGACGCCCATCCCGATTGGGCGGGATTCTCCTGCCGGTCAGTCCCGATCTGCCACAACCGCCTGTCGGAAGCCGAGGCTGCGATGTACCAGGCCGACATCGAGTTCGGCATGACGCAGCACCCCTGGCGCAAGGTGCTGGACCAGTGCTTCGTGACGCGGCGCGACGTCTACGAGGAATGCGGGGGCCTGCGCGCCGAGCTCGGCCATTTCGCCGAATGGGTGCTCGCCGCCGGATATTTCGCGCGGGGCTATTCCATCGGCTATCTGGAAGAGGCACGCTTTCATCACTACTACGTCGGCCGGATCAGCGAGCTGAAGACATTCACGCTTGATTTCGTGCAGGGCGAGATTCGCTATTTCAGCGAGGCGGCCCACGATCCCGGCAGCGAACTGCTCGAAATTCCCATCGAATGGAGCACGCGAGATAATTTCGATGCATCGCTTGCCCGCGATGCGTTGAGCGCACTGGTGCGTTATAGCCTTGCGGGCCGGGGTTGGAGGCGGCCCGACGAGAAGCTGCGTGCCTTCTGGCGTTGGACCGAGCTGGTGCTGTACGGCGACCTCCGCGCACGTGCCACGGCGCGCCTCGCCGTTGCGCATGCGCGCACGGTCCTGACCGCACTGACGGTGATCGGGTCGAGAGCAGCTATCGCACGATGGATGAAGCGCTACATCGCATCGCTGATCCGGCTTCAGCGGCTCGACTGTATCCGTCGCGTTAGCGGGCACGCCAAATCTGCCACGGGACTGCTTGGCGATCACGTCATTGCGCAACTCGGATTCCACGCCGTGGAATCATCAGCCGGCTACACATTTCGCTGGAGCGAGCCACAGGCGGCCGTCCGCATCAAGGGCGTTCCGGGTCGCAACGTAGTTTGCATCCGAAGTCCCGCCCTCCGCGCGCCGCTGGACAAGATCGACGCGCATTTCTATCTCGACGGCGCACGCGTCAACCCTGCTGCGATCGCGATTGGTTGTGACCGCTATACGCTGAGCCTCGACCTGCCGCCCTCAGGCATCGCCACCCTTGCATGGGCATGTCCGGTGTTGAGAGGCGTCGGCGATTCGCGCCGTCTTGGCCTTTCTATCGTGTCCGTCGACGTGCAGCAGGATGAAAAAGAATAGCGGCCCTTCGGCCGCTATTCGGGATTTCAGGCGGGTAGGTTAGGTCGAACTAGCCGCCGGTTTCGGCGCTGATGATGGGGCCGAACAGTTCCCATTGGCCGCTCTTGAACCGCCACATCTTGAGCTGCTCGATCGGTGCGAAGTCGGTGGACGAAGTGTTGATCTTGATCCCCGGGATCAGCGTGTCGGGGACGAAGTCTTTGAGGCTGGCGGCCTGCTTCATCACGTTCTCACGGGTCAGATTGTCGCCCGACTGCTTGAGCACCTGCACCATCGTCTGGGCTGCGGCATAGGCGTAGACCAAATTGGCATCCGAAATGTTCGCGCCGGGCATGTATTTGTCGATGAAGGTCATGAACTTCTTCATGCCCTCATCGTCCTTCCACTGCGGATCCGACGCATCCTTCAGATAACCGGCTGACAGCACGCCTTCGGATGCTTCGAGGCCAGCCGGCTTCATCACCGCACCGATCGACACCGAGACGTCCGTCATCAGGTGCATCGGCTTCCAGTCCAGCTCCGCGATCTTCTTGATCGCCTGCGCCGCGAACTTCGGAGTCGCAATGTTGACGAAAGTATCGGCGCCGGTGCCCTTGAGCTTGACGATATGGGCATCGATCGAAGGCTCCGACGTCTCGTAGCTCTCTTCGGCCACGATCAGCTTCGACGCCTTGTCGCCAAACACGTCCTTGATACCGGCGAGATAGTCTTTGCCGAAATCGTCATTGGCGTAGAAGATCGCAACCTTCGCGTCCGGCTTCTCCTTCAGAATGTACTTGGCGAAGATTTGTGCCTCGACCCGATAACTGGGCTGGAAGCCCATGGTCCAGGGAAAGCTCTTCGGGTCGTTCCACTTGCTGGCGCCGGTGGCGAGGAAGAGCTGCGGCACCTTCTTCGAGTTGTGATATTTCTGCACGGCGGTCTGGGTCGGCGTACCCAGCGCGTTGAAGACGAGGAAGACCTCGTCGCTCTCGATCAGCTTGCGGATTTGCTCCACAGTCTTCGGCGGCGAATAGCCGTCGTCATAGGAGATCCAGTTGATCTTGCGGCCGTTGATGCCGCCCTGGTCATTGATCATCTTGAAGTAGGCTTCTTCGGTCTTGCCGATCACGCCGTAGGCGGAAGCAGGACCGGAATAGGCCTCGACATTGCCGATCTTGATCTCGGTGTCGGTGACGCCGGTGTCGTACGCTTTCTGCGCGTAGGCACCCTGGGCCGTGAGGAGCGTCAGAGCTGTTGTCGCGGCAAGCAGGGAGAGTTTCCTGTTCATGAAAATTCCTTGGGGTTTCTTGGTTGGGGCAGGCACGTCAGAAAAGAAGAAGCGCCCGCGAGAGGGGCGCTTTGGTCAGGCGTTGGCGACTTTCTTGTCGACTTCCGAGGTCGCCGAAAATTCCTTTCGCAAGGTCGGCTTGTGGATCTTGCCGGTGGCATTGCGCGGCAGGGCTTCGACGAAGCGAACCTGACGCGGGCATTTGAAGCGCGCGAGATTGGCCGCACAATGTGTGAAGACGTCCGCCTCCGTCAGCCGTTGACCCGGCTTGACCGCGACGATGGCGAGGCCGACCTCGCCCCATTGCGGATCGGCAATGCCGATCACCGCAGCTTCCGCGATTGCCGTGAGCTGGTGCAGGACGTTCTCGACCTCGGCCGGATAGACGTTCTCGCCACCGGAGATGTACATGTCCTTCCAGCGATCGACGATGTAGTAGAAGCCTTCCTCATCGACGCGGGTTGCATCGCCCGTGTGCAGCCAGCCGTCTGTGAAGGACGTCTTGTTCGCTTCCGGCCTGTTCCAGTAGCCCGGTGTAATGTTCGGCCCCTTGACCCAGAGCTCACCGAGCTCGCCGACATCGGCATCGCTGCCGTCGGGGCGCACGATACGCACTTCCGTGTGCAGCACCGGCTTGCCGGCGGAGCCCGCCTTCCGCGCCGCATCCTCGCGGTCGAGCACCAGCACGGCCGGCGACGTCTCGGTCATGCCGTAACCTTGCTGGAGCGCAACGCCGCGCGCCTCCCATACCTTCAATAGCGGCACCGGCATCGGTGCGCCGCCAACACCGCCGACGATCAGCCGGCCGAGATCGGTCGTCGCGAACGCTGGATGCTGCGCCATGAACTGGTAGATCGCAGGCACGCCGAAGAACACGTTGATGCCCAGAGCGGGATCGTTGATCAGGCCGAGCGCGGTGCCGGGATCGAAGGCGCGCATGATCTGCACGGTGCCGCCGGCATGCAGCACTGGATTGGTGTAGCAATTCAGTCCGCCGGTGTGGAACAGCGGCAGCACAGTGAGCAGCACCGAAGACGGCCCGATGCAGGCGGGGCCGCCGAGATTGACGCAATTCCAGAAGGTCATGCCGTGGGTGATGGTCGCGCCCTTCGGATGCCCCGTCGTGCCCGACGTGTACATGATGGTCGAGACGTCATCGAGGGTGACTTCCTCGATGCGGTCGAGCGGCTTTGCGGCGGCGATGCCGGCTTCATAGGAGCCGCCGGGACCCATCAATAGACTCGTCGCGACGCCGCAGAGCTTCGCCACCGTCAGCGCCGTATCGGCCAGATCGGTGTCATGGATCATCACCTTCGGCGCGCAATCGCCGGTGATGAACTGAAGCTCGGGAACGGTGAGGCGGGTGTTGAGCGGCACGAAGACGGCGCCGAGCCGGCCGCAGGCGAACTGCACCTCCAGCGTATCGGTCGTGTTCAGCGCCAGCACCGCGACGCGATCGCCGCGCGAGATTTTTAACGTGTGACGGAGGAATGAGGCGAGGCGTGAGACGCGCGCATCGAGCTGTGAATAGGTGAAGCGGCGCTCGCTCGCGAGATCGATGACCGCGACCTTGCCGGGCGTGCGGCGGCCATGATGGGCGATCCAGTCGTAGTAACGAACGGCCAAAAATTCCTCCCTCGGCGGTCTGGTGCCGCCTGCCTTTTTATTGCCGTGCACCATGCCCGGCGTGGCCTTGGGAGGCCAGCCGGAGTTTTGTGCAGCACGTCTTTTTTGAACCGGAGTTGGCCTGCGAGGGGCGAAAACCGTCTTGCGTTGAGTTGCTAGGCCTTGGCCCGTCCGAAGCGGCGTTCCCATCCAGCCACTCCGCGCAAGTGAGCCGCCAATGTTCCGGCCATGGTGGAACGAGACGAGTCGAAGGCGAAAGCGATGAAGAGCCCGTTCTATACCGCCGAGCACGACGCCTTCCGCGAAATGATGCGCCGCTTCGTCGAGAAGGAGATCGCGCCATTTGCCCATGAATGGGACGAGGCCGGCGAATTCCCGCGTGCGCTCTATCGCAAGGCCGCCGAGATCGGACTGCTGGGGCTCGGATTTCCCGAGGAATATGGCGGGATCTCTGCCGACCAGTTCATGAAGATCGTGGCGAGCCAGGAGCTGGCGCGGGCGGGCGCTGGCGGCATCAGCGCCAGCCTGATGAGTCACACCATCGGCTCGCCGCCGATCGCGCGCGCGGCGCGCCCCGAGGTTAGGGCACGCGTGCTGCCGCAGGTGCTGTCAGGCGAAAAGATATCCGCGCTCGCCATCACCGAGCCGGGCGGCGGTTCGGATGTGGCAAACCTCAGCACCAGGGCGCGGCGCGATGGCGATCACTACGTCGTGAGTGGCGAGAAGACCTTCATCACCTCCGGCGTACGCGCCGACTATCTGACCGTTGCCGTGCGCACCGGTGGCGAGGGCGCTGGCGGCGTCAGCCTGCTCCTGATCGAGGGCGACACGCCGGGCTTGTCGCGGACCAAATTGAAGAAGATGGGCTGGTGGGCCTCCGACACCGCGACGTTGCACTTCGACGACTGCCGAGTCCCGGTCGAGAATTTGATCGGCGAGGAGGGCCAGGGCTTCAAGATCATCATGCAGAATTTCAACAGCGAGCGCATCGGCATGGCTGCGAGCTGCACCGCCTTCGCCCGCGTCTGCCTCGACGAGGCAATTGCCTACGCCAAGGAGCGCAAGACGTTTGGCAAACCGCTCGCCCAGCACCAGGTGATCCGCCACAAGATCGTGGACATGGCGCAGAAGGTCGCGGCATCGCAAGCGATGCTGGAGATGCTGGCCTGGCGGCTGGAGCAGGGCGAAAGCCCGGTCGCGGAAATCTGCATGATGAAGAACCAGGCGACCCAGACCATGGCGTTCTGTGCTTCCGAAGCCGTGCAGATTTTCGGTGGCGCCGGCTTCATGCGCGGCATCAAGGCCGAGCGCATCTACCGCGAAGTCAAGGTCAACGCCATCGGCGGCGGCACCGAGGAGATCATGAAGGATCTGGCCAGCCGGCAGATGGGGTTGTGACGAGGAAGAAATGCTGTTCACCGCCGACCACGACGACATCCGCCGCTCCTTGCAAAAATTCATCGCCAACGAGATCAATCCCCATGTCGATGAATGGGAGAAGGCCGACATCTTCCCGGCACACGCGCTGTTCAAGAAGATGGGCAGCCTTGGCTTCCTCGGCCTCAACAAGCCGGTCGAATTCGGCGGCTCGGGCCTCGACTATTCCTATGCGCTGATGATGGCGGAGGAGCTCGGCGCGATCACATGCGGCGGCGTGCCGATGGCGATCGGGGTGCAGACCGATATGGCGACGCCGGCGCTGGCGCGATTCGGCTCGGATGAGGTGCGACGCGAGTTTCTCAGCCCTTCGATCTCCGGCGAGTTTGTTGCCTGCATCGGCGTCTCCGAGCCCGGCGCGGGCTCCGACGTCGCTTCGATCAAGACCAATGCGCGCTCGGACGGCGACGACTACGTCATCGATGGCGGCAAGATGTGGATCACCAACGGCACCCAGGCCGACTGGATCTGCCTGCTCGCCAACACCGGCGATGGCCCCGTTCACCGCAACAAGTCGCTGATTTGCGTGCCTATGAAGGCCAAGGGCGTCACGGTGGCGCGAAAACTCGACAAGATGGGCATGCGATCATCCGATACCGCCCAAATCTTCTTCGACAATGTTCGCGTGCCCAAGCGCAACCGGATCGGCGAGGAGGGCAAGGGCTTTACCTACCAGATGATCCAGTTCCAGGAAGAGCGGCTCTGGGGCGCAGCCGCCTGCCTCAAGGCACACGAATATATCATCAACGAGACCATCGAATACACAGGCAACCGCAAAGCCTTCGGGAAGTCGATCCTCGACAACCAGGTGGTGCACTTCAAGCTCGCGGAGATGCAGACCGAGGTCGAGTTGCTGCGCGCGCTGATCTATCGCGCCGCCGAGCAGCTGGTCGCTGGCGAGGACGTCACAAAACTTGCGACCATGGCCAAGCTGAAAGCCGGCCGGCTCGGGCGCGAGCTCACCGACGCCTGCTTGCAATATTGGGGCGGAATGGGCTTTACCAACGAGACGCCGGTTAGTCGCGCCTATCGCGACAGCCGTCTGACCTCGATCGGCGGTGGCGCCGACGAGGTCATGCTGATGGTCCTGTGCAAGATGATGGGCACGCTGCCTGGCAGCAAAGGAAGCTCTTGATGATCACGCTCTATCACTGCGATGCCGCCCGCTCGTTCCGTCCGCTCTGGATGCTGGAGGAGATGGGGCTTCGTTACGAACTGAAGATGCTGCCGTTCCCGCCGCGGGTCTTCGCCAAGGAATACCTCGCACTCAATCCGTTGGGCACGATTCCCTTCATGGTCGACGGCGAGACGAAGATGACGGAGTCTTCGGGCATCTGCCATTATCTCGGCATCAAGCACGGACCGACACCGCTGATGGTTGGCCCCGAGGATCCCGCCTATGGTGCGTTCCTGAACTGGATGTATTTCAGCGACGCGACGTTAACCTTCCCGCAAACGCTGGTGCTCCGCTACACCCAGCTCGAACCGGAGGAGCGCCGCAATCCGCAGGTCGCCACCGACTACGCCAAATGGTTCTTGGGGAGGCTGCGCGCCGTTGAGGCTGCGACCGCGAATGCTGAAACCTTGTGCGCCGGCCGTTTCACCGCCGCCGACATCGTGATCGGCTATGCACTGCGGCTTGCCGAGAGCATCGGGCTCGCCAAGGATTTTGGGCCAAATGTCACAGCCTATTGGGCGCGCTTGCAGCAGCGCGACGGCTTCAAGCGCGCGGTTGCTGCGGAGCAGAAGGCGGGCGTCGAGCAGAATGTTGCGGCGCGGGTGAGGGCATAATCTAACTGGTCGTCCCGGCGAAGGCCGGGACCCATACTCCCAGGGAGATGTTTTGCGAAGATTGGTCGTTCGGGATTAGTACCATCCGCATCGATGGACCTCGCGGTATGGGTCGCGGCCTTCGCCGGGACGACGATGATGCTGGATCGGTTCCGGGAGCCTCCCGGGCTGCCGTCCCTTGCGCGCCGTGGCAGCGCTATCCTGTCGTGACAGCGCCCAAATTTCCGCTAAGGTGACCCCCGTCCGCAGCGGCCAGAGAGCCGCGCGAGGAGGACCGCCAATGGAAGATCTGGGTCGCGAATCCGACCATTTGATGCTGATCACGCCGGAACGGGTGTTTTATGCCGGCCTGCTCGGCCGCCCCCGCAAGCGGATCCCCGGTTGCTGCCACGTCTATGTCGCGGTGAAAGGCAGCCTGCATCTGACGCTCGACGACGCGTTCGCCAAAGGCGAGCTGTTCGTCACCCTGCCGAACCAGCGGCACTCCATTGCCAGCGACTACCGCACCGCAATCAGCGTGACGCTTGAGCCGGAAAGCATGTCGGACGGCGTGATCGAGGCCTTGGCCGAGCGGTTGACCGGACCCGACAGGGCCGCCTATGCCCGCAAAATTCTCGCCGCTTACGCGCTGCTGCGCCAGCGCCGCTATAACGACATCACGACCGCCGAATTCGACGAGATGTGTTTTGGCGAGGCGCTGCCGCGCCGCGTGCTCGACCCCCGCGTGATGCGCGCCGTCGCCCGCATTGGTCGCTTCACGGGTGAGCCCGTGACGGCGGATACATGCGCGGCCGAGGCAGGGCTCTCGGCCTCGCGCTTCCTGCACCTGTTCAAGGAGGAGACCGGCATCTCGTTCCGTTCCTTCCGCGCCTGGAAGCGCGCGCGCCATCTGCTGCACTTCGCCAACCAGGACCTCAACCTCGCGCATCTGGCTCAGGACATCGGCTATCCCGACTCCACCCATTTCAGCCATTCGATCCGCCGCTTCTATGGCCTGAAGCCGCGCGCGATCTTCGTCGGTTCGCGGGACCTTGCGATCTACCGCAGCACCGAGACGGTGAGGCTGGCTGAGGCGAGCTAGGGACGGTCTCGTAGGGTGGGCAAAGCGAAGCGTGCCCACCGTTTTCCCGGAGCGTCGAGACACGGTGGGCACGGCGCAAGCGCGCCTTTGCCCACCCTACGACAGCTCGCGTTTAGCTAGCTTCTCCGCGCAAGAAGCCACATGCCGCGCGTCACATGATCGCAAGCGTTGAATTCTCAACGTGCGAGACATTTAGGTCATGAGCGACAAGGCCGTCATCACCTGCGCGCTGAACGGCGTGCTCACCGACCCCAAGCAGCACAACGTGCCGGTTACGCCGGAGCAGATGGCACGCGAGGCCAGGGCCGCGTTCGATGCGGGCGCCAGCATCATGCACATCCATCTGCGCCAGCAGGCGCCGAATAAGGGGCATCTGCCGTCCTGGGAGGTCAGCGTCAGCAAAGAGATCCAGCAGGCGATCCGCGAAGCCTGCCCCGGCGTGATCATCAACCACACCTCGGGTGTCTCAGGTCCCAACTACAGCGGCGCGCTCGATTGCATCCGCGAGACCAAACCCGAGATAGCCGCCTGCAACGCCGGCTCGCTGAACTATCTGAAGGTGAAGGCCGACAACAGCTGGGCCTGGCCGCCGATGATGTTCGACAATGCGGTCGAGAAAGTGAAGGACTATCTCGACGTCATGAACGCGGTCGGCACCATCCCCGAGTTCGAATGTTTCGACGTCGGCATCGTCCGTTGCGTCGGCATGTACCATCAGGTCGGGATGTACAAAGGCCCGCTCGAATATAATTTCGTAATGGGCGTGGCGTCCGGCATGCCGTCGGATCCCGACCTGCTGCCGATCCTGATCAAGCTGAAGCGTCCCGAGGCGCATTTTCAGGTCACCGCGATCGGCCGCGAGGAGATCTGGCCGCTGCACCAGCGCTGCGCCGAGCTCGGTGGCCATCTGCGCACCGGCCTCGAGGACGCCTTCTATCTCGCCGATGGCAAGAAGGTGACGTCGAACGGCCAGTTGATCGAGGCCATTGCCGCCTGCGCCCGTCGCGCCGGCCGCGAGATCGCCAGCCCCGCCGAGGCGCGCATGATCTTCGGGACGAATCGGTAAGGGTATCGCCTCACCCGTCATTGCTTCGTCGCTTCCGCCTTCGCTCTTCGAGCTACGGCGGACAAGTCGCTCCTCGCAATGACGAGCAGGATCAAATTATGTCCATTCTCGACAACACCATTTCCCCCGGCAGCGCGGCCTACCACGCCAACCGCGACGGTATGCTCTCGCTGATCGACCGCATGCGCGCGCTGGAAGAGCGCACGCGCGCGGCATCCGCCGCAGCAAAGGATCGCTTCCACAAGCGTGGCCAGCTACTGCCGCGCGAGCGTGTCGCGCTGGTGCTGGATCCCGGTGCGCCCTTCATCGAGCTGTCGACGCTCGCCGGCTACATGTTCGACGTGCCGGATGCGAACAAGAGCGTGCCCGGCGGCGGCGTCATCGCCGGCATCGGCTTCGTGTCGGGTATCCGCTGCATGGTCAGCGCCAACGACGCCGGCATCGATGCCGGCGCGCTCCAGCCCTATGGCATCGACAAGACGCTGCGCGTGCAGGAGCTCGCGCTGGAGAACAAGCTGCCTTACGTGCAGCTCGTCGAAAGCGCCGGCGCGAACCTGCTGCGCTACCGCGTCGAGGATTTCGTTCGCGGCGGCAACATCTTTCGTAATCTCGCGCGTCTTTCGGCGGCAGGCCTTCCCGTCGTCACCGTCACGCATGGTTCGTCGACTGCAGGCGGCGCCTACCAGACCGGCCTCTCCGACTACATCATCATGGTGCGCGGCCGCACCCGTGCCTTCCTTGCCGGGCCGCCGCTGCTGAAGGCGGCGACCGGTGAGATCGCGACCGAGGAGGAGCTCGGTGGCGCCGAGATGCACACGCAGGTGTCCGGCCTCGGCGATTATCTTGCCGAAGACGACCGCGATGCGCTGCGCATCGCGCGTGAGATCATGGCGGCGCTGGAATGGCAGCGGCCGGACAGGGTGGCTGTACAATTCAAGCCGCCGCGTTACGACCAGGACGAGCTGCTCGGCATCATGCCGATGGATCACAAGCGGCCCGTCGACATGAAGCAGGTGATTGCGCGCATCGTCGATGATTCCGATTTCACCGAGATGGCGCCGAATTACGGCCCGGCCACCGTCTGCGGCCATGCCCGCATCGAGGGTCAGGCCATCGGCATCATCACCAACAACGGTCCGCTCGATCCGGCCGGCGCCAACAAGGCGACGCATTTCATCCAGGCCTGCTGCCAGACCCGCACGCCGCTGCTCTATCTCAACAACACCACCGGCTATATGGTCGGAAAATCTTACGAAGAAGCCGGCATGATCAAGCACGGCTCGAAGATGATCCAGGCCGTGACCTCGGCGACGGTACCGCAGATCACGATCTATTGCGGCGCCTCGTTCGGTGCCGGCAATTACGGCATGTGTGGCCGCGGCTTCCATCCGCGCTTCTGCTTCTCCTGGCCCAACGCCAAGACCGCCGTGATGGGCGGCGAGCAGGCCGCCGAGACCATGGCGATCGTGACCGAGGCCGCCGCCGCGCGACGCGGCAAGCCGGTCGAGAAGGAGAAGCTCGAGGCCATGAAGGCGCAGATCATCGGCGTGTTCGACGGCCAGATGGACGTGTTCTCGACCAGCGCCCGCGTGCTCGACGACGGCGTGATCGATCCGCGCGATACCCGCGCGGTCCTGTCTGAAGTGCTCGCGATCTGCCGCGAGGGTGACGGACGTACGCCGCAGCGCATGCAGTTCTCGGTGGCCCGCCCATGAGGAACGGATCAGTGCAGCATCGGCCGTTCTTCAAGGTTTTGGTTGCCAATCGCGGCGAGATCGCACTGCGTGTGATGCGCAGTTCGCGTCAGCTCGGCCTCGGCGTCGTCGCGGTCTATTCGGATGCCGATCGCGACGCGCTCCACGTGAAGCAGGCAGATCAGTCCGTGCGCATCGGCGAAGCTTTGCCGGCGCAATCCTATCTCAACATCGCCGCGATCATTGCTGCCGCTAATGCCAGCGGTGCAGATGCCGTGCATCCCGGCTACGGCTTCCTCGCCGAGAACGAGGATTTTGCGCAGGCCTGCAAGGACGCCGGCCTCGTTTTCATCGGCCCGTCGCCGCAGGCGATCGAGGCGATGGGCAACAAGGCGGGCGCCAAGGAAATCATGAAGAAGGCCGGCGTGCCCTGCGTGCCCGGCTATCAGGGCGCCGACCAAAGCGACGAGGTGATGCACGCGGAGGCCAGGAAGATCGGCTTCCCCGTGATGATCAAGGCGGTTGCCGGCGGCGGTGGCCGCGGCATGCGGCTCGTCACCGACGCCGCGTCGTTCCCCGATGCTCTGCGCAGCGCGCGCTCCGAGGCTAAGGCCGCGTTCGGCGATCCGACCGTGATCCTCGAACGCGCCATCCAGAATCCGCGCCATATCGAGATCCAGGTGTTCGGCGACAGCCACGGCAATGCCATCCATCTCGGTGAGCGCGACTGCTCGGTGCAGCGTCGGCACCAGAAGCTGATCGAGGAAGCGCCATCGCCTGCGGTGACGCCGGAGCTGCGCGCAAAGATGGGCGAGGTCGCCGTCGCCGCGGTCAAGGCGCTGCGTTACGAGGGCGCCGGCACGCTGGAATTCCTGCTCGATGAAAGCGGCGCGTTCTATTTCATGGAGATGAACACGCGCCTCCAGGTCGAGCATCCCGTGACCGAGGCCATCACCGGGCTCGACCTCGTCGAATTGCAGCTGCGCGTTGCGCGCGGCGAGCCGTTGCCGGTGAAGCAGCAGGACATCAAATTCTCAGGCCACGCCATCGAGGTGCGACTGTGCTCCGAGGATGCCGCGCAGGATTTCATGCCGCAGTCCGGCCGCATGGCGCGCTGGCAGGTACCGGACGGCATCCGCGTTGAGCACGCGCTGCAATCGGGCACGGAGATCCCGCCGTTCTACGATTCCATGATCGCCAAGGTCATCAACCACGGCGCGACGCGCGAGGAGGCGCGGGGGCGGCTGATCGTCGGCCTCGAGCAGCTCACGGCGTTCGGCGTGACGACCAATCAGGCGTTCCTGATGTCCTGCCTGCGCCATCCCGGTTTTGCCCGGGGCGAGGCGACGACAGCGTTCATCGGCACGCATCGCGACGAGTTGCTGGCGCCGCGAACGGACGCCGCGTTCGCCACGGCGCTGGCGGGGCTGTTGCTTTACATCACCAATCCTCTCGCGCCGTCATGGCGCAGCGGGCGGAGTCTCGCGGCAACGTTCCCGCTGCCGACGAAAATCGAGATCGCCGGTCACACGCATGAGCTCGAAGTCACGCGCGAACGCGGCGGCAGCTACGTCGTGGCTTCCGACGGCCGGCAGGACAAGTTCGATATCGACCAGCTCGATGCCGAAGCCGTTCGCTTCCGCCACGATGGCGTGATGGACAACGCAAAATTCCTGCGCGACGGCGACCGGCTCTATCTCGGGCATCGCGGCATCCCGCTTGCGGTCACGGATCTCACCCTCACAGCACCGAAGGCTGCCGCCACCAACGGCGGCGACGGCAAAGTCCGCGCCGCCATGAACGGCCGCGTCGTCGCTGTCCTGGTCAAGCCGGGCGACCGTGTCACCGCCGGCCAGCCGGTGTTGACGCTCGAAGCGATGAAGATGGAGCATGTCCACAAGGCCGGCATCGACGGCGTGGTCGCGGCGATCGACGTTGCCGAAGGCGAGCAGGTGACGACGGGGAGGATCGTGGCGGAGATTGGGGCGGGTTAGCGCCTCAAACTCAGCTCGTCGTCCCGGCGAAGGCCGGGACCCATAACCACCGGGAGAGGTTATGATGCGAGCTGACAACTCCGAGTCTTCGCCAAACTCGATCCAGTGGTTATGGGTCCCGGCCTTCGCCGGGACGACGTCACTGGCTCCGCCCCGTCCCCTCATTCAACAAACACGCCACCTGGTGCCCATCACCGGCCTCCACCAGCGCCGGCCGCTCCGTCTTGCACTGCTCCACCGCAAACCGGCAGCGCGTGTGAAACGCGCAGCCCGGCGGCGGATTGACCGGGCTCGGCACATCGCCGTCGACAAGTGGCGCAAGCTTCTTCGCAAGCGGGTTCGCAACCGGCACTGAGGCCAGCAGCGCCTGCGTGTAGGGATGCCGCGGGTTGCGGAACAGCTCGTCCTTGTCGGCGATCTCGACGATGCGGCCGAGATACATCACGGCGACACGGTGGCTGATATGGGCGACCACTGCGAGGTCGTGCGCGATGAAGAGATAGGAGAAGCCGTGCTGCCGTTGCAAATCGATTAGCAGGTTGATCACCTGCGCCTGGATCGAGACGTCGAGCGCGGAGACCGGCTCGTCGCACACGATCAGCCGCGGCCCGAGCGCGAGTGCGCGCGCGATGCAGATGCGCTGGCGCTGGCCGCCGGAGAATTGATGCGGAAAATTGCGCATCTGGTCGGGCCGTAAGCCCACCTGCTCGAACAGTTGTGCGGTGCGTGCCACCAGCGCCTTGCCGGTCGCGAGCCCATGCACGGCCAGCGGCTCACCGACGATGTCGCCTGCGGTCATGCGCGGGTTGAGCGAGGCGAACGGGTCCTGGAACACGATCTGCATCGAACGGCGATGCGGGCGCAGCGCGGTCTTGGAGAGGTGGGTGATGTCCTCACCGTCGAGGCGGATCTGCCCCGAGGTCGGCTCGACCAGCCGCAGCACGCTGCGCGCCACCGTCGATTTTCCGCAACCGGATTCGCCGACGAGGCCTAGTGTTTCTCCGACACCAACCGAGAAGGAGACACCGTCCACCGCATGCACGGTGCCGACCTGCCGGCGCAGCACGCCGGCGCGCACGGGATAATGCTTCATGAGATCGGTGACTTCGAGCAACGCCCCGGTCATGCCACCTCCGCCACTTCTTCCGCGCGCCAGCATGCGGCGAGATGGCCACCGCCCCAATCTGCGAGCGGCGGATACTCGGCCTCACAACGCTTGATCGCGAGCTTGCAGCGCGGCGCGAAGGCGCAGCCCGGCGGCAGCCGAACCAGCGACGGCACGGTGCCGGGAATTTCATTCAGCCGCGCCTGCGCGGGGACACCGGATGCCGGCACGGTGGGAATCGAGGCCATCAGCCCGCGCGTGTAGGGATGTTTTGGTGCGGCGAACAACGCCTCGACGCTGGCTTCCTCGACCTTCTTGCCCGCATACATCACGATCACGCGCTGCGCGGTCTGGGCGACGACACCGAGATCATGCGTGATCAGCACGAGGCCGGTGCCGAGCTCCTTCTGGAGATCGAGGATCAGCGCCAAAATCTGCGCCTGGATGGTGACATCAAGCGCGGTGGTCGGCTCGTCCGCGATCAGAAGTGCCGGCCGGCAGGCCAGCGCCATCGCGATCATCGCGCGCTGGCGCATGCCGCCCGAGAGTTGATGTGGATATTCCCGCGCGCGACGTGCCGGTTCGGGGATGCGCACCAGGCGCAGCATCTCGACCGCGATCTCGCCTGCCTCCCTGGTCGAGACGGTCCGATGCAGCCGCACGGCCTCGCTGATCTGATCGCCGATCCGCATCACCGGGTTGAGCGAGGTCATCGGCTCCTGGAAGATCATGGAGATGCGATCGCCCCGGATTGCGCGCATTCCTGCTTCGTCCAGCGCCAGCAGATCGGTGCCTTCGAGCGTGATCGAGCCGCCGACGATGCGGCCGGGCGGATCGGGCACCAGCCGCATCAGGGACAGCGCCGTGACGCTCTTGCCGCAACCGGACTCGCCGACGATTGCCAGCGTTTCGCCGCGCTTCACGGTGAACGAGATGTCGTCGACCGCCTTGAACAGCCCCGAATTGGTGAAGAACACCGTTTTGAGGTTCTTTACCTCGAGCACGAGATCGGATGTGTTCGTCATCAGCCGCGCTGCCTCGGGTCGAGGATGTCGCGCAAGGCGTCACCGAACAGATTGGCGCCGAACACGGCGAGGCTGATGGCGATGCCCGGAAAAATCACGAGCCAAGGCGCGGTGCGGACGTATTCGGCCGCGGATTCCGACAGCATGCGGCCCCACGAGGGGTAGGGCTCGGGAATGCCGAGCCCTAGGAAGGAGAGCGAGGCTTCCGTGAGAATAGTCGAGCCGAGCTGGGCGGTGGCGAGCACGATCAGCGGCGCCAGTGTGTTCGGCAGCACGTGGCGCAGCGCAATCCGCGTCTCGCTCATGCCGATCGACTTGGCGGCCTCGATGAAGGGCAGTTCGCGCAGCGCCAGCGTGTTGGCGCGGATGACGCGTGACACGGTCGGGATCAGAGGAATGGCGATGGCGATGATGACGTTCGGCAGGGACGGACCGAGTGCCGCCGTCATGATCAGGGCCAGCACCAGCAACGGTAGCGCCTGGAGGACGTCGGAGACGCGCTGGAACACCAGGTCGACCCAGCCCGAGAGATAGCCGGAGGTCAGCCCAACGATGACGCCGATGGTGCCGCCGAGCGTGGTCGAGCCGATTCCCACCGCAAGCGAGATCCGCGCGCCGTGGATGATGCGGCTGAAGACGTCGCGGCCGAAGGAGTCCGTGCCCATCCAGTGCGTCAGGCTCGGGCGAGCCAGTGCGCGGGCGGCGTCGATCGTCAGGGGATCATAGCGCGCGATGAAGTCCGCGAAGATCGCGGTGAACACGAACGCGATCATGATAATGAGCCCGACCGCGCCGAGCACATGCCGCTGCGCCAGAAACAGCACCCGCCGCCAGCCACCGGTGGCGTGTGCCCCGGCGCGTCTCAGCTCAACCTCATAGTCGATCGCGGCCAAATAGGTCTCCTAATCGGTGTACCGGATGCGTGGATCGAACACCGCGTACAGCATGTCGACGATGAAATTCGCGCTCACCACCACGACGGCAATCAGCATCACCAGGTTCTGCACGATTGGATAGTCGCGCCAGCGGATCGCCTCGACCAGGAAGCGCGCAACGCCGGGGATATTGAACACGGTCTCCGTGACGATCAGGCCCCCGATCAAAAATGCCGCCTCGATGCCGATCACAGTGATCACGGGCAGAATCGCGTTTTTGAGCGCGTGCTGATAGTTCACGGCCGCATCGGAGGCGCCTTTGGCGCGCGCGGTGCGGATATAGTCCTGCCGCAGCACCTCCAGCATCGAGGAGCGGGTGATGCGCATGGTCAGCGCCGAACTGCGGAACCCGACCACCATCGCCGGGATGCAATAGGTCGCAAGCGCCTCGCCAAAGCTCTGCGGGTTCGGATTGAACAGCGGCATCTCGCCGAACATCGCCACCGATGCGGTGAGGACCAGCAGCCCCAGCCAGAATGACGGCAGCGACAGGCCGGACAGGCTCACCACGCGCAACGCATAGTCGAGCCGCGTGCCTTGTTTCACTGCGCTGATGACGCCGAGCGGAATGCCGATCGACGCCGAAAACAGCAATGCGAGGCCCGCTAGCCGCGCCGTGATCGGAATCCGCGGCAAAATCTCCTGAAGCGCCGGCTTCTCGGAGACGTAGGAGTAGCCGAAATCGCCACGCAGAAAGCCGCTGATCCAGTGCCAATATTGCACCACCAGCGGCTGGTCGATGCCGAGCTCCTTCTCCAGAGTGGCTTTATCGGCGGGGTCGACATAGCCGGCGGCGGCGAACAGGATATCGACGATGTTGCCGGGCACGATCCGCAACAGGAAGAAGATGACGATCGAGATCCCGAACAGGGTCACGAGCATCAGGAACAGGCGCCGCACCAGATAGGCAAACATTCGCGCCCTCCCGCCGAGCCGTTCGTGCGCTACTTGTCCATCCAAACGTCTTCGTACCGGTACCCATTATACGAGCTGTTCGTCATCACAGTCACGCCTTTGACATAGGGCTGCCAGCAGGTGCCGGTTCGCGCATGGAAGATGATCGGGCGGGCGACGTCCTCCTGCAATTTCTTGTCGATGTCCCACACCAGCTTCTTGCGCTTGGCGATATCGGTCTCCTGCGACTGCACGTCGAACAGCTTCTCGATCTCCTTGTTGCAGTAATTGGTATAGTTGCGCTCGGAGCCGCAGGAATAATTCTCGTAGAAGGACTGGTCGGGATCGTCGACGGCGTTGCCGGTCAGGTTGAGCCCGAGCATGTAGTCCTTGCGCGCGACCTTTGGGAACCAGTTGGCGGTCTCGACCACGTCGAGCTCGCCGTCGATATAGATGCTCTTGAGCTGGTCGATCAGGATCACCGCGGGATCGCGATAGACCGGAATGTTGCGGGTCGAGACCTTGACGGCGAGATGCTTGTCGGGTCCGTAGCCGGCCTTCTGCATCAGCTTCTTGGCTTCCTCGCGGTTCGCATTCACATCCGGGCCGTAGCCCGGAATGCTCTCGAGCATCTCCTTCGGCATGCCCCACAGCCCGTTCGGTGGCGGCAGCATGGTGCCGCCGACGTCGCCCTGGCCCTCGAACATGATCGAGATGAAGGCCTTGCGGTCGAGTGACATTGCCATGGCGCGGCGGATGTCGATGTTGTCGAATGGCGGCGCGCTTGAATTGACGATGATGTTGGTCGCGACATTGTTGGGTTCGACCTCGCAGATCGCATTGGGCGCCTGCGATTTGACGTCTTTCAGCAGCGGAACGCTCACCTCGGTCGGGAAGGTCATGTCGAACTTGCCGGCGACGAAGGCGAGGATCGCGGTCGAGCGGTTCGGGATGATGGTAAACTCGATGCCGTCGAGATAGGGGCGTCCCTTGCGCCAATAGTCGGTATTGCGGGTCAGCTTGATCGATTCATTGGCCTTGAACTCGACGAATTTGAACGGACCGGTGCCGATCGGATGGGTGCGCATGTCGCCGGGCGAGACGTGGCAGGGATAGACCGGCGTGTAGCCCGAGGCCAGCAGCGCCAGCAGCGAGGGCTGCGGCCGCTTCAGATTGAAGGAGACCTCGAGATCGCCATTGGTCGAGACGTCGTTGACCTGATCGTACCAGGATTTTCGCGGGTTCTGCCGGAACTTTTGCTGCGACTTGCCCATCAGCATGTCGAAGGTGCACTTCACGTCCGCCGAGGTGAATGGCTTATCGTCATGCCATTTGACGCCCTGGCGCAGCTTGAAGGTCAGCGTCTTGTTGTCGTTGACCCAGGCCCAGCTCTCGGCGAGCTCGGGGACGATGTTGTCCATCGTGTTCTGGGCCTCGTCCTGCTTGTAGATGACGAGATTGTTGAACACCGGCATGAAGGGAACATTGAGCGAGTAGGTCGCGCCTTCATGGATCGAGGCGTTGCCAGGGCTGTCGCGGTGATACATCCGCAAAATGCCGGCCTGCTTGGGCTCGCCGGCGAATGTTGTGGTCGAAAACGCCAGCATAGATAGCGCCGCCATCGCGGCGAGCGCCCGTACGCTCCGCATCCTCAGTCCTCCCTGGACATTAGTCTTTTAGGCCTTTTGTGGCCGGTTTGTCAGGACGATAGCGACGCGTGCGCGGTGAGGCAACCAGCAAGGCCGCTTGCCATCTCGACAATTCGGATGACGGATGGCCGCAGGGGAGTGGCCTCAAACTCCACCGTCGTCCCGGCGAAGGCCGGGACCCATAACCCCAGGGAGGAGTTTGGCGAAGAAAGCCGTTCGGTATTGCGAGTGTGGGGCGCGAGTTTGCCAACCCCTCACACAATCCGCGACGTCTTATTCCCCCAATATCGGTCCCGCAGCAGCCGCTTGTACAGCTTTCCCGTCGGCAGCCTTGGCAATTCCTTTTCGAAATCCACCGAGCGCGGCACCTTTTGCCGCGACAGCGACGCCCCGCAGAAGGCGATCAGCTCTTCGGCGAGCGTAGGCCCCGGCGCCACGCCGGGCATCGGCTGCACCACCGCCTTCACTTCTTCGCCGAGATCGGGATTGGGCACGCCGAACACCGCCGCATCCGCAACCTTCGGGTGGGTGATCAGCAAATTCTCGCATTCCTGCGGATAGATGTTCACGCCGCCGGAGATGATCATGAAGGTCGCGCGATCGGTGAGATAGAGGAAGCTGTCCTCGTCGATATAGCCGACATCGCCGACGGTGCTCATGCTGCCGTCGGCCGAGCGCGCCTCCTTGGTCTTCTCCGGGTCGTTGAAATATTCGAATGGCGATCCCGTCTTGAACCACACCTGGCCCGGCGTGCCGGTCGGGCACGGCCTCATGTCCTCATCGAGAATATGGAGGTCGCCGAGCAGCACTTTGCCGACGGTGCCGCGATGCGCGAGCCATTCCTCGCTGTTGCAGGCCGTGAAGCCGAGGCCTTCGGTCGCGCCGTAATATTCGTGGATGATCGGGCCCCACCATTTGATGATGTCGTCCTTCACCAGCGCAGGGCAGGGGGCTGCGGCATGGATGGCGATCTCGAGCGAGGACAAATCGTAGCGGTGGCGCACCTCCTCCGGCAGTTTCAGCATCCGCGAGAACATCGTCGGCACGAGCTGCGTGTGGGTGATGCCCCACTGCCCGACGAGCTGGAGGTAACGCTCGGGATCGAAATTCTCCATGATGATCGCGGTGCCGCCCATGCGGATCGTAAGGTTCACAGCGGCTTGCGGCGCGGAGTGGTAGAGCGGGGCTGGCGACAGATAGACCATGCCTTCGCGGTAGTGCCAGAGCTTTGTGAGGAAGTCGAACAGCGCCAGATTGTGCTTTGGCGGCTCCTCCGGAAGCGGCCGAATAATCCCTTTGGGACGACCCGTCGTGCCCGAGGAATAGAGCATGGAGGTGCCGAGCCACTCGTCCGCAATCGGTGTCTTCGGCAGATCGGCGGTCACATCCGCAAGCCCAACGATGCGATCGTTCTCGCCCGGGCCGTCAGCGACGATGCAGAGCTTGACGTCGGGGCAAGCCGTGATCGCCTCGCGCGCGATATCGAGCTTCGCCACTGACGTAATCAGGATTTTCGATTGGCTGTTGACGAGGAGATAGGCGAGCTCGCCCGCAGTGAGGTAGGAATTGATGCAGGTGTAGTACAGTCCGGACCGCTCGCCGGCGCCGCAGGCTTCGAGATAGCGGGAATTGTTCTCCATGAAGATCGAATAATGGTCGAGCCGCTTCAAGCCGTGCTTGCGAAACAGATGCGCCAGCCGGTTGCTGCGCGCATCGAGCTCGCGATAGGTGACGGTCTCGCCGGTCGCAGCCATGATGAAGGCGGGTTGCAGCGGGCGTAGACGGGCATGCTGACCTGGGTACATCAGTCCTCCGGCTCTGGATTATGCGGCGAGAAGCAGGATTTCGCGCACCTGCGCGGGACCGTCGATCTTGCGCGGGTTGCGCGGCACCCAGGGCGTGCGCATGGCCTGCTCGGCTATGGCGTCGAAGTGCTCCGGCGAGACGCGGACATCGGCAAGGCTGCGCGGCATGCCGAGCGAGCGGATGAAGGCATCGAGCACGTCGGCGGCGTTGTGGCCGGGAAAGCCCATCGCGGCGGCGACGATCATCTGGCGCTCGGCATTGTCGCGTGCATTCCAGCGCATCACCGCCGGCAGCATGATGCAGGAGGTGTAGCCGTGCGGCACGTCGAACGCCGCGCCCAGCACGTAGCCGATACCGTGGCTCGCGCCCATCGGTACTCCGGCCGCGAGCGCGCCCATCGACAGCCAGGTGCCGATCTGCGCATCCATCCGCGCGTCGAGATCGGCAGCGTCGGCTTTCACCCGCGGCAGCGCGTCGGCGAGCATGGCGAGGCCCTTCACCGACTGCGCGTCGGCGTAGGGGTGAGTCTCGCGCGAGCAGATCGCCTCGACGCAATGGTCCAGCGCGCGGATACCAGTCGAAAGAAATAACCATTCCGGCGTGTGCAGGGTGATGGCGGGATCGAGGATGGTCGCGCGCGGCACGGTCAGCGGATGCCGCAGCATCTCCTTCACATGGCTGCGGCGGTTGGTCACGCCTGCGATCGCGCTGAACTCGCCGCCGGCGATCGTGGTCGGCACGCTGATCTGGCGAACGGTCGGCGCGGTCATCTCGGGGGCAACGCCCTTGTGCACGCGGATGCGTTCGATGCCGTCGATATCATCGATGCCGTTGGCAAGGCAGAGCTGCACCGCCTTGGCGCCGTCGGTGGTCGAGCCGCCGCCCACCGTGACGATCAGATCGGCACCCGCCTCGCGTGCCGCATTGGTCGCCGCGATCACCGCCTCGCGCGGCGTGTGTGCCGGCATGGCGTCGAACAGGCCCGCGCAGCGCGCGCCCAGCACTTCCCTGATTTTTGCGATTTCATCGGTCTGCCGGTTCAGCGTGCCGGACACCATTAGGAAGGCGCGGCGCGTTCCCAGCCGGTCCATCTGCGCGACAACGGCCTCGGCCGCAGGATGGCCGAACACAACCTCCTCGATCGCGCCATAAACGACACGTCCCTGATGCACGCCTGTCCTCCCGGACAATTCGCCTTGTTTTTGTGAGGGTAATCTAGCCGAGTGGCCGGCGTCCGTCATGTGCGAAGACGCTGGGGGCTTCTTGCTTCTCCCTCTCCCCATAGGCGGGGAGAGGCGAAGGGAGGCGCACCCGCAGCGCCGCCTCATTCATTGTCAACCCGTCACCCGGCTAGGGCACTCTCCCGAGCGTTGCGTGCGTCCTCGTCTTGAAGATTTCATCATGGTGACCCATCTTGTGTCCCCCGCGGGTAGGCGCGTACCCTGCTGTTTCTGCGGCTTTGATGCGAGGACTTGGGATGAGCGGATCGGGCGGAAACGAGCAATTTGTCAAAACGCACGGTTTCGTTCAGCCGCGGCCTCGCCTCATCGCCGGGCTTCTTGCCGCGGCATTCGCCCTTGCCGGCTGTGGGCAGCCGACCTCGCAGGCGGCGGCCCCGCCGGCGCCGCCGGTGACCGTCGCCCAGCCGGTCAAGCGCACCGTCACCGATTGGGACGAGTTCACCGGCCGCTTCGAGGCGTTGGAGGAGGTACAGGTGCGCCCTCGCGTCGGCGGCTACGTCAACTCCGTCGAGTTCCAGGACGGCGCGATCGTTCGCGCCGGAGATCTACTCTATGTGATCGACCCGCGTCCGTTCGAGGCGGTGGCGGAGCAGGCGGATGGCCAGCTCTCGGACGCGCGCGCCAAGGTGGAGCTTGCCAAGCGTGAGCTCGATCGCGGCCTGAACCTGGTCCAGACCAGCGCGGTCTCCGAGCAGGTCGTCGACCAACGCCGTCAGGCGTTGCAGGCAGCGCACGCCGCGGAGACGCAGGCCGAAGGTGCGCTGAAAGCCGCCAGGCTCAACATCGAGTTCACCCATGTGACCGCGCCGATCACGGGCCGCGTCAGCCGCCATCTCGTCAGCCCCGGCAACCTTGTGCAGGGCAGCGACAATGGCTCGTCGACGCTGCTGACGTCGATCGTGACGCTCGACCCGATCTACGTCTATTTCGATTTGGATGAGGCGACGTTCATCAAGTACAGCAAGCTCTGGTTCGAGGGTAAGCGCCCGAGCTCGCGCGATACGGCGAACCCGGTGCAGGTGACGCTGGCCGGCGAGACCAAGCCGTCGCATGACGGCGGCATCAACTTTCTCGACAACCGTCTCGATGTCTCGACCGGCACGCTGCGCAGCCGCGCCGTGATCAAGAACACCGATCTCTCGATCCTGCCCGGCCAGTTCGGCCGCGTCCGCCTGATCGGCAGCGCGCCCTATGACGCCCTGCTGATTCCGGACGTTGCAGTCGCGACCGACCAGTCCCGCAAGATCGTGTTCGTGGTCAAGCCGGACGACACCGTCGAGGCGCGTCCCGTGGTGCTCGGTCCCCTGGATGAGGGCCTGCGCGTGATCCGCGAAGGATTGAAGGCGGAGGATCGCGTCATCGTCAACGGCATCCAGCGTGCCCGCGTCGGCGCCAAGGTTGCCCCGTCTCCCGCGCAAGCGCCGGCCGGTGGCAAGCCTGGTGACAAGTCATGAATCTGGGCCGTCTTTCCATCAACCAGCCCATTTTGGCGATGGTGCTGTCGATCGTGCTGCTGATTGTCGGCGCGCTCGCCTACACCACGCTGCCGGTCTCCGAATATCCGCAAGTGGTGCCGCCGACCGTCGTCGTCACGACGCAATATCCCGGCGCCTCCGCGCAAACCGTGTCCGACACGGTCGCTGCTCCCATCGAGCAGCAGATCAACGGCGTCGAGGACATGCTGTATCTCTACAGCCAGGCGACCTCGAACGGCCAGCTCACCGTCACCGTCACCTTCAAGCTCGGCACCGACCTCGACAAGGCCCAGGTGCTGGTGCAGAACCGCGTTGCGATCGCGCAGCCGCAGCTGCCGGACGAGGTGCAGCGTAACGGCGTCGTCACCCGCAAGAACTCGCCCGACATCCTGATGGTCGTGTTCATGCTGTCGCCCGACGACACCTTCGACCAGCTCTACATCTCCAACTACGCGCTGCTCCAGGTCCGCGACCAGCTGCTGCGGATCGACGGCGTCGGCGACATCCAGATCTTTGGCGCACGCGACTATTCGATGCGGCTGTGGCTCGATCCTGACCGGATCGCCAATCTCGGCCTGACCTCGACCGAAGTGCTGGCGGCGATCCGGGCGCAGAACGTGCAGATCGCGGGCGGTCAGATCGCCGAACCGCCGATCGCCGATCGCGCCTTCCAGCCAAATCTCGTTTTCACCGGGCGCTTGAAGGACCAGAAGCAGTTCGAGGACATCCTGATCAAGGCCGGCTCCGACGGCCGTACGGTGCGCCTGCGCGACGTCGCCCGCATCGAGCTCGGTGCGCTGGCCTACTCCACCAACAGTTTCCTGTTGCGCAAATCCGCGGTCGCGATGCTGGTGACGCAGCGGCCCGGGTCGAACGCGCTCGCGACCGCCAAGAACATCTCCGATACGATGGTCAATCTCAAGGCGAGCTTCCCGAAGGGCCTCGACTACAATATCGGCTACAACCCGACCGAGTTCATCGCCCAATCCGTCCATGAGCTGATCAAGACCATCTACGAGGCCATGCTGCTCGTGGTCATCGTGGTGCTGGTGTTCCTGCAAGGGTGGCGGCCCGCGATCATCCCGATCATCGCTATCCCGGTCTCGCTGGTCGGCACCTTCGCGGTGATGGCGGCGCTCGGTTTCTCCATCAACAATCTCACGCTGTTCGGCCTCGTGCTCGCCGTCGGCATCGTGGTCGACGACGCCATCGTCGTGGTCGAGAATGTCGAGCGCCATCTTGAGCACGGCTTGAGTCGGCGCGACGCAGCACTGAAGACGATGGAGGAGGTCGGCGGCGCGCTGGTCTCGATCGCGCTGGTGCTGTGCGCGGTGTTCGTGCCGACGGCGTTCATAGGGGGTATTTCCGGGCAATTTTTCCAGCAATTCGCCGTCACCATCGCGGTTGCGACCGCGCTCTCCTGCTTCTGCTCGCTGACGCTGTCGCCGGCTTTGGCCTCGCAGATCCTGGTGCCGCATGGGGAGAAGCGACCGCCGGCAAGCTGGAATCTCATCGCGCGCGGCTGGGGCGCCTTCACCGGCGTCTTCAACCGTGCGTTCGACCGGCTGGCGCATGGCTATGCCAGTGTCGCCAATTTCGTGATCCGGCACTCGGTGGTGATGATCCTGATCTATGTCGTGCTGATCGGCAGCGCCGGCTGGCTGATCGGAACCACGCCGCAGGGCTTCATCCCGGCGCAGGATCGCGGCTACGTCATCATCTCCGTGCAACTGCCCGGTGCGGCATCGCTGGCGCGCACCACCGAAGTCGTGCGCGAGATCGAACGCATCTCGCTGGATACGCCAGGCATCGTCCGTGTCGCCGCCTTCGCCGGGTTCTCCGGCGCCACCCGCACGCAGGCCGGCAACGCGGCGGCGTTGTTTCCGGTGTTCGACGAACCCGAGGTGCGTCTGAAGAAGGGGCTGTCTGCCAACGCCATCACCGCCGAGTTGCGCAAGCGTCTTGCCGCGATCCAGGGCGCCTTCATCATCGTCATTCCGCCGCCGGCCGTGCCCGGCATCGGCACCGGCGGCGGCTTCACAATCCGCATCCAGGACCGCCAGGGCCGCGGTCCGGAGCTGCTCGCCGCGGCCACCGACGAGCTTGTCGCCGCGGCGCGCAAATCGCCCTCGCTGCTTGGTCCCACGGTGTTCTCGCCATTCTCGGCCAATACGCCGCAGCTCTTCGTCGACATCGACCGCACCAAGGCGCAGAAGCTTGGCGTGCCCATCGCCAACATCAACGACACGATCCAGACCTATTTCGGATCGACCTATGTCAACGACTTCAATCTGTTCGGCCGCACCTACCACGTCACCGCGCAAGCCGATTTCCCGTTCCGAAAAGAGCCAAGCGATCTCTCGCGGTTGCGCACGCGCAACGCCTCCGGCGACATGGTGATGCTCGGCAGCGTGGTCGAGTTCAAGGACGTCTCCGGCCCCGACCGCGTCGCGCGCTACAATCTCTATGCGGCGTCCGAGCTGCAAGGCGAGCCGGCGCCGGGCACCAGCTCGACCACCGCGCTCAACACCATCAAGAAGCTCGCCGACGACACCTTGCCGAGCGGCTTCACCTTCGAGTGGACGGACCTCTCTTATCAGCAGGTCACCGGCGGCAATGCCGGTCTGCTCGTGTTCCCGATCTGCGTGCTGTTCGTCTATCTCGTGCTCGCCGCGCAATATGGCAGCTGGACCCTGCCGTTCGCGGTGATCCTGATCGTGCCGATGTGTTTGCTCGCTGCCACCATCGGGGTGCGCATCATGGGCCAGGACGTCAACATCCTGACGCAGATCGGCTTCGTCGTGCTAGTGGGGCTGGCGGCGAAGAACGCGATCCTGATCGTCGAGTTCGCGCGCGACATCGAGAAGGAAGGCAAGCCGCGCCTCGAGGCCGTCATCGACGCCTGCCGCCTGCGCCTGCGACCGATCCTGATGACGTCGTTCGCGTTCATCCTCGGCGTGCTGCCGCTGGTGATCTCGTCCGGCTCCGGCTCGGAGATGCGGCAAGCCGTGGGCGTCGCCGTGTTCTTCGGCATGATCGGCGTCACTTTGTTCGGCCTGCTGTTCACACCGATCTTCTATGTGGTGGTACGGAACCTGGCCGAGGGGCGGAACGAGGGGAAGCCCGAGGCTAAGGCGTGATGCTAGTCACTGTGGCCACTCGCGTATCCACAATCTCGCTGTCGTCCCGGCGAAGGCCGGGACCCATAACCACAGGATCGAGTTTGGCGAAGACCCGTGGTGACCAGCTTCATGCGACAACCACTCCCTGTGGTTATGGGTCCCGGCCTTCGCCGGGACGACAGCGGAGAATGTAGCGCGCACACCGCCCATACTAACGATCTACTTGAAATCGATGGGCAGGCTCCGCGTTCTTCACTACTATCCGCGCGATTTCAAAACAGAAAACTGCTGGGAGCTAACAGATGAAATCAGCACTTTTGGCCGCTGTCGCAACGTCGGCGTTGTTGCTGGCCGCGCCGGCCTCCGCGCAAGGCGTCAAGATCGGCATCCTCAACGACCAGTCTGGCGTTTATGCCGATTACGGCGGCAAGTATTCGGTCGAGGCCGCCAAGATGGCGATCGAGGATTTTGGTGGCGAAGTGCTCGGCCAGAAGGTCGAGATGATCACCGCCGATCACCAGAACAAGCCGGATCTCGCCACCTCCATCGCGCGCCGCTGGTATGACGCCGACAATGTCGACATGATCACCGAGCTGACGACGTCGTCGGTGGCGCTCGCCGTGCAGGACCTGTCGAAGGAAAAGAAGAAGATCGACATCGTGGTCGGTGCGGCCACGTCGAGCATCACGGGTGCTGCGTGCTCACCCTACGGCTTCCACTGGGCCTTCGACACCCATGCGCTTGCGGTCGGTACCGGCGGCGCGCTGACCAAGGCCGGCGGCGACAGCTGGTTCTTCCTCACCGCCGACTACGCCTTCGGCTATGCGCTGGAGAAAGACACCAGCGAGATCGTCACCACCAATGGCGGCAAGGTGCTGGGCTCGGTCCGCGTTCCCCTCAACTCGTCCGACTTCTCCTCCTTCCTTTTGCAGGCGCAGAGCTCGAAGGCGAAGATCGTCGGCCTCGCCAATGCCGGCCAAGACACCACCAACTCGATCAAGCAGGCAGCTGAATTCGGCATCGTCCAGGGCGGCCAGAAGCTCGCCGGCCTGCTGATGACGCTCGCCGAAGTCAACGGTCTTGGTTTGCAGGCGGCGCAAGGCCTCGTTCTCACCGAAGGCTTCTATTGGGATCATGACGACACCACGCGTGCGTTCTCCGAGCGCTTCTTCAAGCGCACCGGCCGGATGCCGAGCATGATCCATGCCGGCACCTATTCGGCGACGCTGAGCTATCTGAAGGCGGTGAAGGCTGCCGGCACCAAGGACAGCGACGCCGTTGCCAAGAAGCTGAAGGAGTTGCCGGTCGACGACGCCTTCGCCAAGGGCAAGGTGCTCGAGAACGGCCGCATGGTCCACGACATGTATCTGTTCGAGGTCAAGAAGCCCTCGGAGTCGAAGAAGCCGTGGGACTATTACAAGCAGCTCGCGGTGGTCCCCGGCGACCAGGCGTTCGCTACGGCCAAGGAGAGTGGCTGCCCGCTGACGAAGTAGCGGGAAGAGGCAACGCTAGAGCCACAACTCCGATGTCGTCCCGGCCTGCGCCGGGACGACGGCGGAGTGTGTGGCCGCAGTCCGGCTTCACACCAACCGCAACACCACCGCCCCCAGCGCACCGGCCCACAGCGCAATCGCAGCGATGCCCTGGATCGCGAAGCCGGGGCCGCGCTTCGCTGCCGCCTGCGAATAGCCGATGAAATAAACGATGCGGCCGATGATCCAGATCGCGCCGATTCCGGCCGCGACGGCGTCGCTGATATAGACCGCGAACAGCCAGAGCGACGGCAGGAAGATCGGCATCCATTCGAGCGTGTTCATCTGGATGCGAAAGGCGCGCTCGAAATCAGGGTGGCCCGACATCGCCGGCACCTTGATGCCCGTCTTGCCGCGCGACCGTGAGACGTTCATGCAGGTGAAGAAGAAAAACAGGATCGCCAGCAGCGTGACGAGAGCGGTGAGGTGATACATGGCAAATCCTTTGAAGAGGCTGCGGTTCAATAGCCGGTCAGCTCAAGATAGCCAACACCGTCATGCGTGCCGGCAAAGTTGATCGGGCCTTCCCAATAGGAGAAGCCGGTCCCCATCCAGGCTTTTGGATTGAGCGGCTTGCAGAGAATGGAGAATGACCGCGACGGGATTGCGATCTGCCATTCCACTGGCAGCTTGCGTCCGGCGACCTCTGCCGTTGCCTTCGGTGTCATCTGGATATCATTGCCCGCAATCATCTGCGTGCGGCCGTCGGCGAAAATCCAGTTGCCGAACGGATAATCCCTGCCGTCCTTCTGCCGCAGCCGGTACAGCATCAGCTTGTCACCGGAGGCGAGATGCAGCGACAGCCAATCCCAACCGGTCTGGTCGGAATCGAGCGGCTGGCTGCTCCATTCCCGGTCCATCCAGGCCTGGCCCGAGACATCGACGGATTTGTCGTCGATGGTGAGCGTGCCGCGTGCACGAAAAAACGGTTGGCTGTAATAGTAGGACGCTTGCCCGCGCTCCGACTTGCGGCTGAAGCCGCCATCGCCTTGCAATACGACTGGACGATCGGTCTCCAGCGTCAGCGCGTAGCTGAAGTCGGTGCCGGATGCTTTCAACGTCACCGGCGAGAGGTTGCGATCATCGGTGCGCTCGGACCCCTTCATCTCCCAATCGTCGATCCAGGCGGCAAACGGCTTTGCCGCGACGCCGGCCTGTCCGATGCCGCCGCGTGAAAACAGTTCGTTGAAGCGGTGGGTGTCGGCGCGCGTCACCGCGGCATGCGCCATCCAGATCTGTTGATTGGCCCAGCCTTCGCCTTGCGGCCCCGGCTGCGCCTCCTGGCGGAACAGCGTCCATTGCAGCCCGCACGCCGCGCCGCTGCTGTCGACGAGATTCGCGGTGAGATACCACCATTCGATGCGAAACTCCGGATGCGGCCCGTGATCGGCGGGGAAATCGAACGTCTTTCCCGGCGTCGCCTGCGCAAAGCCGTCGGCCTTCTCGCCGAGGCCGGCATAGCCCTGCGCGCCCGCGCGGCGCGCGAGAGCGAGCGCGGCGATGCCGCCGGCAAAGGCGCGCCGCGAGAGTTTGTCAGCGCTCATTGGCAAACACTTTGACGAGTGTCGCCGGCTGCATTCGTGCCAGTCGTGCGACCGGCAGCAGCGCGGCAAGCAGCGAGGCGACCAGCGCGACCGCGACCAGCTCGACCAGTTGCAGCGGAAACACATGGAACGGCAGTCGCCAGCCGAACGCCTTCACGTTCACGATCGCGATCAGGCACCACGCAACCAATAGCCCGAGCGGCACGGCCAGCAGCGACGTGAACAACGCAACCGACAACGTCTTGGTCAATTCGATCGCCGCGAGGCGCGGCCGCGTGATGCCGATTGCCCAGAGCGGCGCGAGCTGCGGCAGGCGGGAGTTCGCCAGTGTCAGCAAGCTGGTTAGCAGCGCAATGCCGGCGACGCCGAGCGTGAACGCGTTCAGCGCTGATGTCACCGCAAAGGTGCGGTTGAAGATGCGGATCGATTCCGCCTTCACCGTCGCCTGGTCGGCGACGCTGCGGTCATCGAGCGCAAATTGCTTCTGCAAGGACGCGATCAATCCCGGAATTTTGTCGCGCGCGACGATGAGTCCGATCCGCGTCTGCGGCGTCTGTGGAAATTGCCGGATCAGCGCCGCGACATTCACGGCGAGCTGCCCTTTTGGATTGCCGTAATCGGCATAGATGCCGACGATGTCGAGCTCCCAGGTTCCACCCGGCGCGGGCACTTCGATGACGTCGCCGACGCGGACGTTGAGGCGGCGGCTCAATTGCTCGCTGATGAAGGCGGCATTGCCGGGCACGAGCTGGGTCCAGGCGCGCGGCGCGGTCTCCAGCAGCGGCCAGCGCTCGCGATAGAGCGCGTGATCGGGCAGGCCGAGCAACTCCACTGGCTGTCCGAGAACTTGCGTCTCGGCGCGACCGCCCGAGAGGATCGCTTGCACGTCGCTGCGATCCCTGAGCCAGTTCCGGATCGCAACACCTTGCGCATTGTCGGAGGCGCTGATGTATACGTCGGCCGCGAGCCGCCCATTGAGCCAGCCGACAAAGGTGCGGCTGAACGTCTCCACCATGGTGGAGACGCCGACATTGACGGCAAGCGCAAGCAGCAGCGCCATCAACGCCAGCGAGAGTCCTGAGAGCTGCTGCCGGCTGTCCGCCCAGAACCACAGCGCCAGCGGGCCACGCGCGAAACGCTGGCCGGCGAGCAGGATGATGTCGAGGAAAGCCGGCAGGATCAGCGCGGCCCCCAGCATCAGCGCCGCCAGCAGGCCAAAACCCGCGATCAGCGATTGCCCGCAATGAAGCAGCAGCAGCGCGACCGCGAACACGACGCAGGCGGCGGCGCTTTGCAGGATCAGCCAGCGGCGCTGCCTCTGCTGCCACGCCTGCGGCTGCGCGGTCGCCAGCACCGGCATCCGGATCGCCTTGATCAGGCTGGTCGCGGCCGCCACGATCGCGCCGGCAACGCTGATGCCGATGCCGGTAAGCCACCACTCAGGCCGTAGCGTCAGCTGCCCCGGGATCTGCGCGCCGTAGAGCCCGCGTAGCGACGCGGCGACATCCGGCAAGAGCGCGGCCGCGATGAAATAGCCGCAGACGAGCCCGATCAAGCCGGCCACCAGCGCCAGTGCCACCAGCTCGACCACCAGCACCGTGTTGACCAGCCGTGCAGAGGCGCCGCAGGCCCGCAACGTCCGCAGCATCGGCAGTCGCTGCTCGAAGGCGAGGCCGACGGCCGAATTGACGATGAAGAGGCCGACGAAGAACGACAGCAGGCCGAACGCCGTGAGGTTGAGATGGAAGCTGTCGGTCAGGCGTTCGAGCTCGGTCTCGGCGTTCGGCTCGACCCGCTGCAATTCGTCGCCGACGACGCTTTGAAGCGGCGCTGGCTTGCCCTTCGGTTTGCCAATCAACAGTCGCGAGACCTGATCCGATTTGTTCAGCAACCGCTGTGCCACACCGATGTCGACCACCAGCACCTCGGGCACGAGCTGCGACTGCACATGCAGCGGCGGCAGTTTTGCGCCGCTGCTGATCGAGGGCGTTGCGCCTTCCCGCTCCTGCAAATCACTCAGCGTCTCCCGCGCCACCAGCGTCTGGCCCGGCGCGGCAACGAAGCTCGTCAAATCCGCAGCACCGAGGCGCGGCGCGTTGCCGACATCCGTCGGCAGCGTCACCGGCTCGATGCCGAGCAGCCGCACCGAACGCCCGTTGATCTGGACGCGGCCCTCCAGCACCGGCGAGACCGGCCAGCCGGCGCGCCGGAGTTTTACGAACAAATCCTGCGGGAAAGTTGCTGCATTGGGTGCGACCAGCATCGCCGTGCGGATGCCGCCGAATGTCGCCGCCGCGCGGTCATAGGCGCTGCGGGCCTGTTGGTTGATCGCCTGCACGCCGCTCCACAGCGCGGTCGCCGCGATCAACCCGATCAAGAGCGTCGCGAACTGCATCTTGTGCCGCCGCCAATGGCTCAAGAGCACCGCGAGGATCCACAGCGCGCGCCTCATGCGATTCGCCCCGCATGCAGGATGACGTGACGGTCGAGCGTGCCGGCCAGATGCAGGCTGTGCGTCACCATCAGAAAGCCGCAGCCCGTGCGCGCGACGAGGTCGCGCGTCAGCGCCAGCACGTCGTCGGCGGTGGCCTCGTCGAGATTGCCGGTCGGCTCGTCCGCGAGCAGCAGCAACGGCTTTATCGCGAGCGCCCGGCCGATCGCGACACGTTGCTGCTGGCCGCCGGAGAGCTGCTCGGGGTAGCGCTTCAACAGACTACCGAGTCCGAGCCGTTCGATCAGCTCCTTGGTCCAGGCCGTGTCATGCCGGCCGGCGATCCGTGCCTGGAAGGCGAGATTGTCAGCGACCGACAGGCTAGGGATCAGATTGTACTGCTGAAAAACCAGGCCGACCCGGTCGCGCCGCAGGCCTGCGCGCCCTGCATCCGATAGCTTGGTGACCTCGATGTCCTCCAGCCGAATCGTGCCGCCATCGGCGGCGTCCAGCCCGGCGATCAGGTGCAGCAGCGTGCTCTTGCCGCTGCCGGATTCACCGGTCAGCGCGACGCGTTCGCCGGCCTTGAGGTCGAGATCGACACCGCGCAGCACATGGACCGGCTCGCCGGCCGAGGCGAAGGTCTTTGAGAGATTTCTGATGCTCAGCACGATGAATGGCGCCGGACGGAATTAACGGAAATGCTGCGTAGCACAGTTGATGTGGAAATGCCGGGGTTGCGTTGCCGTTCAAGCCGTTGTTAGCTCCAGCAACGGCCAAATCAAAAGTGCCAAAAAGACATACGGGGAGAACGATGAGCGCTCAGGGAACGCCCACAGCGGCAGGCAAGGCAACGGGAACAGCTGCGGGAACGCCGAAGGGCGCGTGGACCGTCACCTTTCTCCTGTTTCTGTTTATGCTGGTGAACTTCGCCGACAAGATCGTCGTCGGCCTCGCCGGCGTTCCGATCATGACCGATTTGAAGCTCGAGCCGGAGCAGTTCGGCCTGCTCGGCTCGTCGTTCTTCTTCCTGTTCTCGATCTCGGCCATCGTGGTCGGCTTCATCGTCAACAAGGTGGCGACCCGCTGGGTGCTGCTGACGCTCGCGGTGATCTGGGCGCTGGCGCAGTTTCCCATGGTCGGCACCGTCTCCTTCACCACGCTGCTGATCTGCCGCATCGTGCTCGGCGCCGGCGAAGGTCCGGCGGCTTCCGTAGCCATGCACGCCGTCTACAAATGGTTCCCCGACGAGAAGCGCACGCTGCCGACCGCGATCCTGTCGCAGGGCTCGGCCTTCGGCGTCATCCTCGCCGTGCCCTTGCTGAACTGGATCATTGTCAATCATTCCTGGCACTATGCCTTCGGCGCGCTCGGCGTGGTCGGCCTAATATGGGTTTGTGCGTGGCTCACCTTCGGCCAGGAAGGCCCGCTCGAGAACACCCGGGTCCTCGCAGCCACCGAGACGAAAATTCCTTACATTCAGCTTCTCACCTCGCGCACTTTCCTCGGCTGCGTGGCCGCGACCTTCGGCGCCTATTGGGCGCTCTCACTCGGGCTCACCTGGTTCACGTCCTTCATCGTCAAGGGGCTCGGCTTCTCGCAATCGGACGCCGGCTGGATCTCGATCCTGCCCTGGGTGTTCGGCGCCACCATCGTCATCCTCACCGGCTGGATATCGCAGGTGATGATGGCGCGCGGCTACACCACCCGGATCTCCCGCGGCGTGCTCGGCTCGGTGCCGCTGATCATCGGCGGCCTGATCCTGGCGGCGATGCCGTACGTCCCGGGCGTAGGGCTGAAGATCGTGATGCTCGTGGTCGGCCCCGGGCTCTGCGGCGCGATCTATGTCGTCTGCCCGCCGATGCTCGGTGAATTCACCCCGGCGTCGCAGCGCGGCGCGATCCTCGCGATCTACGGCGCGCTCTACACGCTCTCGGGCATCATCGCGCCGAACGTGATGGGCACCGTGATCCAGCGCTCCGGCAACATGGTCGACGGCTACATGACCGGCTTCACCATCAACGCCGTGATCATGGTCGGCTCCGGCTTGCTCGGATTGCTGCTGCTCTGGCCCAACACGGAGAAGGCCAGGCTGACGCGCAGTGCGGCTCCGCAGGCGGGCGCGCTGAAGGGCGTGGTGTCGCCGACGTAAGGTTGGCTCACTGTCGACTCCAATCACAACCGTTGTCCCGGCGAAGGCCGGGACCCATATCCCCAGGGAGCGGTTTGGCGATGACTCGGAGTTGGCAGCTTTGCGAGCCAACTGACTGTTGTGGTTATGGGTCCCGGCCTTCGCCGGGACGACACTGAATATGTTGAGGTGCCCTTCGCGCCTCACGCGCCTAATTCACCCCCCTGCGCGCCCCGAATCAGCTTCCCCGGCCGCTGCCCTGTGGCCTCCCCATGCCGCCGCGTCACCACGCCCGACACGATCGTCGCCTCATAGCCGTCGACATCCTGCAACAGCCGCCGCCCGCCGACCGGCAGATCGTAATGCACCTTCGGCGGATGCAGATGCAGCCGGTCATAATCGATCACATTGACATCGGCCTTGTAGCCGGGAGCAATCAACCCGCGATCAGTAAGTCCGACCGAGAGTGCGGTCTTGCGCGACTGCGCCGCGACCACGAACGGGATCGTGAGTCTCTCGCCGCGCTTGCGGTCGCGGGTCCAGTGCGTCAGCAGATAGGTCGGGAAGCTCGCATCGCAGATGATGCCGCAATGCGCGCCGCCGTCGGACAGGCCCGGCACCGATTGCGGATCGATCAGCATCTCGCGCGTCGCATCGAGATTGCCGTCGGCATAATTGAGGAACGGCACGTAGAGCATGCCCTTGCCTTCGTCAGAGAGCATCGCCTCATAAGCGAGCTCTTCCGGCTGCCGGCCCTGCTTGCGCGCCTGCGGCCCCAGCGCGTTCTCCGGCGGCTGCTCGTAATCCGGGGGATCGCCGAGCAAAAACATCTTGTCGTAGTTGGGACGGAAGAACAGCGGATCGTCGGTCGAAGTCGCCGTCTCGCTCAGGATCGCCTTGCGCAAATCGCTCTGATGCAGTCGCGCCAGCCGTTCTTTCAGCGGCAGATGCGCGATTCTCCTGTAGCTCGGATGGGTCTGGAACGGATTGCGCGACAGTTCCAGCCCGAGCAGCAGGCCGACCGGGCGCGCCGCGATCTGCGCGGTGATGGAGAGGCCGCGCTTCGCCGCCGCATTGATCTCGTCCAACGTCTGGCGCCAGCGGGTTGGCGCCTTGTCGTTCTGCGTGATCGAGAACGAGATCGGGCACTTTGTAGAGTCCGCCACCCGCAGCATCATCGGCAGGTCTTCATGGAGGGTCGAGAGATCAAGCACGAATTGCAGCACGCTGCGGCCCTGGCTGTGCATTGCGCCGGCAATCGCGGTGAGCTCGTCCTCGCCGGCCTTCAGTGTCGGCGTGAAATCGCCGGTCGAGGTGCGATGGTTGAGCGTGCGCGAGGTCGAGAAGCCGAGCGCGCCGGAACGCACCGCCTCGCCCGCGAGCTTTGCCATCGCCGCGTTGTCCTCGGCCGTCGAGGGATCGCGGCGCGCGCCGCGCTCGCCCATGACATAGACCCGCAGCGCCGCATGCGGCAGTTGCGCCCCGACATCGATGTCGAAGTCGCGCTTCGACAGCCAATCCATGTAGTCGGGAAAGCTCTCCCAAGCCCAGGGAATGCCGGCGCTCAGCACCGGCTCGGGGATATCCTCGACGCCTTCCATCAGCTGGATCAGGCGGACGTGGTCGACGGGCTTGCATGGCGCGAAGCCGACGCCGCAATTGCCCATGATCGCGGTGGTGACGCCGTTCTGCGACGACGGCGTGATGTCCTGGCTCCAGGTGACCTGGCCGTCGTAGTGCGTGTGCACGTCGACGAAGCCCGGCGTCACCAGTTTTCCGCGCGCGTCGATCTCTTCTTTGCCTTTGGCCGAGACTTTCCCGACCTCACTGATCCTGCCGCCGGTGATGGCGACATCGGCCTCAATCAGCTCGCCGCCGCGGCCATCTGCGATCGTTCCGCCGCGGATCACGAGATCAGGAGTGCTCATGTGGTTTCTTCCCGTGGTGTTGTTGTTTTACGTTTTCTTTTGTCGTCCCGGCGAAGGCCGGGACCCATAACCACGACTTTCAGTTTGGCGAAAACTGGCAATGACCAGCTCGCGCCACAGCTGCCTTCGTGAGTATGGGTCCCGGCCTTCGCCGGGACGACACTGAACTTGTAGCTACGCCTTGGCTTTCGCCCGCCGCTCCGTGAACGGCGACAGCACCACCGTCGCCACCATGAAGATCACCGACGCGCCGAACACCCAGTGCGGCGCGCTCTGGTCCATGATCCAGCCGAACAGCAGCGGGCTGACGATGCCGCCGAGATTGAAGCCGGTGGAGACGATGCCGAAGGCGCGGCCGGCAGCACCCGGAGGTGCCGCATTGCGCACCAGCATGTCGCGCGACGGCGCGATTACGCCGGAGAGGAAGCCAGCGGTCGCCATCGTCACGGTCAAGGTCCAGCCGGGCAGCGTGACCAGCGCGATCAGCAGCACGATCGCCGCGTTTACGGCAAAGCAGGCGGCGGCGACATAGCCGTGGCGCTCGGTGTGGTCCGCAAGGAATCCGCCTGCAAGCACACCGGCGGCGCTCGACGCAAGAAACGCGGTCAGTGCGATGTTCGCGGCGGAGTAGGTCGCGCCGTAACCGCTCATCAGCGCCACCACGCCGAAATTGTTGATGCCGGCGACCGACAGGCTGAGCAGCATGAACAGCGCGGTCAGCGTGATCAGCGCCGGCGTGATCACGGCCTGCTTCGGCGCGTTCGCGTTGCCCGGCTTGCCCTTGTGCGCGCCGGCATCGGGAATGTTCATGGTAACCAGCAGCAATGCCACCAGCACGCCGATCGCGCCCGCCGCGATCAGCGCGCCGACGCCGCCGGATACCGTGACCAGCGCAGCAACGATTGCGGGCGCAACCGCGCCGCCGAGATAGCCAGCAAAAGTGTGGATCGAGAAGGCGCGGCCCATCCGCGCCTCATCCATGTGCTCGGCCAGGATCGCGTAATCGGCAGGATGATAGACGCTGTTGGCGAGCCCAAGCAGCACGGCGCAGGCGATCAGCGAAGCATAGCTCAGATGCAGGCCGAGCAGGATCAGTGCGAGCCCGCCGAGCGTCAGTCCGCCCAGCAAAATCCTGCGCGCGCCAAAATGATCGACGAGATAGCCGGTCGGCGCCTGAGTCAGCCCGGAGACGACGGCAGACACGGTCAGCGCGAAGCCGAGCTCGACATAGCCGACACCGAGCTGGCTCTTGAGGAACGGGAACAGCATCGGCAGGACCAGCAGATGGAAATGGCTGACCCAATGCGCGATCGAAATGCCGGTCAGCGTGCGCAGCGCACTGTCCGCCTTGCCTTGTTGCGGTGCGGCGAGAACGTCGACCATTGCAGTTCCGTTTCACTCCCTGGAGGCGCGCAAACTATCGGGGAGAGCGGTTATTTGTCCATGAACGCAGGCGCATGGCAGCTAGCGCGGGGCAGGCTCTATCCCCTTGTCGTCCCGGCGAAGGCCGGGACCCATAACCACAGGGCGTAGTTTGGCGAAGGTTGGTCGTTCGGTACTCTGACCGATCACAATCGAGAGATCACGCGGTATGGGTCCCGGCCTTCGCCGGGACGACAGTTGGAGGTGCTGCGCGAGCGCACGGTCAAAACGACGGACGCCTCACAACGGCTCATCATCCTCGCCATACCGATCACGCTTCGGCGTTGCGATGTCGCCATCTTCGTCATCGTCGTCGGTATCGCGCGGAAGCGGAGGATTCTTGGCCTTGTCGTCCGCCTTTTTGGGCGGCTCGCTCGGCTTGGCGGTCTTGGCCATGGCTGATCCCGGATGGTGTTGCTGCATCCGACCCTACCCGCAAAACATGTGCGGTTCCTGACTTATCTCAAGGGCCGCGGCGAGGGCTGTCAGCCGTGCACCACCGGCCCGCCTGCCTTTTTCCAGGCATCGATGCCGCCGGCGATGTGCGCGGTATTGGACAATCCAGCGATCTTGGCCGCAGCCACCGCCATCGCCGAGCGTTCGCCGAAGGCGCAGAAGAACACGACGCGGCGGCCGGTGGCGGCTGCGACCTCGCGCAGCATGCCGCCAGGCCTGAGGCTCTCCTCGACGCTCGGATAGGGCGTGTGCAGCGCGCCTTCGAGCATGCCGTGCTTGGCGCGCTCGTTGCTCTCGCGCAGATCGACCAGCAGCATGTCGGGCCGGCCGAGCGAACGGATCGCCTCGACAGCGCTAAGCGCGCGGCCTTCTTTTTCCAGCTCCTCCTGATGCAGGCCGACATGCATGTTGGCCGGCACCGCCACGTCCATCATCTTCGGATCGGGCAGTTTCAGGTTCGCCATCAGCTCGATATATTCGTCGACCGAGCGCACCTGGAGCCGCGGATTGTAGCGCTTCTCCTCGCCGATGGTGGAGACGGTGTCGCCCTTGTAGTCATGCGCCGGGAACACCATCGTCTCGTCCGGCAGCTTGAGCAGGCGGTTGAAGATCGATTCGTATTGCGCGCGCGACGAGCCGTTCTGGAAATCGGTGCGGCCGGTGCCGCGGATCAACAACGTATCGCCGGTGAAGACGCGGTCGCCCATCAAATAGGAATAGGAATCGTCGGTGTGGCCGGGCGTGTACATCACGTCGAGCGACAGGCCCTCGATCGTCACCTTGTCGCCGTCGGCAACGCGCATGGCCACCACGTCGGCCTTAGTCTGGTCGCCCATCACCGTCATGCAATGGGTGCGATCGCGCAGCTCGCCAAGGCCGGTGACGTGGTCGGCGTGCAGATGGGTGTCGACCGCCTTGACCAGCTTGAGGTCGAGCTCGCGCAGCAATTGGCAATAGCGATCGACCTTCTCCAGCACGGGATCAAGGATCAGTGCCTCGCCGCCGGGACGGCTCGCAAGGACATAGCTGTAGGTGCCCGAAACGCTGTCGAAGAGCTGGCGGAAGATCATGGCAGGACCCGGCGTGAACTGATTCCGAAATTCTACTACGCCACGGGGTAAAAAGAGAAGCAAGTCGCTGTGTGGAGATAGAAATAGGGAATATTATTTTACGTAACTGTCAGCTGGGTCGCCCGCGGGGACTGAAGCCGCGCAGCCGTCATGGGCGTTTTGGTGCCGCCTCATCTACCGCAGTCATTCCCCGCGAAAGCGGGGAATCCAGTACGCCGCGGCTTCTCCGTACCCCTCGCCGTCTCTGGAATACTGGATCGCCCGCTTTCGCGGGCGATGACAGCGAGGGCGTTAGTTACGGCCGCACCAGCGTGTAGCCGTTCTCCGCCAGGAACAGGATCTGCCCGACCCCAACCTGCACCGGCGTGGCGGCGGGAATGAACTCCGGCCGCTTGCCCGTCTCTCGCTCGATCGTTTCGACGGTGTTGAGGCAGATGTCGAAGCGGACGCCCTGGGCGATCAGGCTTTCGACCTGTTTGCGGCGGTCGCTGCCGGTCAGCAGCAGATCGATGCCGGGGCCGAACGCCACCACCTCGATCGCGACCTTGTCGGGATCGTAGGCTTTCAGGAGATTGTTGGCGACGCTCAGCACCAGCGCCTGCTTCTTGGCGTCGCCGTCGGACAGTTGCAGCACGATCTTGTGCTCCGCGAACGGCTTGTCCTGGAGCGGCACCTGCTCGGCCGACACCAGCGGCATCGCGGTCCAGGTGAACAGCGCCAGCAACATCGCGCGAAAGATTTGCGAACGCGTCATCCCTGTCCTGCAATCCCCGGATTGCCCTCGACGCCCTTCAAGGTGACGCCGGAGCCGAGCCGCTCCGGCATCATCCGACCGGAGCGCAGATATTTGCCCACCACATCCCACACTGGCGCGCCCTGCTGGCCGTTGACGGAAGCCCAGCCCGCGACCTTGTAGCGGTGGTTTGCGACCAATGCTTTGCCGTTGTCGAGCTTCAGCTCCGAGATGCGGCTGCCCATCGTAGCCGTCGGCATACAGGTGTAGCCGAGGCCGCCGGCGCGCACCATGTCGCCACCCTGCTGGTAGTAAGGATCGGCGTTGAAGAGATTGTCGCAGATGTCCTCCAGCACGTCCTTGATCTCTGCGCCCGTCATCTCCTGCACATAGGTCTCGGGATAGCTGATCGCGGTTTCCGCCAACAGATCCTCCATGGTCAGCGGTTGGCCGGACAGTGCGGTGACGCCCCAGCGAAAGCCCGGCGACAACGCGATCTCGGCATCGAGCTCCGTGCGCAGCGCCGTGCAGATCAGTTCGTCCACGGGGCCGGCGAAATTGTCGCGGCGATAGAGCAGGCGATCGGGTGTTGCGATCTTCTCCGTCCAGTCCGTCACGAACGGTGCCCGCACCCGGCCGATCAGCTCGGCCATTGCAGGATCGGGCTTGAGCAGCTCGGAATAGACCGGCAGCAGATGATATTTGACATCGCTGACCTTGCCCTTGTCGAGCGCGAGATCGAGCACGGCCAGAAATTTCCCGTTGGAGCCGGCATTGGTGACGAGCGTGGTACCGCTCGCGTTCTTCACCGCAATCGGCTGCGGCACGGCGTCATGGGTATGGCCGCCGAGAATGACGTCGATGCCGGTGACGCGGCTTGCGAGCTTGAGGTCGACATCCATGCCGTTATGCGAGAGCAGGATCACCGCATCGACCTTGTCGTTGCCGCGCAGCGCATCGACATGTTTTTGGAGCTCTTCCTCGCGGATGCCAAAAGTCCAGTCCGGCGTGAACCGCTTTGGATGCGCGATCGGCACGTAAGGAAAAGCCTGGCCCACGATCGCGACGCGATAGCCACCGAGCTCCTTGATCGTCGACGGCTTGAAAACGCGACCGCTCGCCTTGTCGAAGGCGCGGGCGTCGTTGAACGCGGCTTCCTCGGTCAGGAAGACGTTCTGCGCCAGGAATTCGCCCTTGAAGTGGTCGAGATTGTCGCGCAGCGCCTGCTCGCCATAGGTGAATTCCCAATGTCCGGTCATCGCTTCGATGCCGAGCAGATTGGCGGCCTCGACCATGTCGCGGCCCCGCATGATGTTGGCGAGTCCCGTGCCCTGCCAGAGATCTCCGCCGTCAACCAGTACAGAGTGCTTCTCGCCGGCATCGCCGCGGAGACGATCGATGAGCGTCTTCAAATGGGCGAAGCCGCCGAGCTTGCCGAACCGGCCGGCGGACTTCTCGAACTCGACACAGGTGAAGGCATAGGCGTCCGCGCTGTCCGGCCGGATCCCGAAGCGCTCCAGGAAGGCGCGGCCAACGAGGTGCGGCGGCCGTCCCGTCATCTCACTGACGCCGATATTGACGCTGGGTTCGCGGAAATAGACCGGATTGAGCTGCGCGTGGGTATCGGTGAGGTGCAGGATCCGCGCGTTGCCGAAACGCTCGATGTCGTAGATACCCGCGGCCTCGTTACCGCGCGCAAGCCGCGGCAGGCCGACCGAGGCGGCAACAGCAGCTGTGCTCTTCAGGAAATCGCGGCGGCGGATCGCCATCCTAAATTTTCTCCGCGCCTATTCTAGCGGATTTCCATCGCCTTCCAGGCCTCTTTTTCAGACGTTGCCTGGAAGATCGACGCCTTCGCCAGCGCCTCGGCCTCCTTGGCTGAGGCGACAGCGCGGTCGAAATCACCGCCATCGGCGGCCTTTTTCGCGGCCGCCAAAGTCGAGACTGTCGTGGTCCACTGATTGCGCAAGCCGGCTGCCTCCTTGAATGCGGCTTCCGCGGCGGCATAGGCCGCCTTGAAGTCCGCGTCAGTCGCCGCGCGCGCCGAGGGCAGCGCGACGGTCAATGCCAGCAGCATGGCGAGAGGAAGTGACCGCTTCATGGCCGCGCTCCCGGGCCGGAAATCGGCAGGCCGTTGGCGACGTAGGACAGGAAATATTCGACGTCGCGATATTCATCCGCCTGCGGCTCCAGCGGAACTGCGCGGGTCTGGCTGTTGCAGGTGATGAAGCGGCGGCTGGTCGTGCCCATGCCGCTCCATTCGGAGCGGTAGATCGGCATCGCATTGAGGATGCCGAGCGCTGGCGCCAGCACTTCGGCACGAATGCGCTCGCCCGGGCTCTGCACATGGCAACTCGCGCAGGAAAAGTTCATCTGGCCGCGGCGGGTGTAGAAATAGCGCTTGCCGTTCTCGAACGCCGCGAGCGCGCGGGGATCGTCGGGAAGCTTGATGTCCATCGGCTTGCCGCGCGAGGTGAAGGCCATGTACGCGGTCAGCGACGCCATCTCGTCCTTGACGTAGGAGTAGGGCGCCTCGCCATTGGCCTCGCGGCAGCGGTTGAGCGCGAGCTCCAGCGTGACGACCTTGCCCTCCTTCTCGTCAAAGTAAGGATAGTTCTGGCGGATGCCGATGCCGCCATTTGGGAAGCAGTCGGCATAGGTCTTGCCGTTCTTGAACGGGGTCCCGAACATGTCCTTGCCGGCATCGAGCGCGAACTCGTAGGGCGGAAACTCTTCCTTCTCCTGCCACTGCCGCTTCATGTCCTCGTTCATCGAATAAGGACCGTTGACGAAATCCTCGCGCTTCACGTTCGGAAATTTCTGGAAGAAGAAATTCTGGAACGCTTTTGCGTCGGCGACAGGATCGACCTTGGCTGCTGCGACCACGCGCGTCGCGGCGAAAGCAAGCGCTGCGAGTGCGACGAACGCTGAACCGAGCAAAATCGTAGCGCGCCGCTTCATCACGCGATCTTCGCGGTGGTCGTATCCGATCCACCCTTGTTGTCGGTCCAGGAGACCTTGAGGTCGTCGCCCTTCTTGGAGCCCTTGAAGCTGAACTTGACGTAGGGGTCCTTCGAGACTGCGGTGCCCCAATCGGCGACGAAGACGTCCTTGCCGTTACATTCGAACTTCAGTTCCTGGATGAAATGCGCCGGGATCAGCTCGCCCTTGGCGTCCTTCATGAAGCCGTTGTCCATGGGGTGCTGGATCAGCACCTGCACTTCGGTGATGTCGCCGTTGGATGTTGCGCGCACGCGAATGCTGGATGCCATCTGGATTCTCCTAGCCGCCGCAGCCGCCGACGGTGACTTTCACTTCCTTGGTCGCGCTGTAGAGCTTGCCGTCGGCTTCCACGATCGCGGTCACGTTGGTGGTCTTCGCCATCTTCAGGCGGTTGGCGACGCTTGGGACCGTGCCGTCAGGAATCTTGTAGCTGGCCGCGAGCGCACTCGGGTTCTCGGCGACGAAGAACGAGATCGAGGTCACCTTGTCGAGCGTCGTCGTCACCGAGATCGGCACCACGCCGCCGTTTTCGGCGATCTCGGGCGCATCGAGCTTGACCTTGTCGGACGGCTCGGCGGTCTTGCCGTAGAGCGCCTTGATCGCGTCGGCCTCGCTCTTCTGCTTGAACGCCTCTTCCGGATATTTGTCATTGGCTGCGGCGTTCGCCGGAGCCGCGAACGGCAGATTGCCGAGGCCGATCAGCGCGACCGAGGCCGCGCCCTGAAGGATCAGGCGCCGCGTCGCAAGGGGGCCGGGGCCGGTGGTTGTCGTCATCTCAGGTCTCCTTGGCCCGCCGTCACAGCGTTTGCAGGAAATCAACGATCGCGCTGATCTCCTGGTCGGTCAAAAGCCGGTTACGGCCGAACGGCGGCATCATGGTCTGCGGATTGCGCTTGGTCTCGTCGAACAGGATTGCGACCAGCTCGTTGCGGTCGGGATATTTCGTCTTGATGTCCTTCAGCTCCGGCCCGATCGTTCCCGGCAGATCGCCGCCCCTAATGACGTGGCAGGTCAGGCAATTGCCCTTGCCGCGGTCGAAGGCCAGCTTCTCGCCGTCGGCCACGGTGGATTGCGCCCGCGCCGGGCTCGCGGCAAAGCCGGTGAGGGCGACCAGCGTGAGGAGCAGGGCGGGCTTGCAAGGAAAGGCGGTCAAGGCGTCGTCCTGAAGCATTACGTGTGCGAAAAGATAGTGCTCAAAAGCACAACCGGCATGTCCTGACAATCAAGACTATGCAGGCTGCAAAATGGAGTTAATATCTCCCGCATTGCAACTGAAGAGCTAGTTCGTTCGTAAAGTCGGTTGGGGCCAGTTAATTTTTCGGGGCGTTTGGCCCGGATCGCGTTTTCGTCTGCATTTTCATTTTCCGGGGACTTCAATTGGCTGAATATGTCGTCGAATTTGGCAGGGACGGCGGTCGGGTCGAATCCGACGGCCGGCTCGATGCGCCAGCCTTTCATCGCAATCACGAGCCGCTCTGGGCGGCGCTTGAAAAGCACCTCGCCGGGCGTTCGGGCGACGTGGTCGAGGTCGGCAGCGGAACCGGCCAGCACGTGGTCCATTTCGCCCGCCATACGCCCGAGCTCGTCTGGTGGCCCAGCGACCTCAACCAGCGGCACGTGAAGAGCATTGAGGCCTGGCGCGTGCATTCGGGCCTTACAAACATCCGCGCGCCCTTGCGGATCGATCTCTCCGATCCTGATTGGTGCCCGGAGTTGAAGAGCGGGAAGGGGCCGACGAACCTCGCAGCCGTGTTCTGTGCCAATGTCATCCACATTGCGCCCTGGGCCGTGGCCGAGGGCCTGTTCGCCGGCGCGGGCCGTTATCTGCGCGCCGACGGCAAGCTGTTTCTCTATGGCCCGTTCAAGCGCGGCGGCAAGCACACCGCGCTCAGCAACGCCGTGTTCGACACGTCTCTGCGTGAAGGCAATCCCGATTGGGGCGTGCGCGATGTCAGCGACGTCGAGACGCTGGCGCGCGGCGTGGGGCTTGGCCTCGTCGATGCGGTCGACATGCCCGCCAACAATCTGACGCTGGTGTTTTCGCGCTCGTAAGATGCGAGGCCGTCAGGCCTCGCCGTCGCGCCAGCCGATCTTATCCTTGGGGAATTGATAACCCAGCACCTCGAAGCCGGCGCGCTCCTTGTTGTCCTTGCCGTAGCCGTGGCCGCCGGCTTCCGGCTCGTAGAACCAGGCCTCGTAGCCCATCGCCTGGAGCTTTGCCGCCATCTTGCGCGCATGACCGGGATGAACGCGGTCGTCGCGCCGCGTGGTGGCGATCAGGATCGGCGGATAGGGCTGGCCGGGTTTTGCGGTGTGATAGGCGGAGTAGGTCTTCAGCCAGTCCCACTCCTCCGGCTTGTCGGGATCGCCATATTCGGCGATCCAGCTCGCGCCCGCGAGCAGTTTTGTGTAGCGGCGCATGTCGATCAGCGGGATCGTGCAGAACAGCGCGCCGAAGCGTTCGGGATAGCGTACAAGCATGTTGGTGATGAGGATGCCGCCGTTCGACCCGCCCTGTGCCGCGATACGCTTCGCTTGCGTGACGCCACGGCGGACAAGATCGGCGGCAACGGCCGCGAAATCGTCATGCGACAATTTCTTGCCGGCGAGCCGGCCGGCATCGTGCCAGCGCGTGCCGAACTCGCCGCCACCGCGCAAATTCGCCTGCACGATGGTGCCGCCGCGCTCCAGCCAGAGCTTGCCGAGTGATGCATTGTAGTGCGGCTTCACCGCGAGCCCGAAGCCGCCATAGGCGCTCATATAGACCGGCGCATCACCGGTCTCGGTCGCGGGACCGGTCTGCACATAGGGAATGCGCTCGCCGTCGATCGAGATGGCTTCGTGCTGGGTGATGATCAGGCCAGCGGCGGTGAACGTCTTCGGCGCCTGCTTCAGCACCGTCGGGCTTTCGACGCCGCGCTCGATCAAGAGCAGCGACGGCGGCGTGAGCGGATCCTGCACATTGGCGAGCAGGTCGCCATTGCTCTCGGACGAATGGCGATCGAACGGCCAGACATCGACGACGCCGATCTGGGGAAGACCGCCAAGTGTCTCACGGCTCCAGCCGGTGACAGATGGCGTGCAGATCTCGAATCGCGGCTTGAGCTCGTCGAGGATCGACAGCACCAGCCTGCCTGCGGTCCAGAAGAAACCCTGCAACGCGCGCCGCGGCCCGGGCTCGAACAGCAGCGTGAAGTCACGGCTGCCGGCGAGGAATGCCGAGAGCGAAATGCCGAGCACGGCATCAGCGGCATAGGTTCGGCCTTCGACCGGCCAGTCTGCGCGCAGCTTCATCGCAAACCAGTCGCCATGCGCCTGCATCCAGATGCCGGTCGGCAGGTCGAGCTTTGTGGTGGTGCCGGCTTCATCGCGCAGCCAGATGCCGTAGTTGAAGAAGTCGATCTGGTCGATGATCCAGGCGCGTAGAGTTGCGCCGGTATCATCGACGCTGCCAAAGATCCCCATATGGTCGGCCGTGGTCTCGAGGATCGTTTGCGCCCGATCCACGCGCTCGCCGCGCCGCCACAGGCGAACGGTCCTCGCATATCCCGAGCTCGTCACCATGCCGTCGCCATACGCGCTGGACAGCAGCAGCGTGTCCGGATCGAGCCAATCGACGCCGCCCTTGGCTTCCGGCAGCGCGAAGCCGTCAACAACGAAACTCTTTGTGTCGGCATCGAATTCCCGCAAGGTGACGGCGTCGCTGCCGCCGCGCGAGAAGCTCAGGATGGCCCGCGAGCTTCCAGGCATCGAGCTGATCGAGCTCAGCAGCCAGTCTTCGCCCTCGCTCGCCGCAAGCTGGTCGACATCCAGCACGATCTCCCACGCCGGATGGGGCTTGCGAAACTCAGCGAGCGTAGTCCGCCGCCACAGGCCGCGCGGGTTGGTGGCGTCTTTCCAGAGATTGTGCAGATACCCCCCGCGCCGGCCGACATAGGGGATGTTGTCCGGCCGGTCGTAGATCGCCGCGAGCGTATCGCGGTCGCGCTCGAACGCCGCGCCGCCGAATGCTTGCAGCGTCAGCCGATTCTGCTTCTCGACGAAATCAAGCGCGCGGGCGCCTTCGATCTCCTCAAGCCAGAGCCAGGGATCGTCGTCGGGCTTGCTCAGCGTAGGCCTGTCGTCGATGGACATGATGCAAACTCCTGGAGATCGCGGCGGATAGGATTTGATCGAGCGCAAGCCGTCAAGAGCGCGGCCCGGTATCATCCGTCCGATTGCGTCAGAGGCATGGCCTGCGCCCGTTTGCGCCGGTTGCCCGGCCCTGTCCATCCCTCCATAGTGCCGGGAATCAACAGAGCCCTCTCAAAGTCCCTCGGGCGGAAGTGCCGATGCTAGACGTGACCTCAGCCGCCGAAATCACCGACGACGCCCGCGTGCGTACCAATGTGGTGCGCCTTGCCGCAGCCCAGGCGCTGACCGGCGCAAACTCGGCGGTGATCTTTGCCACCGGCGCGATCGTCGGCGCCACGCTTGCGCCGGACATGTCGTTCGCGACCGTGCCGATCTCGATGTATGTGGTGGGCCTTGCCGCCGGCACGCTGCCGACCGGCGCGATCTCGCGCCGCTTCGGCCGCCGCGCCGCCTTCATCGTCGGCACGGGGTGCGGCACGCTCACCGGCCTGCTCGGCTCGTTCGCGATCCTGCACGCCTCGTTCGCGCTGTTTTGCGTCGCGACCTTCCTCGGCGGCCTCTATGGCGCTGTGGCGCAATCCTATCGCTTCGCCGCCGCCGATGGCGCCAGCGCGGCGTACCGGCCCAAGGCGGTGTCGTGGGTGATGGCCGGCGGCGTGTTCGCCGGCGTGCTCGGTCCGCAGCTCGTGCAATGGACCATGGACGTCTGGTCGCCTTATCTGTTCGCCTTCAGCTTCCTGGTGCAGGCCGCGGTGGCGTTGGTCGCGATGGGCATCGTCGCCGGCGTCGACATGCCGAAGCCGGCCGCGGCCGATCTCCATGGCGGGCGGCCGCTGCTGACGATCGTGAGCCAGCCGCGCTTTATCGCGGCCGCTTTGTGTGGCGTCATCGCCTATCCCATGATGAATCTGGTGATGACCTCGGCACCGCTCGCGATGAAGCTCTGCGGGCTAAGCCTCAGCGATTCCAATTTCGGCATTCAATGGCATATCGTCGCGATGTACGGGCCGAGCTTCTTCACGGGCGCGCTGATCGCCCGCTTCGGTGCGCCCAGAATCGTCGCTGCCGGTCTGCTGCTGGAAGCCGGTGCCGCAACCATCGGTCTCTCCGGCATCACCGCGATGCACTTCTGGGCCACGCTGATCGTGCTCGGAATCGGCTGGAACTTCTCCTTCATCGGCGCCTCCGCGCTGGTGCTGGAGACGCACCGGCCGCAGGAGCGCAACAAGGTGCAGGCGTTCAACGATTTCCTGGTGTTCGGGATGATGGCGATCGGCTCGTTCTCCTCCGGGCAATTGCTCGCCAATTACGGCTGGTCCGCGGTGAACATGGTGGTGTTCCCGCCAGTGCTGCTCGGTCTCGCGGTTCTCTCGCTCGCCTCTTTCGCTCGCCGTCGTAGGGCGCGGCTGGAGGCGGCCATGGGCGAATTCCCGGACGCGATCTGACGCATGATCCGGAAAAGTGCGTAGCGGTTTTCCGAAGATCATGCTCAATAAGTTGGCAGGAGGCTGTCAGCAACGTTGATACTTCGATCGCTGTCGAAGTGATTTTCTGCTCCCTCATCGCTACATGATGGTCGTCATGGACAGAAGATCACAACGCGGGGGAAACGAAGGAGAAGCGCAAATGCTCGACAATCCCCGGCACACCTTGCGAATCGACGAATCCTCGCTCGGCTACGAAGGCTGGCGCATCGTTGCGGTCTGCTTCCTGCTCGCGACCTTCGGCTGGGGGCTCGGTTTCTACGGCCAGAGCGTCTATGTCGCCGAGCTACAGCGCGCGCGGGGCTGGCCGACCTCGCTGATCTCGTCGGGCACCACCTTCTTCTATCTGTTCGGCGCGCTGCTGGTCGTCTTCGTCGGCGAGGCCGTCAGGAAATATGGCCCGCGCATCTGCCTGATCGCCGGCACGTTGGCGATGGCCGCCGCCGCGGTCGCGATCGGCGCCGTGCGCGAGCCCTGGCAGCTTTATCTCGCCGATGCCGTGCTCGCCTTCGGCTGGGCCGGCACCAGCCTCGCCATGATCACCAACACGATCAGCCTGTGGTTCGACCAGAAGCGCGGCATGGCGATCAGCCTGGCGCTGAACGGCGCCAGCTTTGGCGGCATCGTCGGCGTGCCGTTGCTGGTGGTGATGATCAGCCATATCGGCTTCGGAAACGCGATGTTCGCCACCTCCGGCGCCATGCTGGTGCTGCTCGTGCCGGTGATCCTGCTTGTCGTCGGCCGGCCGCCTGATCTCCACGGCTGGCACGGGGCGGCGAAGGTGAAGCCGCAATCATCGGCCGAAATTCGCAAGCACGCGCTGCGCGACGTCGGCTTCCTCACCGTGACGATTGCCTTTGCTTTGGTGCTGTTCGCCCAGGTCGGCTTCATCGTGCACCTGATCTCGTTCCTCGATCCCATCATCGGGCGCGAGCGCGCGGCCGTTGCGGTCGCGGTGCTGACGGCGATGGCGGTGATCGGCCGGGTGCTGTTCTCGATGGTGATCGACCGCCTCAACCAGCGGCTGGCCTCCGCGCTGTCGTTCCTGAGCCAGGCCGCGGCGCTTTGCGTCGTCATCAATCTGCACAACGACTATGTGCTGATCGCGGCCTGCGCGGTGTTCGGCTTCTCGGTCGGCAATCTCATCACGATGCCGTCGCTGATCGTGCAGCGGGAATTCGATTCCGCCTCGTTCGGCGTGCTGATCAGCCTGAACACGGCGATCAACCAGGTGACGTATGCGTTCGGCCCGGGTGTGGTCGGGTTCTTGCGTGATTGGTCCGGCGGGTACGCGCTGCCGTTCTATCTGTGTATTGCGCTGGAGGTGATGGCTGCGGCATTGATCATGGTGCGGGGCTCGCCGAAAGCAAAGCTCTCGTAGGGTGGGCAAAGGCGCGCAGCGCCGTGCCCACCATCTCACGGTCCACTCGTGTGGAAAGATTGGTGGGCACGCTTCGCTTTGCCCACCCTACGGCGTCACACCTCCCGCTGCTTCAGCAACCCCTCAACATCCAGCCGCTTCGTGATCATCGCCAGCTTCCCATCCGGCCCGAACGGCCATTGCTCCCTCGGCTTGTCCCAATAAAGCTCCACGCCATTCTCATCCGGATCGCGCAAATACAGCGCCTCGGACACGCCATGGTCGCTCGCACCATCCAGCGCAATGCCGGCCGAGAGCACGCGATGCAACGCATCCCCGAGCGCGGGGCGCGTCGGATAGAGGATTGCGGTGTGAAACAGCCCGGTCGTGCCGGGCGGCGGCGGCGAGCCGCCCTTGCTCTCCCAGGTGTTGAGCCCGATGTGGTGATGATAGCCGCCGGCCGAGATGAAGGCCGCACCGGAGCCCATGCGCTGCATCAGCTCGAAGCCGAGCACGCCGCAATAGAAGCCCAGCGCACGATCGAGATCGGCGACCTTGAGGTGGACGTGACCTATTCGGGTGCCGGCGTTGACGGCTGAGGTCTGCGACATGAGAGTGCTCCGTTACTCAACCCCACATAAGCCGGGCCTCGGGACAGCGCCACTGGCCTATCCCGAAACCCAGCGTTTCCGGATGCGAAACTAAGAGAGCTCCGGCACCTCGCCCTCCGGCAGCTCGAACTCGAACGTGTTCAGCGTCATCGAGACCATCGTGTAATAGCCGCACAGCCCGATGACCTCGACGACGCCGCGTTCGCTAAGAATCTTGACCGCCTCGTCATAGAGACCCTTCTCTACGCCGTGGCCCTCATGCAGCGACTTCGCGACGTCGTAGATCATCTTGCCCTTGGGATCGTCGAAGTCCGGCGTGCGGCGGTCGCGGATCGCGTCGATGATCTCCACCTTCATGCCGCCCGCAAGCGCGAGACGCTTGTGCGCATACCATTCGTAATGTGCGGTCCAGTGCCGCGCCGTCACCAGGATCGCGATCTCCGAGAGTTTTGCAGGAAATATCGTGTCGTAGCGCAGGACCTCGCCGAGCCGCGTGGCGTGACGGGCCATGTCGGGGCTGTTGAGCCAGGCCATCATCGGCGCCGGCGGCTTGCCGCGCTTGCCGGCAATCGACTCGTCATAGGTCTGCCGCTGGCTCTCGTTCATTTCGCCAGGCGAAAGAAGTTTCAGGCGCATTCTCGTTTCCTCTTTGTTTTCAAGCCTCGCCGTGGCGGCGACTATAGCCGAATGCCGCTCGGGATGTGCAGCACGGAAGTGGTTGAATTCCACGAAGCGATGGCCCAGAGTCTGTGGCAATAAGTCGATTTTGATTGATGGAAACGACCAATGACCGACTCTAAGACCGCCGACACTGAGACGGCCGATCTCGAAACATTCCGCGAGCAAACGCGCGCCTGGCTGGAGGCCAACTGTCCGCCGGAAATGCGCAAGCCTGCAACCTCCGACGCCGACGTGTTCTGGGGCGGACGCACTACGAAATTCGCGTCCGAGCCGCAGCGCGTCTGGTTCGAGCGCATGCGCGACAAGGGCTGGACCGTGCCCGACTGGCCGAAGGAATATGGCGGTGGCGGCCTGAGCGCAGCTGAACACAAAGTGCTGCGCGCGGAGATGGCGAAGATCGGCGCGCGGCCGCCGCTGTCGAGCTTCGGCATCTGGATGCTCGGACCGGCGTTGTTAAAGTACGGCAACGAGGCGCAGAAGAAGGAGCACCTGCCGAAGATCGCAGCGGGCCTGATCCGCTGGTGCCAGGGTTATTCCGAGCCGAACGCCGGCTCCGATCTCGCCTCGCTCCAGACCCGTGCGGAGAGTGACGGCGATGATTTCGTCATCACGGGGTCGAAGATCTGGACGTCCTACGCCAACTACGCCGACTGGATCTTCTGTCTGGTGCGCACCGATGGCGCCGCGAAGAAGCACGACGGCATCAGCTTCATCCTGTTCGACATGACCTCGAAAGGCGTCACGACCAAGCCGATCCTCTTGATCTCCGGCTATTCGCCGTTCTGCGAGACCTTCTTCGATGGCGTCCGCGTGCCGAAATCGCATGTGGTCGGCACCGTCAATCGCGGCTGGGATGTCGCGAAATATCTGCTCCAGCACGAGCGGGCGATGATTTCGGGCATGGGCGAGCGCGGTGTCGGCCGGCCGCTCGGCCAGATCGCGGCGGATTCGGTCGGGGCCGATGCGCAAGGGCGGCTCGATGATTCGATGTTGCGCGGCAGGATCGCCAGCTTCGACGTCGATGAAGCCGCACTCGCAGCTTGCGCCGAACGCGCCGTCGATCTCGCCAAGGCGGGACAAGCTCATCCGGCGTTCTCGTCGGCGATGAAATATTACGGCACCGAGCTCAACAAGCGCCGCTACGAGATCCTGATGTCGGCCGGCGGGGTTGACGCGCTGGAATGGGAAAGCGAGCGCTCCAGGCAAGGCGCCCGTCCGCGTGCCTGGCTGCGCACCAAGGCCAACTCGATCGAGGGCGGCACGACGGAGGTGATGCTCGGCATCGTCGCCAAGCGCATCCTCGATCTGCCTGGCGCCTAGCTGCGCTGTCATTCCGGGGCGCGACGAAGTCGCGAGCCCGGAATCCATAACCACGAATCGGGATTATGGATTCCGGGCCTGCGCCTAACGGCGCATCCCGGAATGACGAACCAAAAAATAGACTTCGAATCGGAAACACGCACATGGCCCTCGTCCTCACCGAAGAACAATCGATGCTCCGCGACAGCGCGCGCGGGCTGATCAGCGACAAGGCGCCGGTGTCGCATCTGCGGCAACTGCGCGACGCCAAGGATCCCACCGGCTTCTCCAAGGAGTTTTGGCACTCCTTTGCCGAGATGGGCTTTGCCGGCCTCCTAGTGCCGGACGAGTTCGGCGGCAGCGGTCTTGGCTTCGTCGAGGCCGGCATCATCATGGAAGAGATCGGCCGCACCTTGATGCCGTCGCCGTTCTTCGCCACCAGCGTGGTCGCGGCCTCGGCGCTGACCCGTGGCGGCAATGCCGCGCAGAAGTCGGAGTACCTGCCGAAGATCTCCAACGGCTCGCTGCTCGCGACGCTCGCGATCGACGAGGGCGCAAAACATCGCCCGCTCCAGACCAGCCTCCAGGCCGTGCGTGCCGGCAACGGTTTCAAGCTCTCCGGCGCCAAGGCGCTGGTGGTCGATGGCCATGTCGCCGACCTCTTCATCGTCGCCGCGCGTACCGCGGGCTCGGCCGGCGAACGCGATGGGTTGACGCTGTTCCTGGTCAACCCCAAGGCCAAGGGCGTTGCGATCGAGCGCACCATCATGGTCGACGCGCATAATGCGGCGCGCATCGAGCTCGCCAATGTCGAGGTCAATGCCGACAGCGTGCTCGGCGAGGTCGATCAGGGTGCCGCCTTGCTCGACGGCGTGCTCGACATCGGTCGCGGCGCGGTCGCCTCCGAAATGGTGGGCTTGAGCGAAGAGGTGTTCAACCGCACCATCGAGTACCTCAAGAGCCGCAAGCAGTTCGGCAAGCTGATCGGCGAATTCCAGGCGCTCCAGCACCGTGCCGCCGAACTCTATGTCGACATCGAGATCACCCGCGCCGCCGTGATGAAGGCGCTCCAGGCGCTGGATGGCGATGTTGCCAAGGCCGCCTCAGCCGTCGCAGTTGCCAAAGCCCGCGCCGGCACCACCGCCACCCGCGCGGTGCAGGAAGGCGTGCAGATGCATGGCGGCATGGGCATGACCGACCAGTTCGACATCGGCTTCTTCATGAAGCGCGCGCGGGTGTGCGAGGAGCTGTTTGGTGATGCGAATTATCACACCGAGCAACTTGCGCGGGCGCGGGGGTATTGAGCTGAGACGCGAAGGGCGCGCCTCACGCGCGGTGTCGTCGCCCGGCTTGACCGGGCGACCCAGTACGCCGCGGCCTCTCGATTCGTCACAGTCGTCTCTGGAATACTGGATCGCCCGCTTTCGCGGGCGATGACAGTTGAGAGAATGGAAAGCGCCTGCCCCAAGCTTACGGCGGGAAGGCCCCCTTACCTAATCGGCGGCGCGTACTGCACGCCACCGGCGTTCCACAGCTGGTTCATGCCGCGCGGGATCTTCAGCTTGGATTTCTCGCCGATATTGCGCTCATACATCTCGCCGTAATTGCCGACGTGGCGGATGATGCGGACGACCCAGTCCTTGGTGAGGCCGAGCTGCTCGCCGTAATTGCCTTCGGTGCCGACCAGCCGCATCACTTCCGGCTTCTTCGACTTCAGGGCTTCGTCGATGTTCTCCGAGGAGACGCCGAGCTCCTCGGCGTTGATCATCGCATAGAGCGTCCACTTCACGATCATCATCCAGTCGTCGTCGCGCTGGCGCACCACGGGGGCGAGCGGCTCCTTGGAGATCATGTCCGGCAGGATCATGTGGTCGCCGGGCTTGCCCATGTTCAGCCGCAGCGCATAGAGCTGGGAGACGTCGGCAGTGAGCGTGTCGCATTTGCCGGTGTCGTAGGCCTTGACCACGTCCTCCAGCTTGTCGAACTTGATCTCTTCATACTTCATGTTGTTGGCACGGAAGTAGTCGGCGAGGTTGAGCAGCGTCGTGGTGCCCGATTGCACGCAGACCTTGCTGCCGTTCAGATCCAGCGCAGTCTCCTTGTTGCGCGCGCGCGGCACCATAAAACCTTCGCCGTCGTAATAGGCGACCGCCGGGAAATAGAGGTCATAGTCGAGCTCGCGCGCCATGCTCCAGGTCGAGTTGCGGGAGAGGATGTCGACCTTGCGGCTCTGCAATTCCTTGAAGCGTTCGCTGGCGTCGAGCGGCACGAACCGCGCCTTGTTCGGATCGTCGAAGATCGCCGAGGCCACCGCGCGGCAGAAATCGACGTCGAAGCCGCTCCAATTGCCCTTGTCGTCGGGGATCGAGAAGCCCGGCAGGCCCTTGTTGACGCCGCACAGCACCTCGCCGCGGCGCACGGTGCGCTTCAGCGTGCGGGTGTCATAGAACTCGTAAGTGATGGCCAAGGCGGCGACCAGCACGGCGACCGCGAGCCCGATCAGCAGGCCGCCTCGAAATGTGCGCATCATGTTGCTCTCTCGAAATAATCGGGAAAAGGAATTTGGAGGAGGGCGGAGAGCATGATCCGGAAAAGTGTGAAGCGGTTTTCCGAAAAGATCATGCTCAAACGATAGGCTTTAGAGTTCAGGCTTCTGCCTGATGACCACCTTGGTCCCGACCGGGACGCGACCGTAGAGATCGGCGACGTCATTGTTGACGAGACGGAAGCAGCCCGAGGACACCTTGGTGCCGATCGTGTCGGGACGGTTGGTGCCATGGATGCGGTAGACGGTGGTGCCGAGATACATGGCGCGGGCGCCGAGCGGATTGCCGGGGCCGCCGGCCATGAAGCGCGGCAGATAGGGCTGGCGCTGGATCATCTCCGGCGGCGGCGTCCAGTCCGGCCATTCCTTCTTGTTGGTGATGTTCACCAGCCCCTGCCACTGGAAGCCGTCGCGGCCGACACCGATGCCATAGCGGATCGCGCGTCCGCCGGGCTGCACCAGATAGAGGTGGCGCTCGGTGGTCGAGATGATGATGGTGCCCGGTGTTTCGGTCGTGCGGTAGTACACGACCTGCTTCTGCCACTCCGGATCGAGCTCGTAACTGTCGTCGGCGACCAGGCCGGGCTCGTCGCCGCGGTCAGGCTGCTGGGCGAAGGCGTGCGGCGCGGACAGGATCAGGCCAATCGCAGCCAAAAACGCCCCGGTCAGGCGACGAAAATCCGTCATTTCAAGCTCTCCCCGCTGCCACAGCGCAAATCGTTAGGAACCATCTGAACTCAGGGGCAGCTTCGTGGCAAGTTGATGGCGCGCCCGGCTGGTATGTCACGAGAATGCTTTGGTTTTTTGACGGGGCCCGGCCATGCCACAAACAAGGGATGGAGCGAAAAGCAGCGAGCTGGGCTCGCTGCGCTCCCTCCCCCGCTTGCGGGGGAGGGTCGGGGAGAGGCTGCTTCCACAATAAACGCTCCCCAAGAGGATAGAACCCTCACCCGGCGCTACGCGCCGACCTCTGCCGCAAGCGGGAGAGGCTCAGACCGGCCTCGCGGCGAGATCAACTTCGCCAATTGGCACTAGATGCCAGCTAGATCTGGTTGTTCTCCGGCGCGATCCCGAGCCGCCGGACGATCTCAGCCCCCACGGCGCGGGCCTCAAGCCTCGAGCCGATACGGGGGCTGCGAAACCGGTGCCCGGACTGCAATCGGATCACGACGATGCAGTGCTCGTCCTCGGACCGGCCGCGCCGCTCGACCGTGATCGCCTTGACGTCGCGCCCTTCGATGTGGTCCGCGCGCGGCGTGCCGTCGCCCCACAGGCGTTCGACGTGAATATCGCCTTGCCGGATGATCCAGAAGGCGCCGGTCACGAGGTTGGCGTATCTGTGAACCGCAAACGCGGCGATTGCGCCAAGCGGAAGCAGCATGATGTCGACCAGGCTGGGCGGCAGACCGCGCCAGAGCCTGTAGGCGTAGGGTGCGGCGCTCAGTGCGACGACGATCAATGCCGCGATCCGGATGTCCCTGACGGAAAACGGCTCGACGGGTTCGCCGAGATGCATCTCGGGATTGCTGGCATCGAGTGGATTGACGGGCGCGTCGACATCGGGAACGTCGAATTGCGCGGCGATCCGGGCAACAGTTTCGCGGACATGCGTGACGTCGGAGATCGGCGGCGACGTCAGGCGCTCCCCGGACGCCAGCGTGAAGGCCAGTTGGAAACGGGCCTTTGCGGTCTTGCCGCCGGGAACCTGTAGCCCTGTGATGTCGTCTCTCGTGACGATCCTGGTGCGGAGCCGCCCGAACGGACGTTGCTGCCCGATCAGAATCTCATCCGGCGTGATGATCCAAACCACCGCCGGCGCCAGCATGACGGCGCCGACGAACACCGCTCCCAGCAGCAGCGCGACCACGGAGATGATCACTTCCAGGGTCTCGTGCGTGAACAGGCCCGGTGTAAAGCAAAGCGCAACGGCTGCCGCAAAGCCAGCCATGACCAGCCGCTGCGCGATCGAGGCGCCTTCACGAAGGCGAATGTCGTTGCTGGTGGTCGCGTCGTCCATTGCGGGCGGCTGATTGCGTCGGCCGCGAACCTCCACGGACGGGTCCGTGGAGTCAAGCGACATCGCAAGCCGCCGTATGCGACATCAGCTGCTGGCGTTCAGCAGCTTTGCCACCGTGCGGTCGATCTCGTCGTAGCGGCCTTCGCCTTCGTGCTGGAAGACGATCTTGCCGTTCTGGTCGATGATGTACTGCGCCGGCCAATACTGGTTGCGATAGGCGTTCCAGGTCGCGGAATCGTTATCCTGCGCGACCGGATAGGTGATGCCGTGGCGCTTCAGCGCGGCCTGCACGTTGGAGGCCGAACGCTCGAACGGGAATTCCGGCGTGTGCACGCCGACCACGACGAGGCCCTTGTCTTTGTACTTGGCATAGAGGTCGGTGACATGCGGCAGCGTGTTGACGCAGTTGACGCAGCCATAGGTCCAGAAGTCGACCAGCACGACCTTGCCGCGCAAATCGGCGATGTTGAGCGGTTTCGAGTTGAACCAGTTGCTGATGCCGGCGAAGTCGGGCGCGGTCCCTTGGGCAGCGGCCGCGACATTGATCGGCGCGGCTCGCGAAGCTTCATCGCAGATGCCGGGGATGGCGGCGCCGGTCACGGCGAAGCCGATCAGTGCGGCGGCCACAGTGAGCAGTTTGAAAGTCATGGAAGCGTCCTCCGTTGAGTTTTTGCGGTGATCACAGGCCGATCTGGCCGGTGGGGTAGAATCCGGTGAGCCACGCCACGATCAGCGTGTCGTATTGGAAGTAGGCGGCGACCGCGAAGGCGATCACGACCACGCCAAAGCCGTGCTGGAGCCGCGGCGAGATGCGCGCGAGGCTGCGCACGCGCGTGGTCGCGGCCTGTCCGCCATAGGCGATGGCCAGCATCGGGATCGCTGCGCCGATCGCGTAGGCGATCAAGAGCGTGCCGGCCCAGGTCGCGTTCTTCGTCGTCGCGACCAGCGTCAGGATCGAGCCGAGCACGGGGCCGGCACAGGGCGTCCAGACCAGGCCGAGCGTGGTGCCGAGCAGGAGACCGCCGAGCGCGCCCTCGCGCTGGGGGCCGCTCGCCGCACCAAGATCGAGCCAGCCGTTGAGCCGGATCGACAGCCATTCGAACGGCGCCGGCCACAGCATCAGCAGGCCAAAGCCGAGCAGCAGGATCGAAGCGGCCTCGCGCAGCACATTCGGATCGAAATTGAATGCCCGCGTGATCGCGCCGAGCAGCAGCGCGGTCGCCGAGAACGAAACGACGAAGCCGAGCGCGATCATCGCCGGCCGCAGATGCGAGCTGCGCCCGATCGAGGCGCCAAGCAGGATCGGCAGCATCGGCAACGTGCAGGGCGCGGCGATGGTGAGGATGCCGGCAAGGAGAGCGAAGGTGAGTTCCAGCATCGGGCCACTCGTGAAGGAGGTTACGAGGGCTGTTCGGGATGGATGCGCGGATCGTTACGTCACACGTTCGTGACTGAGCGGCTGTCTCGCGGAGGCGCAACTGCTGACTGCGTAGACGGTGCGCTCCCTCCCCCCTTGCGGGGGAGGGAATGAGAGAGTGTGCCCGCCTCACTCTGGCCGGTGGTGCGTGCCGCCCACCCCAAAATAAAAACGACCCGGCGAGGGGGCATCTCGCCGGGTCGTTGGAGGTCTTGGGAGGTTTAACGAAACCGTATGTGATCTTTATAGGGACGAAGTTTTTCCGCCTGATGTTGTGGTTTGTTTCAATTGTTTCGTCGGCGGTAACGCTTTCGTGTCCTGGAATAGGGCCGGAAATCAGGTCCTATCCCATTGAAATCCTTGGCCTTCAGGCGGCGAAACGGTCAACGCCGCAACCCTTAAGCAAATCGGCCAGCTGCTTGCGGGCATAGAACATCCGGGTCTTCACCGTGCTCTGGGGGATGCCGATGATCTGACCGACCTCTTCCACCGACTTCTCATGGTAGTAGACGAGGGTGATGATCTCGCGATGCGCGGGCGACAGCTTGGCGACGCAGGCGCGCAGGATGGCGCTGGTGTCGCTGCGGTCGAGCGAAGTCTCGGGCGTATCGCAACCATCCGGGATCTGGCGCACGTCTTCCTGATCGATGTCCTCGAAGCGGCGCTGGCGCATCGCGGTCAGCGCCTTGAAGCGGGCGATCGACAGCAGCCAGGTCGAGACCTGCGAGCGGCCCTGGAACTGGCCGGCGGTCCGCCACACGTCCAGGAACACCTGGCTGACCAGGTCTTCCGCCGTGGTGGCATCACGCACGATGCGCAGGATGAAGCGATAGACGCGCACATTGTGACGGCAATAAAGGATGTGCATGGACGTCCGGTTGCCGTCGGCAATGCTTTCCAGAAGCATGTCGTCCGAAGTCGCCTGAGCGGCGATGATGCTCTGGCTGGCCTGGGCGTTGATGGCGATGACGTTCGGCATTGACTTAGCTCCCCGTAGCGCCGCAACCGAGCGGCGTTTCCTTGGACCAAAGTGTTAATGAGCCAACGTTTCTGGACGTCTGCACGAAAAGGGGAAAATGGTTTCGTGCGCCACCAAATTGTTTCGTCGGAAAGGCCGCGACGAAACATTCGAGGTAAAAAGGCGTGTAATTTCAATGTACGGAAAATACGGGCTGACCCGATCCGCGTCGCTTGGAGCAGCCGGGAACGTATTTCCGGCTATTGCGTTCGGTGTCGCTTGACGCCCTGCGCCCTACGCCTTCTCGCCCGCCGGCGAGAACAGATAGCCGCCGCCGCGGATGGTGCGGATCACGGCGGGCTTTGTCGGATCGGGCTCGATCTTGCGGCGGATGCGCATGATGCGGAGGTCGACGGCGCGGTCGAACGCTTCGGCATCGCGCGCATTGGCCAATTCCAGCAGGCGCTCACGCGACAGCACGCGCTTCGGATTCGCCGCGAACACCTTGAGCAGGCCGAACTCGGAGGCGGTCAGCGGATGCTCGTTGCCCTCGTCGTCGCGTAACGCTTGCGCTTCGAGATCGAGCCATTTGGTGCCGAAGCGCACCAGCTGATCCTTGTCGGATTTCGCTGCCGCCGCTTCCGTCGCCGCGACCTTCACCGGCGTGCTCCGCCGCAGCACCGAGCGGATACGCGCCATCAATTCGCGCAGCTCGCACGGCTTTGCCACGTAATCGTCGGCGCCGAGCTCGAGGCCGACGACGCGATCGATCGGGCTCGCGGTCGCCGTGAGCATGATCACCGGCACGTTGATGCGGCTCTTGAGGTCGCGGATGATCGAGAGGCCGTCTTCCTCGGGCATGTTGAGGTCGAGCACGACGAGGTCGGGCATGCTGCCGTCGATCGCGGCGCGCAGCGACTTGCCGCCGTCGCACAGCGTCACGGTGAAGCCGTGCATCTTGAGGTAATCGCCGACCATCTCCCGGGCCGGCGCCTCGTCGTCGACGATCATGATGTGCTGGCTTTGTGTCATGGCGTTTCAGTCGCGGGCAGCGTGATGGTGAAGGTCGATCCCTTGCCGGGGCCGTCGCTGTCGGCGGTCACCCCGCCGCCATGCATGTCGATAATACGCTTGACGATGGAAAGCCCAAGTCCCGTCGAGCTCTCGCCCGCGGTCGGTTTGGCCGACAGCCGCTGGAACCGGCCGAACAGGCGGCCGAGATCCTCCGGCGACAGGCCGGCGCCCTCGTCGCTGACGCGGATGACGGTGTCGTTGGCCTCATGGGTGACCGCGACGGTGATCTTGCCGGCGATCGGTGAGTATTTGATGGCGTTGCTGATGAGGTTGTCGATCGCCTCGCGGATGCGGTCGGTGTCGCACATGGTGACGAAATTGGGCGGCGCCGTGACGCTGATCGCCTGCTGCTTGTTGACCGCCAGCGGCTGGTTGGCCTCGGCGACCTCCTTCACCAAAGCCGCGACGTCGACCGGCTCGCGGCGAATGGTGATGTCGAAGGCATCGGCCATCGCGTCCGAGATCAGATGGTCGACCATTGAGGTCAGCCGCTTGGTCGCATCACGGATGTGGTCGACCTGGGCGCTCACGCCGCTCGCGGACGCGCCGGTCGAGATCAGCTCCTTCAGCATCTCGGTACGGCCGAGGATGACGCCGAGCGGATTCTTCAAATCGTGCGCGACGGTGCCCAAAATCTCGTTCTTGAAGCCGTTGGCGCGCTGCAGCCGCAGCCATTGCGCCGAGAGGCGGCGGTTGGCCTGCATCAGCGCGCGGGTGCGTTGGGCGACGCGATCTTCCAACTGCGTGTTGGCGTCCTGAAGCTGCTGGTAGAGGATGACGTTGTCGAACGCGATCGAAAGCCGGCTGGAGAAGATCTCGACCAGCGAGCGGTCGGTCTCGGACAGCTCGCGCTCGGCCTGGAGCAGCACCACGACCTCGCGGCCAGAGCCGGTGCGCAAATAGATCACGCTGCGGTGGTCGGCGAATTCGTTCTTGCGGCCCTGGAAGGCGGCTTCCACCATTGCGCGCAGATCGGGGTCGAGGGCCTTCGACGAGGTCGTGCCGATGAAGCGGCTGTAGCAGCCGCTGCCGGCGAGCACCGAAAGCTCGGGATCGATGCCGCCATTGTCGCGCAAAACCAGTATACCGGCGCAGTCGACATTGAGCAGCGAAGCGAGCTGGGTCAGCACGCCCTCGGCGAGCCGCTGCATCGACTTGAAGTCGTACAGGGTGGAGGCGGCGTCGATGATGATCTCGAGCCCGCGCCGCGTCTGCACCATGCGCTCGAGCTGCTGATAGGAGCGCAGCGCCGCGGTCAGCGAGGTGAACAGCTTGTCGGCGGTGAGCTCGGTCTTGGCCTTGTAGTCGTTGATGTCGTACTGCACGATCACGCGCCGCTCCGGCGCCTGGCCGGGCTGTCCGGTGCGCAGGATGATACGCACGGTCTCGTTCTTGAGCTCGTTGCGGATGAATTCGACCAGCTCGAGGCCGGCGACGTCGGTTTCCATGATGACGTCGAGCAGCACCGCGGCGATGTCGCTGTGCGCGGCCATCAGCTTGCGGCCTTCCGCCGCGGAATGGGCGGAGAGGATCTCCAGGCCCAGGCCGTTGAGGCTGTAGTCGGACAGCGCGAAGCGGGTGCCGTCATGCACGGCCGGATCGTCGTCGATGACGGCGATCTTCCACTTCCGAGCGTCCGTATCCTCCGACGCAGTACCGGTATCGTCGATCAGGTGGAGGACATCGTCCTGTTCGGCCATTGAGAAGTCCCGTCAGTCTCTGTGCTTGGCGCGCCGCCCTTGGCGAGGCGGGGCATAATAATGCGAAAAGTGGTGCCTTGTCCCAGCTTGGATTCCAGCATCATACGGCCGCCGAGCTGCTGGGTGACAAGGTTATAGACGATATGCAGGCCAAGTCCCGTGCCGCCTTCATTGCGCCGGGTGGTAAAGAAAGGGTCAAACGCCTGGCGCTGCACGTCAGGGGTCATGCCGGCCCCGTCATCGGCGAAGATGATCTCGATGTCGTCGGCCCCGCGCTGCCGCGCCGAGATCGTGATGGTGCCGGTGCGGCCGTCGGCGAAGGCGTGGTTGGCGGCGTTGAGGAACAAATTGGTCAGGATCTGGCCATAGGAGCCGGGATAGCCGTCGAGCAGCAGCCCCTCGGGCACGTCGACCTGGAGCGTGATCAGCGAGCGCTTCAGCACGGGCCTCAGGCTCGCGATGATCTGGTCGGTGGCTTCGCTGAGTGAGAACTGCCGGCGCTCGGCATGGGAGCGGTCGACCGCGACCTGCTTGAACGACTGGATCAGCTCGCCGGCGCGCGTGAGGTTGGCGACAAGCTGCTGCGAGGCGTCGCGCGAGGCTTGCACGAATTCCTCCAGTTGCGAGCGGCGCAGGCCGCCGTCGCCCTTGAGCTGGGCCTCGAAGATCTCGCTGCGCCGGGCAAAACTCGAGGCAACGGTCAGGCTGATGCCGATCGGGTTGTTGACCTCATGCGCGACGCCGGCGACGAGGCCCCCCAGCGCTGCGAGCCGCTCGGCATCGATCAAATTCTGCTGTGCGGCGTTGAGCTCGAGCAGCGCGCTCTCGGCCTTTTCCTTGGAGGCGCGCAGTTCGTCCTCGGTCTCGCGCTTGGCGATGGCGTTCTCGCGGAACACTTCGACCGCGCGCGCCATGGCCCCGACCTCGTCGCGCGCCTTGGTGCCTTGCACCGCGCGGCCGAGATCGCCGAGCGTGATCGCGCGCATCGCCGCCATGATCTGCTGGAGCGGCAGCCGGATCGACAGCGCGATCAGCACGCCGGCGGTCAGGATGATGCCGAGGAAGATCACCGCGATCGACAGCACCCGCCGCGAAATATCCGCCAGCGTGCGGTCAAAAGTCTCCTGCGCCTTCTGCTCGCGCTGGCGCATCTTGATGGAGAGATCGTCGATGGCGCCGATCGCCTCGGCCTGGCTGGCGTCGATGGTGTTGCGCAGCAGCTCGGTGCGGCTCGCCAGTTGCTCGGAGAGTTTTGCAAAGCCTTCGCGCAGCGCCATGGTGCGGGATGAGAGCTTTTGCAGCGCCATGCGCTGGAGGTCGTTGTCCGCGAGATCGATCATCACCGGAATGGTTGTCTCGATCGTCTCGGTGTTGCGGCGTGCGTCGTCAGCCGCACCCGGCGACAGCGACAGATAATAGGAATTGGCCGCGACCAGCATTGCCGTGAAGGCCTCGCGCGACTTGCCGAGCGAGGGCCAGATCAGCGCGTCGCGGTGACCTGTGGCGCCTTCGATGATGGAATAGAGGCCCGCCATGTCCTTGGCCGGGCCCTGCACCTGCTCCTCATAGGTCTTGGCGATGGTCGCCTGGACAGCGCGCAGCTCGCCGAACCCGTTGAGGAAGCGGTCGGTGGTGCGCTCCAGCTCCTCGACCGAGCCCGCCAGCATCGGGTCCTTGGCGGCGCGGTCGGTCAGCGTGCCCAGCACGGCCTCGCGCAGCAGCAGGATCTCGGCGAACAGGTCCGGGCTCGGCTGGTTGATGTAGCGGTGGATCAGGTTCTGGAGCCGCCCGGTCTCGCTTTCGAGCAGCGCCAGGATCCGGTCGGACTCGCGCACCTGGCGCACGTCGTCCCAGGCCGAGCCCAGCACCTGCGCGCCGTTCCAGATCATCGCCACCAGCACGATCACCACGGCCGAGTTCAGCGCCGCGATCGACAGGATGCGCCAGCGGATCGGCACCGCCCGCAACACGCCGACCAGACGCGCGCGCAGCCGCCCGATCGGGCCGGGCGGCCTGTCTGCGTGCTCGCTGTGTCCGGGTGCAGCCAAGCAGCTTCACTCCACCTTGCGAATGCGTTCGATCAGTGCAGCCGCGGCGGGATCGCGCGCGGCCTTGGCGTAGATCGGAGCCATCGCGTCCTCGAACGGCTTGCGGTCGATATCCCTGACGATGGTGACACCCGCGGCCTCGGCCTTGAGCTGCGATTGCTCCTCGAGGTCGCGCCACTTCTCGCGCATGAAATTGCTTGAGCGCGCCGCGGCCTCCCTGAAGATCTGCTGGTCCTCGGCAGACAGGCTGCGCCAGGCCTTGAGCGAGATCACCAGCACCTCCGGGCTCATCGTGTGCTCGGTCAGCGCAAGGTAGCCGGCGTATTTGTAATGGTCTGTCGTCACGAAAGATGGCCAGTTGTTTTCGGCGCCGTCGATCAGATGGGTCGCAAGCCCCGTGAGCACCTGCCCATAGGGCAGCTCGACCGGCTCGGCGCCGAGCGCGCGGACCATCTCGCTCATCAACTCCGATTGCTGCACCCGGATCCGCAGGCCTTTGAGGTCGGCGACGCTCTTCACGGGCCGGACGCCGTTGTAGATCGAGCGGGCGCCGGAATCGTAGAAGGCGAGCCCGACAAAGCCGTAAGGCTCGAAGCTGCCGAGGATCTCGCTGCCGATCGGCCCGTCCAGCACCTTCTGCATGTGCTCGATGGACCGGAACAGGAACGGCATGGCCAGCACGTTCATCGCCGGAACGAAATTGCCGATCAGCGCCACATTGGTCCGGTTGAGGTCGATCGCGCCGGCGCGGGTCTGTTCGATCGTCTCCTTCTCCTCGCCGAGCTGGCGGGAGTGAAACACTTTGATCTCATGGCGGCCGCCGGTGCGCTCGGCGATCAGCGCGCCCATGTAGCGCAACGCCTGGACGGTCGGGTAATCCTCGGTCTGGGTGTCGGCGGCGCGGAATTCACGCGCAGCGGCGCCCGTCGCGCAGATGGCGAGCAGAAGCGCGACGAAAATCACCCCGGTCCGTGAGAGTTCGGCACGGTTTGGCACTGGCACACTCAACCCCTCGGAGATGGAGTCTATGGCGGGAGCAAAAGGTTCAATGCAATCTAGCAGATGGTAAAGGGAAGGCCATCCCGCCCCCGTCCCTTCGCGCGCTTGTGCGGCGCGACTGGCCCTCATTCCCGGTTGAAACCGCAGGTGCCGCGCCTTAAGCAGGGTGCGGTCGCCTTTTGCCGCACGACCTGGAAGTGCCATCGTGACTTCAGCATTGCGCCTTTTGCAAATCGTCGCCGTCTCAATGGCCCTCGCATTGAGCTGCGAGGCACGCGCCGCCACCGACATCGCGCTGTGGCACGCCATGTCGGGCGAGCTTGGCAAGCAGCTCGAGAAGCTCACCTCCGACTTCAACGCCTCGCAGTCGGATTATCGCATCGTTCCAACTTATAAGGGCAGCTACACCGAGACGGTGACGGCTGCGATCTTCGCCTTCCGCTCGCGCAGCCAGCCCGCGATCGTCCAAGTCAACGAGGTCGCCACCGCCACCATGACCGCGGCCAAGGGCGCGATCTATCCGGTGTACAGCATGATGCGGGACATGGGCGAGCCGTTCTCGCTCAACGATTACCTTCCCGCGATCTCCGGCTATTACACCGACGCGGCCGGCAATCTCTTGTCGTTCCCGTTCAATTCGTCGACGCCGATTCTCTATTACAACAAGACCATGTTCCGCGACGCCGGTCTCGATCCGGAAACGCCGCCGAAGACCTGGCCCGAGCTTGGCACCGTGGCAAAACGCCTGCGCGACCATGGTGTCGCGTGCGGCTTCACCACGTCGTGGCCGTCCTGGATCCATGTCGAGAATCTTTCGGCCTACCACAATCTGCCGCTTGCGACCCGCGCCAACGGCTTTGCCGGGCTCGACGCGGAGTTGACCATCAACAATCCGGTCGTGGTCAAGCACATCGCCCAGCTCGCCGAATGGCAAAAGACAAAACTGTTCGACTATAGCGGCCGCGGGCAGTCGGCCGAGCCGCGCTTCCAGAACGGCGAATGCGGCATCTTCATCGGGTCTTCCGCAACCCGCGCCGACATCAAGGCGAATTCGAAATTCGAGATCGGCTACGGCATGATGCCGTACTGGCCCGACGTAAAGGGCGCACCGCAGAACTCGTTGATCGGTGGCGCCACGCTGTGGGTGCTGCGCGACCGCCCGCGCGAGGAGTACAAGGGCGTGGCGCGGTTCTTCGCCTATCTGTCGCAGCCCGGCGTGCAGGCCGCCTGGCACCAGAACACCGGCTATCTGCCGATCACCCGTGCTGCCTTCGAGCTGACGCGTGCGCAGGGTTTTTACGAGCGCAATCCGGGCTCGGCGATCTCGTTCGAGGAGATTACGCTGCATCCGCCAACGGAGAATTCGAAGGGCATCCGGCTCGGCTCCTTCGTGCTGATCCGTGGCGTGATCGAGGACGAGCTGGAGCAGGCCTTTGCCGGCCACAAGGGCGCGCAAGGAGCGCTCGATTCGGCGGTCGAACGCGGCAACAAACTGTTGCGCCAGTTCGAGCGCGCCAGCCCGGATAGGTAGCGGCGGTTTGTCGCGCCCGAGGCGTGATGCCCGTTCACCGGCGAAGTCAATCGGCCGCCACACAACCTGAAATATGTGTGCGAGTTCACACGCAACGGGCCGTGCGCCTGCAATAGTCTCGAAAGCATGTCGCCCGAACTGGCGGCAACGCTTGTCGCCGCCAGTTCGGCAGCGATGATCTTGCAGTCGTTTCATCCTTTCATTTTCGTAGAAAATCGAATTGGAGGCTATAAATGCCCTGCTCATGTTTCATCATCCCGAATGACATTCTGACCAGGCTCTCCCAGGACAAGAAGCTCTCTGCCTCGGTCCGCAAGCGGATGGTCGACACGGTCCAGATCAGTCACGAACTGCGCGAATTGCGGACACAGGCCGCGAAGTTCACGAGCGTCGCTGCGACGCGTGCCGATGGGTTGGTCACGCTTGCCGCAGCACCATCAGTCACGGTCTACGACTGCAAGCACACGCAAACACTGCCGGGTACGCATGTCTCGAAGCCGAAGACGTCGTCGGACGGCTCCGTCAAACGCTCCTTCAACCAGACCAGCAAAGTGGCAAAGTTCTACAAGGAGGTCTTCAACCGGAATTCGATCGACGATCACGGCATGACCATGATGTCGTCGGTTCACTTCGGCGAGAAATACAACAACGCGATGTGGAACGGGTCGCAAATGCTCTATGGCGACGGTGACGGCAGCATCTTCGTCGATTTCACCCGGGGCAACGACGTCATCGGTCATGAGCTGACCCATGGCGTGACCCAGCACAGTCTGCAACTCGTCTATAGCGGCGATGCCGGGGGCCTGAACGAGAGCATCTCGGATTGCTTCGGCTCGATGTTCCGGCAATGGGAAGCCAAGCAGAACGTCAAGAAGGCGGACTGGCTGATTGGGCGCGATATCATGGGGGCTGCCTCGAAGAAGAAGGGGTTCACCTGCCTGCGCGATATGGCCGATCCCGCAGCCAAGCACTGCCTGGCGCCGCAACCGACCAAATATTCGCAAGTCACGCCGGGCATGGATCCGCACTATGCAAGCGGGCCGCCGAATCTTGCTTTCTGCACGGCTTGCGTGACGCTCGGCGGTAATAGTTGGGCCCAGATCGGGCAAGTGTGGTATCGTTCGCTGACGGGCTTCGGCCCGACGCCGAACATGACGATGAAGGCATTTGCCGCCCGGACCCGTCAGGTGGCGCATACAATGTATCCGAACGCGCCCGCTGTCTCCGCTGCCGTCAATGCGGGGTGGACGAAAGTGGGGCTGTAACCGGTGCAGCACGCCGCGAAAGGGTGAAAGCGTGGATCGTTTGAAGATCGAGCGCGTCGGAGGGGTCGCCGGCTTCGGCGGCCCTCACCTCAAGAGCCGCGGCGAACTGGCGCTGTCGGATTTGTCGCCCGCCGATCAAAAAACGGTGGAGTCGCTGTTTGCCGATCCGAACAAAGTCCCGGCGACACATCCAGGTCAGGCCGACGCGTTCAGTTACCGGATCACGCGTGGCGCCCGCACCATCGAAATTCCCGAGCATGCCGTTCCCGCGACCATCAAGAACAGCGTCAAGGATGTGCTGGAATAAGTGCGGGCGGGGTCGGTGATCTGATGAGCAAGGCGCAGTCGCCGGATTCGTTCGGGCTGTCGGCATCGACGCATCTGGACGCCTACCGCACCCTGCGCGCCGACCCGTCGCGCTGGCTGCCGATCGCAATCGATATCGCGCGCAGCCACGGTGTCGATGGCCGCGCGCATGTGTTTGCGACCGGCACCAATCTCGTCGCAGGCTTCGGCGAGAAGCTGATCCTGAAGATTTTTCCGCCGCTGCTGCGCGCACAATTCGTCTCCGAGCGCGGTTCGCTGACGCAGTTGGCCGGCCGCCTCCATCTGCCGATTCCGGAGATCGTCGCCGAAGGCGAGCGCGACGGCTGGCCTTATCTCATCATCACACGCCTTGCCGGCACGCTCGGCTCGGAGGTCTGGCCACAACTGCCGGAAGCGCAGAAGGAGCGCGTGCTGCGCCAGATCGGCGAAACCATCGCGGCCGTGCAACGCGCGCCGCTCGGCCCGCTTGCGCAGATCGAGCCGCGCTGGGATGCGTTCATGCGCGCGCAGATGCAGGGCTGTCGCGCACGGCACGAACGTCTCGGCCTTGCGCCAAAGTTTCTCGCCGGTCTCGACGATCTCCTGCGTGACGCAGCCGAGCTCATCCCGATGGATGCGCCGCCGGTGATCCTGATCGGCGAATACATCCCCGAAAATTTCCTGCTCGCCTGTCACGGTGGCGACTGGTCGCTCGCCGGCCTGTTCGACTTCGGCGATGTGCGGACTGGATGGCGCGACTACGATCTGCTCGGCCCCAGCGCCTTCATGGCGGCGGGCTCGTCAGGCCGGGTGCGCAGCCTGCTCGGAGGATTTGGCTATGCCAGGCCCGACTACGCACTCAAGCGGCGCCTGATGGCCCTGATGCTGCTGCACCACGCCAGCGACCTCAACAGCCACATCTGTATCGAGGGCTGGCAGGAGAGGGTGGACGATCTCGTCGAACTTCAGGATTTGATCTGGGCGGAGTGACCTCGCCCCGATCTCTACCGTCGTCCCGGCGAAGGCCGGGACCCATAACCCCAGGGAAGAGTTTGGCGGAGACTAGCAGTGACTAGTCCTTCCCGTGGTACAGCCGCCTGCGTTGACCGATAGATCACGCGGTATGGGTCCCGGCCTTCGCCGGGACGACACCTGAATGCCGGAATGGTCGCATCACAAACTCAGTTCGTCGTCCGTCGCCAGGACGACACCGAACGGATTGCGATGTCAGCGGGGTCGCCCACCAAATAGGCCGAGAGGAAATTCAGTCTATTTAATGAGCATAGACGCGTCTTTGTATGCAATGCACAAGTCGTGAGCGTCGATGTTTGGCACATTCGATCGTAATTTATATCAAGGAATCAATCAATTAGGTGAAGTGTAAAGCCCCGTTAAGCTTTGGCACGAACCTTGCGAATCCAGTTCCAACCAGAAACTTTTTGAGTTGGAGCCGTTTCATGAAACGCCGCGATTTCCTCAAATCCGTCTCCGGATTGGCCGCTGGCGCGGCGCTTCCGGCCGTGCCGTCGGTGATCTCCTCGGCCAAGGCCGATGCGCGCTCCGAGACGCTGCTGATCGTCTCCGAAGGCGGCCCCAACAATCTCGACATCCACGGCGTCGGCACCAACGTGCCCGGCTATGAAGTGTCCTGGAATTGCTACGACCGCCTGATCAGCCATGAGATGAAGAGCGGCCCCGGCGGGGTGCCCTATTACGACCGCGACAAGTTCAAGGGCGAACTCGCCGACGACATGAAGATCGACGACATGTCGGTCACCTTCAAGCTGAAGAAGAACGCCAAATTCCACGACGGCACGCCGGTCACAGCGAAAGACGTGAAGTGGTCGCTTGATCGCGCCGTCACCGTCGGTGGCTTCCCGACCTTCCAGATGAGCGCGGGCTCGCTGACAAAGCCCGAGCAGTTCGTCGTGGTCGACGACGGCACCGTCCGGGTCGATTTCGCAAAGAAGGATCGGCTGACGATTCCCGACCTCGCCGTGATCGTGCCTTGCGTCATCAATTCCGAACTCGTGAAGAAGAATTCCAGCGAAAAGGACCCGTGGGGCCTCGAATACACCAAGCAGCAGACCGCGGGCTCCGGCGCCTACAAGGTGACGAAGTGGACCGCCGGCACTGAAGTGGTGATGGAGCGCAACGACGATTGGGTCGGTGGCCCCTTGCCGAAGATCAAGCGCGTGATCTGGCGCATGGTGCCGCAGGCCGGCAACCGCCGCGCGCTGCTGGAGCGCGGTGACGCAGACATCTCCTACGAACTGCCGTTCAAGGATTTCCAGGAGATGAAGGCGAGCGGCAAGCTCAACGTGGTGTCGCTGCCGTTCTCCAACGGCATCCAGTATATCGGCATGAACGTCACCAAGGCGCCGTTCGACAATCTCAAGGTACGTCAGGCAGTCGCATACGCGCTGCCGTATCAGAAGATCATGGACGCGGTGATGTTCGGGCTGGCGAACCCGATGTTCGGTGCCGCGAAGGATAAGCCGACCGAAGTGGCCTGGCCGCAGCAGCACAAATACAACACCGACATGGAGAAGGCGAAAGCGCTCATGGCCGAGGCCGGCTACGCCAACGGTTTCGAGACCACGATCTCCTTCGACCTCAATTTTGCCGGCGTCAATGAGCCGCTTTGCGTGCTGGTGCAGGAATCACTCGGCCAGATCGGCATCAAGACCACGATCAACAAGGTGCCCGGCGCCAACTGGCGCACCGAGTTGAACAAGAAGGAGATGCCGCTCTTCACCAACGTGTTCTCGGGCTGGCTCGATTACCCCGAATACTTCTTCTACTGGTGCTATCACGGCAACAATTCCGTCTTCAACACCATGAGCTACAAGTCGGCGGAGATGGACAAGCTGATCGACGGCGCGCGCAACGCGGCGGCGACCGGCGACATCGCGACCTACGACACCGACGTGAAGGGTTTTGTCGATCTCGCCTACGCCGACGTCCCGCGCATTCCGCTGTATCAGCCCTTCGTCAACGTCGCGATGCAGAAGAACATCAGCGGTTACGAATACTGGTTCCACCGCAGGCTGGATTATCGCGCGATGGCGAAGGGGTGAGGCGTCATGAGTGAGGTGAGCACGCTCTTCAAGCTCCCTCCCCCCTTGCGGGGGAGGGTCGGGGAGAGGGGTAGCCACGAACTCCGACCTCGCTTGGGGCCACCCCTCTCCCTAGCCCTCCCCCGCAAGGGGGGAGGGAACGCAGCGGAGCGAGTGGCGCATTTCCGTTTCCAACCACAGCGCACGAGGAGGTCGTCATGCTGACCATGATCGGCAAGCGCCTGATGTTCGCGATTCCGTCGCTGATCGGGGTCGTCATCGTCACCTTCCTGCTGACGCGCGCACTGCCCGGTGATCCCGCGGCCTACTTCGCCGGTCCCGCCGCAACGAAAGAAGCCGTCGAGCAGATCCGCAAGAAGCTCGGCCTCGACAAGCCGCTGATCGAGCAGTTCTTCCGCTATACCAACGATCTCGCCCATGGCGATTTCGGCAACTCGCTCACCACCGGCCAGCCGGTCGCGGCCGAAATCCGCAACCGACTGCCGGCCTCCGCTGAACTGACCCTGATCGGCCTCATCGTCTCGATCGTGATCGCCATTCCACTCGGCGTGCTGGCGGCGACGCGGCCGGGGTCATGGGTCGATCATCTCTGTCGGGTGACGACGACGGCCGGCGTGTCGCTGCCGGTGTTCTTCACCGGCCTGGTGCTGGTCTACGTGTTCTATTTCCAGCTCGGCTGGTCGCCCGCGCCGCTCGGCCGTCTCGACGTTTTCTATAGCGCGCCGACGACAATTACCGGCTTCTATCTGATCGACACGCTGATCGCGCGCGACTTCGAGGCGTTTCGCTCGGCGCTGAGCCAGCTCATCTTGCCGGCGGCGACACTGGCCATCTTCTCACTGGCGCCGATCGCGCGCATGACGCGCGCTTCGATGCTGGCGGTGCTGTCGTCGGAGTTCGTGCGCACCGCGCGCGCCAGCGGCTTGTCGCCGGCGACCGTGATCGTCACCTACGCCTTCCGCAATGCGATGCTCCCGGTCATCACCACGCTCAGCATGGTGTTCTCCTTCCTGCTCGGTGCCAACGTGCTGGTGGAGAAGGTGTTCGCCTGGCCCGGCATCGGCTCCTACGCGGTGGAAGCGCTGATCTCGTCGGATTTCGCGCCGGTGCAGGGTTTCGTGCTGACCATGGCGGTGATGTACGTGCTTTTGAATCTCGTGATCGACATTCTCTATGGCGTGATTGATCCACGCGTGCGGCTTGAAGGCTAGGGGTGAAAGATGAGCTCCGTTGCACCTGCTGTTGAACCCGCCGGTCCCGCCCGCACGTCGGGGCTGGTCGCGATCATCGAACAGACCCGTTACGTTCTCGGTGAGAACAAGGTCACGGGCTTTGCCTTCGGCCTGCTGGTCCTGATTCTCGCCGCCGCGATCTTCGGTCCCTATGTGGTGCCCTATGATCCGCTGGCGTCCGACACTGCCGCGTCGCTGAAGCCGCCCTCGGCCGCGCACTGGTTCGGCACCGACCAATTGGGCCGCGATATCTTCAGCCGCGTCGTCGTGGCGACTCGGCTCGATACCTTCATCGCGGTCGCTTCCGTCGTGCTGGTGTTTTTGATGGGTGGCCTCGCCGGTCTCGCCGCCGGGTATTTCGGCGGCTGGACCGACCGCATCGTCGGCCGCATCGCCGACACCATCATGGCGTTTCCGCTGTTCGTGCTGGCGATGGGCATCGTCGCCGCGCTCGGCAACACCGTGCAGAACATCATTTTGGCCACGGCCATCGTCAACTTCCCACTCTATGCCCGCGTCGCGCGCGCCGAGGCCAATGTCCGCCGCAACGCCGGCTTCGTGCAGGCCGCGCGCCTGTCCGGCAACGGCGAATTCCGCATCCTGCTGGTGCACATTTTGCCGAACATCATGCCGATCATGATCGTGCAGATGTCGCTGACCATGGGCTACGCCATCCTCAACGCCGCGGGCCTCTCCTTCATCGGTCTCGGCGTCCGCCCGCCGACCGCCGAATGGGGCATCATGGTCGCCGAAGGCGCGGGCTTCATGGTGTCCGGCGAATGGTGGATCGCGCTGTTCCCGGGCCTCGCTTTGATGATCGCCGTGTTCTGTTTCAACCTCCTCGGCGACGGCCTCCGCGACATCGTCGACCCGCAGCGGAGGACGTGATGATTGTTTCCAAGCTCGCAGCTGCGCTCCCTCCCCCCTTGCGGGGGAGGGTAGGGGAGAGGGGTAGCCCCGGGCGAGGTCTGTGTTCGTGGCTACCCCTCTCCCTGCCCCTCCCCCGCAAGGGGGGAGGGAACGAGAGAGCGGTGCCCGCCTCACACCCGCAGAAATTCCTCAATGATTCCAGTGCCATTCTACTGTGCATGGGGTTGTTTTCGACGTTTTTAGTGGACCGGAGGCAGTCGTGACCGCCCAGCCCCTGCTCGACGTCCAGGACCTCACCGTCGAATTCAACACCCGCCGCGGCATCGTCAAGGCGGTGCAGCACGTCAACATCTCCGTCGCCAAGGGCGAGACGCTCGCCATCGTCGGCGAGTCCGGCTCCGGCAAGTCAGTGACATCCTACGCGGTGATGCGCATCCTCGATCGCGCCGGCAAGATCGCCGAGGGCTCGGTGATGTTCTCCGGCATCGACGTCAAGGCCGCGACCGAGGACCAGATGCGCGATCTGCGCGGCCGCGAAGTCTCGATGATCTTCCAGAATCCGCGCGCCGCGCTCAATCCGATCCGCAAGGTCGGCGACCAGATCGAGGACGTGTTGCGCACCCATGTGCAGCAAGCCATGGTTTCGGACCACGGCGAAAAGGCGATCGAGGCGCTGGAGCAGGTCAAGATCGCCCGCCCGCGCGAGCGCTACCATGCCTATCCGTTCGAGCTCTCCGGCGGCATGTGCCAGCGCGTCGTCATCGCGCTCGCGCTCGCCTGCAATCCGCAACTGCTGATCGCGGACGAGCCGACCACGGGTCTCGACGTCACCACCCAGAAGGCGGTGATGGATCTCATCGTCGAGCTGACCAAGCGCAAGGCGATGTCGACCATCCTGATCACGCACGATCTCGGCCTGGCGGCTGCCTATTGCGACCGTGTCGTCGTGATGGAGAAGGGCCGCGTGGTCGAGACCGCCAAGGCCGCCGATATCTTCGCCAACCCGCAGCATCCCTATACGAAGAAGCTGATGCGCGCGACACCGCGGCTCGGCGTGTCGTTGCGGGATCTGTTGCCGGAGGAGGAGGGCGCAGCCGCCGCTGCCGCGAGCGCAGCGACCGTGGAATCCGCTCCGACCGCTGCGGCAGGCCAAAAGCCCCTGCTCCTCATCGAAAAACTGGTCAAGGAATATCCCCGCCAGGGCGCGACCGCGACGCTCGGCAAATTGTTCGGCCGCAAGCCGCCGGTCGAGCCGGACGTGTTCCGCGCCGTCGACGGCATCAGCTTCTCGATCGGCCATGGCGAGAGCGTTGGCCTGGTCGGCGAATCCGGCTGCGGCAAATCGACCACGTCGATGATGGTGATGCGGCTGCTTGACCAGACCTCGGGCCTGATCCAGTTCGACGGCGAGGATATCGGCGCCATTCAGCCTGCCTCGTTTGCCCGGCTGCCGCAGCGCAGCCGCATCCAGATGGTGTTCCAGGACCCGACCGACAGCCTCAACCCGCGCTTCACCGCCGTGCGCGCCATTGCCGACCCGATCATGCAGCTCGGCGACGTCAAAGGCCGCGACGCGCTGCGCACCCGCTGCGAGGAGCTGGCGACCATGGTCGGCCTGCCGCTCAACCTGCTGGATCGCTTCCCACACCAATTGTCCGGCGGCCAGAAGGCCCGCGTCGGTATCGCCCGCGCCATCGCCCTGCACCCCAAGCTCGTCATCCTGGATGAGCCGACGGCGGCGCTGGACGTCTCGGTCCAGGCCGTGGTCCTGAACCTGCTCCAGGACCTCAAGGCACGGCTAGGTATGAGTTATCTGTTCGTCTCGCATGATTTGAACGTAGTGCGCTTGTTGTGCGATCGTGTCATTGTCATGCGGTCGGGTCGAATCGTGGAGGAGGGGTCCTCCGAGAGGGTTTTGAGCGATCCGCAGGACGACTACACCAAGGAGCTGTTGACGGCGATTCCGCATCCGCCGCTACCGGTTCACTGAGACGCATAGTTCGAGAGAGTGATGGCCGCCGAACCATTGGACGACTACATCGACGCCGTTTCCAAAGCGCTGGCGCTGCCGGTCGAGGACGCCTGGAGGTCGACTATTCGCGCCAACCTCGAAGTCTCGCTGCGGCTCGCCCGCCTGGTCGACGAATTCGCGCTGCCGGACGAGACCGAGCCGGCGCCCGTGTTCAGCGTCTGACGCCGCCATGACCACCAAGCCAGAGATGACGGCTGCCGACATTGCGAAAGCGGTGGCGGGCGGTCAATTGTCCGCACTCGATGCCACTGAAGCCGCGCTCGCACGGATCAAGCAGCACGACACCGTCCTCAACTCCTTCACCGACGTCACCGCCGATCGCGCCCGTGCCAAAGCGCGCGCGATCGATGCCGACATCGCGGCCGGCAAGAAGGTCGGCCCGCTCGCCGGCGTCCCTTTCGCGGTGAAGAACCTGTTCGATGTCGCGGGCCTTTCGACCCGCGCGGGCTCGAAGATCAACCGCGATCGCGCGCCGGCCAAGCGCGACGCCACTTTGATTGAACGCATGGAAGCGGCTGGCGCCGTGCTGGTCGGCGCGCTCAACATGGGCGAATACGCCTATGACTTCACAGGTGAGAACGTTCATGACGGCCCCTCGCGCAATCCGCATGACACGACGCGGATGAGCGGCGGCTCGTCCGGCGGTTCTGGTAGCGCAGTTGGTGGCGCGCTGGTGCCGATCGCGCTGGGATCAGACACCAATGGTTCGATCCGCGTGCCGTCCTCCTTCTGCGGCATCTTCGGCCTGAAGCCGACCTATGGCCGGCTGTCGCGCGCGCGCTCGTTCCCGTTCGTCGCGAGCTTCGATCATCTCGGTCCGTTCGCACGCTCCGTCACCGATCTCGCGCTCGCCTACGACGCGATGCAGGGGCCGGACTCTGAGGATGCCGCCTGCACCACCACGCGCGGTCTCGAACCGACGACGCCGCTGCTCGCCAATCCGGTCTCGGACCTGCGCATCGCGATCGCCGGAGGCTACTTCCAGAACAACGTGTTTCCGGAAGCTGTCGAAGCCGTCAGCCGTGTCGCCAAGGCGCTTGGCGCGACGCGGATTGTTGATGTGCCGGAAGCCGCGCGCGCCCGTGCAGCCGCTTACGTCATCAGCACCACCGAAGGCGCCTCGCTGCATCTCGATCGCCTACGCAAGCGCCCGAACGATTTTGACCCCGCCGTGCGCGACCGGTTGATCGCCGGCGCCATGGTGCCGGCGCCGCTGGTCGACCGCGCGCAGAAATTCCGCCGCTGGTATCGCGCGCAGTTTGCCGAGATCTTCAAATCGGTCGATGTGCTGATCGCGCCAGCAACGCCCTGCACCGCGCCAAAACTCGGCCAGGTCACCTTCAATCTCGACGGCGTCGAGCTGCCGGTGCGCGCCAATATCGGCATCCACACCCAGCCGATCTCGTTCATTGGCTTGCCCGTGGTCGCAGTCCCGGTGCCGCTCGAGCCGCTGCCGATCGGCGTGCAGATCATCGCCGCGCCCTGGCGCGAGGACATCGCGCTGCGCGTCGCCTACGCGTTGGAAAAAATGGGTGTCGCCGCCGCGCCCGCGCCAAGGGGACTTTGAGAGGATTTTGAGATGGAGATCGATCTCCCCGACGTGATCGCGGAAGTCAAAGCCGCGTTCGATCGTTATGAGCAGGCGCTGATCACCAACGACGTCGCAGTGCTCGGCGAGCTCTTCCGCAACGATCCCCGCACGCTGCGCTACGGCATCGGCGAGAACCTCTATGGCTATGAGGCGATCTCGGGCTTCCGGGCCGGCCGCTCGCCGGTGGGCCTCAATCGCCGCACCGCCAAGACCGTGATCACCAGCTACGGTCGCGATACGGCCGTGGCCTCCACTCTGTTCTATCGCGACACGGCTCCCGGCAGGGTCGGCCGGCAGATGCAGACCTGGATTCGCTTCCCGGAGGGCTGGCGCGTCGCCGCCGCCCATGTCAGCATCATCGACGAGTCGAAAGAGACCTGATCGTATGACGCTTGACGATCTTCCGCAGGGAACACTGCCGGCCGAGCCGGTGGTGCCGCGCGTCGACCGCGCACTGCCGTCAGTGCAGAAGGTCACGCGCGCCGAGGAACTGCGTCTTCAGCTTGCGGACGAGATCGTGCGGGGCGCCCTGGCCCCCGGCGCGCCGCTCGACGAGACTGACATTGCGCGGCGCTTCAATGTGTCGCGCACACCGGTGCGCGAGGCGCTGCGCCAGCTCGTCGCGAGCGGCCTGGTCGAATCGCGCGCCCATCGCGGCGCAGTGGTGGCGCAGCCCTCATTCGAGCGGCTGACGAGCATGTTCGAGGCGATGGCGGAGCTCGAGGCGATGTGCGCCGGCCTCGCTGCCGAGCGCATGACCGCCACTGAGCGCCACGGCCTGGAAGCCGTCCACGAAGAGCTACGGGTGCTGAGCTACGCCGGAAATCCCGATCGCTTCCATGAGGTCAACGAGCGCTTTCACAACGCGATCTATGCCGGCTCGCAGAACGGCTACATCGCCGAGATCACGCTTGCGACCCGCGTGCGGGTGCAGCCGTTTCGCCGCGCCCAGTTCCGCAATCTCGGCCGTCTCGCCAAATCGCAAGCCGAGCACGACCGCGTCGTCGTCGCCATCATGCGCGGTGACAAGCTGGGCGCAGCGGCCGCGATGCGCGCGCATATCGAGCTGGTGCGCGGGGAATATGAGATCTACGCGGTGTCGGTGTAGGCGCGCACTCGGTGCCGTAGGGTAGGCAAAGGCGCAAAGCGCCGTGCCCACCATCTCTCCGCGACGATGTTGGAATTGGTGGGCACGCTTCGCTTTGCCCACCCTACGGTACCTATGTCGTCGCGGCTTCCTTCATATACGCGCGCCAACCGCCATAGTCGGTAATGTCGTGCGCTTCGCCCAGCACCTCCGGTTCGACGAGAAAACCCTTTACGCTTCTGCCGTCCGCGAGCTTCACGGTGCCGATCGCCATCGGCGCGGGAATCGCATTGACGAACTTGCCGAAAGCCGACGACGACAGCGACCAGATCTCGAGCTCGATCGACGCGCCTTTGCCCGCTTCGACGCGCAGCATGCCGGGCTTCGGCGGTGTGGTCTGGAGCGCATAGAGCTTGTAGTCCGGCGCGGTCTTGGTCGCTTCGATTAGCTTCCCGTTCAGCGCCTTCAACTCGCCGTTCAGCGCCATGCCGGAGAGATGCGCGCCGACCACCGCGATCGGGATTTCGTCGCTGCTGCTTGCCGGCAGAGGCGCGAGCGGCGCTTGCGCCACGCCCTTGGCGCCAACGGTCAGCTTCGTGTCCGAATGGAAAACGCGGCCGATGCTCGCGAGCAGCGCATCGTGGCCGGTGGGTGCGAGCAGTGTGATGCCGAATGGAATGCCGTCGGCGCGCATCGCAGCCGGTAGCGCGAGACCGCAGAGATCGAGCAGATTCACAAAGTTGGTATAAGTGCCGAGCCGGCTGTTGAGCTCGATCGGGTTGGCCAGCACCTGCGCGGTCGTATACGCCGTCGGCGCCGTCGGCAGTACCAGCACATCGATATTGGTAAAGGTACGTTCGACGATCTTGCGCAGACCTTGCAAGCGGTAGAGCGCGGAGAAGGTTTCCGCCGCTGTCAGCCGCGCGCCGGCCGCCGTGATCTCGCGCGTCACCGGATGGATCGAGTCCGGTGCGGACGCGAGCAGATTGCGGATCACGAGATAGCGTTCCGCAACCCACGGGCCCTCATAGAGCAGCCGCGCCGTCTCGTAGAACGGCTCGAGATCGAACTCGACCAGCTCAGCGCCAAGCGTGGTCCAGCGCTTCAGCGCCTCGCCGTAAGCCGCTTCCGATTTCTTGTCGCCGAAGAAGATCAACTGCCCGTTGCGCGGCACACCGAGGCGGATTTTCGCGGGGAACGGCGTGATCGCGCCGAGCGGCCGGTCGCGCGAGAACGGATCGGCCTGGTCGGGGCCGGCCATCACGGACAGTGCGAGTGTTGCGTCGTCGACCGTCAAAGCAAATACCGAGATGCAGTCGAGCGTGCGGCAGGCCGGCACGAGGCCCGCGGTCGAGATCATGCCGAGGCTCGGCTTCAGCCCGACGATGTTGTTGAGCATCGCGGGCACGCGGCCGCTGCCCGCGGTGTCGGTGCCGAGCGACAGCGGCACGAGCCCTGCTCCAACCGCCGTCGCCGAACCCGAGCTCGAGCCACCAGGAATGAGATCCTCGCGGAGCGAATTCTTGGGAATGCCGTAAGGCGAACGCACGCCGACGAGGCCGGTTGCGAACTGGTCGAGATTGGTCTTGCCGATGATGATGGCGCCGGCGGCGCGTAGGCGTTGCACCGCGGTAGAGTCGTGCGCCGGCGTGTAGGAGAAGGCTGGGCAGGCTGCCGTGGTCGGAAAGCCAAGTGCGTCGATATTGTCCTTCACCGCGACCGGGATGCCATAGAGCGGCAGGCAGGCGGCCTCCGTGCGCGCGGCGAGCTTCTCGGCTTCGGCGATCGCATCCTTTTCGTCGCGCAGGCTGATGAACACGGCGGGATCGTTATGGTCGCGGATGCGCTGATAGGTTCGCGCGATCGTCTGCGCCGGCGTGACCGTGCCCGCGCGATGCGCGGCCACAATCGCGGCGATCGTTTCAGGCTGCTCAGCCCCCATTTCAGCCTTCATGGCGACAAAACTCCGGCAACTTGTCCTCACCCGGTTTGAAGCAAGCGATGTGCCATTGTGTACAGAAACCGGGCAGGGCGGATGCCTCGGATATTATCGTGGGATCAGTGGCTTGGGGGATATTTCGGTGATCTAGGGGGCCGTCGGGCCAGCGCCCCATAACGGGCATCTGCATAAATCATAGGCAGTCGGGATCAGGTGAAGCCAGCGAGGATCTGAAGCAGCCGCTCCCTGTTCGCCTTGCCGATCTTCGCCTCGACATGCCGCTCGTGCTCGTCAGCGAGCCGCTTGAACTTCGCCAGCGCCGTCTCGCCCTGCGCGGTGAGGTGCAGCGCATGCGAGCGCCGGTCCGTCTTCGACTTGATCCGCTTCACGAGTTTGCGCTGCTCCAGGCTGTCGAGCAGATGCACCAGCCGGGCGCGCTCGATGCCGAGGCGCTTGGCCACTGCCATCTGCGAAAGGCCGGGATTGGCGCCGATCACCGTCAGCACCGAATATTGCGTCGGCCGGATGTCGACGTCGCCCAGCGTCTTGATGAAGTCCTGGAAGATCCAGATCTGGAAGCGCCGCACCGCGTAGCCGGCGTGCCCGACCAGTGCGTCGAGCCCGATCTCGTCCGCATCGTGTTGCCGTGCCGCGCCGTTGGTGGTGCGCTTGCGCGGGGGAGTTCGGGCTGCGGTGGCTGTCACGTCGCGTCTCCTGCCATGTGATCCTTGTAGCCGCTTCACCGGCCGGACGGAAGATTGTTGTTGACGACAACAATCGCCCCGCCCAACATTATGACCAAAGCAGCCCGGAACGAGGCTGCGGCCGAATCCGGATGTCCGGGCGAGGAGGAAACCGATGACAACCGCCGCACGCGGTGACGCTGCAAGCCTGTTCGCAACGCCAAAGACCGTCGCCGAGCATCGCGCCGACGGCAGCATCGTGCTGTGTTCGCCCGACCCCTTGCGCGCCAGCGCACGTTGCGTCGGCGACTGGCTGGAGCAATGGGCGCGGCAGGCGCCGGACAAAATCTTCCTGGCTGAGCGCGGCAATGTCGACGCGTCCTGGACTACCGTCACCTACGCGCAGGCCTTGCGGCAGGTGCGCGCGGCGGCATCATGGATCCTGGCGCAAGGCCTGAGTGCCGAGCGTCCGCTCGTCATCCTCTCCGACAACAGCATCGACCATGCGCTGCTCGCGCTCGCCGCCCAGCATGTCGGCGTGCCCTCGGCCGCGATCTCGCCGGCTTACTCGCTGATGTCCAGGGATTTCGACAAGCTGAAAAGCATGATCGCGCTGCTCGGGCCAGGTGCGATCTACGTCTCGGCAACCAAGCCATTTGCGGCGGCGCTCGCTGCGATCAAACCGCGGCACGATGCGCAGATCATCAGCGGCAATACGGATGATGCCGACGCGCTTGCCTTCCGCACGATCGCAGCAACGACCGAAACTCCCGGCGTCGCGAAAGCCTTCGCCACGGTGACGCCGGACACGATTGCAAAATTCCTGTTCACCTCGGGCTCGACCGGCACGCCGAAAGCCGTGATCAACACCCAGCGCATGCTGACCTCGAGCCAGCAAGCCAAGGCGCAGACGTGGACCTTCCTCGATCAGGCTCGCGACGATCTCGTCATTCTCGATTGGCTGCCCTGGAGCCACACATTTGGCGCCAACCACAATTTCAACCTCGTGCTGCGCAACGGCGGCTCGCTCTATATCGACGGCGGCAAGCCTGCCCCCGGCCTGTTTGCGACCTCGCTCGCAAACCTCAAAAGCGTAATGCCGACGGTCTATTTCAACGTGCCGCGCGGCTTCGACATGCTGATCGCGGCGCTGCGCGGCGACGAGGAATTGCGCCGACGCTTCTTCGGAGAGGTGAAATTCGCCTTCTATGCCGGCGCCGCGTTGCCGCAGAATCTCTGGGATGCGCTCGAGCAGTTGTCCGTCGAGACTGTCGGCCGGCCGCTGCCGATGGTCTCGGCCTGGGGCTCGACCGAGACCTCGCCGCTGGCAACCGACTGCCATTTCCTTGCCGAACGCTCCGGCAATATCGGCGTGCCCATTCCCGGTACTGAACTGAAGCTCGTCAGTTCGGGCGACAAGCTCGAGGTGCGCGTGCGCGGCCCCAACGTTACGCCCGGTTATTGGAAGGCGCCGGAACTGACCAAGCACGCCTTTGACGAAGAGGGTTTCTACCTCATCGGTGATGCCGTGAAATTCGCCGATGTCGGGCGGCCCGAGCGCGGCCTGTTCTTCGACGGCCGCGTCGCGGAGGATTTCAAGCTCAATTCCGGCACTTGGGTCAGCGTCGGCACGCTGCGCGTCGCCGGCATCACCGCACTGGCACCGCTCGCGCAGGATATTGTGGTGACCGGCCATGGCAGCGACGAGGTGCGCTTCCTGGTCTTCCCGAACATCGCGGCGTGCCGCGCCCATGCCGGCCTGCCTGAGACGGCTGATGTGACGGACGTGCTTGGTCACGACAAGGTTCGGATCGCGATCGCGCAGGGCCTCGCGAAATTGAAGCAGCAGGGCGCCAATTCCTCCGGCCACGCGACGCGTGCGCTGTTGCTTGCCGAGCCGCCGTCGGTCGACGGCGGCGAGATCACTGACAAGGGCTACAGCAATCAGCGCGCCGTGCTGACGCGACGTGCGGATGCGGTGCTGCGGTTGAATGATGATGCGTCGAGCGAGTGGATCGGTCTGTAGCCGATCGCGTTGTTAGGCCAGCACTTCTGCCGTATCGCCCGCATTCCGATTATTTTGTTGCTTAAGCAACTAATTTATGCGAACCGTTCCGGACAAGGATGACGGCGGGGGAACCGCCGCGTTTGATCGTGGAGGGAACGATGCTCGGCAGGACTAGTGCCGTGGGCAAATGCCGGCGTGCGCCAGAGAACGACAGAGGATCGTGCCCAACGCGCCATCCGTCAGGTGTCGGTGCCGCCCGTCACCGCGCCGAGATTTTCGTGCAGCCGGCGCAACAGATCGATCAGCACCTCGCGCTCGTCCTTGCTCAGGCACGACAACAGGCGCCGCTCGCGCTCGAAGGCCGCGACGATCACCTTGTCATGAGTGGCGCGGCCGCGCGCCGTCAGCGAGATCGAATGGGTGCGGCCGTCGTTCGGATCGGTGCGGATCGAGACTTGTCCACGCTTCTCCAGACCGGCAAGCGTGCGGCTCACCGGGCCTTTGTCGAAGCCGATGACGTGGCAGATGCGCGAGGCGGGAATGCCGGGCTCGATCGCCAGCAGCGACATGATCCGCCATTCCGTGACGTTGACGCCGAACTGCCGTTGATAGAACGCGGTCGCGCTGTTCGAGAGCTTGTTGGCGATGAAGGTGATGAAGGCCGGGACGTAGCGATCGAGATCGAGCGTCGGTCCCGTCTCAGCGGTCGCAGGTTTTTGGCGGGATTTGGTCGAAGGCGGCATATCGGGCTTCTTAATCGCGGCGTGCCCGCAGACCTAAGGGCAAGCGCTGCCCTTTCACAAGATCAAAATGAGGGAGGACTTCAATGAGTGCACCCGGCTCCCCTGTCACCGGCGTCCCGCATCTGGACGTCGATCCCTTCGCGATGAATTTCTTCGCCGATCCCTATCCGACGCATGAGTTGCTGCGCGAGGCGGGCCCGGTGGTCTATCTCGACAAATGGAACGTCTATGGTGTGGCGCGCCATGCCGAAGTGCATGCGGTGCTGAACGATCCCGCGACCTTCTGCTCCAGCCGCGGCGTCGGCCTCGGTGACTTCAAGAAGGAGGCGCCGTGGCGGCCGCCGAGCCTGATCCTGGAGGCCGATCCACCCGAGCACGCACGTACCCGCGCCGTGCTGTCAAAAGTGCTGTCGCCGACCGTGATGAAGCAGTTGCGCGACCGCTTTGCCGCGGCGGCGGAAGAGCGGGTCCATGTGCTGCTGGAGAAGCGTAGCTTCGATGCGATCACGGATCTCGCAGAAGCCTATCCGCTGTCGATCTTCCCCGATGCGCTCGGACTGAAGCCGGAGGGCCGCGATCACCTCATTCCTTATGCGAGCCTGGTGTTCAACGCCTTCGGCCCGCCGAACGAGTTGCGCCAGGAGGCGATCGCGCGCTCGGCGCCGCACCAGGCCTATGTTACCGCGCAGTGCCAGCGCGATCATCTCACGCCCGGCGGCATCGGCGCCTGCATCCATGCCCATGTCGACGAGGGTGCGATTACAGCCGCTGAGGCGCCGCTATTGGTGCGCTCGCTGCTCTCCGCCGGCCTCGATACTACCGTCAATGGCATCGGTGCGGCCGTCTATTGCCTCGCGCGCTTCCCGCAGCAGTGGCAACGCTTGCGCAACGATCTCACCCTGGCGCGCAACGCTTTCGAGGAAGCGGTGCGGTTCGAGAGCCCGGTGCAGACCTTCTTTCGCACCACGACGCGTGATGTCGAACTCTCCGGCGCGAGCATCGGCGAGGGCGAAAAGGTCCTGATGTTCCTTGCCGCAGCCAATCGCGATCCGCGCCGGTGGGACAAGCCCGACAGCTACGACATCACCCGTCGCACCTCCGGCCATGTCGGCTACGGCTCGGGCATTCACATGTGCGTCGGTCAGCTCGTGGCGCGCCTTGAAGGCGAGACGATGCTCGCCGCGTTGGCGCGTCGTGTCGCAACGATCGAGATCACCGGCGAGCCGCGCCGCCGCTTCAACAACACGCTGCGTGGGCTCGATAGCCTGCCGGTCACTATCACGCCGGCTTAAGGGGGACATCATGAAACATCTGAAGTGGACGCTCGCATTGGCCGCAAGCCTCGTGAGCGGTGCGGCGAGCGCCGAAATCTCGGACAATGTCGTGCGGGTCGGCGTGCTCAACGACATCTCCGGCATCTTCCAGGACACCAATGGAATGGGCTCGGTCGAAGCCGCGCGCATGGCGGCGGAAGACTTCAACGGTGGCGGCAAGGGGATCAAGGTCGAGATCGTCTATGCCGACCACCAGAACAAGGCCGATGTCGGCAATGCCATCGCGCGCAAATGGCTCGATGTCGAGGGCGTCGACGCCATCGTCGACGTGCCGAATTCGGCGGTAGGCCTCTCCATCAACACGCTTCTGCGCGATAGCCGCATGACGTTCCTGGCATCGTCGACGGCCAGCTCCGATCTCACCGGCAAGGCCTGCTCGCCCAATACCATTCAATGGGTCAACGACGCCTGGGCGACCGGCAACACCACGGCGGCCGCGATGATGTCGCGCGGCGGCAAGGACTGGTATTTCCTCACGGTCGATTATGCGCTGGGCAAGGGCATCGAGGCGGAGGCGCAGAAGTACATCGAGGGGCATGGCGGCAAGGTGCTCGGCTCCAGCAAACATCCGCTCGGCACCTCCGATTTCGCCTCGTTCCTGTTGCAGGCGCAGGGCTCGAAAGCGCAGGTGATCGGCCTCGCGAATGCGGGCGGCGACACCATCAACGCGGTGAAGCAGGCGGCCGAGTTCGGCATCCAGCAGGGCGGGCAAAAGCTCGTTGCCTTCCTGCTCTTCATCAATGACGTCCACGGCATGGGCATCAAGGTCGCGCAAGGTCTCCAGCTCATGGAAGCCTTCTACTGGGACATGAACGATGACACCCGCGCGTTTGCCAAGCGATTTGCCGCGCGGCCCGGCATGAACGGCAAGATGCCGAGCGGCAACCAGGCCGGCGTCTATGCTTCGACGCTCGCTTTTCTAAACGCGGTGGCCACGACCGGCAGCGACAACGCGAAGGACGTCGTGCCGGAGATGAAGAAGTTCAAAGGCAAGGACAAATTGTTCGGCGACACCGCAATCCGCCAGGATGGCCGTGTCGTGCATCCGATGTATCTGTTCGAGGTGAAGAAGCCGGAGGAGTCGAAATATCCGTACGACTATTACAAGCTGGTTTCGACCATTCCTGCTGATCAAGCGTTTCGGCCGTTGGCGGAGGGTGGGTGTGCGTTGGTGAAATAGCGCAGTCTCGTGCCCCGGACGCAGTGCGGCGCGTAGCGCTGCGCTGCAGAGCCGGGGCCCACAATTCTGGGTCCCGGCTCTGCGTCGCGTCATTTCATGCCGCGCCGCGTCCGGGAAACGAGAGGAGACTCACCCCACCACCTTGCTGCTTCCCTGCGTGATCAGCCGCGCGGCGCGCTGGTTGCGGCCGTAGATCCAGAGCCAGCTCAGCGCGACGCTGAGGCGGTGGCGCAAGCCGATCAGGAAATAGATGTGGGCGATGCCCCAGATCCACCATGCGATCGTGCCGCGCAGCTTGATGCGACCGAAGTCGATCACTGCGAGGCGCTTGCCGATCTGGGCGAGGCTGCCGGAGTGTTTGTAGCGGAACGGGCCTGTCGGCTCTCCCCGCAGGCGGGCCTTGATGGTCTCGGCGACATGCCGGCCCTGCTGCTTGGCAGCGGGCGCGATGCCGGGCACCTGCTTGCCATCCCAGGCATTGATCAAGACGGTGTCGCCGACCGCAAAGATCTCGGGATGGCCGGGGATCGTCAGGTCGGCCTCGACCTGCACGCGTCCGGCGCGATCGGCCGGTGCGCCCAGCCACTCGGCGGCGGGCGAGGCGCGCACGCCGGCGGCCCAGATCATGGTCTTCGCGTTCAGCCGCTGTCCACCATAGACAACGCCGTCGCGGTCGATCTCGGTGACGGCCTGGTCGAGCACGACCTCGACACCGATCTTCTCGAGAGAGGCCTGCGCATAGGCCGAGAGATCGTCGGCAAAGCCCGCGAGCACGCGCGGTCCTGCCTCGATCAGCACCACGCGCGCCTTGGTCGTGTCGATGTTGCGGAAATCATCCGGCAGGGTGTCATGCGCCATCTCGGCGATGGTGCCGGCAAGTTCAACCCCAGTCGGTCCGGCGCCGACGATGACGAAGGTCATCCGCGCCGCGCGCTTGGCCGCATCGGTCTCGCGCTCGGCGCGCTCGAACGCCACCAGGATGTGGCGGCGCAGTGTGGTCGCATCCTCCAGCGTCTTCAGGCCGGGCGCGAACTGCTCCCATTCGTCATGGCCGAAATAGGCGTGCCGTGCGCCGGTCGCGAGCACCAGCGTGTCGTACGGCACCTCGCTGCCGTCATCGAGCAGCACCGTGCGCCTGTCGGCGTCGACGCCGCTCACCGTCGCAAACAGTGTCGTCACCTCGCGCCGGTCGCGCATGAGATGGCGGATCGGCCAGGCGATCTCGCTGGTCGCAAGCGAAGCGGTCGCGACCTGGTAGAGCAGCGGCTGGAACAGATGGTGATTGCGGCGGTCGATCAGCGTGATCGCGACCGGGCTGCCGGCGAGCCAGTGGGTCGTCTCCAGCCCGCCGAAGCCGGCCCCGACGATAACGACGCGATGGGGAGTTGCGGCCATGATGCATCCTCGAATCTCGCTGCTTCGCTCTATCATTTAAGTGCCGATTAAGGCGCCGCAGTCCAATAGCCGTCATCAATCGGGAAATAGGCGGGGCGTATCGTACGCCCCGCGAAAAAGCGCCGCAGGCTTCGTCGAAGTGAGTAGAATTATATTTCTTGCCATCCCCGATTGGGGCGAAATATGGTGCAGGGACGGGCGCTGAGCCATTGGCAGCTCGACAGATTTCGCGCTCTAGTGAGATAGACCCGGGACAGCGATCACCTCGTTCCCGGGGTCAATAAATGAGGAGGGGAGTGGTTATGAGGACAGCATTCTGGCTGGCGGGCGCGGCTGCGCTTGCGCTGGCAAGCCCGGCGTTCGCCGGCGACACCATCAAGATCGGTTTCGTCTCGACGTTCAGCGGCCCGACCGCCGTGATCGGCAACGACATGCGCAACTCCTTCGAGCTCGCGCTCGACCACATCGGCCGCAAGATGGACGGCAAGCCGGTCGAGGTGATCTACGAGGACGACGGGCAGAAGCCGGATGTCGGCAAGCAGAAGACCGAGAAGCTGGTGCAGTCCGACAAGGTCGACTTCATCGTCGGCTATATCTGGTCGAACGTGTTGCTGGCCTCGCTGAAGACCGCGGTGGACTCGCAGACCTTCCTGATCTCGGCCAATGCCGGCCCGTCGCAGATCGCGGGCGATCTCTGTTCGCCCTACGTGTTCTCGACCTCCTGGCAGAACGACCAGACGCCGGCCGCGATGGGCCTCTACATGAACCAGAAGGGCGTCAAGAGCGTCTTCCTGATCGGCCCGAACTACGCCGCCGGCAAGGACATGCTCGCGGGCGTCAAGAGCACCTTCAAGGGCGAGATCAAGGGCGAGGAATACACGGTCTGGCCGAGCCAGCTCGACTTCTCCGCCGAACTCTCCAAGGCGCGCGCATCCGGCGCGGAGTCGATCTTCGTGTTCTATCCCGGTGCTGCCGGCGTGCAGTTCCTCAACCAATATGCGCAGGCCGGCCTGAAGAGCACGATGCCACTCTACACGGCGTTCACCGTCGACGAGCTGTCGCTGCCGCTCCAGAAGGAGAACGCGCTCGGCGTCCCCGGCGCGCAGGAATGGGTCAATGACCTCCCCAACGAGCAGAACAAGCGCTTCGTCGCCGACTATCGCAAGAAGTACACCGGGCTCCGCCCGACCTATTACGGCGCGCAAGCCTATGACGCGGCCCAGCTCATCAACAGCGCGGTGGTCGCGGTGAAGGGCGACACCAGCAAGAAGGACGCGATGAAGGCCGAAATGGAAAAGGCCAACATCAAGTCGCTGCGCGGCCCCTTCAAGTTCGGCAACAACCACATCCCGGTGCAGAGCTTCTACCTCCAGGACGTGGTCAAGGACGACGAAGGCCAGCTCGCGTTGAAGACGGTCGCGACGATCGTTGAGAACGACCAGGATCGCTTTCACGACAAGTGCACGATGAAGTGAGCTGATTGCCACGATGCATGCTGCCCCTTCTCCCCTTGCGGGAGAAGGTGGCGCGAAGCGCCGGATGAGGGGTTGGCTCCGCGAACTCTCTGCGAGAGGTGTGTACGCGGAGAGAGACCCCTCACCTGTCTCGCCGCTTCGCGGCGAGCCACCCTCTCCCACAGGGAGGGCTTTGCACAATCGGCTGCACGTGATTCTTTGAATCATGGCTGATTCTAGCGAGGGGAGCCATGGTTGAGCGCAATGTCGGTCAGATGAGCTTGGCGGATGGCCTGGTTCGGGCACCGCGAAGCAGCATCCTGGATGAGGTGGAGGCTGTTGTGGATTGGGCGCCGCTGCGCTCGCTGCTTGGCAAGCGGGGCGGCGATGGTGCCGGCAACAGCAGCTATCCGGCGGAAGTCTTGCTTCGCTGCTTGCTCGCCGGGATCTGGCACAATCTGTCTGATCCCGCGCTGGAAGCGGCCATTGCAGACCGGTTGTCGTTCCGCCGCTTTGTTGGTCTGAGCCTGCACGATCAGACCCCGGATCACACGACATTGTGGCGGTTTCGGCAGGAACTCGCCAAGGACGGTCTGATCGAGAAGATCTTCACTGAGATCAATCGGCAGTTGGAGGCCAAGAAGCTGATCCTCAAGCAGGGAACGCTGGTCGACGCCTCGTTAATCGCGGCACGAGCCACTCCGCCCCGCAAGGCACGCAAGGATGGCGAGGATACGCCACCCAAACCATCTGCGGATCGCGATGCTCGCTGGGGCCGGAAAGGCAAAAAGAGCGTGTTCGGCTATAAAATCCACACGGGCGTGGATGCAGGTCACACCCTCATTCGTCGCGTCCATGTGACGGACGCCTCAATCACCGATACCGAGCCAGCGGATCGTCTGTTCTGCGGCGATGAGGCCGCGGTCTATGGCGATCAGGCCTACTACACGCATGCCCGGCACGCGCGTCTTAAAGAAGCTGGCATCAAGGACCGCCTGATGCATCGGCCCAACAAGCATCATCCCGAACTGCCGCCGCGGCAGAAGCTGCGCAACAAACTAATCGCCAAGGTGCGCGCCGCCGTCGAGCGTCCGTACGCCGTGTTCAAGGAGCATTATGGTCTCCGGCGGATGCGCTTCTTCAACTTCGAGCGCAATCAGGTGCACATCGTGCTGGCCTGCTGCGCCTACAACCTACGGCGTGCGGCCGGCGCATTGGCCGCACAACGCCAGGAGTCCGTCTCCGCATGAAAAAACAGAGGACAACAGGGGATGAAATGA